>CAXTLC010000023.1:0-55996 GCA_964245075.1 uncultured Acetobacteraceae bacterium
CCCTTGCCGACGCGGTGTTCGCCACCGCCCACCTCGCCGCCGCATACCCGCCCGGCGACGCCTTCCAGAAGGTGGGCAGCGGCGTGCTCGCCCTCACCCTGTCCGCCAACGAACCCTGGATGCTGCTCTGGTTCCGCGCCGAGAAGGTGGAGGTGCGCGAATGGGCGGGCAACCCGCACAAGGCGGTCGGCGCCGGCCCGGACGCGACCTTGACGCCCCGCGCCTCGTTCGAGGCATGGCGGGAAACGGTGCGCGGACGCTCCCGCCGCTGGACGGCAGCGGAGGCGGAGGCAGCCCGCCGCCTGCGCGGAACGCTGCTCGACATGCGGCAGAACCGGCGGATGAAGGAGCTGAACCGCCAGTTGACGCAGACGCTGCAAGACAAGAACCAGCTCATCGAGCAGAAGGACTTCCTGATCGGCGAGGTCAACCACCGCGTGCAGAACAGCCTGCAACTGGTGTCCAGCTTCTTGCAGATGCAAGCCCGGTCCTTCAACAACCCGGAGCTTCGCGCCGCGCTGGAGGAGGCGCGGCGGCGGCTGGCCGCCGTGGCCCTCGTGCACCGCAGGCTGTACGCCGGCGAGGAAGTGCGCCAAGTGGAAGCGGCGCGCTACGTCGAGGAGCTTTGCGCCGACACGGTCGCCGCCATGGGCGGGGAATGGGCCGCGCAGCTCTCGCTGGACCTGTCCCCCGTGCTGATCCCCACCGACCGGGCCGTGACGCTGGGCCTGGTGCTGACCGAGCTGTTCATCAACGTCAACAAGTACGCCTACGCCGGCGCCCCCGGCCCGGTCGCCGTACAGCTTTCCGAGACGCGGGGTTGGTTGAAGCTCGTGGTGGCCGACCACGGCGTGGGCAGGGCGGGGTCCGGGCAGCGCGGCTTCGGCTCCCGCATGATCGACGGGCTGGTGGCCCAGTTCGGCGGCCGGATCGCCTACGAGGACAACGCGCCCGGGCTGCGCGCCGTGCTGACGGCGCCCGGCCAAGGCTGCCGGGGAGGGTGACAGGCCGTCACGTCCCTCCCGCCCACGCTCCCAAGCCTCAGCGGTGCGGGTCGAACCCCAGGAACCCGGCGGACGGCACGGCCGCGCCGCCGTTGCCGGCGAACAGCGCGGGAGTCTGCACTCGCGCCTTCGCCCGCTCGGCCTGCGCCGCGGCCTGCTGCGCCCGGGCCTCGGCACGGGCCGCTGCCGCCGTTTGGCGGCGCTGCGCCGCCGTGGCCGGCGCGGCATCGGGGTTCACCGCCGGGCCGGGGCCGTGCGCGCTGCCGCCGCTGCTGTCGCCGCCGCCGCGCAGGGACAGCAGCAGGAACGAGATGTCGTTGCGGCCCAGGTCCACCGAGAGTTCTAGCGGCGTCAGCCCCAGCAGGTTGGTGCCGTCCAGGTCCGCCCCCCGGGTGATCGCGTCGCGCGCCGTCAGGATGTCGCCGCGGTTGATGGAGTCGAACAGCGCCTCCGTCGGCGGCAGGTCGGCCGCACCGGGCGCTGCCGGCGCCACGCTGTCCGGCCGGGCACGGGCGCCCGGCACCGCGACGGGCGGCGGCGTGGTGTCGCGCGTCGGGCGTGGGGCCTTCGGCGCCCCGCTTCCAAGCCCTGCGCCGCCAGGTCCGCCGAAGCTGGACTGCGCGATGGCCGCGGGGGCGAAGGCCGGAACGGCCGCCAGCAGGAGGATGAGGCAGGGAACGGTACGCATGGCGCCCTTGTAGCCCCGCCCCACCCGCCTTCCAAGCTCAGCCGACGCCTTCGCGCCGCCACGCCGCCAGCGCCAGGCCGAGCAGCAGCGGCAAGGCGGCCCAGGCCGGCAGCAGCGGGATCGCATCGACGCCGGTCACGGTGTGGTCGTGGTTGCGCCGCATGCCGATCCACCCGTTCCCCGCCGCCGCCCGCCCCGGTTCCACCGGCCGCAGCTCCGGGGCGCCGGCCGGGTCGAGCCAGTGCACGCCGCCGGCAGCGGCAGCGGCGATCGGTCCCAGGTAATCCGCCGTCGCCCGCAGATCCGCCACTTCCAGCGGGTTGGCGGTCCCGGCGGCGGCGAAGGCGGTGCGGGTGCCGTCCGTCACCTGCCAAACGCCTGGATCGGGTGCTGGAAGCGACCCGGTGGCCCGGCCCGGCCCGGCGGCGCGCAGCGGCAGGCTGGCCGTCTGCCCGGACGGCGAGGTCACCGTCACGGCAGGCGGGGACGCATCCGCCGTGGTGCGCCGCTCGGCGGTGAGCGCGCCGCCGTCCACCGAGGCAGTCAGCGCCTCCTCCTCCAGCGCCGGCTCCTTCATCAGCCAATGCGCGGCGCGGCGCAGCAGCTCCGCTTGCGGGCCGCCGCCTTCATGGTCCCGCGACCACAGCCAGATCTGGTCGGACAGCAGCAGGGCCGTGCGGCCTTGGCCCACCCGGTCCAGCACCAGCAGCGGCTGGGCGTCCGGCCCGCTCATCACCACCTGGCCGTGGGAGGATGCGGGTTGCAGCCGCCGGTACCAATCTCCCCAGCTCGGCGCGGCCCCCGCGCGGTCGCCGGGCAGCCCGGCCGTGACCGGGTGCCGCTCGCCAAGCGGCGTGACCAGCGGGCGGAACGGCCCGTCCACCGTGCCGGCGCTGCCGCTCTGCGGCTCGGCGGGCAGCACGGGGGCGAGCGGGCTGTATGCGAGCGACGCCGGGCCGCTGAACTCCGGCCCCACCGACAGCAGCAGCGCGCCGCCGTTGCGGACGTAGTCGGCGATGTTGCGCAGGTAGGGCGCGGGCAGGATGCCGCGGTTGGAGAACCGGTCCAGGATGATGAGGTCGAACTCGTTGATCTTGACCTGGAACAGCTCGCGCACCGGAAAGGCGATCAGCGCCAGCTCGTTCAGCGGCGTCATGTCGTCCTTCTCGGGCGGGCGCAGGATGGTGAAGTGCACCAGGTCCACCGCCGGGTCGGCCTTCAGCAGCCTTCGCCACGTGCGCTCGCCGGCGTGCGGCTCGCCGCTGACCAGCAGCACGCGCAGCCGGTCGCGCACGCCGTTGACCGAGATCACGGCGTGGTTGTTCACGTCGCTCACCTCGCCCGCCATGGGGGCGGCAGTCAGCTCCACCACGGACGGGCCGGCGCGGGTGATCGGGATCTCGATCGGCTGCACGGCCCCGACCGGCACGAGCACGGTGCGCGGCGGCTCCCCGTCCCGGCGCACGGTGAGCGGCGCCGTCTGGCCCCGGTGGTCCACGCCGAGGTCGTCCACCGCCACCCGCAGCACCACCGACTTGCCGACGATGCCGTAGGACGGCGCTTCGACGATGCGGATGCGCCGGTCGGTCTCCTCCCCGGCGGCCGGGATCAGCACGTGCAGCGGCGCGGGCGGCGGGGCGGCGGGGACGTCGTGCACCACCCCGTCCGTCAGCATCACCACGCCGGCCAGGCGGGAACGGGGGATATCCGCCAGCGCCCGGTTCAGCGCGGTGAACAGCCGCGTGCCGTCGTGGCCCGCTTCCGGCACGGTGACGGTGCGCAGCTCCAGCCCGGGCAGCCCGGCCGCCTCCGCTTGCAGCCTGGCCGCCGCCGCGTCCGCCAACGCGGCCCGGTCGCCGACGGACATGGACCCGGTGCGGTCCACCACCATCAGCGCGATGTCGCTCAGCGCGTCCTGCGTTTCCCGCACCAGCCGCGGCCCGGCGAGCCACAGCAGCGCCACGGCGAAGCACAGCAGCCGCAGCACGCCGCCGCGCGCCCGGCGCAACGCCGCCGGGACCAGCGCCCCCACGCACACCGCCGCCAGGATGCCGAGCAGCCACGGCGGCAGCGTCGGGTCGAACCGCAAGGAGGTGATCGCCTGCACCGCTACTGGCCCAGCCGCTCGAGGATGTGCGGGACGTGCACCTGGTCGCCTTTGTAGTTCCCCGTCAGCGCGTACATCACCAGGTTCACTCCGAAACGGTAGGCCAGGGTGCGCTGCCGCGGCCCGCCATCCACCGCCACCGTGTTGCGCCCGCCGCCGTCCACCGCCCAGGCGGACGCCCAGTCGTGCGAGCCGATCACCACCGGGCTCACGTCGTCGTTGCTTCGGTCGCCCTGCCGCTGCACCCAGACGGTGTCCCCGTCCAAGCGGCCGGGATACTGGCTGAGCAGGTAGAACGCCCGTGACAGCACGTGCTCCGTGGTCAGCGGGGTCAGCGGCGGCACGGACAGGCCGGATGCCGCGGCCCGCACCGCCCCCGGGTCCCCGCGGCTGTCGATCACGATGATGCCGCCGTCCCGCATGTAGGCGTTCATCGCGGTGATCGCGGCGCCAGACGGCTGCACCCCCACGGCGACCGGCCAGTAGAGCAGCGGGTAGAAGCTGAGGTCGTCCGTCCCCGGCTGCACCCCCGAAGGATCGGCCAGGTGGGCGGCGGTGCGGGCGTTCACGTAGGCCGACAGCCCGGCGAGCCCCGCCTGCGAGACGCCGTCCACCGCCGGGTCGCCGGACACCACGTAGGCCAGCCGCGTGTCCAGCGCCGCACGCCACGGCGGGGACGGCAGTTGCGCCCGCGCCGGCCCGGCCAGCAGCAGCCAAGGCAGCACCAAGGCAGCCAGCGCCGGCCGCAGCAGCCCGCGCAGCCGCAGCGCCAGCAGCAGGTCGATCGCCAGCAGCACCAGCCCGGCCGCCACCAGCCACGGCCCGACTGCCCGCTCGCCCGCCGTCCCGCGCAGGCCCTGCCGCGCCGCCCCGGGAACGGCGGCGGCGGCGGCAAGCTCACCCATGGCGTTGGACAGGTTCAGCGCCCGCCGCCCGGCATCCGGCCCGTACAGGCCAGGCGGATGGCGGGGCGAGACCGGGGTGGCCGCGAACGCGGTGCCCGGCAGCCCGGCGGCGGCCGGCGGCGGCGGGCCCAGCACCCCGAACCCGTCCAGCGTTTCCGCCGGGCTCAGCGACGCCGCATCGGGCGCCGCGGTGACTCCGGCGGACAGCGCCACCAGCCGCCGCAGCATGTCGGGGAACAACCCGGACAGCGGCAGGCTGGACCAGTCCGCGTTGGCGGTGATGTGGAACAGCACCACCCGCCCGGCGCCCCGGGACGCTTCGGTCACCAGCGGCGTGCCGTCCGCCAGCCGTGCCCAGGTATGGTCCGCCAGTTGCGCCGACGGTTCCGCCAGCACCTGCCGGCTGACCGTCACCTCCTCCGGCACGGCCAGCCCGGCGAACGGCGAGGCGGCGGGGAACGGCGCGAGCTTGGCGGGCTGGCTCCAGGACAGGGCGCCCCCCAGTTGCCGGTCCTCCGCCAGCAGGCGCTCCGGCATCAGCGGGTCGGCGGCCGGCTGGGCCGCATCGTCGTCGCTTTCCGCCCCGCGCGGCCCGGCGAAGCGCAGCAGCAGGCCGCCGCCTTCCACCCAGGCGCGCAACTCCGGCGCTTCCGCCGCGGTGACGGGCCGGTCGGCCAGCACGATCACCGCGATCTCCCGTTGCAGCAGCGTGTGCAGGTCGCCGCGGCGCAACTCGGTGAACGGGGCCAGCGCCCGCTCCAGGTAATAAAGCGAGCCCACCAGCGGGGTGTCCGCGCCCGCCTCGGCCGTCACCAGCCCCACCGGCCGCCGGCGCAGCCCCTCGTCCAGCAGCAGGGTGGCGCCGGCGGAAGCCGGGCCTTCCAGTTCCAGCCGGGTCAGCCGGTTGCGCAGCTCGGGCGGCAGCGCGATCGGCAGCTCGGCTTCCGTGGCACCCGCTCCGACATGGGCCGTGGCGCGGGCCAGGGTGCGGCCGTCCCCGCTCTGCGCCAGCACGGCCAGGTCGGACGCCGCGGGCTGGGGCAGGGTGGCGACGCGCGCCACCAGCCGGTCCGCCTCCGAGCGCGGCGGCAGCATGACGCCGACGCGGGGAGCCGCCGGCGTCACCTCCGTGACCGGCCCGGCTGCGGACAGCGCGGCGGCGAATGCGTCCTGCCCCGCGGCGGCAAGCCCGTCGCTGATGTAGACCACCGTGCCGGACGCCCCGGCCAGCGCCTGCGCCGCCGCGGCGCGGTCGGGCGGCCAGGGCAGGGGATGCAGCGCCGCCAGCCTGCCCCGCAGGTCCGCGGCCGGCATGGCGGCGGACAGGGCGGGGGCGGCGTCCTGCCCGGAGCGCGCCGTCGTCAGCAGCGCCGCGGGACGGCCCGCCCGCTCGGCCCGGTCCAGCGCAGCGTTCGCGTCGGCGATGCGGACCGGCCAGTCGGGCGCCGCCGCCCACCCGTCGTCGATCACCAGGATCAGCGGCCCGGCGCCGGGCAGCGCCCCCGCCGCATCCAGCACCGGCGCGGCCAGGCCCACGATCAGCAGCGCCGCGGCCACCGTGCGGAGGAGGAGCAGCCACAACGGGGTGCGCGCCGCCGTTTCCTCCCGCGCGCGCAGGCCGGCCAGCAGCCGGATCGCCGGAAAGTCCTGCACCCGCGGCGCCGGCGGCGTCACCCGCAGCAGCCACCACAGCGCGGGCAGCGCCACCAGGCCGACCAGCACCCAGGGTGCGGCGAAGATCACGCCACGCCGCTCAGCGCCGTGTACAGCCCGAGCAGCGCGGAGCCCGGCGGCGCGTCCGTCCGGTGCACCCCGAAGCCCCAGCCCGCGGCCCGGCACAGCGCGCCCAGCCCGGCCTGCTGCGCCGCGAGCGCCGCGGCGTAGGCGTCCCGTATGCCTTCCACCTGCGGCACCAGGGTGTCCCCGTCCGCTTCCACGCCGCGGAACCGCACCCGGCCGCTGTACGGCAGCAGCGCTTCCGCCGGGTCCAGCACCTGCAACATGTGGCCGCGCACCGGCAGGGCAGCCAGCCGGGCGATCACCCGCTGCGTCTCCTCCAGCGGTTGCAGGAAGTCGCCGATCAGCACCACCCGGCCGTGCGGGGGCAGCTTCACGTCCGGCGGCGCGCCCTCGGCCATGCCGGCCAGTGCCGCAGCCATGGCGGCGAGCGATCCGCCGGTGTGCTGGCCGAGCAGCCGCACCCGCTCGCCGCCCCGCCCCAGCAGGAACGCGGTGGCGAGCAGCAGCAGCTCCGCCCGCTCCACCTTCTCCGGGACCGCGGCCCCGGAGCGCCAGCGCATGGAAGGGGAGCCGTCCCGCCACAGGTGCACGGTTTGCGCCGCTTCCCACTCCGTTTCCCGCACGAAGGTCCGCGGGGACTTGGCCGATTGCCGCCAATCGATGCGGTTCGGCGAGTCCCCGTCGCGGTATGGGCGGAACTGCCAGAAGCTGTCGCCCTGGCCCACGCGCCGCCGCCCGTGCACGCCCTGCGCCACCGTGGCCGCCACCCGCTCCGCCGCCACCAGCAGCGGAGGCAGCTTGCTCCCCAGCGCTTCGGCGCGGAGGACGGCCTGGCCGGTTCGGGCGGAAGGGGCCGGCGCGGCGGCCCTCAAAGCCTACGGACCAGGCCGGCGATCACGTCGCGCAGCTCGACCCCTTCCGCCCGGGCCGAGAAGTTGAGCGCCATGCGGTGGCGCAGCACCGGATGCGCCAGCGCCGCCACGTCGTCCAGGGAGGGCGACAAGCGACCGTCCAGCAGCGCCCGCGCCCGGGTGGCCAGCATCAGCGCCTGCGCGGCGCGCGGCCCGGGACCCCACGCGACGTGCTGGCGCACCGTGTCGTCCCCCGCCGTGTCCGGCCGGGCGCCGCGCACCAGGGTCAGGATGGCGTCCACGACGCTTTCGCCCACCGGCACCCGGCGGATCAGCGCCTGCGCCGCCAACAGCTCCTCCCCGCCCAGCACCGGGCGGGGGCGGGCGGCGGACGCGCCCGTGGTGGCCAGCAGCATGGTGCGCTCGTCCGCCAGCGCCGGGTAGGGCACGTCCACTTGCAGCAGGAAGCGGTCGAGCTGCGCTTCCGGCAGCGGATAGGTGCCTTCCTGCTCGATCGGGTTCTGCGTCGCCAGCACGTGGAACGGGCGCGGCAGCGGGTGGTCGTGCCCCGCCACCGCCACCTTGCCTTCCGCCATCGCTTGCAGCAGCGCGGACTGGGTGCGCGGGCTGGCGCGGTTGATCTCGTCGGCCATCAGCAATTGGCAGAACACCGGGCCGGGCACGAAGCGGAACGACCGCCGGCCGCCCGCCTCCTCGTCCAGCACCTCGGACCCGGTGATGTCGGCCGGCATCAGGTCCGGCGTGAACTGCACCCGCTTGGGGGCCAGGCCCAGCACGGTGCCCAGCGTTTCCACCAGCAGCGTCTTGCCCAGGCCCGGCACGCCCACCAGCAGCACGTGGCCTCCGGACAGCAGGCAGATCAGCACCTGCTCCACCACCTCGTCCTGGCCGAAGATGATCCGTCCCACTTCCGCGCGGGCCGCCGCGGCCCGCGCGCCGAGCGCCTCGACATCCGCCACCAGGCTGTCTCCAGGCATGCCGTCCGCCGCGCCGCTTCTGGGTGTGTCGCCGACCGTCACCGACATGCGCAAATCCCCTGTGCCCACGCCGATATGGCTGGCGGGTCTTCCATCGTCAGGGGGATGCTACCTATATCCAGGCGGAACGGAAGCATCGGCGGGGGTTTGGAACGCGTTGTGATCGATGCCATGCCTGACACGGAGAGGCAGTGGCCTCGCTCCCCGGAGCCTTGCCCGCAGGAGCCTCGCCCGCCACGCGGCGGCCACGCTGCGCCGCCGAACATGGCGCCAGGAACCACGCCTCGCCGGCCGCGCGAATGCGGGGACCTGCCTTTTCTCGTCAAGCGCGACGGCACTTGGCTGTACCGTGGCAGCCCGATCGGCCGCAAGGAGATGGTTTGCCTGTTTTCCAGCATCCTGAAGCGGGAAGCCGATGGCTCGTTCTGGCTGGAAACGCCGGCCGAACGCGGGAAGATCGAGGTCGAAGACTCGCCCTGGATCGCCGTTGAGCTGGGCTGGACCGGGGACGCGCGGGATCAGGCGCTCACCTTCCGCACCAATGTGGACCAGATCATCACCGCCGGACCGGAACACCCGATCCGCGTCGCCCACGATGTCCTGACGTGCGAGCCCACCCCTTACCTGCGCGTGCGCGCCGGGTCGGGCGCCGCGCCGCTCGAGGCACGGATCGGCCGCGCCGTGTATTACGAGCTGGTGGCGCTGGCCGTGCCCGGCATCGTCCGCGGCCGCCGGGTGCTGGGCGTTTGGAGCTGCGGGCAGTTCTTCTCCCTGGGCGACCTGCCCTCCGGCGAGGAATAGGCGGGTTGGAAGCAGCCGAGCTGCGCGCCCGCCTTGCGGGGCGGGACGGCACCGTGCCCGATCTCCCGTCCGACGCGCTGGCTGCTCCTGCGACCAGCGACGACGTGGCGGACCTGCCGAAACGCGTGCTGATTCCGTCCGCCGTGCTGGTGCCGATCATCCACGGGGCGGAACCAGGCATCCTGCTCACCAAGCGGACGGCCACCTTGTCCTCCCATGCCGGGCAGGTCGCCTTTCCTGGCGGACGGCTCGATCCCGGCGAGGACGCATTGACCGCCGCCCTGCGTGAAGCGCGCGAGGAAGTCGGGCTCCCCGCCGACCTGGTGGAGGTCACCGGCTGCTTGCCCGACTACGCCACCGGCACGGGCTTCCGCATCACCCCCGTGATCGGCCTGCTCGCCCCCGGATTCGTCCCCGTGCCATCCGCGGCCGAGGTGGAGGAGGTGTTCGCCCTCCCCTTGTCCGTGCTGCTGGACCCGTCAGCGCCCGAGAGGCGGCGGGCGCAGTGGAAGGGCAGGGACCGCGAGTTCTGGGTTTGGCCGCACGCGCGGCACCATATCTGGGGCGCCACCGCCGCCATCCTGGTTCACCTCGCCCATCGCCTGCGCGCCGTCGCCCGCGCGTGATGCTGCGCTTGATCGACGTGCTGCTGACGGTCGCGCCCTTGCTGGGGGCGGGCCTGCTCTACGGCATGGTGTTCAACCGGCTGCCGAGCCGCCGCGCCGTGCTCGGGATCGTGCTGGCGGAACTGCTGCTGAGCGGCGTGCTGGTGTGGCAGAGCACGACGGACAGCCTCCGGCCGCACGAGCGCTACGTCCCGGCCAGGGTGACCGGAGGCAGCGTCGTGGACGGCCACGGCGGTTGAGACCCCATCGTGCCGGCAATCTCGCGGCAGGCCCTTTCCCCGCCTCGTCCGGCGAGTCGCCTTGATCGTTCCCGCTCGCCCCAGCAACTCGGGTTGGCCCACCCTCCTCGGCGACCCCGCCGTGCGCCGCCTCCTCGCGGTGCTGCCCACCGCGCGCCTGGTTGGCGGCTGCGTGCGGGATGCGCTGGCAGGCCGGCCGGGCGCGGACATCGACCTCGCCACCCCGCTGCCGCCGGACGGGGTCGCCGCCGCGCTCGCCGGGGCCGGGCTGCGCGCCGTTCCCACCGGCATCGCCCACGGCACCGTCACCGCCGTGCTGGACGGCCGCCCGTTCGAGATCACCACCCTGCGCCGGGACGTGCTGACCGACGGCCGCCACGCCGCCGTGGCCTGGACCGACGATTGGCGGGAAGACGCCGCCCGGCGGGATTTCACCATCAACGCCATGTCGCTCGCCCCCAATGACGTCCCCGGCAGCCCCCCCGATGGCACGCTGCACGACTATTTCGGCGGCGCGGCGGACCTGCGGGACGGCCGGGTGCGCTTCGTGGGGGAGGCAGCCTGCCGCGTGGCGGAGGATTACCTCCGCATCCTCCGCTTCTTCCGCTTCCAGGCCCGCTACGGCGCCGGCCCGCCTGACCGGGACGCGGTGGAAGCGGTCACCGCCGGCGTGCCAGGCATCGCCCGCCTGTCCGCCGAGCGGGTCTGGGCCGAGCTGAAGCGCATCCTGCAAGCGCCGGACCCGGGACCGGCGCTGCGCCTGATGGCCGAAACAGGCGTGCTGGACGCCGTCGTCCCGGAAGGCGCCGACCCGGCCCGCGTCGCGGGGTTGCCGGCTGACCCGGTGCTGCGCGCCGCCGCCTTGCTGAGCGGGGACCGCGCCGCCTTCGCCGAGCGCCTCAAGCTGTCCGGCGCGGAAGCCGAGCGGCTCCACGCCCTCGCCGGGCCGCCCCCATACGGCGGCGAGGCCGACCTGCGCCGCCAACTCGCCGACACGCCGCCGGCCGTGCTGCTCGGCCGCTCCCTCCTGGCCCGCCAGGACGAGGCGATGCGCGAGCGCATCCGCGCCATCCCCCGCCCCGTCTTCCCGCTGGAGGGCCGTGACGCGCTCGCCCTCGGGGTGCCGCCCGGCCCCGGCGTGGGCGCCCTGCTGCGGCAAGTCCGGGCGTGGTGGATGGAAGGCGGCTGCGTGGCGGACGCGGCCGGGTGCCGGACCGAACTGGCGAGGCTGGCGGCGGCCTGATACAGCCCGGCGCCATGGACGCGCCCACCCCCCGCACGCTGCTCGCCGAACCCAGCGCCAGCGTGCTGCTCGGCCGCCTGTGGCGCGAGCACCTGCACCGCCACCGTGTCCGGCTCCTGGTGATCCTGGTGCTCACCGCCGCGATGGGAGGGCTGACGGCGCTGTATCCCGTGGTGATCGACCGGGCGTTCTCCATGTTCGCCGCCCGTGACCGGCGCATCCTGTACCAGGTGCCGGCCCTCGTGGTGGTGATCACCGCCGCCAAGGCCGCCACCACCTATGCCCAGACCGTGCTGACCCAGAGCCTGGTGCTGCGCTCCATCCGCGAGTTGCAGGCGCGCATGTTCGCCCACCTGACGGAAGCGGACCTGGCGCGGGTGGAACGTGAAGCGCCGGCCCAGCTCGCCGCACGCTTCACCACGGACGCCACCATCATCCGCGAAGCGCTGACCCGTGCGGTGGGCGGGGTCGCCAACGCGGTCACGGTGGTGGGGCTGATCGTTTCCATGCTGTGGCTGGACTGGGTGCTGAGCCTGATCGCGGCCTGCCTCTACCCGCTGGCGGCGGTGCCCATCGGCCGCCTCGGCAAGCGCATCCGCCGCGTGTCAGGCGGGATACAGGAGGAGATGGGGCAGACCGCGTCCCTGCTGACCGAGAGCTTCACCCAGGCCCGCATCGTCCGCGCTTACCGCCTGGAAGCGATCGAGACGGCGCGGGCCAACGCGGCGTTCGGCCGGCTCAACCGCGCCCTGCTGCGCATGATCCGCACCCGCTCCGCCGTGGACCCGATGCTGGAGGTGCTGGGGGGCGCCGCGGTGGCCGCCGTGATGGGTTTCGCCGGCTGGCGGGCCGCAGTGGGCGCCAGCACGGTCGGCAACTTCACCGGCTTCGTCGCGGCGCTGCTGATCGCGTCCCAGCCGTTGCGCGCGCTCGGCTCGCTGAATGCGGCGGTGCAGGAAGGGCTGGCTGGGCTGGCGCGGGTGTTCTCCGTGATCGACGAGCCGCCCGGCATCACGGAGCTGCCCGGCGCCGCCCCGTTGCCGCCCGGCGGCGGCCGGGTGGTGTTCGAGAACGTTCGCTTCACCTACCCGGACGGGCGGGACGGGCTGCGCGGCCTGTCGTTCGTGGCGGAGCCGGGCACCACGGTGGCGCTGGTCGGCGCGTCCGGGGCGGGCAAGTCCACCGCCCTGGCGCTGATCCCCCGCCTGCACGACGCGACGGGCGGCCGCATCACGCTGGACGGCGCCGACCTGCGCAGCGTGACCTTGGACAGCCTGCGCGACGCGATCGCCTATGTCGGGCAGGACACGCTGCTGTTCGACGACACGGTGGGCGCCAACATCGCGCTCGGCCGTCCCCATGCGCCGGCCGAGGCGGTCGCCGCCGCCGCGGAAGCCGCCGCCGCCGGGTTCATCGCCGACCTGCCGAACGGCTTCGACATGCCTGTCGGCAACGGCGGGAGCCGGCTGTCCGGCGGGCAGCGGCAGCGGGTGGCGCTGGCCCGGGCCCTGCTCCGCAACCCGCGCATCCTCCTGCTGGACGAGGCGACCTCCGCGCTGGATGCGCAGAGCGAGGCGGCGGTGCAGCAAGGGCTGGCCCGGCTGCGCCAGGGCCGCACGACGGTCGTGGTGGCGCACCGCCTGTCCACCGTGCGGGATGCCGACCTGGTGGTGGCCATGGCCGACGGCGCCGCGGTGGAGCAGGGCACGCACGCGAGCCTGATGGCGAAGGACGGCCTGTATGCCCGGCTCGTACGTACGCAGGCCTTTGCGGGTTGACCCAAATGTGCGATGACCGATCGGTCAGCCGCCTGCCAGACTAGCTGACAGACTGGGAGTTCGACCATTGAGCCTGGACGAAGAGCGCTCCGACGTGCCCGAGCCGGTTGCCGAGGAGCAGTCTCCCGAGCGGCGGCGCCCGCCCGGCAAGGGAGACGAGGAGAAGAAGTCCGAGGACGGCGGCGACAAGGCCGGCGGAAAGAAGCAGGAGAAGGACCAGGACGAGGCCGCCAAGAAATCCTCCCCCTGGGTCAAGATCATCGGCGCGGCCGCGCTCGTGCTGGTGGTCGCAGGGGGCGCCTACTACTATTTCGCCGACCAGGGCACCGAGTCCACCGACGACGCCTACACGGCGGGCCGGGCGTTGACGATTTCGCCCAAGATTTCCGGCTACGTCATCGAGTTGCTGGTCAACGACAACCAGTTCGTCAAGGCCGGCGACGTGCTCGCCCGCATCGATCCGCGGGACTACATCATCGCCCGCGACCAGGCCCGCGCCAACATCGAGGTGTCGCAGGCGCAGAAGGATGCGGCCGCGCTGAACGTGGAGATCGCGAAGAAGAACTTCCCGGCCCGGCTGTTGCAGGCGCAGGGCCAGTTGCAGCAGGCGCAGGGCCAGTTGTTCCAGGCGCAGACCGAGTACAAGCGGCAGCACAGCGTGGTGCGGGAAGCGACCACGCAGCAGAGCGTGGACCAGTCCACGGCGCAACTGGAACTGGCGCAGGGCCAGGTGACCGCCGCGCAGGCCGCGGTGCAGCAGGCCGAGCCGGTGCAGCAGAACATCGGCACCACCGTGCAGCAGGTCAGCCAGGTCGGAGGGCAGTTGACCCAGGCCCAGGCGCAGCTCGAGCAGGCGGAACTGAACATCAGCTACGCCACGATCAAGGCGCCGCAGGATGGCTGGATCACCAAGCGCAACATCGAGGCCGGCAACTACCTCCAGGTCGGCGCCTCGATCTTCTCCATCGTGACGCCGGAGGTCTGGGTCACGGCAAACTTCAAGGAAACCCAGCTCAGCCGCATGCGCCCGGGCCAGCCCGTCCATTTCGAGGTGGACGCGTACCCGGACCTCAAGCTGGACGGCCACGTGGACAGCGTGCAGCTCGGCTCCGGCTCGGTGTTCACCGCCTTCCCGCCGGAGAACGCGACCGGCAACTTCGTCAAGATCGTGCAGCGCGTGCCGGTCAAGCTGATCATCGACCGCGGCATGGACCCGACGCGCCCGCTCCCGCTCGGCCTGTCGGTTGTGCCGACGGTGACGGTGAAGTGAGCGTCCACGCGCCCACGTCGAGAGGAGAAGCGTCCGAGTGAGCGGGGCCGCTGCCGTGGCACCCGCGTCCGACGCAGCTTGGAAGCCCCGCGCCAACCCGTGGCTGATTGCCGTCGTGGTCACCACTGCGGCTTTCATGGAGATCCTCGACACCACCATCGTCAACGTCAGCCTGCCCCACATCGCCGGGTCCGTGTCCGCGTCCTACGACGACGCCACATGGGCGCTCACCTCCTACCTGGTGGCCAACGGCATCGTGCTGCCCATCTCCGGCTTCCTCGGCCGGCTGATCGGGCGCAAGCGGTATTTCCTGATCTGCATCACGATGTTCACCGTCTCGTCGTTCCTGTGCGGCACAAGCACCAGCCTGGGCGAGCTGATCGTGTTCCGGCTCATGCAGGGGTTCTTCGGCGGCGGGCTGCAACCGAACCAGCAGTCCATCATCCTGGACACGTTCGAGCCCGCCCAGCGCGGCAAGGCCTTCGCCGTGGTGGCGGTCGCGGTCATCTTCGCGCCCATCATCGGGCCGACCCTCGGCGGCTGGATCACCGACAACTATTCCTGGCGCTGGATCTTCTTCATCAACGTGCCGGTCGGCATCTTCGCCTTCGTCGCCGTCACGGCCCTCGTGGAGGACCCGCCCTGGGTGCGGCGCGCGCGGGCGAAGCTCGTGGATTTCGACTACATGGGGCTCGGCCTGATCGCGCTCGGGCTGGGCAGCCTGCAGATCATGCTCGACCGCGGCGAGGATGACGACTGGTTCGGCTCCCCCCTGATCGTCGTGTGCGCCGTGCTGGCCGCCGTCGGCATACTGGGCGCCATAGGCTGGCTGCTGACGGCGAGGAAGCCGATCGTCAACCTGCGCGTGTTCGGCAACCGCAACTTCGCGGTGGGGTCGGTCATGATCTTCGCCATGGGCGCCATACTGTATTCCGGCTCCGTGCTCCTGCCGCAGTTGGCGCAGCAGCGGCTGGGCTACGATGCGACGCTGGCCGGGCTGGTGCTCTCGCCCGGGGGCGCGGTGATCCTGCTGCTGATCCCGCTGGTCACCCGCATGATGCCGTTCGTGCAGATCCGCCACCTCATCGCGTTCGGCTTCTTCGCGCTCGGCTGCGCGTACTGCTACGCCCACACCCTCACGCCTGACGTCACGTTCGGCACCCTGGCGCTGATGCGCGCGACCCAGACGCTCGGCCTGGCCTTCCTGTTCGTGCCGATCAGCACCATCAGCTACTCCACGATGCCGCGGGTGCTGAACGGCGACGCCAGCTCGGTCTATGTCATGCTGCGCAACGTTGCCGGGTCGATCGGGATATCGCTGGCCACCGCGGGGGTCACGCAACGCGCCCAGGTCCGGCAAGCCTACCTTGCGGACCACCTCAACCCCTTCAACCCGGCGTTCAACGACTACATCGCCCAGACGGAGCAGGCATTGCTCAGCATGGGCCGGTCTGCGGCGCAGGTGAGCGGGCAGGCCATGGGCATAGCCCTGCAAACCTTGAACCAGCAGGCGGCCGTGCTCGCCTACCGGGACGTGTTCGCCTACTGCGCCGTCACCGCCTTCTGCATCGTGCCGATCTGTTTCCTCTTCGACGCGCGCACCTCCCGCGGCGGCGAACCCGGCGGAAGCCACTGACATGGGCGAGGACGTCGTTTGAAGGAGCGGGCATGAGCGGCAGCGCGGACTGGAAGCCGAAAGCCAACCCATGGCTGATCGCCATCGTGGTGACGCTGGCGGCCTTCATGGAAATCCTGGACACCACCATCGTCAACGTGGCGCTGCCGCACATCGCCGGCGCGCTGTCCTCCTCCAACGACGAGGCGACCTGGACGCTCACCTCCTACCTGGTGGCCAACGGCATCGTGCTGCCGATCTCCGGCTTCTTCGGCAACCGCCTCGGGCGCAAGCGCTACTTCCTGATCTGCATCGCCATGTTCGGCCTGTGCTCGTTCCTCTGCGGCATCGCGTCCAGCCTGCCCCAGTTGATCATCTTCCGGCTCATGCAGGGCTTCTTCGGCGGCGGGCTGCAACCGAACCAGCAGGCGATCATCCTGGACACGTTCCCGCCGGAGAAGCGGGGAGCCGCGTTCTCCATCACCGCCATCGCAACCATCGTAGCGCCGGTGCTCGGGCCCGTGCTGGGCGGCCTGATCACCGACAACTACACCTGGCGGTGGATCTTCTTCATCAACATCCCCGTCTCGATGATCACCTTCTTCTCGGTGGCCGCCCTGGTGGAGGACCCGCCGTGGGTCGCGAGCGAGCCGAAGCGGCAGATCGACGCCATCGGACTGGGGTTGATCGCCCTGGGCCTCGGCTGCCTCCAGGTGGTGATGGACCGTGGCGAGGACGACGACTGGTTCGGCTCCAACTTCATCGTCGGCATGTCCATCGCGGCGGCGGTGGGCCTGCTGGGCGCCGTCGGCTGGCTGCTGACGGCGAAGAAGCCGATCGTCAGCCTGCGGGTGATGAGGGACCGCAACTTCGCGCTGGGCTGCATTTGCACCTTCGTGCTGTTCTTCATCGTGTACGCGTCGGCCGTCCTGCTGCCGCAGCTCTCGCAGGAGGTGCTGAACTACAACGCGACCCTGGCCGGCTACCTGCTGGCGCCGGGTGCGGTCGCCGTGATCTTCATCATCCCCGTGGTGCAGCAGGCCATGAAGGTCGTCCCGACCAAGGTCATCATCGCGATCGGCTTCATGGCGATCGGCAGCGGGCTGGTTTACTCGACGCGCTTGTTCCCGGCGATCGACTTCCAAACGCTCACCCTCATGCGCATCGCGCAATCGGTCGGCGTCGCCCTGCTGTTCGTGCCCATCAGCACGATCTCCTACGTGACCCTGCCGAAGGAGCTGAACGGCGATGCAGCGTCGCTCTACACGATGTTCCGCAACGTTTCAGGCTCCGTCGGCATCAGCTTGTCCACCGCGCTGGTGACGCAACGGACGCAAGTCCGGTCTGCCTACCTGGTGGATCACCTGAACCCATTCGACCGGGGCTACAACCTCACGCTTCAGGGCTACCAGCAGAACCTGCTGTCCACCGGCCACGCGGCTGCCACGACGTTGTCGACCGCCACCGGCCAGATATACCAGGTGCTCCGCACCCAGGCGCAGGTGCTGGCCTATTCGGACGTGTTCGCCTACTGCGCCATCGGCGCCTTCTGCGCGGTGCCGTTCGCCTTCCTGTTCTCCAACGTCACGGCGAAGGGCGGCGGCGCGGCGCACTGACGGCCGGGTGCGAAAGGTCCGGCCTAAGCCGCGACCTCCCGCAGCGTCACGCCCAGGCTGGCGAAGTCGTCCCAGAACCTCGGGTAGGTCTTCGCCACGCAGGCCGGGTCCAGAATGACAAGCCCCGGCACCCGCAGCCCGACCAGCGCCATGCTCATGGCGATGCGGTGGTCGGAATAGGTGGTGATCCGCGCGCCGCGCAAGCCCGCCATGGGTGCCGGGCTCACGACCAGGTCGTCTCCGTCCTCGACGGCCAGGCCTGGTGAAAGGCGGGACAGCTCCGTCGCCATGGCCGAGACCCGGTCGCACTCCTTGACCCGCAAGTTCGCGATGCCCACGAAGCGCACCGGCGTCTCGTTGAACACGGCCAGCGCGGCCAACGTGGGCACGGCGTCCTGCATCTGCGATCCGTCGATGATCGCCGGCATGCGGGGAAACGACTGTATCAGCGCGTGGGCTCCCGCGTCCGGCTGCGAAAGGGCGCTGGCTGGCATGCCGATATCGATGGCGCCGCCAGTCAGCGCTGCTGCGGCCCACAGGTATGTGGCAGCCGAGGCGTCAGGCTCCACTTGCAGCTCGGTGGCGCGATAGCCGCCGGGCCGGACCTCCCACGCGCCGCTGCCCAGCTTCTCCACCGTGGCGCCGAAATGGCGCATGGTGGCGGCCGTCACGTCGATGTAGCCGAGGGCGCCGACCGCATCGCCGGCCAGCGAAACCCGGACCGGCCGGCTGCCGCACGCCGCCACCATGAGCAGCGCCGAGGCGTACTGGCTCGACAGCCCGGCATCGATGGTCACCGCCTCGCCATGGAAGCCGCCGCGTCCCCGCACCGTGACGGGGGGGCATCCGGTCGGCGCTTCGACGGCTACGCCCAGATCGCGCAATGCGGTCAGCAGGGGCGCGATGGGCCGCTTCTGCATGTGCGCATCGCCGGTGATGACCACCGTGCCGTCCGCGAGACTGGCGGCGGCGGTCAGGAACCGCGTGGCCGTGCCGGCATTGCCGAGGAACAGCGGCCCATCCGGAGCCTGCAAACGGCCATTTCCCGTGACGACAAAGGAGTCAGCCTCCGGCTCCCGTATCGTGACGCCCATGCGCTGCAACGCTTCGGCCATGAAGCGCGTGTCATCGCTCTTCAGCGCGCCCGTGAGGCGGCTTGTTCCAGGCGCCAGCGCGGCCAGCAGCAGCGCCCGGTTGGTGATGCTCTTGGAGCCCGGCAAGGACAAGGAGCCTCGCACGGGCCGGCCGGGTGGAACGATGCTCATGGCGCGTGTCATGGTGGGCCGCTTCCTCGCTTGCTTGGCTGGATTGCCTGGCGCGCCGCCAGGTTACGACGGGCTGCAAGGAGCCGACCGGGCCGCCTGGACGAAGCTGCGGATCAGCGCCGGGTCTTTCACGCCGCGCGCTCGCTCCACGCCGGACGAGACATCGACCGCGGGTGCGCCGCTGGCCTTGATCGCCCCTGCCACGGTTGCAGGGGTGAGCCCGCCGGCAAGCATCCACGGGTAGGGCGGCTGGAAACCGGCAAGCATGGACCAATCGAGTTGGAGCCCGTTGCCGCCGGGCCGGCTTGCGCCGGGAGCGGCCTTCGCCTCGATCAGCATCAGGGAAGCAGCGCCGGCCGCCGCAGGCAGTTGCGCGCGGTCGCTGATCCCGTGCGCGTGCCAGACGGGCAGGCCAAAGCGCCGGGCAATGGCGCCGACTCGTTCGGCGTTGCAGTAAACCTGCACGGCGTCGAGCGGCAATGCATCGAGCACGCGGGCGATCGCCGCATCGTCAGGTTCGACGAACAGGCCGACCCGGCTGGGGCCGCCTTCAAGCCGTCTGGCCAGCAAGGCCGCCTCGGCGGGCGTGACGGCGCGTGGGGAAGCCGGGAAGAACACGAAGCCGACCCAATCCACGCCCAACTCGGCAGCGGCCTCCAGCGCGGCTGGCTCGTTGATGCCGCAGATCTTGATCTTGGCCATGACCTCGCCCCTCGCAACGGTATGCCCTTGGGGTTTGGAAATGGCACGTATCGCGGTGATTGCATCCATGAAAACAGGATTGCCGGGAAAACAAGGTTGCCGGACGATCGCAGCCAGGCCGCTTGCCCCGGGACCCTTGCCGGCAGCCCGTTCCGAGCCACGCAAGCTGCATGACAATTCCAAGATCAACAAATCATTGTTGCTCTACTATCTAAAGATGGAAAGCCTATCATTGATGTTAGGCACAACTACAGCAAACCACTCTTGAAACTCAGGCAACGTTTACGCCCTATTTCGTATCAGGTGAGACAGAGTTGTTCTAATTATTCCTCCACTATGACTTCCGGCGGACGCCGCGAGGTTTGGCGCCATGGCTTTTGGAGTGTAGAATGAGCGGAACGAACTCTACGGATGTCAACAATGTGCCCGCAACAGCGGGTGCGGCCGTCGGTGGCGGCGGAAGCGGCGGGACATCTGTTGGAGGCAGCACGGAAGGAGTCACGCTTCCGACCCTGCCGCCGCAGTATTCGACCGGCAACCTCGGCTTCTTCACCCGGCAGACTGAATCGGTTCCCACCGGCGTCACGGTCGGGCCGGACGGCGCAGCCTACGTCACCGAACTGAACGGCATCCCTTACCCGGCGGGCTATGCCAGCGTCGTCCGCGTCGATGGCACGGACACCACGACCGGCTTCGACGGCGTCACGCCGAGCGGCGTGCCGCAGGATTATGCCAGCGGCTTCACCGAGCTCCAGGCCTCGGGCTTCGACGGCCAGGGCAACCTGTATGTGCTCGAGTACCTGAACTCCTCCGCCATCTATGACCCGACGCAGACGCCGGCCGACCTTCCCCCCAGCCAGCTGATCAAGGTCGCCCCGGACGGCGTGCGCACCACGATCTCGGGTCCGGAACTCAAGCTCGGCAACAACCTGCTGGTCGATCCCAAGACCGGCGACATCTACGTCGCGACCAACAACGCCAGCGAAGACAACGGCGAGATCATCCAGTACCACACCGACCAGGCCACGGGCGCGGTCACCAACACCGTGGTGGCCACTGGCCTCGCCGACCCGCGTGGCATGGCGTTCGGCCCGGACGGCAACCTTTACGTGCTGAACCAGGGTGACGGCACGTCGCAGACCTCCCCCGACGCGTCCACCGCTCCGGTGATCCCGTTCATCCCGGGCCTGGTCAGCGAGAGCGGCGGCTACACCGGCTCCATCAGCAAGGTGGACATCACCAGCGGCTCTGGCGCCGTAAGCACGGTCTTCACCGGCCTGCCGTCCTTCCGCGAGTTCAACCCGTCCACCGGCCAGGACCGCGTCATCTCCGTCGGCCCGAACAGCTTCACCATCGGCGCGGACGGTACGGCTTACATCGCGTCCGGCGGCGGCTTGGCCCCAGAAACGGCAGCCGCGATCGGCAGCTTCTCCGACGACCTGCAAGGCGTGGTGAAGATAACCGGCCTGTTCGGGTCTGATCCGGCCAACGCGACCGTCGCGCCGGCATTCAACTCGCTGACCTATGCCCAGAACAACGGGCCGGATGGCGCCACGACGCAGTTCAACACGGAAAGCAACCTCAACGACATCACTGTCGCCCCGAACGGCGACCTTTATGCCGTGGACGCAGCGCGCAACGACCTTTACACGCTGTCCCCCGACGGAAACACGGTCCTCGCAGTGACCGTGATCAACAAGCAGGCCCCCGTGCTGACGCCGCCGCAATACGCGGCCGTCGTGGCCTCTGGCGGCGACCCGACGGCACAGTATGAGGCCGAACTGTCCGGAGCTTCGACGAAGGACTCGAACAACCTGCCAGCGGTGCCGGGCGAGATCGCGGTGTCCACGGACACGGCTTCCTCATCCGTCCCGACCGCCCCCGCGACGGCAGCCTACCCGGCCGTTGTGCTGGGGAACGGTCCGAACACGCTGGATCTGAAGATCGGCGAGGACGCCTACCAGGGCGACGCGCAGTTCACCATCGCGGTCGACGGCACCCAGGTTGGCGGAGTCCAGACCGCCCAGGCCAGCCAGAGCGCAGGCGACTCGCAGGACTTCATCGTGTTGGGCGCCTTCGGCGGCGGCCAGCAGCACACGGTCACGGTCAACTTCCTCAACGACCTGTATGACGGCTCGCCCGACACCGACCGCAACCTGTATGTCGATGGAGTCACCTACAACGGCACCCCCGCCACCCAGCAATCCTTGGTGCTCAACAGCGCTGGCGCCCAGTCCCTGCTGGTTGGCACCACGCCGCTGAGCGCTGCGGCGAGCAGCGCCGCCGTGGGTGGAGCGCTGGGCGGATCGACCGCGGACGTGGCGCCTCGCGGCGAGGACGGCACCAACGCTTCGACGATCGCCGCCCTGACGACGGCGGCGACGACGACGGCCTCGGCGCTGCCCACCCTCCCGCTGAACACGGACGGGTCCAGCGCAGTTCCCGGCGGCGCGCCGGTTTCTCCGCTGCCCGGACCGACCGACCCGGTCGCCGCTCCGGTGCTGGCCTACAACGTCGATGCCCCGTACTTCAATCCGTTCTTCGGCAACCTCGCCCCGGCGGCCAGCGACCCGCTTGCGCTGCCTGCTGGAGCGCAGGGGAGCTACACCGTCAACAACCTGTTCGTGTTCGGTGACCGGCTGGCGGATGACGGCAGCGTCAACAGGCTGCTTGGCCTGGCGTCCCCGGCAACGAGCGGGCCCTACTCTCCGACGGGGGACTTCACCGACGGCGCCAAGTGGACGACCGACCTGGCGGAGATCCTCGGCGCGCAGCAGAACTCGCCGATCACGGACTTCGCCTACAGCAGCGCGACGGCGCAGGCGCTTCCCCTCGTGTCCGATCCGAACGTTCCCTCGGACCCGATCGCGCCGTTGCTGGACTTCTCCGGCCAGATCAACCTGTTCGAATCGACCGGCCAGCACTTCACGTCCAACGACCTGGTTTCCGTGACCTTCGGCGGGAATGATCTTTCGTTCCCATCGACCGACACGCCGGACCAAGCCATCAGCGGCGCCGTGAAGGCCATCACGGATGGCTTGACGGACCTGGCAGGGCTCGGGGCGAAGCACTTCCTGGTCAGCACCCTGCCGGACATCACCTTGGCGCCGCTGTTCAGCAACCCGGCGTTCCTGGCCGCGACCGGCGCCACGCAGGCCGGGTTCCAGGGCCTCGTGTCGGACTTCAATACCCAGCTTCAAGCGGGGCTTTCTGCCTTCCAGACCTCAACCGGCCTGGACGTCAAGAGCCTGGACTTGAACGCGCTGTTCAACGGTATTGCGGCCAACCCGTCGGCTTACGGGTTCTCCAACACGACCCAGCCGGTCCTCATCAACCCGCCAACGCCTGGCTCCACGCCCACCTACAATCCGGCGATCGTCGGACAGGACCCGCAGGTGCAGCACAGCTCGCTGTTCCTCGACCCGTACTTCGACCCGACGTCGCTTGGCCAGACGATCATCGCTCAAACGGCGCGGAGCACGTTGACAGCATGAACGACGCGGATCTTCTGGAGCCTGTGGCCCTGGTCGAGCTGGAGGAGGCTAGCGCGCCTCCAGCGGTCCAGACCGTTGCGGAGGGCCTTGCTTTGGCCCTTCGCGACCTCGGGGTCGTGCACGCCTTCGGCGTGTGCGGCGGTGCCCAGGCGCTCGTCTGGGGGGCGCTCTCGAAGCACCTCGACCTGCTGCACTTCCGTCATGAGGCCGGTGCGGCGTTCGCCGCGACCGAGGCGTATTTCGCGAGCGGCAAGCCTGTCGTGGCGTTCACCACGACGGGACCCGGCATCTCCAACGCCCTCACTGGCCTTCTCGCGGCAAGGAGCGAGGGCGCCAAGGTGATATTAGTCTCTGCCTACGCGTCGGCGCCGCAGCGCGGCCGCGGCGGCATCCAGGAGACCAGCAGCTACACCATGCCGGCGGGCGGCTTGTTCGAGGCCGGGGCATGGTTCGATGACGCCGTCGTGCTCGAAGCGCCGGCGCAGCTGCCGCAGGTCTTGCGCCGGCTGGAATCCGGCCTGGCCGGGCCGGCAGGCTACGTCGCCCATATCAGCATTCCCAACGCCGTGCAGGGCGCGCCGCTCGCCGGCCCTTTGCCCGCCATGGCCAAGCAGCCCGGCGGCGGCAGCTTCGGCGCCGGCGTGAGCCAAGCCGCCGTGGCGCGCTGCATCGAGCTCCTGTCGGACAAGCCCTTTGCGATCTGGGCCGGCTTCGGCGCCCGTGGCGCCGCCGCCTCGCTCCGCCGCCTTGCGGAGCGGGCAGGGGCGCCCGTGATGTGCTCGCCGCGGGCGAAAGGCTTGTTTCCGGAGAACCACCCGCTCTTCGTCGGCATCACCGGGATGGGCGGTCACACGGCCGCGGCCATCGCGTACATGCGCCAGCAAGCCCCGCACCATGTTCTCGTGCTCGGCACCCGGCTCGGCGAACCAACCTCGTTCTGGAACCCCGGCCTGGTGCCTGCCGGCGGCTTCATCCACGTCGATATCGACCCCGCGGTTCCCGGAGTGGGCTTCCCGCTCGCCACCACGATCGGGATCCAGGCCGAGGTCGGCGCCTTCGTCGAGGCGCTGCTGGCAGCCTGGCCCGCGTCGGCGAAGACGAGGCGCGGAGTGGAACTGCCGCGTCCGCATCCCATCCATGATGCGCCCGCCAACAGGGCGCTCGTGCGTCCGTCAGTCCTGATGACAGCCATCCAGGCGGCCGTCGTCGACGGCGGCGAAGGCATCGTGCTGGCCGAATCAGGCAACTCCTTCACCTGGGCCACGCACTATCTGCGCTTCGAGCAGCCGGGACGCTATCGCGTCAGCACCAATCTCGGCTCGATGGGCCACGCCGCGACCGGGGTGCTGGGCGCAGCCATCGCGGGCAGGGGCAAGTCGGTCGCCATTGTGGGCGACGGCGCCATGCTGATGAACATGGAGCTGAACACGGCCGCGAAGGCCAATGCGCCAGCAGTGTGGATCGTGCTCAACGACGGCCGCTACAACATGTGCCACCAGGGCATGGCCGCACTCGGCATGAGCGGCGTGGCTGACGCCTGCTTCCCTCCGGTGGACTTTGTCGGCCTGGCAAAGGCGATGGGGGTTCCTGGCGTCCGTGTCGAACGCGAGGAAGGCTTGTCGGACGCCCTTGCCAGCGCCATGGCGGCGACAGGCCCGTTCGTGGTCGATGTCCTGATCGACGCCGACGAGCTGGCGCCGACCCACGGCCGAAACGAGGGACTCCGGCCGGTGAATGCGATTCGGCGGGAAGAGGGCCTCAGCTTCCCGCTCATTTCGACAAACTAAACGCCAGTGTCGTGGATGACGTTAGGCCATACAAGGCCATGTGTGTAATCGGCGACGACTGTCGCCGGGTGTCGTGCGGGTAGCAACCAGTCCTAAGACTATATCGATATGCTTAGTCTTAGGACTTGATACTTAGATTGGACGTCAGACATGGAAACGAATACGTTCGCTACTTCCATCTATATCAACGCTCCGGAAAAGGCCGTCCTTTCCTACTTGCGTGATTTGCGCAACCTCGACGAATGGACGCTTTACAGCCGGATGATCGAGCAGGTGGATGAGAACACCTGGCGCGGCACCGCCTCAGGCTACCAGCACGACCTGTACTACCATGCCCGGCCGATCGAGACGCCCCTGTTTGGAGGCGTGGAATGGCAATGCGGCATCGAATACAAGAAGTATTTCCAGTGCTACCCGGCCATAGCCTTTCCCGCCAGCTACGTCGGGTCGGATGAAGGCGGCGTCTACTTCCATTGGCTCAGCTTCGTTGGGCCGGAACGCCGCACGCCGATGATCATGCAGGGCATCCATCTCGTGCACACGGCGGAGATCCGCTCTCTCAAGGGCGCCTTGGAGCGCGCGGCGGGGCTTTCCGCGGCGGCGGTCGGCCGCTTCGAGATACAGACGAGTTCCATATTCGTTGACGCTCCGATGGAGATGGCCGCGTCCTTCCTGGGCGATGTCCGGAACATGGAGGAATGGGCTTATTTCATGAAGCCGTCGAGTTCGCCTGATGCCAGACCCGGAAGCTTCACGGATGAGTATGGCCAGGCCGTCACCGTCACCGTCTCGACACTCGCATGCGACAAGATCGCGATCATAGATTTCGAACACCGCTACCACAAGCTCGACTACGTTCAGCGGAGCTGCATGGTGCTCGTGCCGTGCTCCTATGCGTTCGGCAACCCCGACGCGCAGGGATGCATCCAGCACCGCATCGCGTTCTTCGAGAAGGCTGCACCTCCGGTGCACGGCAAGCTTCGGATCGAGGACTATGGCGCGGAAAGCATGAGCTTGAAGCGGGTGCTGGAGCTGAAGGCCGGCAACCTGGAATCCTTCGCGAAGGGAGGAAGCTACCTCCCGGCGGTTCCGGCATGACGGCGCAGGGTTTCGGCACGGCGGCGCCGGTCGGGGACGCGCAACCGATGGTGTTCCTGGAAAGTATTGGAACAGCCGGCGCCGCGTTGCTGGACAGCAGTGGAATCAGAGGGTTCCCGGCAGAGGTGATGCTCGATCCGGGCAGGCAGGCTCAGCCCGTCGTTCCGCGCGGCCCCAGCATCCTGTTGCTCGACAACTACGACAGCTTCACCTTCAACTTGTTCCATCGGTTCGGGGAACTGGGCGCGACCGTCGTGGTGGAGCGCAACGACGCGCTGACCACGCAAGCCGTGCTCGCCAAGAACCTCGATGCCATCGTTGTGTCCCCCGGACCGTGCGACCCGGATCGCGCAGGCATATCGCTGGACCTGATCAAGCACGCTTCGGTGGACCGGCCGGTCCTCGGCGTGTGCCTGGGCCATCAGGCCATCGGCCAGGTGTTCGGAGGCCGGGTGGTGCGCGCGCCGGCGCCCATGCACGGCAAGGTGAGCCTTATCTACCATGACGATACGGGCGTGTTCGCCGGGTTGGACAACCCATTCCCGGCTACCCGCTATCATAGCCTCATCGTCGACCGCGACAGCATGCCCGCCTCGCTGATCGTCAATGCCTGGACCGAGGACGGCCTGGTGATGGGCCTGCGGCACGAGACGCGGTGCGTGCACGGCGTCCAGTTCCACCCGGAAAGCATCGAGACCACGTCGGGATTTGCACTGCTGCGTAATTTCCTGGAACTCGTCGAGCAAGGCGGGGCAGCATGACGACCGTCTTCCAGCCATACCTGAAATGCTTGTCCGAAGGCGGGGTGTTCACCGCCGGGCAGGCTCAGGACATGTTCGGCCTCCTGGTGGATGGCGAGGCGACCGAGGCGCAGTTGGGCGCCCTCCTGTTGGGCTTGCACGTTCGCGGCGAGACAACGGACGAGATCACCGGCGCTGCACGCGCCCTGCGTGCCCGGCTCGAACTGGTCGAGGCGCCGGATGGCGCCATCGACACCTGCGGCACGGGGGGAGACGGCTCCCACACGTTCAACATCTCGACCGCCGCGGCCCTGATCGTCGCCGGCTGTGGCGTCCCCGTGGCCAAGCATGGCAACCGCGCCATGTCGTCGCGCTGCGGCGCCGCTGATGTCCTCGAGACGCTCGGGGTCAAGCTCGACGCGTCGCCGCAATCCGTTCTGCCGGCGCTGCAAGCGGCCAACATCGCTTTCCTGTTCGCCGCGCATCACCACACGGCCATGCGCCGCGTCGCGCGGGCCCGGCGGGAGATCGGCACACGGACCATCTTCAACCTGCTCGGCCCCTTGATCAACCCGGCCAAGGTGCGGCGCCAGGTTGTCGGCGTCTTTGCGACCAAGTGGCTGACGACGATGGCCGAGGTCCTGCGCGATCTCGGGTCGCAGAGCGCTTGGGTGGTGTGCGGCGGCGACGGCCTGGACGAGCTGACCACGACCACGCACACGGACGTGGCCGAGCTGCGGAGCGATGGAACGATCGTCTGCTTCCGCGTCTCTCCGGAGGATGCCGGGATCGCGAGGGCAGTGTCGGCGGACCTGGTCGGCGGCGACGCCAAGCAGAATGCGGCGGCGCTGCTTGCCCTTCTGGACGGTGTTCCCGGCCCTTACCGTGACATAGCCGTGCTGAACGCGGCGGCGGCGCTGATGGTGGCGGGCAAGGCGCCTTCCCTGCATGACGCTGCACGCCTGGCCGAAGCGGCCATCGATAGCGGGGCTGCGGCCAAGGCCCTGCGTAGCCTGGTCCAGTCAACCAACAAGGCTTACGCGTGAGCGACAAGCTGATAGAGATTTGCGGCCGCACGCGCGAGCACCTGGCTGCGTGCATGGTCCGGCGGCCCTTGGCCGAGCTGGAAGCGTGCCTGGCGGAAGCGCCACCCGTGCGCGGCTTCATCCAGGCCCTGAGATCGGCCGCCGCGGCAGGCAGGACGGGCCTCATCGCCGAGATCAAGCAGGCCTCGCCGAGCCGCGGTCAAATACGCGATGGCTTCGACCCGGCCGGTCTGGCGAACGCCTACGAGGCGGGTGGCGCGACGTGCCTCTCGGTGCTGACGGACGGGCCGTATTTCGGTGGCAGCCTCGATCATCTGGTGGCGGCGCGGGCAGCGGCGCCAACCCTTCCAGTGCTCCGCAAGGATTTCACCCTCGATCCGTACCAGGTGTTGGAAGCGCGCGTGGCGGGCGCGGACGCCGTCCTGCTCATCATCGCCGCGCTGAGTCCGTCGCAGGCTACCGAGCTGATGGACGCGGCCCTGCGCTGCGGGATCGATGTCCTGGTCGAAGTGCACGACGCGGGGGAGCTCGCGAGAGCCTTGGATCTGCCTTGCCAGCTCGTCGGGATCAACAATCGCAACCTTCGTACCCTCGCGGTGGACCTCGCGACGACGGAACGCTTGGCGCCGTCCGTGCCGCCCGGCCGTTTGGTTGTGTGCGAAAGCGGAATCCACAAGCCGGCTGACATCGCCAGGATGCGGGCGGTCGGGGTGTCCACTTTCCTCGTGGGCGAATCGCTTCTCCGCCAGCGCGATGTCCGGATCGCCGTGAGGACACTGCTGGAAAAGGAAAGGCCGGAAGGTTCGACCACACCCAAGGCCGAATACGAGTCGGAAATGACAGTCAAGAGTTCGCTATGCAAGTGATGCCGTCACGCGACATGTTCGACGAGGCCTACTCTGCCGGCCAGCCGCAAGTTGCCTGGATAACCCTGGTCGCCGACCTGGAAACCCCGGTGGCGGCGATGATGAAGCTCGCGCGCAAGCAGCCCTACGGTTTCCTGCTCGAGTCGGTCGAGGGCGGGGCGATGCGCGCGCGTTACTCCTACATCGGGTTGCGGCCGGATTTGGTCTGGCGCTGCTTCGGCGAACGCGCCGAGATCGACCGGTCGGTCCAGGACGGCGCGGGACGGTTCGAACCCTCTCCCCTGGCGACCTTGGCCAGCCTGCGCGCGCTCATCGACGAATGCCGGATTGATTTGCCGGCAGCCTTGCCGCCGGGTTGCGCAAGCCTGATCGGATTCTTCGCCTACGACTTCGTCCGGGTCATCGAACGTCTGCCGTCTTCCAATCCGGACGAGCTCGGGCTGCCCGACGCGATCCTGATGCGGCCGACCGTTGTTGTCGTGTTCGACAACGTGCTCGACCAGATGACGGTTGTGACGCCGGTCTATCCGAACCGGTCGCTCGACGCCGCCGCCAGCTACGACTTGGCGCTCGGGCGTCTTGCCGAGGTCACCGAGAAGCTGCGGTGCGGCGTTCCGCTGGAGGAAGCGGGCGGGCTGCCGAAGGTGCCTGCCACCCCGGCCTCCAACCTCACCAAGGCGCAATACTGCGCCATGGTCCAGCGCGCCCAGGAATATATCCGGGCAGGCGATGCGTTCCAGGTTGTTCCGTCGCAGCGGTTCTCGCTGCCATTCAACCTTTCGCCGCTCGCGCTGTACCGCTCGCTGCGGCGGTTGAACCCTTCGCCCTTCTCGTTCTGCCTCAACCTCGGGGACTTCGCGCTGGTCGGCTCGTCTCCGGAGATACTGGTCCGGCTTCGCGAGGACGTGGTGACCGTCCGGCCGATCGCCGGCACCCGCCCTCGCGGCACCGGCCACGCGGAGGACCTGGCGCTGGAGCAGGACCTGCTTCGCGACCCGAAGGAACTGTCCGAACACCTGATGCTGTTGGACCTCGGACGCAACGACGTCGGCCGCGTGGCCAAGGTAGGCTCGGTCAAGGTGACGGAGAAGATGGTGGTGGAGCGCTACTCCCACGTCATGCACATCGTCTCCAACGTCGAGGGTGACCTTGACAGGGAGCGAGCCGACTTGGTGGACGTGCTGTGCGCCGGGTTCCCGGCGGGCACCGTGTCGGGCGCGCCGAAGATCCGGGCGATGGAGATCATCGAGGAACTCGAACCGACGAGGCGGGGATTTTACGCCGGCGGCATCGGATACATCGGCGCGGGCGGCAACTTGGACACATGTATTGGATTAAGGACGGGGCTATTAATGAACGGCACTCTTTACGTGCAGGCAGGCGGCGGCGTTGTCGCCGACTCTATTCCTGAAGCCGAGTACAAGGAATCTTGCGACAAGGCCCGCGCGGTCCTCCGCGCGGCCGAGCAGGCATTGGCGCTCGCTGAGTTGAGGTCCGAGGACAGTGTTGGCCGCGAAAGGGTCGGGTGATGAACAGCATTCCATCAGACCTGCGGGCCGACCGCAGCGGCATAGGCCGGCTGCCCTTCGGTGACGGAGTCGGCCCCGGCTGGTCGCCGTCCTCGTGGCGTGCCAAGCCGATATCCCAGCAGCCCCGATACGGCGACGTGCGGGAGCTTGAGGCTGTGGAAGCGAAGCTTCGCCGGTTTCCCCCGCTGGTCTTTGCGGGCGAGGCGCGCGCTCTCCGTCACAGCCTCGCGGACGTCGCGATGGGGCGGGCCTTTCTGTTGCAGGGCGGCGATTGCGCCGAGAGCTTCGCCGAGTTCGACGCCGACAACATCCGCAACAGCCTGGCGGTGCTGTTGCAGATGGCAGTGGTGCTCATCTTCGGCAGCGGCATGCCCATCCTGAAGGTGGGCCGGATGGCCGGGCAGTTCGCCAAGCCGCGCTCCTCGGAGATGGAATGCCACGGTGGCCTGGAGCTGCCCAGCTACCGCGGCGACATCGTCAACTCGCTCGAATACACCCCGCAGGCCCGCCGGCCGGACCCGCAACGCCAGATCCAGGCCTATGCCCAGGCTGCCGTGACCCTCAACCTGCTCCGCGCCTTCACCAACGGCGGCTATGCCAACCTCAGCAACGTCCATAGGTGGAACCTTGCCTTCGTGGCCCAGTCCGCGCAAGGCGAGCACTACAAGGACATGGCCGACCGCATTTCCGAGACGCTCGCCTTCATGACGGCGTGCGGCGTCTCGGACGTGACGCCATCGCGGGCCTTGACCACGCTCTACACGTCGCACGAGGCGCTGTTGCTGGGCTACGAGGAAGCGCTGACCCGGACCGATTCGCTCAGCGGCGACATCTTCAACACGGCGGCGCACATGGTGTGGATCGGCAATCGCACCAACGAGGTCGACGGCGCCCACATCGAGTATGCCCGCGGCATTTGCAACCCGCTCGGCGTCAAGGTCGGCCCCGGCACGAGTCCTGATCACCTGCTGCAACTTTGCGACGTGCTCAATCCCGAGAACGAGCCGGGCCGCTTGACGGTGATCTGCCGCATGGGGTCGGGCAAGGTGCGCACCCACCTGCCACCCCTCGTGCGGGCGGTTCATGGCGCAGGCCGCAACGTCGTCTGGTCGTGCGACCCCATGCACGGCAACACGGAGAACGCCACGTCCGGCTACAAGACCCGCTCGTTCAGCCGCATCATCGACGAGATCCTCGGCTTCTTCGACGTTCACGAGGAACAGGGGACGTATGCCGGCGGCATCCACATCGAGATGACGGGGCAGGACGTCACGGAGTGCATCGGCGGCGCGCAGCAGATCACCGAGGCGAGGCTGTCCGACCGGTACCACACCCACTGCGACCCCCGCCTCAACGCTCAGCAGAGCCTCGAGATCGCATTCCTGCTCGCGGAGAAGCTGAAGTCCGCGAACCGCGCCCGCGCGCACGCCTCGTTGGCGTTCTCTGCGGAATGAATGTCGAAGCGCTGCCCGTGCCCGGAGGAAGCCTGTTCGATCAGGTGACCTTCGTCGGCATCGGCCTGATCAATGGGTCGCTTGCGCGCGACATGCGTCGCCTAGGCCTTGCCAAGCGCCTGGTGGCGACCACGCCAAACCAGCGCACCCTCGATGTCGCCCAGGATCTCGGGCTCGTCGACGAGGGCACGACCGATCCGGCCGCCGCGGTGCGTGGAGCGGACCTGGTTGTCCTGGGCACTCCCGTGGGCGCTTGCGGGGACGCGGCCCGGAGCATCGCCGCAAGCCTGCGGCCCGATGCGATCGTCACCGACGTCGGTTCCGTCAAGGCAAGGGTGGTCGAGCTGGTGACGCCGTTCCTCGACATGGAACGCTTCGTTCCGGGCCACCCGGTGGCTGGCACGGAGAAGTCCGGCCCGGCGGCGGCGGTGGACGGCTTGTTCGTGAACCGGTGGTGCATCCTGACGCCCGAAGCCAGGACGAGCCCTGACGCGACGGCCCGCGTGGCGGAGATGTGGCGGGCGGTGGGCTCGCGGATTGAGTTCATGGACGCCGCGCATCACGACCAGGTGCTCGCCGTGACGTCGCACCTTCCGCACCTGCTTGCCTTCAGCATCGTCAACACGGCGGACGACCTGGAAGGCGTGCTCAAGGGCGAGGTCCTGAAATACGCGGCAGGGGGATTCACGGACTTCACCCGCATCGCTGCGGCCGACCCGGCCATGTGGCGCGACGTGTTCCTGAACAACAAGGCGGCCGTTCTCGAAGTGGTGGGAAACTACATCGAGGACTTGGTGGCACTGCAACGCCTGATCCGCCGGGATGACGGGCAGGCGCTCTACGACAGGTTCGACAGTGCCCGCGCGATCCGCCGCGAAGTGGTCCGCGCAGGCCAAGCCTACAAGCGTCTCCCCGCGATTGCGTCCGACGGCGCTGACGGCGAGGTCGCCCTCGCGAGGGCGTCAGGTATGAGCCCGGCGTGGCCGGGCTCATCGAGCGGCACGGAAGGCCAGAGAGGCCATTCCGGGCCTAACATAATGACTCAAAGGAACATCCATGTCGGGTAGTCAAACGCAGCCTGTCGATCCCAGCGCCGCATCCAGCAGCGGCGCACAGGGAGCTGCCGGATCTCCGTCCAGCTACGGGAACGTGATCATGATCACCCCGGGCGACAACAGCACGACGATCGATGGCGGCAACCAGAACTTCGTCATCGAATACACCGGCAATACGTCCGACGGCGGCGGCAACACGCTGGACGTGACCGGCGGCAACAACCATTTCGTGATCAAGTACGATTATGCGCCGAGCGATGGCACCGCACCCTCGACTGACGGCAACAACGTCATCAGCGTCGATGGCGGCAACAACACCTTCGCCGTCGTTTACGAGTACGGTGCGGCCGCCGATCCATCCACTGGCGTCGTGCCCGCCAACGACACTTCCAACGTCGTGGCATCCGGGCAGGGCGGCAGCATCGCGACCAACGCGGCCACGAACGACACCAGCACGGGCGGCAACGTCGTCGGCGTTGGCGGCGGCAATGCCGTGACCGCGGGCGGCAGCAACAACACCTTCGTCGTTGCCAACAACTTCCCATCCGCCAACGGGCCGGCCGGCGACGGGTCAGGCAATGGCGACAACACGGTGACCGCCAACGGGGGCAACAACACCTTCGTCGTGGCCTACGACTATGGCGCAAGCGCGTTGACCGGCGCGGGGTCCTACGACTTCGGCAGCCAGTCCGCGTCAGCCGCTCCGGATGCAGCGCCCGGCAGCAGCGATATGGGCAGTTCCGCCGCCGCTGCTTCGGGCAGCAGCAGCATGGGTGGCTCCGCCGCCGCGTCCGGTCCTCCGGCGGATGTCGGCGGTTCCGATCTGACCGCGTTGCTGGGGCAGAGCCCGTTCGGCGCACTGCTGAACCTGCCCGGCGTCACGCCGGAAACGCTGTTCGGCAACCTCCCCAGCAGCGGCGGCAGCGGGGCCAACCCCTTCGGCAGCAGCGCGTCGATCGGCAGCAACCCGTTCTCCAACTACCCGGGGACCGACAGCGTCTTCAGCACCGCCACGAACGCGGGCGGCCCGCCCTCCGGCCCGCCCGCCACGCTGGCTGATTCGAGCAGCGCGGCGTCCAGCCCCACAGCCTCCGCACCTGCCATGGCCGCCGCACCGGCCATGGCGGACGCCGCACCCGTCATGGCGGCGGCACCGGTCGCCACGGCAACTGCCGCACCGGTGATGGCGGACTCGGACTCGGCCTCCGCCGCGCCGGCCGTGTCTGGCTCCGCCAGCGCCGCCCCCGCAGCCGCGGCTTCCAGCTCCGGCATCCCCGCGGACCTGACCTCGTTGCTGGGACAGAGCCCGTTCGCACCGCTGCTCAGCCTGCCCGGCGTGGATGCGAGCAACCTGTTCCCGCCGTTGTCGGCCAGCGACGCCAGCTTCTTCGCCAGCGTCTTTGGCGGCGGCGGCGGCGTGGGGGGCGTCGCCTCGGCGAGCAGCTTCCTGACAGCCAACGGCGCGGATGCCAGCGCCATCCCGAGCGGCACGGGCTCCACGTCCAGCGCGGACGTGGTTTCCGCACCGATCACGGTGCCGGGCTCCAGTTCCTCCACCTCCAGCGGCACCGCTTCCGCAGCGCCCTCCGCCCCCTCCCAGGACAGCAGCACCATGGGCGGCTCCACGACAGCAGCCCCCAGCGGCGCCGACTTGACGGCTCTGCTCGGGCAAAGCCCGTTCGGGGCACTGCTGAACTTGCCGGGGGTCACGCCGGCAACCCTGTTCGGCAACCTCCCCAGCGGCGGCGGCGGGGCCAATCCGTTCGGCGACAGCGCGTCGATCGGCACCAACCCGTTCACCAACTACCCGGGCACCAACAGCATATTCAGCACCGCAACCAACGCCGGCAGCGCCTCTGCCGCCGCGGCGCCGAGCGTTGCCGCGCCTGCAACGGCTGTCCCAGCGGCCGCCCCAGCCCAGGCCCCGGCGGCTACGCCCGCGGTAAGCCCTTCGGACGTCGCTGCGGCCGGGGACGTGCTCGCAAGTGCCGGGTCTGCGGACTCCAGCTCCGGCGCACCTGACCTGACCTCCCTGCTGGGGCAAAGCCCTTTCGCCCCGCTGCTCAACCTGCCCGGCGTGGACGCGAGCAATCTGTTCCCGCCCTTGTCGGCCAGTGATGCCAGCTTCTTCAGCAGCATCTTCGGCGGTTCTGCCGCCTCCTCAACCGGTGCAGCCACGGCAACGGCCGCCCCGGCAACGACCGCTCCGGCAACGACCGCTCCGGCAACGACAACAGCAACAACGGAACCAACAGCCATGACGAGCGCAGTCACCATTCCAGCGTCTACTTCAGACACCGTCCCCGCAAGCTTCATTGCCGGCCTCAGCAGCCTGGCTTCAACGGGCAGCAGCAGCACCGTTGGGCCCACGGCTGGACTCAACTTCCTGGCCGCGAACGGGATCAGCATCAGCGACGTCGCGGGTGCGCCGCCGGTCGTGTCGTCGACTGGGTCGTCCAGTTCCACCAATCCCTTCGCTTCGGTCATCAGCTCGGCCATCTCGTTGAACAACCAGTTCCTTTCGGCCGTTTCCAACAGCACCTCTGCCGGGGTGAGCCCGCTGCCTGCGTTGCAGGCCGTCGGCAGTTCCTTCCTGGGCGGCATCGTCCTCCCGAACAGCGGCGGTGAGAGCCTGCTGACCTTCCTGAGCGGCCAGGGCGCGTTCGGCCCAACCACCACCACCTGATAGGAAGGCTTGCGGGCCGGCGGCGGCTTCGGCCGCCGCCGGCCTTGCGGCTGCCATACCCATGAAACTGAACATGCTTTCCGGCCAGGCCCACTTGACCTACTGCACGAACGTTCACCAGGGTGAGACTTGGGCGGACACGTTCGATGCGCTCCGCCGCCACCTTCCGGCCGTCAAACGGCTGGCCTGCCCGGACGCTCCGATGGGCGTCGGCCTGCGCTTGTCCGCCATCGCCGCCGAAGCGCTGGAAGACCCGTCGCACCTTGCCCCCTTCTGCGACTTCCTCGGGCGCGAAGGGCTCTACGTCTTCACGATCAACGGTTTTCCCTACGGCCCTTTTCACGGCCAGCCTGTCAAGCAGCAGGTGTATGCGCCGGATTGGCGCACGCCGGAACGGCTGGCGTACACCAACCGCCTCGCCACCCTGCTCGCCTCGCTCTTGCCGGATGACCAGCCGGACCTTGCTGGCAGCTTGAGCACCGTTCCAGGCGCGTTCATCGCTGCCGCCGCTTGCCCCGGCGCACGGCAGGACATAGCCGGGAGCTTGCTGCGCCATGCCGCCCACCTCGCCGCGCTGGAGGACCGCACGGGCCGCTGCATCCGCTTGGCGCTCGAGCCGGAGCCGATGTGCCTGTTGCAGACCACCGCGGAAGCCGTGGCGTTCTTCGAGGCGGAGCTGTTCTCCGCCGCGGCCGTCCAGCGCTTCTGCGCGCTGTCCGGCCGTGCTGCGCCGGTTGCGGAGAGCCTGCTCCGGCGGCACCTCGCGGTATGCCTCGACGTGTGCCACGCCGCCGTGGAGTTCGAAGCGCCGAAGGACAGCCTGGCCCTCCTCGGGCGCGCCGGCATCGCGGTCGCCAAGTTGCAGCTTTCCTCGGCCCTAGTGGTGACGGGGATGGATCGGGGTGCGGCCGCCCTGCTGCGTCGGTTCGATGACGGCGTTTACCTGCATCAGGTCGTCGAGCGCGGGCCAGCCGGGATCGTGCAGTTCCTGGACCTTCCCGATGCGCTCGCAGCCAGGCCCGGCGACGCCGGGAGCGAGCGCGAATGGCGCGTCCACTGTCACCTGCCAGTGTTCCATGACCAGGTGCTCGGGCGTTTCCGCACGACGCAGCCGTCCCTGCTCCAGATGCTGGAGCTCCAGCGTAACGAGGGGATCAGCCCCCACCTGGAAGTGGAAACCTACACCTGGGACGTGCTTCCGCCCGAGCTGCGCGGCGGCGGCTTGGATGCCGGCATCGCGCGGGAGCTCGACTGGGTGCGCCGCCGGCTGCTCCCAGGCACGTCCGGCAACCGCCCCGCCCACCGCGAGCCGGAGTTGGCCCTGTCGTGAGTTCCCTGTCGTGACCCCCATGACCGCCTTGCGGCTCGGCCGCGTTTCCAACCTGCCGACGGTTTGGACCAACACGCTGGCCGGCGTGGTGCTCGCCGGGGCGTCGCCCTGGCAATGGGGGGTGATCCCCGTGGCGCTCGGGCTGTCTCTCGCTTACCTGGGAGGCATGTTCCTCAACGATGCGTTCGACCGCCATATCGACGCGGTCGAGCGGCCTGGCCGGCCGATCCCATCCGGAGCCGCCGATGCGAATACCGTCTTCGCGCTCGGCTTCGCCCTGCTTCTCGCGGCCGTCGCGGTTCTCCTGTTCGCCGCCCGCAGCTTCGGGGTGCCGCCTGGGCTCGTGGCCGCGGCGGGCCTCGCGCTCGCCTGCGCCATCGTCGGCTACAACGTTTACCACAAGTCGAACCCGCTCAGCCCGCTTGCGATGGCCGTCTGCCGCCTGCTGACCTATGTCGCCGCAGGCGCCGCCGCCACGGCCACGCTGTCCGTCTCGTTGTTCGCCGGCAGTGTCGCCGCGCTCTACTACCTGATCGGGCTGACCCTGGTGGCCAAGCATGAGAGCCGTGGCGCCATCGGCCGTTTCTGGCCCTGGCTGTTCCTTGCGGCGCCGCTGGCGTATGGCGCGGTGCTGGCCCGCCGCCCCGTCGGCCTGCTGGTGCTGCTCGGCCTCGCCGGATGGATCGGAATGACGCTCTGGCTGGTGCGGGGCAGGCGTCCCGGCTGCATTCCCCGTGCGATCACGGGGCTGATCGCGGGGATCAGCCTGGTGGATGCCATGTTCCTCGCCGCCGCCGGCCGTCCCGGGGCCGTGCCGCTCGCCTTGGCCTGCTTCGGCGCGACGCTGCTGCTGCAACGCTGGGTCAGCGGCATATGAGCCCGGCTGACCTGATGGCCGGCTGGCTGGAGCGGCAGTTGCCGCCGCCGGCGTTCGGCTGGCTGCACGCCCGCCGGCAGGAGGTGCTGGCCGGCGCCAGCGAGCGCAGCTTCAACCTGGCGATCAGCCTGGCGCCGCGCCGGCTGGGCAAGGCGGACCTGGCGCTCGGCCCGGCGGAGCTGGCGGAGGCGGCGCGGGTGCGCCCCGGCTGGGACCCGCGCGGCTGGAGCGTGGACCAGGCCGGCCGCCTCGTCCTGCTGCTGGCCCGGCCGGGTCCGCCGGAGGCGCTCGCGGCGGCCTTGCAGTCGCTGCTCGCCCTCGCCGATCTGGGGGAAACGATCACCTTCCTGCGCGGCTTGCCGCTCTACCCCGGCCCGCAATCCTTCCTCCCCGTGGCGCGGGAGGGCCTGCGCAGCGCGGTCCGCCCGGTGTTCGAGGCGGTGGCCCACGCGAACCCGTTCCCAGCCGAGATGCTGGACGAGCCGGGGTGGAACCATCTCGTGCTCAAGGCCCTGTTCATCGAGACGACGCTCGCCCCCATCCAGCGCCTTGACGGGCGTGCCAACCCGGCGCTGATGCGGATGCTGTGCGACTATGCCCACGAGCGCTGGGCGGCAGGCCGGCCCGTCAGCCCGGAGCTTTGGCGCTGCGTCGGGCCGTGGGCGGACGATGCGGCGCGTCAGGATCTCGAAAGGGTGCTCCGGACCGGCAGCGCGGACGAGCAGGAAGCGGCCCGTGCCGCACTGAACGCCGTGCCGGCAATGGCCAACTGAAGGAAGCCAGCGTGTACATCGACACCCATACCCACATGATCTCCCGCGTGACCGACGATTACGAGAAGATGGCGCAGGCCGGGGTTGTCGCCTGCATCGAGCCCGCTTTCTGGCTCGGCCAGCCGCGCACCAACGTCGGCAGCTACATCGACTACCTTTCGACCATCGTTGGCTGGGAACGTTTCCGCGCCGGGCAGTTCGGCTTGCGGCACTACTGCACGATCGGGCTCAACAGCAAGGAAGCCAACAACGAGGCGTTGGCCGAGGCCGTGATGGACATCCTGCCGCGCTTCGCGCTCAAGGAGGGCGTGGTGGCGATCGGCGAGATCGGCTACGACGAGCAGACAGAGCTGGAAGACCGTTACTTCCGCCAGCAGCTCGATCTCGCCCTTGAACTCGGCCTGCCGGTGATGGTTCACACGCCGCACCGCGACAAGAAGCGGGGGACGACGCGCTCGATGGACGTGGTGGGCGAGCATGGGCTTGATCCCGCCTCCGTGGTGATCGACCACAACAACGAGGAAACCGCCGGGGAAGTGCTGGAACGCGGCTACTGGGCCGGGTTCTCCATCTATCCCGGCACCAAGATGAGCAGCGGCCGCATGGTGGAGCTCGTCCGCCGTTACGGGCCGGACCAGATCATCGTGGATTCCGCCTGCGACTGGGGCGTGTCGGACCCGCTGGCGGTGCCGAAGACCGCCGCGCTGCTGCGGCAGGGAGGGATCAGCGAGGACGCCATCCGCAAGGTGACCTACAGCAACGCCCTGGCAGCCTACGGGCGCAGCGGCCAGATGCAGGAAGCGGACTGGCTCAACCCGGCGCCGATCGACCAGCGCACCCTCTACATGGGCAACTCGGTGCTGCGCGGCGGCCAGGAGCCGCGGGTGGATGGGACGCCGGCCGAGGAGGCGCCCGCGTTGCGCCTCGCGGCCGGCTCGGCCCGGCGCTGACGCCGGGCTGGCCATGCACCGCACCCTCGTCGTCCTGGTTGTCGGGCTGTCGCAGCGCCTGGTCGGGCCGCACACGCCCGAGCTTGCCGCCATGGCGGCGGCCGGGGCCGTGCGCCCGGTCTCGCCGGTACTGCCCGCGGTCACCTGTTCCGTGCAGTCGACCTTGCTGACCGGGCTTCCCCCGTCGGGACACGGCGTCGTCGCCAACGGCTGGTACACGCGCGAGGAAGCCGAGGTGCGGCTGTGGCGGCAGTCGAACCGGCTGGTGGGCGGCGAGAAGATCTGGGATGCCGGGCGGCGGCGTGACCCTGGCTTCACCTGCGCCAACATGTTCTGGTGGTACAACATGTATTCCACCGTCGACTTCAGCGCGACGCCCCGGCCGATGTACCCTGCCGACGGCCGCAAGGTCCCGGACCATTACGCCGAGCCGCCGGCGCTGCATGACGAACTGGATGCCGAACTCGGTCCCTTCCCGCTGTTCCGCTTCTGGGGGCCGGCGACCGACATATCGAGCAGCCGCTGGATCGCCCGCGCGACGGCCCACGTGCTGCGCACCCGCCATCCGACGCTCGCGCTCTGCTATCTGCCGCATCTCGACTACGTGTTGCAGAAGCACGGGCCGGATGCGGGCGACCCGCGCGTCTCGGCCGACTTGCGCGGGATCGACGCCGTGTTCGGCGAGCTGCTGGCGGGCGCGCGCAAGGAGGGATACCGGGTGATCGTGGTGTCCGAGTACGGCATCATGCCGGTGCGCGACGCGGTGCACGTCAACCGGGCGCTGCGTGCCGCCGGCCTGCTGCGCCTGCGGAACGAGCTTGGGCGCGAAACCCTGGACGCCGGCGCCAGCCGGGCCTTCGCGGTCGCCGATCATCAGGTCGCGCATGTCTATGTGCGTGACTCGCAGGACGTCGATGCCGTCCGCGCGGTGCTGGAAAAGACTGACGGCATCGCGTCCGTGCTCGACGACGCGGGCAAGCGCCAGCACGGCCTCGATCATCCGCGGTCGGGCGAGCTGGTCGCGTTGTCCGCTCCCGACCGGTGGTTCAGCTACTACTGGTGGGAGGACGACGCGAAGGCGCCGGACTACGCGCGCACGGTCGATATCCACCGCAAGCCCGGCTACGACCCGATGGAGCTGTTCCTCGACCCGGCGCTGCCGGCGCCGAAACTGCGCATCGCCATGCGGCTGCTCCAGCGGCGGGTCGGGCAGCGCGCGCTGCTCGATGTCACTCCGTTGCGCGACACCTCGCTGGTCAAGGGGTCCCACGGCTTGCCGACGCCCGACCCGCTGGATGGCCCGCTGGTCATCTCCGACATCCCGTCGCTGCTGCCCGAGGCCGGTGCGGCCGTCGCGGCCACGGACTTCAAGGACCTCGTGCTGCGCCACGTCTTCGACCCGCCTGTCCGGGCGATGGCCCCGGCGGATGACGCGATCGCCGAGGCGTCCCTATGAGCCACAACACCTTCGGCGCGTTGTTCCGGGTCACGACCTGGGGCGAGAGCCACGGCCCGGCGATCGGCTGCGTGGTGGATGGCTGCCCGCCGCGCATCCCGCTGGCCGAGGCGGACATCCAGCCCTGGCTCGACAAGCGGCGCCCGGGGCAATCCCGCTTCACCACCCAGCGCCAGGAGCCGGACGCCGTGCGGATCCTGTCCGGCGTGTTCGAAGGCGTCACGACCGGCACGCCGATCGCGTTGCAGATCGACAACGTCGACCAGCGTTCCCGCGACTACGGCGCCATCGCCGAGCAGTTCCGGCCGGGGCACGCCGACGTCGCCTACACCACGAAGTACGGCGTGCGGGACCATCGCGGCGGCGGCCGCAGTTCCGCACGCGAGACCGCGATGCGGGTCGCCGCGGGAGCCATCGCCCGCAAGGTGCTCGGCAGTGTCGTCGTGCGCGGCGCGCTGGTGCAGATCGGGCCGCACCCGGTCGATCGTGTGCGGTGGGACTGGGACGAGGTGGGGCGCAACCCGTTCTTCTGCCCCGACCCGGCCGCCGCCGAGGCCTGGGCCGGCGTGCTGGACGCGGCGCGCAAGGATGGCTCCTCCCTGGGAGCGATCGTGGAAGTCACGGCCAGCGGTGTCCCGCCCGGCCTGGGCGCGCCGCTTTACGGCAAGCTCGACGCCGACATCGCGGGCGCGCTCATGGGCATCAACGCCGTGAAGGGCGTGGAGATCGGCGACGGCTTCGCCGCAGCGACCCGGCGCGGCGAGGAGAATGCGGACGAGATGCGGATGGAGGCCGGCCACATCCGCTTCGGCTCCAACCACGCGGGCGGCGTGCTGGGCGGCATCGCCACCGGCCAGGACATCGTCGCCCGCTTTGCGGTGAAGCCAACCAGCTCGATCCTGCAACCGGTGCGCAGCGTGAACGCCTCCGGCGAGGATGTCGACGTCGTGACACGCGGCCGGCACGATCCCTGCGTCGGCATCCGGGCGGTTCCGGTCGGCGAGGCGATGCTGGCCTGCGTGCTGGCGGACCACCTGCTGCGCCACCGGGGCCAAGTGGGAAGCTAGCTGTTTGGCCCCGGCATCTGGCGGGGCAGGCCGAGCATGAATCGTCTTGGGACGAAGCCGGCCAGGTGGCTTCGGAGTTGCTCGCGCCTCGTAGTGGAAGCGTTCGGCCGTGGCTTCTCCCGGCGACCGGTTCATGCGCTCGGCCTGTCCGTCGGTCCACGGGTGGCGTGGCTCGGTCAGCCGGCGATCGACGCGGTCCCGGGTGCGTGCGCGTTCGAAGGCGTGGACGGGAGACTGCCCGCTAAATCCCGGTGCCACCCGGCGTGTGGCCCGGTCCGTCGATCGTCAGCGTGACGCCCGGTCGCAGGTTGACCGTGCCGGGCGTCGCGCTCTCCGTGGTATCCTCGGTGAACTCGATCGACACTGGCCCGGATGTCGTGGCGTCTGCCGGGTCGATGGCGGCGTCCAGGCTCGCCGCGCCGGACGCTCGATGATCAGCATCCGGAGCGATGACGGCGGACGGCGTGGATGCGACCTCACCCGATGCGTCGTGTCATCGCGGCGTCATTCACCCGTTTCGCTCACGCGCGTCAGCATCAAATGATGACGATTGCATGTTCCCGGCAAAATCCCGGCTTGCCAGCCGCGCGGGTTTGCGCTGCCGTGTGCCTCGGGCGGGTTTGCGTACCGCCGCTGGGAGGTCAGGACGGCAATGATCGTTGACATGCAGGACTGCACGGCACGGCAAACTGCCTCCCTTCGCCGCGCCAGACAGGGACCGCGCCAGACAGGGACCGCGCCAGACAGAGGCCACGCCAAACAGGGGCCGCGCCGTTTCCTGGGCTGGCGCGCGGCTGCGGAAGAGGCGTTGAGCCAGGTCGCGCATCTCCGGCAATCCGAGAGCCAGGATGAGGAACCCGGCCTCTTGTTGGCCCCGTAGAACCGCTTTCTGAAACCGGCCTGCTTCCCACCAGCGCAACAAGGAAAAACAACATGCGTCTCCAAGGCAAGTCTGCGCTGGTGACTGGCGCCGGCTCGGGGTTCGGTGCCGCCATCGCGCGGACGTTCGCGCGGGAAGGTGCGAGGGTGGTGCTGATGGACCTGAACGGCCCGGCAGCGGAAACGGTGGCGCAGTCCATCGGAACGGCGGCGATGGCCTTGACCGGGGATGTCACCTCCCGCGCCGACACGGACCGTGCGGTGGATGCCGCGGTCGGGCACGGGGGGCGCCTGGACATCGTGGTGAACAACGCCGGATGGAGCTACCGCAACAAGCCCCTGCTGGAGACGACGGAGGAGGAGTTTGACCGCGTGTTCGCGATCAACGTGAAATCCGTCTTCCACATGGTGAACTCGGCCTCTCCGGTGATGCGGGACGCGGGCGGCGGAGTGATGATCAACATCGGCTCCACCGGCGGCATCCGGCCGCGCCCGGGGCTGGCGTGGTACAACGCCACCAAAGCCGCCGTGAACCTGGTGTCCCGCGCGCTGGCAACGGAGATGGCGCAGTGGCGGATCCGGGTCAACTGCGTCGCCCCGGTGATCGGCGCCACCGGGCTGCTGGAAACGTTCATGGGCCTGCCGGACACGCCGGAGAACCGGGCGAAGTTCATGTCCACCATCCCGCTGGGCCGCATGTCGCTCGGCGACGACATCGCCGCGGCCTGCCTTTACCTGGCGTCGGACGAGGCGAACTTCGTCACCGGCGTCGTGCTGCCGGTGGATGGCGGGCGGACGGTGTGACGTAGGACCGAACTAAGGTCCTTCCGTTCTCGCGCAAGCCCGCGGCCTCACCGCCGCCCGGCGAAGCGCCGCACCGCCATCACCGCGGCATCATAGGGCAAGGCCGCCCCTTCCCGCAGCCGCCAGTACCAGGCCCAAGAACCGCGCGGCGGTGGCGGGCAGGCGGTGGCGCGCACCCCCGCCAACCGCATCAGCATCACGCAGCGCGGCAGGTGGTAGCCGCTGCTGGCCACCCGCACCGGCCCCGCCTCGCCGGCGAGCATGCGGGCGCAGGCCACGGCGGAGGACAGCGTGTCCGTGCCCGTTTCCTCCTGCCGGATGCGCTCGGGCGCCACCCCGTGCCCGGCGAGCAGCCCGGCCATCACGCTGGCCTCGGACGGCCCGTGGCGGCCGACCGCGCCGGTGGGGATGTAGCGCGCGTCCGTGCCGCCGCAGCGGAACGCGGCGTCCACCCGGGCGCGCAAGGTCTGGCTGGGCCGGCCGCCGGGCAGCACGGCCGCGCCGAAGATCACCACCACCGTCATGGCACCCTCACTGCACCGTCACGGCGGCGGCGCCAGCAGCACGCGGTTGAGCGCGGACAAGGTCCCGTACATCTCCCGCCAGGCGCGGCCGAACGACTCCGCGGAGACCCGGTCCGCCAGGGCGGCGGCGATCGCGCCCACGCTCCGCTCCCCGTCCACCAGGCGCAGCAGGCTGGCGGTGAGCGGCGGCAGCGGCACCGACACGCGCAGCCCGTCGAACAGGAACGGCATGGTGCCGTCCGGCCGCATGGCTTTCGCCAGCTCCGCGCCCGGCATCTCCCGCATCACCGGCACCGCACCCGGCTCGGCGCCGTCCGGCGGCGCGGGCGCGTCGGCGGCGCGGACGGCGTACACCACGTGGGTGCCCATGTTGCCGCACAGCGCCTCTGCCAGGGCGGCACGGGCCACCGGGTCCAGCCCGGCGGCGCGGGCGCGCAGCCGGGCGTCCGCCAGGTATAAGGCGGGATCGTAGCGCAGCGGCTCCAGCCAGCACGTGGCTTGCAGCCCGGCCCCTGCCAGCAGCCCATGGAGCGCGGGAACGTCGAACGCTCGGTCCCGCGGGTTCAGCAGCAGGTCGTACAGCCCGGCGTCCCCGCCGGTGAGGTGGTCCGCGAAGCCGGTGTTGCGCCGCAGCCAGGCCGAGTCCGGCAGCGTCCGCATCACCCGGCGCGCCACGTCCAGCCGGGCGGCGGGGGGCTCGCGCTCCGGCGCCAGCATCCGCAGCGCGTCCTGCAGCATATAGACGCCGGTGCGCCCGTGCGGGGCGTACAGCATCAGCCCCAGCCCGCCGCCCGGCGCCAGCACCGAGAGCAGCGCCCGCAGCCCGGCCGCCGGGTCCGGCAGGTGGTGCAGCACGCCGCAGCAATCGATGTAGTCGAACGGCCCCAGCCCGGACCCAGGCAGGTCGAGCAGCGAGCCCTCGTGCCAGTCCACCGTCAGCCCCCGCGCCGCCGCCCGGGCGCGGGCGACGGCGGAGGCGGCGGCCGAACGGTCCAGGTAGCTGACCCAGCCCGGCCGCCCGGCGCTGGCCAACTGCTGGGCCAGCATGATCGTGCCGTCCCCCGTGCCGCCGCCGGCCACCAGCGCGCGCAAGGGCCGGGAACGGGGCCGGGCGGCGCCGAACACCCAGTGATCGATCTCCCGCAGGTGGCTGGGGCTGCCGACCACCAGGCGCCGCGCCTCGTCCGCCGGGTCGCGGGCCGGATAGGGGTAGGCCTCGTACTGTGCGGCGAGCCGGGCGTCCGTCTCGTCCATGCGTGGCAAGGCGGTCAGGTGGCGCCGCGTTCCAGGGTCTTGCGGACGGCTTCGATCAGGTTGCCCATCTCGGCCAGCGCGCCGTCGTCGAGGTCGGCGAGCGCCTTGTCCAGCATCGCAGCCTTGTCGCCTTCCTCGGCGTCGTGCAGGGCTTTGCTGGCCAGTTGCAGGCCCCGCCGCACCTCGCCCGCTTCGAGCGCGATGGTCCCGCGGTGGGCGCGGTCGAGTTCGGCGGCGGCCGTCTCGATCAGGGCATCGCGGTGGTGGGCTTCACTGGACATGGCACGCTCCTGTGCTGCGCTGGAACATATGCTGCTTGGGCAGACTCTGCTGACGCTTGGTCGAGTTGGACCGCCTCATTGCCTACGGCGGCCCACGGCGAAATGCCAATCTAAATCTCGCTTCGCGGCCGGCGGCGCTGCCTTGTTCCGAACAGTACCGGGCCGTATGTCTGCGCCATGCGACTCCCCCCGATATGCTTGCTCGTCACGCTGGCCGCCGCGCCCGCCTTCGCCCAGCCCCGCGCGGCCCATCCCGCCGCGCCACATCCCGCCGCGCGCCCGGCGCCCGCCGCCCCCCACGCCATCGGCAAGTTCGAGGACTGGACCGCGGCCACGCACCAGGAAGCCGGGCAGACCGTCTGCTACGCCTTCACCCGCGCCGCCTCGTCCACCCCGCCGCTGCCCGGCCGCGGTGACGTGGTGCTGACGGTGACGCAGCGGCCCGGCGGCGTGCGGGACGCGGTCGCGATCAGCGCGGGGTTCGCCTACGGCCCGAACGCGGAGGCGGTCATGCAGGTGGAAGGCGCCAGCCTGCCGTTCTACACCAGCCAGCGCTCCGCCTTCGCACGGGACGGCCATGCCGTGGTGGGCGCGTTCGAGCGCGGGCGCCAGGCGGTGGCGAAATCGCCGGGGCCGCGCGGCGCCGCCGTGACCGACACCTTCAACCTCCGCGGCTTCTCCCCCGCCTACGCGGCGGTCAACAAAGCCTGCCCGGCCCGCGGCTGATGTCCCACTCCCTCACGGAAGCCGAGCGCAGCCGCATCCTCGCCAAGTCAGCCCTGTTCTCCCCCCCGCCGCCGGTGGGCGCGGACGGCAGGCGGGAACTGGTGGGCCTGACCCGCGCCGAACTGGCGGCGGAGCTGGCCGCCATCGGCGAGAAGCCGTTCCGCGCCAAGCAGCTATGGCACTGGATCTACCACCAGGGCACCACCGACTTCGCCGCCATGTCCTCCATCGCGCGCCCGTTGCAGGAACGGCTGGCCGAGCGCTTCGTCATCGGCCGCCCCGGCGTCGCCACGGAGCAGACCAGCACGGACGGCACCCGCAAATGGCTGTTCCGCTTCCGCGACGGGCAGGAAGCCGAGACGGTCTACATCCCGGACCGGCAGGGGGACCGGGGGGCGGTGTGCATCTCCTCCCAGGTCGGCTGCACCCTGTCCTGCCGGTTCTGCCACACCGGCACCCAGCGCCTGGCCCGCAACCTGGGCGCCGCCGAGATCGTGGGCCAGTTCATGGCCGCGCGGGACGCCTACGGCGAATGGCCCTCCCCCAGCGGCGAAACGCCCCGGTTGCTGTCCACCATCGTGCTGATGGGCATGGGCGAGCCGCTCTACAATTACGAGAACGTCGCCCGGGCCATGCAGGTCGCCACCGACGGCGAGGGCATCGGCCTGTCCCGCCGGCGCATCACCCTGTCCACCTCCGGCGTGGTGCCGATGATGGACCGCTGCGGCGAGGAGCTGGGCGTCAACCTCGCCGTGTCGCTCCACGCGGTGCGCGACGAACTGCGGGACGAGATCGTCCCGCTGAACCGCAAGTACCCGATCGCCGAGCTGCTCGCGGCGTGCCGCCGCTACCCGGGGGCGTCCAACTCGCGGCGGATCACCTTCGAGTACATCATGCTGCGCGGCGTCAACGACAGCGAGGCGGATGCGCGCGAGCTGGTGCGGCTGATCGCAGGCATCCCGGCCAAGGTGAACCTGATCCCGTTCAATCCCTGGCCCGGCAGCGCCTTCGAGCCGAGCACGGGGGGGCAGCTGGACCGCTTCGCCGCCATCGTCACCGGCGCCGGGTTCTCCAGCCCCGTGCGCGTGCCGCGGGGCCGGGACATCCTCGCGGCCTGCGGCCAACTGCGCACGGAAAGCCAGCGGGTGCGGCCGGCGGCCTGAAAGCCGCGCTTGCGGCAGCGATGGCGTTCACGCTTCCTTTCTCGCTATAGTACATTTCAGTGAGCGGCTTTGTGCCGAGGAAGAGATGGCGATGGACGGTGCTGCGCAGCATGCCACCCTGGACGACCTTACCGGCTCCGTCCGCTCGGCCCGAATGGCGGGCGCCGGTCCGGCCTTGCCGATGCTCGCTTTCCGGGCCGTGTGCCTGGCTGCCGAGACGGGCTGCATCGCCTTGGCGGGCAGCCTGGTCCAGCGATGGCATCCCGCGCTGCACCCCGCTGCCATGGCGCTGGCCTACGCGGCGGCCGTGCTGCTCCTTCGCGGCTGGGTGGCCCCGCCCAGCCGCGCCAAGCTGCCCCGCGCGGCCCAGGCCCTTCTCGTGCTGTCCACGGCCGCCGTCACGTTGCAGCCCGCCCCCCTCGCCGCCGTGCCGGTGGTGGGCGCCTGGTGCGCCGCCTCGCTCGCGGCCGTGGCTGCCTTGCGGACGCTGGCGCTCCGGGCGGCTGCCCGCTTGCCGGGCCTGCGGCCCAAGGCCCGTCCCGTCGCGTTCATCGGCAACAGCGAGTCCGCGGCGCGCATGCTGCGCCAACTGCAAGCGGACCCGTTCCGCCGCGCGCAGGTGGTCGGCTTCTTCGACGACCGGTTCAGCCGGCCCGGCCCGCTGCACGGCCTCATCCCGTGCCTGGGCCACGTGGACGAGCTGGTGAGCTACATCCACAACTACGAACTGCACGACGTTTACATGGCGCTGCCCTGGTCCGCCGGCGAGCGCATCTCCACGCTGATCGACCGGTTGCGGTTCCTGCCGCTGACGGTGCGCCTGGTGCCGGACCAGGCGCCGCCAGCGTTGCGCGGCGATGGCACCGACCAGCTTGAAGGCGTGGTGATGCCCACCTTGATGCGTCCGCCCTTCTCCGCGGTGGGCGCCGCCCTCAAGCGCGGATGTGACCTGGCGGTGTCGCTGATGCTGCTGGTGCCGCTCTCGGTCCTGTTCCTGCTCGTGGCGGCCGTGATCAAGCTCGACAGCCGCGGCCCGGTGTTCTTCCGCCAATCGCGGTCGGGCCATTACGGCCGCCCGTTCCAGATCTACAAGTTCCGCTCCCTGCACGTCGCGCAGGCGGACCAGGCGGCCGAGACGCTGGTGCTGCGGGGCGACAAGCGCGTCACCCGGATTGGCCGCACCCTGCGCAAGTACTCCATCGACGAGTTGCCGCAGATCCTGAACGTGGCGCTCGGCGACATGTCGCTGGTCGGGCCGCGGCCGCACGCACCCCGCGCCAAGGCGGACGGGCGCATCTACGCCGAGGTGATGCCCGACTACATGCTGCGGTACCGGGTGAAGCCCGGCATGACCGGCTGGGCGCAGGTGAACGGCTGGCGCGGCAACACGGACACGGCGGAGAGCTTGCGCAAGCGGGTGGAGTTCGATTTCGAATACATCCGCAACTGGTCCCTCGCCAAGGACTTCCTCATCCTGCTCCGGACGATCCCGTCGGTGATATCACCGCCGCCGGAGAACGCTTGACGTTGCCGGCCGGGCCAGCCCCACCCCGGCTCACGTCACTTCCCCGCGCACGGGTCGGACGGCACGGCCTCCGTCGCGAACAACAGCAGGCATTCCCCGAACCGCATCGCGAAGGCGGAGCCTGCCGCCCCGAAATGCCCGCTCAACCCCGCCGGGCGGTCGATCAGCAGCAGCCCGCCCGTCTTCGGCCGCAGCCGTTCCACCAGCCGCACCCGCATCTCCGCGTCCGACATGAACGGATCGGCGCTGAACTGCACGAACGCCACCCGGGTGCGGGACGGCGCCGCGTCGGCCACCAGTTGGCGCAGGTCGTCGTCCTGGGCCAGAAGGTTGGTGCTGCCGCCCGAGCCGTGCGCCGCCGGGGAGGCGGCGATCACCACGTCCGCCAGCCCGGCGGTGTCCAGCGCCTGCAAGGAGGTCCATCCGCCGCGGGACTGGCCCGCCGCCACCACGGTGCGGTACCCGGACCGGCGCAGCGCCGGCAGCTCCTCCCGCAGCCAGCCCGCGGCGCGCACCGGGTTGTCCACCAGGGGCGCGCGGTCGAACCGCACCACGTCGAAGCCGGCGTTGTTGAACGCGCGCAGGAATGGCGGCGGTTGCAGGCCGCGGTTGTCCACGTCCCCGCTCTTGCCGTGCGACCACACCACGACGCCGCGCGACGCCGCCGGGCCGTGCCAAAGGAATCGCGCGTCCGGCACGAAGCCGTAGTTGATCGTATCCACCAGCGGACCGGGCGCGGGCGCCGGCCGCCATTCCCGGCCGGGCCAGACGACGGCCAGGTCCTCGGCGTAGGGCCGGCAACCGGCGCCGCCGTGCTCCGTGCAGGCCGCGACCGCCTTGTCGCGCGCGATGTCGAGCGAATGCCCGCCGGAGTACCAGCCGAGCCGCCCGTTGCTGCCCAGCGCCGCCACGCGGGGGGTGTTGGCCTGCACGAACCCGGCGTAGGACGCCCGCCCGGCCGCATCCAGGCCCGGCACCGCCGCCGGGTCGAGCACGGGCTGCGCTCCGGCTGTGCTCGCCCAGAGAAGGCACGTCCAGAGGAGGCACGCCCAGAGGAGATACGCCCAAAGCAGGCCCGCCGCCGCCACGCGCCCGATGCCCTTGCCGAGATGCTTGCCGGCACGCTTGCCGGCTTGGGGCTTCAGGACTATCGCGACCGCTTGTGCCATCGGAGCCACCTTGCCATGCCCGTGCCGAATGTGAAGAAGGTGGTGCTCGCCTACTCCGGCGGGCTCGACACGAGCGTGATCCTGCGCTGGCTGCAGACGACCTACGGATGCGAGGTCGTCACCTTCACCGCCGACCTCGGCCAGGGCGAGGAGCTGGAACCGGCCCGGCGCAAGGCGGAGATGTTCGGCGTCAAGGAGATCTTCGTCGACGACCTGCGCGAGGAATTCGTGCGGGACTTCGTGTTTCCCATGTTCCGCGCCAACGCGCTGTACGAGGGCCAGTACCTCCTCGGCACGGCCATCGCCCGGCCGCTGATCGCGCAGCGGCAGATCCAGATCGCCGAGCAGGTCGGCGCCGACGCCGTCGCCCATGGCGCCACCGGCAAGGGCAACGACCAGGTGCGCTTCGAGCTCGCCTACTACGCGCTCAAGCCGGACATCACCGTGATCGCCCCGTGGCGGGAATGGGAGCTGACCAGCCGCACCAAGCTGCTCGAGTTCGCCGAGCTGAACCAGATCCCCATCGCGCGGGACAAGCGCGGGGACGCCCCGTTCTCCGTGGACGCCAACCTCCTGCACTCCTCCAGCGAGGGCAAGGTGCTGGAGGACCCGGCGCAGGAAGCCCCCGAGCTGGTGTACCAGCGCACCATCCGGCCGGAGGACGCCCCGGACGGGGCGACCGTCATCGCCGTGGAGTTCGAGCGCGGGGACCCGGTGGCGGTCGACGGCGCGCGCCTTTCCCCCGCCGCCGTGCTGACCCGGCTGAACGAGCTTGGCCGCGCCAACGGCATCGGCCGGCTGGACCTGGTGGAGAACCGCTTCGTCGGCATGAAGTCCCGCGGCGTGTACGAGACGCCGGGCGGCACGATCCTGCTGCAAGCGCACCGCGGGATCGAGAGCATCACGCTGGACCGGGAAGCGGCGCACCTCAAGGACCAGTTGATGCCGCGCTACGCCGAGCTGATCTACAACGGGTTCTGGTTCAGCCCGGAGCGCCGCATGTTGCAGGCCGCGATCGACGAGAGCCAGAAGAGCGTTTCCGGCACGGTGCGGTTGAAGCTCTACAAGGGCAACGTCACGGTGGTCGGCCGCGAAAGCCCCAACAGCCTGTACTCCGCCCGCGTGGTGACGTTCGAGGACGATGGCGGTGCATACAATCAGGTGGACGCGGCTGGCTTCATTAAGTTACAATCGCTGCGGCTGCGGCTCGGCGCGTCGGCTGGGCGCAAGGGCGGCACGTTGTGAGCGGTTCGCTGCGGCCTGATCTCCACAGCATGACGGGAACGGAAATGCGGCAATGAGCATGTTCGGCTCGATCATGTCCAAGATCTTCGGCCATCCGGCCGCCGCCCCGGACGCGGCCGACGCCCCGCCCCCCGCCATCCCCACCGACACCACCGTGCAGCAGCCCGCCCCCGTGGCGGACGCCGCGCCGGCGCCGGCGACGCAGCCGGTGGACGTGGGCGCGGTGCTGGCGCAGATGGCGGCGCAGCGCGGGCAGCCGTCGAACTACAAGGTGTCCATCGTGGACCTGCTGACCCTGCTCGGACTGGACAGCAGCATGGCCGCCCGCAAGGCGCTGGCGGCCGAGCTGCACTACACCGGCAGCACGGACGATTCCGCGGCCATGAACATATGGCTCCACAGGCAAGTCATGCAGAAGCTTGAGGAGAACGGCGGCAAGGTGCCGGCCGATCTCAAGGGCGCCTGACTTCCACGGCCGTCCGGCAAACGTAGATCTGCACGTAATCAATGCTCCGCGAATAGGCGGAATGTCGCCCGCGGCTCCCGTGCCGCGTGGGAAGTAAGCCGCAATACCAGGTTTGATTACGGAGAACCGCTCGCATGGTGGAACAAGCAAGAAAGCCGGCGGGCTTGCCCGACCCGGCCCACCCCAACGCCACGCTCTCCTTGGCGGACCGCATGGCGCTCACCAACAACCGGCCGAGCGGCTTCGACTACATGCGGATCGTGCTCGCGCTCAGCGTGATCTGCTGGCACAGCCTGCTGATCTCCTACGGGACCGACCAGGTGTTCTGGGGGCCGGCGCTCGCCCCGCTCTCGCTCCTGATCGTCCCCATGTTCTTCGCCCTGAGCGGCTTCCTGGTCGCGGGAAGCCTGGAACGGTCCAAGTCGCTGTTCGGGTTCCTCGGGCTGCGGGTGTTCCGCATCGGGCCTGCCCTTTCGGTCGAGGTGCTGCTTTCGGCGCTCATCCTCGGGCCGTTGCTCACGAACGCCGGCTCGGCAGCCTACTACGCGAGCCCGATGTTCCACGAGTATTTCTGGAACATCCTCGGCGACATCCACTACGTGCTGCCCGGCGTGTTCCAATCCAACCCGACACACCTCGTCAACGGCCAGTTGTGGACCGTCCCCTACGAGCTCGTCTGCTACATCCTCCTGTCGTTCCTCATGGTCTTCGGCATCGTGCGGCGCCGCGAGTTGCTGCTTGGCTTCCTGGGGGCGTATTACGCGGCACAGTTGCTGAACACCCTGTTCCGGGAAAGCACCGCCTACCAGGGCGCCGGCGGCTCCAGCATCGTGATGGCGTTCATCACCGGCGTGGTTCTCTTCCGCTACCGCGAGCGGCTGCCGTGGTCCCGCCTGCTGTTCGCGGCCATGCTCGCCATCTCGCTCGCCCTGCCGGTGTTCGTCCCCAAGGGGATGAGGTTCGCGGCGATCCCGATCGCGTACGTGACGGTCTATCTCGGCCTGCTGAACCCGCCCCGCAATCGCCTCCTGCTCAGCGGCGACTATTCCTACGGCCTGTACCTCTACGGCTTTCCCGTGCAGCAGGCCGTTTACACCCTGGGACCAGCCTTCCACGGCTGGCTTGCCAGCATCCTCGTGTCGGTGCCCGTCACGGCGGCCATCGCGGCGTGTTCCTGGTGGTTCGTGGAGAACCCCGTCATGCGGCGCCGCGGCGCGCTCAAGACCTGGGAGGACTGGTATGTCCGCCAGTTCTGGTCCTCACGGCCGAAGCCGAGGACGATCGAGTAGGGCGGGCCGACGGAGGCGCACGGCGCCGGGCTTATGCGTCAACCGGGCTTGATCCATCCTTCCCTTTGGTTGGACGGCTCCGCGGGACGGCCGCCAAGCGGCAGGACGATGCGGCATTCCAGCCCCTCCGGCTGGAAGTCCAGCCGCACGGTCCCATCGAACGCCGCGCCTTGCTGCAACAGCTGGGAGCCGAAGCCGCGGCGTTCCGGCGGCGTCACGGCCGGGCCGCCGCGCTCGCGCCAGGTGATCTCCGCCCGCCCGGCGCCGCTGCCGGCGTCCACCGTCCACGCCACGTGCACCCGGCCCCCCGGCGCCGACAATGCGCCGTGCTTCACCGCGTTGGTCGCCAGCTCGTGGAAGACGAGGCTGGCCATCACCACGCGGTTCGCCGGCAACAGGGCAGGCGGCCCCTCGACGCTGGTTCGCCCGGGCTCTTCGTCATAGGCCTTCAGCGAATCCTCGATGACCTGCCGCAGCGGAGCGTCCTCCCAATGGCCGCGGATCAGCATGTCGTGGGAACGCGCGAGCACCCGCAGGCGCGCGCCGAACGCTTCCCGGAAATCGGCGAAGCTGGGCGCGTGGCGCCCGGTCTGCCCGGCGATCGCCTGCACGGCCGCAAAGGTGTTCTTCACCCTGTGGCCCATCTCGGCCAGCAGCAGCTCGCGCCGTTCCATCTCGGCCTGCGCCTCGGTGCGGTCCCGCAGGATGTTCAGGAACCCTTCCAACTGGCCGTCCGGGCCGCGCAGCGGCATCATGGTCCCGCTCGCCCGGAAGCGGGTGCCGTCCCGGCGGAGGTGCCAGCGCTCGTTGACGGCGCTGCCGGTCTCGGCGGCCCGGCGCAATTCGGTCTCGAACCTGCCGATGGCGCGGTCCTCGGCGGTGAACATGATGTCGCCGGTGCGCCCGATCACCTCGGCCTCGCTGTAGCCCATGATCCTCTGCGCGCCCGCGTTCCATCCCGTGAACTGGCCGTCGGCGTCCATCGTCGTGATCGCGTAATCGAGCGCGTTGTCCAGGACGAGGCGTGACAATCTGGCCTGCGCGCGCAGCATCGCGTTCTCGGCCTCAAGTGCGCCGACCCGCAAGGCTTCGCCTGGCCCGCCCTCGATGCCACCGGACCCGGCAACTGTACTCGGAAGCCGCTGGGCTGGACAGGGTGGCTTCTGCGGACAGCTTTCAGCGGGCGGTTCTTCATGCTCCATCCTTGGATGGATAAGGCATCCACTCCGGCGAGACTGTCAGACACCATACATCTACGGCGTGTTTGGCGCATCGACCAACGCCGCGTAGCGCCGCTGGACTGCGGCATAGCATTCGCATGAGGCCGCTTCGAGGCTGGGCCGGTCGACGATGCTGACCCGGCCGCCGGAGTACCGGATCAGCCCCGCGCGTTGCAGGATCCCCGCCGTCACCGTGACGCTGGGCCGGTGCACGCCGAGCATCACCGACATGAAGTCCTGCGTGAGGGGCAGGTCGTCGCTCTCGCAACGGTCATGCGCCATCAGCAGCCAGCGGGCGAGGCGTTGCTCCAGCCCGTGGTGCCCGTTGCATGCCGCAGTCTGCATGACCTGGGCCTGCATGGCCTCGTGGTAGCGCAACAGGAGCATGCGGAACGGCGCGTTGCTGTCCAGTTCCTGGCGGAACTCCCGGCTCGGCATCCGCAGCAAGGTGCCGGGCAGTTGCGCCATGGCTTCCATGTAGGAGGTGGGCACGCCCAGGAGCAGCGAGGTTCCCAGCATGCCCTCGCGCCCGACGATGCCAACCTCCGCCTGCGTGCCGTCATCGAGGTTGGCGACCAGGGAGATCATGCCGCTTTCAGGGAAGTAGGCCGCGTCGATCTCGCCGCCGGACTGGTAGATCTCCTGCCGTATGGTGCAGGCCACGGGCGTGAGCTTCGGCATCAGCTTCGCCAGCATGTCCGGCGGCAAGGACGCGAGCAGGCGGTTGCGGCTGGAAACAGGGGAAGACGCCATCGGAACACCACTCCTCGCTCAACGGGCGGGAGCACGGGCCATTCTCGGTCGCACCCATGCCAGGACCGGTGAACGAGGGGTCGGATACGGAGTTCAGCCCACGGGTGTCACACCTTGGTCATCACCGGCGCCGCCTCACTCCGCCGCGGCGCGCGGCTGCTCCACCATCGCCACCGCCAGCGCCAGGTCGACGGACAGCAGCCGGGACACCCCGCGCTCCTGCATCGTCACCCCGTACAGCCGGTCCATCCGCGCCATGGTGAGGTGGTGGTGGGTGACCACCAGGAAGCGCGTTCCCGTTTCCTTCACCATCTCCGCCAGCAGGCCGCAGAACCGCTCCACGTTCGCGTCGTCCAGCGGGGCGTCCACCTCGTCCAGCACGCAGACCGGCGCCGGGTTGCAGCGGAACACGGCGAAGATCAGCGACAGCGCGGTGAGCGCCTGCTCCCCGCCCGACAGGAGGGACAGCGTGGCCAGCTTCTTGCCCGGCGGCTGGGCGTAGATCTCCAGCCCAGCCTGCAACGGGTCGTCCGAGCCGACCAGCGCCAGGTGCGCCCGGCCGCCGCCGAACATGCGGGCGAACAGCGCCTGGAAATGCCGGTCCACATCGGCGAACACCTGGCCCAGCCGCTCCCGCCCTTCGCGGTTGATGTGGCCGATGCTGCCGCGCAGCTTGGCGATGGCGGTGTCCAGCTCCGCCCGCTCGCCCGCGATGCCGGCGATGCGCGCCGTCATCTCCTCCGCTTCGGGCGCCGCGCGCAGGTTCACCGGCCCCATCGCCTCGCGTTCGCGGGCCAGGCGGTCCAGCTTGCGGCGGGCACGCTCCTCCGCGTCCGGCGACAGGTCGGCGGGCGCCAGCGGGAGGACGGGGCCGGCGCCCAGGCGTTGCAGGATGCGCTCGGCGACGGTGCCCCAGGCGTGGTCGGCGGCGGCGGCGTTGGCTTCGGCGCGGACCGCCGCCTCCCGCGCCGCCGCAAGGGCGGCGTCCGTGCTGCGGGCGGCGCCAGCCGTGGCGGCCTCCGCAGCCGTGGCGGCGCCGAGG
>CAXTLC010000024.1:0-4930 GCA_964245075.1 uncultured Acetobacteraceae bacterium
CCTCTTCTGCCCGAGAGCGGACTGACCGTTTACCACCATTCTCAGACGAAGCTGGGGTGATGCCGCTCCAATTCAGCAACCAGATTCCTTCAACAACAGAAGCCACCCTCAGGTCTCCACCATCAGGCTTCTCTGGCGGGCCGGACCACCTGACTGGTCAAGCACCAAGCGTCGGGTTCGGACCATTAGTACACCACCATGCCGCCGTGCACGGGCAGCAGCGCGCCCGTGGTGAAGCTGGCGTCGTCCGAGGCAAGGTACACGTAGGCGGCTGCCAGTTCCGCCGGCTGGCCGGGCCGGCCCATGGGGGACTGGCTGCCGAAGGTCTTGACCTGCTCCGGCTCCATCCCGGTCGGGATGAACGGCGTCCAGATCGGCCCCGGCAGCACCGCGTTCACCCGGATGCCCTGCTTCACCAGCATCTGCGCCAGCCCGATGGTGAGGTTCGCGATCGCCGCCTTGGTGGCGGAGTAGGCCAGCAGGCCCGGCATCGGGTGCTTCGAGTTCACCGACGACGTGTTGATGATGGACGAGCCGGGCTTGAGGTGGGGCACCGCCGCCTTGCACAGGTAGAACTGGGAATGGACGTTGACGCGGAAGTGGCGGTCCCATTCCTCGTCGCTGATCTCGTCCAGGCTGTTACGCGTGGTCTGGGTCGCGCCGTTGTTGACCAGGATGTCCAGCCGGCCGAAGCGGTCGACCGCCGTTCGCACCATGGCGCGGCAATGCGCCGGGTCGGCGATGTCGCCGGGCAGCTTCACCGCCTGCCGCCCGGCGTCCTGCACCGAGCGCGCGGCGGCGTCGGCATCCTCCTCCTCGTCGAGGTAGGACAGCAGCACGTCGGCGCCTTCCCGCGCGTAGGCGAGCGCCACGGCGCGGCCGATGCCGGAATCCGCCCCCGTGACCAGCGCCACGCGCCCTTCCAGCTTGCCCGAGCCGCGGTAGCTGTCCTCGCCGTAGATCGGCTCCGGCTTCATGCGGGCGGAGGACCCGGGGGCGGATTGCGGCCCGGCCGCGAAAGGCGGGCGTGGGTAGCGGGTGCGCGGATCAACGGCCATGGCGGACGCTCCTGTATATGATGAACAGCAAGCGCCGCGGCCCACCCGGCGTTCCCGGCCGCCGCCGCCGGGCGCCCTCAACCACGCGCGAGCCGGAGCGCCGCGCGCACGATCCCGAACAGGTCGAGCAGCCGCGCGACGTAGTGGTCGTGCACGACGAAGCCCGCCGCCGCCGGGTCGCTCCACTGCCGCTCCAGCGCGTTCACCATGCGCAGCAGCCGCGCCCGGTGCAGGCCGGCCGCGCGCTGCACCGGGTCCGACACGATTCCGGCGAAGGCGGCGAAAACCGTCGCCGCGAGCATCATGCCCCCTGTGGCGGTGGCGTCCAGCGCCAGCGACGGCACTGCGGGGAACAGGCCGTACCAAAGCCCGCCCGCCCATCCGCCGAGCGGGAAGGACGCGACCGCCGCCTGTTGCGCCACCATGGCGGCCACCGTCGGGCCGAGCGAGGCCATGCCCGGCGTCAGCTTGTTGGCGACCGCCGCCCCGGCGCCGAGGCTCGCCAGCCCCGTGGTGATCTCCGCCGCCGCGGCGCGGCTGACGCCGTACTCGCCGATCGCACGCCGCAGCCGCTCGCGGAACGCCGGGTCGGCGCTGTGCGGGCCGACCCGGCGCAACGCGGCGTCCATGGCGGCCGACACGCCCGGCTCGGCCAGGATCGCCTCGGCGAGCGCGTCGCGCCGGGATGCGCGGCCCGGCTGCTCCACCGGCAATTCGAGCAGCTCGGCCTGCATCAGCCACTCGATCTCGCGCGACACCGCGGTGCGCAGCAGGATCGGCCGCCCCAACACGGTGGCGAAGCGCCTGGCGCCGAGCCGGCCCGCCGTCCACGCGCCGAGCTTCAGGGCGATCTGCGGCAGCGCCAAGGCGAGGTTGACCGGCGCCCGCGCGATGTCCCACCCGAGCGCCGCCCGATGCAGCGCCAAGGTGCCGCGCAGCGAGTAGTGAGCGTCCACGAACGGCCCCACCCGCTCGCGCCGGGCCGCGAAGTAGCGCCGGATGCCGTTCGCCACGGCCGCCTCGGCCAGTTCGGGGGTGAGCGGGGGATCGTCCATCGGCGGGAAACCCCACTGCCGTGCTTGACGCGCCGGCCGACGATGACGGCAGCCGTTGCCGCCGGCAAGCCTTGCGGCTTGCCTAAGCCGGGAAGTTGCGACACCTTCCACGCCAAAGGTCGCCTGGGAACCGGGCGACGCGAACGGGGAAACGCCACATGCACAGCCACGTCCTCGGCACTGCCCTCGCGCTGAGCCTGCTGGCCGGCGGCGCCTTGGCGGCAGGCCCCAAGACCGTTCCTGCGCCCGGGTCGGCCGATGCGTGCTTCAAGCCGTGGACGGCGCAGACGAAGTACTACCAGTGGCCGGCCAAGCCCGGTCCGTTCAAGATCGCCCTGGTCAACGGCTTCGTCGGCAACACCTGGCGCATCCAGATGATCAAGACTGCCAAGGCCTACGCCGAGCTGCCGGAGAACAAGCGGGACCTGGCCGAGTTCAGGGTCGTCAGCACGGGGACCGACGCCGCCGCCCAGCTCGGGGCGATGGAGGACTTCATCAACCAGGGCTACGACGCGATCATCGTCGAGGCCGTCAGCCCGACGGGGTTCGACCGGGTGATCCGGCAGGCCAACGCGAAGGGCGTGGTCATCGTGCCGTTCGACAACGTGCTGAACACGGACGCGGTGATGCAGGTCAACGAGAACAACCGCGAGATGGGGGTGGACGCGGCGAGCTGGCTGCTGAAGTACGCGCCCTCGGCCAAAACGCTGCTCGAGGTGCGGGGGGTGCCCGGCAACTCGGTGGACACGGAGCGGCATGACGGCTTCCGCGAGACCCTGAAGGCGGCGGGCGCCAACCCGACGGTTGTCGAAGTGATCGGCAACTGGGCCGCCGGCGACAGCCAGAAGGTCACGGCCGACGCGATCGCCGTGCACGGCCATTTCGACGGCGTGTTCACCCAGGGCGGCTCGGACGGCACGGTGCAGGCGCTGATGGACGCCAAGCAGCCCTTCGTCCCCATCGCCGGCGAGGGCGAGAACGCGTTCCGCACCCAGATCGCCGAGCACGCCGCCGAGGGCCTCAAGGGCATGAGCTACGGCCAGTCGCCGGCGCTGAGCGCGATCTCGATCAAGGCCGCGATCGCCGCGCTGAAGGGGCAGCCGATGCCGCAGCTGATCTCCGTGCCGATCCCCATCGTGGACTTCAGGAGCCTCAAGGCGGGCCAGAACTACTTCCCCGAGATGAAGGAGCAGTTCTTCGCGGACAACGCCTTCCCGCCATGCGGCATCTCGTTCACCGCGCCGCAGATCATGGGGCAATCCACCGGCAACACGCAGTAGCGATGAGCGCGGAAGCGGAGCGGCCTCCGCTGCTGGCGCTGCGCGGGATCGGCAAGCGCTACGGCGGCGTGCGGGCGCTGGAAGGCGTGGACCTCGCCACCCGGGCCGGGTCGATCCACGCCGTGCTCGGCGAGAACGGGGCCGGCAAGAGCACGCTGATCAAGATCATCGCCGGCGTGGTGCAGCCGGACAGCGGAACGCTGGCGATCGACGGCGTCCCGCGCGTGCTGTCCGGCCCGCAGGCGGCCAACGCGGCCGGGATCGTCTGCGTGTTCCAGGAACTGTCGCTGCTGCCGGACCTGTCGGTCGCCGACAACATCGCCATCACCAACCCGCCGCGCCGCTTCGGCCTGATCGACGGGCGCGCGCAGCGCCGGCAGGCCGAACGGCTGCTGGCCCGCGTCGGCTGCGAGGACGTCAACCCGGCGGCCGCGGCCCGCGACCTGCCGCTGTCCCGCCGCCAGATGGTCGAGATCGCCAAGGCGCTCGGCCGCTCCCCCCGCCTGCTGATCCTGGACGAGGCGACCTCCGCGCTGACGGCGGCGGACGTGGAGAAGGTGTACGCCATCCTGCTCGGCTTGCGCGACGAGGGGCTCGGCCTCCTGTACATCAGCCACCGGATGCACGAGATCGAGGCGCTGGCGGACACCTGCTCGGTGTTCCGCAACGGACGCCATGTCGAAACCTTCGCGCAAGGCTCGCGCAGCCCTGCCGACATCGTCCAGCTCATGATCGGCCGCGACATCGAGAACGCTTACCCGCCCAAGCCCGCCTACCGCCCCGGCGACACCCCGGCGCTGGAAGCGCGCGGCATCGCCTGGGCCGGCCGGCTGCACGGGGTGGACCTGCGCGTCGGCCCCGGCGAGATCGTCGGGCTGGGCGGGCTGGACGGGCAGGGCCAGCGCGACCTGCTGCTGGCGCTGTTCGGCGTGCTGCGCGGCGTGTCCGGGGCCGTCGCGGTCGACGGCGCGCCGCGCGCGATCACCAGCCCCGGCGCCGCCAAGACCAAGCGGGCCGGCATGGCGCTGATCCCCGAGGACCGCAAGACGGAGGGGCTGATGCTGCCCATGTCGGTCGCCGCCAACATCACGCTGGCCGCCCTGCCCGGCTTGTCCCGCGGCATCGTCGTGGACCGCGCGCGGGAAGCGGCGGGCGTCACCGCCATGATCCGGAAGCTGCGCATCAAGGTCAGCGACCCGGCGCTGCCGGTGTCCACCCTGTCCGGCGGCAACCAGCAGAAGGTCGTGCTCGCCAAGTGGCTGCTGTGCGACCCGCGCATCGTGCTGCTGTGCGACCCGACGCGCGGGATCGACGTCGGCACCAAGCAGGAGATCTACCAACTGCTGCGCGGCCTGGCCGACGCGGGGACCGCGATCGTGCTGTACTCGACCGATTACGACGAGCTGGTCGGCTGCTGCGACCGGGTGCTGATCATGTACGACGGCCGGGTGGTGCGCGAACTCGCCGGGGACGCGATCACCGGCCCGGCGATCGTGGCCGCTTCCTTGAACCTCCCAGGGAACCTTCCAGGGAACCT
>CAXTLC010000024.1:5030-11074 GCA_964245075.1 uncultured Acetobacteraceae bacterium
CCAGGGAACCTTCCAGGGAACCTCCCAGGGAACCGCGCCGGGTGAGGACGCTGCGCATCCGCCTCGGCCGCAGCGTCGGCCTGTGGCTCGCCGTGGCGTTGTTCCTGCTGCTGTACGGGCTCTACAACGCCCTGCATCCCAAGGGCTTCTCGATCGACCTGCTGGTGCAGAACAGCAACGAGAGCCTGGCGCTCGTCTTTGTCGCGATGGCGCAGACGGTTCCGGTGATCACCGGCGGGCTGGACCTCGCGGCCGGCGCCACCATGACGCTGGCGGATTGCCTCGCGTCCCACCTGCTGGACGGCTCGGCCGGCGGGATCGCGCTCGGCATCGCCGCCTCGCTCGCGGCCGGGGCGGCGTGCGGCGCGGTCAACGGCTGCGTCGTGGTGTTCGGCCGCATCCAGCCGATCATCGCCACCCTGGCGACAGGGGCGGTGTTCATGGGCCTGAGCCTGTTCCTGCGGCCCACGCCCGGCGGGCAGGTCAACGCCGACCTGAACTGGGTCACCACGAACGCGCTGAGCGAGATGGCGGACACGTTCGGCTGGTGGGGCGGGACGCCGCCGGGCTGGTTCAGCCACGGCGCCGGCCTGATGCCGGTCCCGGTCATCATCCTGGTGCTGGCGGTCGTGTGCGTGTGGCTGCCGTTCCGCGCCACCGTCACCGGGCGGGGCTGCTACGCGGCCGGGTCCTCCGAAAGCGCCGCGCTGATGTCCGGCCTCAAGGTGTGGCGCTCCAAGCTGGCGGCCTACACGCTGGGCGGCTTCTTCGCCGGCTGCGGCGGGCTGTACCTCGCCATCCAGACCGGCAGCGGCAACGCGGACATCCCGCAGGCCGGCGCCTACACGCTGAACTCCATCGCGGGCGTCGTGATCGGCGGCACGTCGCTGTTCGGCGGCTCGGGCGGCGCCGTCGGCTCCGTGTTCGGCGCCCTGGCGCTGCGGGCCATCAGCTTCTGCTTCCGCGTGTTCGACACCGCGGGGCCGTTCGGCTTCCTGGCCAACCCGTTGCTGCAGCCGATCTTCGAGGGCGTGATCCTGCTGCTGGCCGTCTCGCTCGGCGCGGCGCGGGTGTTCCGGGTCAAGAACAAGCTGTCCCTGTTCACATGATGCCGGCGCTCCGCCGCTTGGACCGCCCAACCGCCGTCGCGACCGGCTGCATCGCGGCCATCTTGGTCTGCGGCACGGCCTACACGCTGGCGACGCAGGGCACCGCGTCCTTCATCGCGCCCTTCTACCTGCTGCAGCAGCTCCGCATCGCGGCCTTCCTCGGCATCGCGGCGGTAGGGATGATGCTGGTGATCCTGCTCGGCCACATCGACCTGTCCGTGCCCTGGACGATCGCGGCCAGCGCCATGCTCGGCACCGCCGTGGGAGGGGCGGAGGCGATACCGGTGGCGCTGGGGGTGGGCCTTGCCGTCGGGCTGTTCAACGGGGTCGGCGTCGCGGTGCTGCGGGTGCCGTCCATGATCTTCACCCTCGGCGTGAACGCGGTCCTGCGCGGGCTGATGGTCATGCTGACCGGCGGCTTCGCGCCGCAAAGCTCGGCCACGCCGCCGATGGCGTGGCTCGCCAACGGCACCCTGCTTCCGGGGCTGCCGCTGGCCAACGCGGTGCTGGTGTGGGGGCTGATCGCGGCGGCGGCTGCGTTCATGCTGAACCGCACGCCGCTCGGCCGCTACATCTACGCGATGGGCAACAAGGAGGCGGCGACCTTCCTGTCCGGCGTGAACACGCGGCTCGTGCTCGTCACCTGCTTCGTCGCGTGCTCGCTGTGCGCGTCGGTGGCCGGGGTGCTGGTCGCCGGCTACACCAGCAAGGCGTTCCAGGCGATGGGGGACGCCTACCTGCTGCCGGCGATCGCGGCCGTGGTCGTGGGGGGCACCGACATCCTGGGCGGCCAGGGGCGGATCACCGGGACCCTGGTGGGCACGCTGCTGATCGTCCTGCTGCAAAGCGTGCTGAGCGTCACGCAGATGCCGGAAGCGGGACGGCAGGTCATCTACGGGCTGGTCATCATCGCCATGCTGCTGGCCTACGGCCGGCGCGGCGCCGTTCCCGCCTGATCCGCAGGGCGCTGGCGATCAAGCGCCGGGCACCGTGAAGGCGAACGACTGCTTGCCGGCGGAGAATTCGGTCAGGCTTGCATCCGGCACCGGCACGCCGCCGATCGTGGCGCTTCCGACATACAGGTTGCGGTCCGTCTGCGGCGTGCCGTCATAGGCATCGTTCAGGAACGTGACGCTTGCCCGGTGCTGGCCGGCCGCAAATAGTCCAAGCACATCGAACTCCTGCGATTGCCCAAGCCCGTGCAGCGCCGACGCCGTTTGCACCCCACCGACCTGCTGGTCATCCACCATGACGATGAAATGCGCGTTGCCCATGTAGGCGTCCTCGGACATCTGGAGCGCCAGGATCTGGGGCCCGATGCCGATCGCGGTCGCCGGGATGGGACCCGTGCCCACCGGGCCGTCGAAGGAGAAGGACTGCGCCCCGCCGGAGTATTCAGCGAGTGTCGCGCTGACCGGCCGGGTGTCGATCGTGACGCCGTCCACGTACAGGTTGCGGTCGGTCGCGGGCGTGCCCGCGTAGGCGTCGTTCAGGAAGTCCACCGCGACCTGGTGAAGTCCGGCGCTGAAGCTACCCTCGATGTCGAAGAACTGCCCGGCTCCCGTGCCGTGCAACGCCGTGACGGTCTGAACGCCGCCAAACTGCTGGCCATCGACGCTCACGGTGAACTGCGCATCGCCCTGGTAGGCGTCCTCCGAAACCTGCAACGCCAGGGTGTCGGGACCGGAGCCGAGAACTGTTGCGGGCTGGTCCGGTTCGACCTGGATGACGAATGGATGATCCTCCAGCACGAGCGAGACCTGGCTGACATCGTGCAGCGTTTGGATCGGGGCGGAGCCGGTCGTCGGGTCATAGACCTTGACGTCATGGTAGGCTGCGTTGAGTGAAACGGTCACCGGGTAGGCGCTCGGCGCCTCGGCCGTCAGCGTGCCGGTGTTCCAGAGCTGCTCCTCGTTCCAGATGGCGATGGAGTGTGACCCGTCCCCGCCGTCCAGTTCGAGCGTGTTGCCGGTGTAGCCATACGGCAGGCCCGCTACGGTGAAGGAAAACGGCTGGCTGGCCGGAGCCGCGGAACCGGCGGCCGCGTCGGTGCTGGCGAGGATGGATGTCAGGTTGTGGAACGCGTCCGCGGAGGCTTTCGGCGAGCCGTCGTTGTTGAACAACCCGAAATGATCTTCCTGAGTCGTCCCGCCCGGGTCTGCCCCATCATCGATGAGGTCATAGAGGTACGTGCGGGAGACCCCGGCGGCGGCCTCATCCAACACCTCGTCCAACAGGTAGCTCGCTTGCAGGCTTTGCGGCACGCCGCCCCAGCCGACGCCGTTGGTGAGCGTGTAGTAGCCGGTTTCGGTCAGCACGACGGGCTTGGCAGGAGCGTCGGTCTGGCCGCCGGCAATGGCGGCGTGGATGACGAAGATCGGCCGCAGCCCATCCGGCGGGTAGGAGTGGATGTTGGCATCGTCGGTGTACGCCGATATGTCGCCGATGGATGGATAGGCGGACGGGTCGGCGCCGCCGATGGTGAAGGAATAGACGGATGCCCCATCGAGGGCGGGATTCGACCTGACCGCGGCATAGAGATCCTTCTGCAACGCGACCGCTGCGTCGATGCCGCTGATCCCATCGTAGCTGACCGGGTAGATCGCCGCCTCGTTGACGCCCTCGACCGCATTCAGGTACGGCGCGAGCGCGTCGACGTTCTCCATCGCCCCCGCAAGGTTGACCGGGCCGCCGCCGTTGATGATCAGGTCGATCTTGGCGCCAGCCTGCCCCAAGGCGGCCATGGCCGCGAGGGACGCCGGGTCGATCGGCGAACTCTGCCTGACGTTGCTGATCCCCAGGTACGACAACATGCCGGCCAGCTCGGCAGGATCGTTGTAGGGCCCACTGCCGATATGGGTGTTGACGCCCAGGCTTGCTGTGAAGGCTGACACGTCCATCGTGAGCTCCGATCATTGCCGGGCTTGCTTCGGCTTTCCCCGCCGCCCGCGTAAGCCGATCCCTTCATCATTGTACTATTTTGTACATACCTTGGCAATCGTCAGGCACCGTGGCCGCAGCGGCGGCGCTACCGGAACCGGGCCTTGTTGAGCGACAGGACGATGCTGGGGCATGCGCGGACGACAGCCAGGGCCTCTTCCACATGGCGACGCGAGGTTCTTGCGGCTTCAACCACCATGACGACCTGGCTGACGGAGGAGGCAAGCATGCCGGGATTGCCGGTGCCGAGGCATGGCGGCGCGTCCAGGATCAGCACGTGGTCCGGGAACAGCCCGGCCAGGCGGCCGAGCACGACGGCCATCTCCCGTGCCGTGCCATCCGCGGCCGCTCCGGCCGGCAGCAGGCGCAAGCCGCCGACTGCGGTGTTGACCAACGCGGCCTCGGCATCCGGCGCCGCCGCGCCGGCGAGGTCGAACAATCCGGGCCGCCCGGCCAATCCGAGCCGGGCAGTCAACGACCCGCGTCCGGGATCGGTGTCGATCAACAGCGTCTTGGTCTGGCTGTGCTGGGCCAGGCTGTGCTGGATCAGGCTGTGCTGGACCAGGCTGGCCGCCAGGTTGATGGCCGTGAAGCTCCTGCCTTCGCCAGGTTTGGCACTGGTCACCATGACGAGGTTGCCGGGCCGCGAGCTGTGCGGCGCCGCACGGCTGCGCAGCATCTGCGTCGAAAGCAGCCGGTAGTCCTCGGACGCGCGCGGCTGGCGACCGTCGCCAACGACCAGGCCGGCCGCCTGCAACTCCAGCACCGTCAGGCCGGGCGACGGCTGCGCAGGGCGCCCCGGCTCGGCGGATTCGGCACGCAGCAGGGTGTCCGCCGGTGGCGGGGGAGCGCCCGGCGCAGTGGACGCCGCGGGCCGGGCCGCAGCGTCGCGTGGAACACCGGGGCCGAGATGGTCCAGGCGCCTGGCAGCGCGCCCAACCAGGTGTGCAGGCCTGTGCGGCACGGTCACGTGGCGCCGCCGGCGCCGGCAAGCCGGTAAACCAGGCCGCCGCACACGGCGCCGAGCAGCAGGACGCTGCCAACGAGGGCAAGCACGCGCGCGATCCCGTGCCGTCGCCTTTCCTGACCCGGCACCAGCGATACGCTGCCGATGACCGGCAAGCCCAGCGGCCGCAGGTCCTCCACCGCCATGAACGACGGATCGCGGCGCGACAAGACGACCGCGACGAGCACGCCGGCCGCCAAGCCGGCGGCCAAGGTTGCACACACCAGCAGGACCCCCGGCGGCAAAACGGAATGGCTGGGCAGATAAGGGAAGCCGACGGCGCGGGTGGTGGTTTGATCGATGCCGGGCACGAGGCTGATGCCAGTCCAGCCGGCAATGCAGACGATCCACGCGCAAGCGACGGCATGCCATCGTTTGCGCCAGCTATTGGCCGCTTGGCGGCGGAACGTGGCCGTTGGGTTGCTCAAGGTCGGCTTCCTTTGCTCAGCCAGCACATTCAAGCGGCATTTCCGGCGGCTGGGAGGGTCCGGATGGGTTGGGGTGCCGCACGGCCGCACGTCCGACGTTCGTGGTCCCGAATCGCTGGCCCGAATCGCTGGCCCGAATCGCTGGCCTTGGCCCTGCGCCGGGGTGGAACAGCGGGAACGGGACGCGAAACGGCAGCCATGTTCAACCGCGGGTTGATTGTTATCACATCGCAACATGCAGCTTAGTCACATCTTGTCCGAAACGACGAGTGGCAATTCCGGGTCAAAGCGCATTACTCCGTGTCACCCGAAATATTGTTGCTGGGACGCTGAACCGCTCTGTTAACAACTTCTCAACTTTTGGACATGTGCCGCGCAGCCGTTCCGATTTGAGAGCTTTTGACGAGGTTTAAGGCAATGACTGTTCGGGTCACCACATCTATCAACGCAAACGATGCGTCCCGCGTCAGCTTGCGGGATGCAGCAAAGCCTTCGGATCGCCTCGGCCTCGTGGAGCGGGTGATCCTCGGCCGGGTGGATTGCCCCCCTATGGACCAGGCC
>CAXTLC010000024.1:11174-24368 GCA_964245075.1 uncultured Acetobacteraceae bacterium
GGCTCAGGCCCCGGGACACCGCGGCTTTTCACCGCGTCCCCTTCCGCCCGAGGCACCCGGCGCGCTCCATCCGTTTCTCCAATGCGGCCGGACCCGCCCGGCGCCCCACGCGCACCGGATCGTGCACGCGGGCGGCTTGTCGCCCCGCTCCGGCGCGGCCGACCTGCTGATCTCGGTGGCGATGTGGGCGGAGCAGAACCCGGAACGGCCGGCCGAGATCTGGTGGCTTGGCGAAGGCGACATGGCCGGCGTGCTCGCCGCGCAGCCGCTGCCGGCCAACGTGTCGCAGCGTTTCCTCGGCCGGCTCGACCCGTCCGCCGCCGCGGCCGCCTTCGATCAATGCGGCCTGCTCGCCGCGTCGTCGGTTCCCGGCAATAGGCATGCGATGGTCGCCGAGGCGCTGGCCGCTTCCCTGCCGGTGCTGGGCAGCCGCCGCAACCGCCTGGCCCGCCGGCTTGTGCGGGACGGCGTCAACGGCTGGCTGTTCGACCCGTCGCGGCCGGCGGACATGGTCACGGTCGTGTTCCGCGCGCTCGGCACCCCGGCGGAGCGGCTGGACCCCATGCGCGAAGCGGCGCGCGCGTCCGCCGCCCAAGCGGCCGGGCGAGGCATGGCCCAGCGCGTCCGCCGGATGCTCGCGGCCTGCGTGCCGGGACGCTTGGCGGATCTGGCTGGGCCGCCGCTCCCAGTCCGGGAAGCGCGATGACCGTGGCCCCGCCGCCGGCCGCCCTCACCTGGAGCGTGGCCCAGGCTGGCGCCCGCGCCTTCTCCCAGTCCGGCAACCCGATGCACCTGCTGGGCGGCGCCATGGCTGCGGCCGACGCGGGCGTCGTCGTGCTCGCCTCCGCCGGCGCCTACGCGCTTCGCCACCAGGCGGTGGGGGTTTCGGGCGAGGTCGTGTCCATCACCCTGCTCGCCGCGGTGCTCATGCTGAACGCGATGCGGCTGGCGGGCAGCTACACGCGCCGCTTGGACGCGGCCCCGGCCGTGCAGATCGGCCGGGCGGTGCAGGGCTGGTCAGGCGTGTTCGCCCTCCTGCTGATCCTGGGCTACCTCACCAAGACGTCCGACGATTTCTCCCGCGCCTGGGCCGTGGGCTGGTACGCGTCCGCGCTCGTGGGCGTGGCCCTGGTGCGCTTGGCCGCTTCGGGCCGCGTCCGGCAGTGGCGCAGGCAAGGCAAGCTCACCCGCACGGTCGCCGTGGTGGACCTGACGGGCGCCGGGTATTCCCTGGTGAGGCGCCTGCGGGACGGCAGCAAGGGCGAGATGCGGATGCTCGGCGTGTTCGTGCCGCAGCCGGCGGCCGGCGCCCGCAACGGCATCGCCGACCTGATCGCGCTGTCCCGCTTGTTCCGCATCGACGAGGTGGCCGTCGCCGTTTCGGGCGAGCGGGACGAGGCTGTCGAGGCGGTTGTCCGCACGCTCGGCACCATCCCGACCGACGTGCACCTGTGCCCGGAGATGCCGAGCCTCGGCGTGGCCCCGCTCCATGCCGGGCTGCTGTTCGGGCAGCCGGTGATGACGGTGTCGCACCGGCCGCTGATGGGCTGGAACCGCGTGGTCAAGCGGACGGAGGACGTCGTGCTGTCCGTGATCGCCCTCGTCATGCTCGCGCCGCTGATGCTCGTGGTGGCGGTGCTGATCAAGCTCGACAGCCCCGGCCCGGTGCTGTTCCGGCAGAAGCGGCTGGGGTTCAACAACAACGTCATCACGGTCTATAAATTCAGGTCGATGGTGCATCAATCGTCTTCGGACGCGGTTGTGCCGCAAGCCCGGCGCAACGACGGGCGCGTGACCCGGGTCGGCCGGTTCATCCGCCGCACCAGCATCGACGAGCTGCCGCAACTGTTCAACGTGCTGCAGGACGGGATGTCGCTGGTCGGGCCGCGGCCCCACGCGCTCGCGCACAATGACCAGTATGCGAAGCTGATCGACGGTTACCTCGGCCGCCATCGGGTGCAGCCCGGCATCACCGGCTGGGCGCAGGTGAACGGCTTGCGGGGCGAGACGGAGACGCTGGACAAGATGCAGCGCCGGGTCGAGCACGACCTGGTCTACATCGACGGCTGGTCGCTGTTCCTCGACCTGCGGATCCTCTTCCTCACCGTGCTCCTGACGGTGTTCGACCGCAATGCCTACTGACCCCCACCTGACAGGAGCCTCGCCGATGAGAATCGCGCTGGTCTGCGACACCATGTCCGCTTACGGCGGCGCCGAGCGGGTGATCGAGCAGATCCTCGACCTTTACCCAACGGCGGACGTGTTCAGCGTGCTCGACGCGGTGCCTCCGGGGCAGCGCGGCTTTCTCGGGCACAGGGACATCCAGTCCACGTTCCTGCAGAAGCTGCCGCGGGTCTCGCGATACTACCGCAAGCTGCTGCACGTGTGGCCGCTCGCCGTGGAGCAGTTGGACGTCATGGCCTACGATCTCGTCATCACGACGCATCACAGCGTCGCCTATGGCGTGCTGACCCGGCCGGGCCAGGTCCACGTCTCCTACGTGTTCTCCCCCGCGCGCTACGCCTGGGACTTGCAGCATGAGTACTTGCGCGAGGCGGGGCTGACCCGGGGGCTGATGAGCCTGATCGCGCGCCGCACGCTGCACAAGATGCGGCTGTGGGATTACGCGGCGGCGCAGCGGCCGGACGCCATGGCGGGCTGCTCGCGCTTCGTGTCGGACCGCATGTGGCGCGTGCACCGGCGGCAGGTGGACGTGATCTACCCCCCGGTGCCGGCCATCCCGCGCCCGTCCGGCGTGGAGCGCGGGGACTACTACCTCTCCGTTGGCCGGCTCGTGCCTTACAAGCGCACCGACCTGCTGGCGCGCGCCTTCGCGCAGATGCCCGGGCGCCGGCTCAAGATCGTCGGCACGGGGCCGGACGCGAAGAAGGTCGCCGCCGCCTGCGGGCCGAACGTGGAGGTGCTCGGCTTCCAGTCCAACGAGGAGGTCCGCCGCCTGATGGCCGGGGCGCGGGCCTACATGTTCGCCGGCATCGAGGATTTCGGCATCACCGCCGTGGAGGTGCAGGCGCTGGGCACGCCGGTGATCGCGTTCGCCGATGGCGGGCTGCGCGAGACGGTCGTCGGCGCGCCGGCCCGCAACCCGACGGGGCTGTTCTTCCGCGAGCAGTCGGAAGCGGCCATCGTGGCGGCGGTCGAGGCGTTCGAGGCGAACGCCGGCCTGTTCACGGCCGAAGCCTGCATCGCCAACGCCGACCTGTTCTCCACCCAGGTGTTCCGCGAGCGTTTCCGCGCCTTCGTCGAACGCGCGATCAGGGCGGAGCGGACATCGCCTGGGCTGGCAATGCCGTACGGCGCGGTTTCCGGGCCGGCGAACGACCTGCTCCCCGCGCCGTCGAGCCCGGTGGTGGCATGAACGGAACGGCTGCTCCCGCCGGACGCCACTGGGACAGCCTCGACGCGCTGCGCGGGATCGCCGCGTTCCTCGTGCTGCTGTTCCACTGCGCGCAGGTGTCGCCCGGGTTCGCGGCGCGGGGCAACCCGCTGACCCTGTCGGCGTGGTCCGATGGCTGGTCGTGGCTGAAGTTCACCCCGCTCCGCCTCCTGGTGAGCAGCGGGCCGTCGGCGGTGGTGCTGTTCTTCGTGCTCAGCGGGTTCGTGCTCAGCCTGCCGTTCGCGCGCGCGCGGCGGCCGCGCTACGAGGAGTTCGCGGTCAAGCGGCTGTGCCGCATCTACCTTCCGTTCGCCTTCGCCATCCTGGGCTCGGCGGTGCTCTACGCGCTGGTGCGGCCGGCGCCGATCCCGGAGCTGAGCCTCTGGTTCAACACGGTGCTGTGGGACCAGCCGCTTTCGGCCGACTACGTGCTGCGCAACCTGGCGATGACCGGCCTGCATCCGGACATGACGCTGGACCTGGTGATGTGGAGCCTGGTGCACGAACTAAGGATATCCCTGATCTTCCCGATCCTGTTCGTCCTCACCCGGCGCTGGCCCGTTTCCGCCGCGGCGCTCAGCCTGGTTGCCGCCATCGCCTGCACGGCCGCGCTGGGAGGCCGGGAGGCGGACAGCTTTCTCCTCTCGCTCGTGGACACCGGGCGGTTCGTGGTGCTGTTCGTGGCCGGCATCGTGATCGCCGGGCATGTGACGGCCATCGGGCGCGCGGCCGCCGGGTGGCCCGCCTCCGTCACGGCATCCGCGTGGGCCGCCGCGCTGGCGCTGCTGCTGTCGCCGGGGCCGAGCCTGACGAACTACTACGACTGCATCTGGGGCCTGGGCGCGGTTGGCCTGCTCCTGCTGACCGTCGGGTCCGCGCGGGCCGACCGGTTGCTGTCCAAGCCGCCCCTGGTCTGGCTCGGCAAGGTCTCCTACAGCCTCTACCTCGTCCACGTGCCGCTGCTGATCGCGGCGATCCACCTGTTCTACGGCTGGCTGCCGCTTCCGGTCACGATCGCCGGCGTGATCGCGCTGTCGCTGCTGTGCGCCGAGGCGATGCACCGCGCGGTGGAAGCGCCGTCGATACGGCTCGGCCGCAGGCTGACCCGGTCCCGCTTCGCCCCGCCCCTGCTCGTGGACACGGGGAGGGTCCGATGAGTCGCGCACCGCTCCGCATCGACCAGGTGGTGATGGAGTACAGCCTGCGCGGCGGGATCGAGGCCGTCGCGTTCGAGTTGCAGCGCGCGTTCCGCTCGGCCGGCGCCGAATCCCGCGTGGTCGCCTGCATGGCGGACGGGGCGTCGCCGGACGTGGTGCGGATCGCGCCGATGCTGTCGCGCATCGGCACCCGCGGCGGGTGGCGGCATGCCGGCCGCGCGCTGGCGGTGCCGCTGTTCACGCTGGCCGCGACGCGGTTCCTGCGCCGCTCGCGGAAGGATGGGCGGGTCGTGCTCAGCCACGGCGACACGCTCGCCGGCGACGTCTGCGTCGTGCACGCGGTGAACCGGGCCAACATCGCCATGAAGCGCGACGCCGGGGAATGGCGCTGGCGGCTCAACCCGATGCATCACTGGGTCTCGGCGCGGGACCGTTTCATGATCGGCGGCCTGCGGTTCCGCCGTTACGTCGCCTTGTCCGAGCGCGTGGTGCACGAGTTGCAGCTCTACTACGGCGTGCCGCGCAGCCGCATCGCGATCATCCCGAACGGCGTCAACCTCGACCGCTTCACGGCGGCGCCGGTTGACCGCGACGCGACGCGGCGCGAGCTCGGCCTGTCCGCGGAGCAGCCCGTGCTGCTGTTCGTGGGCCACGAGTTCGACCGCAAGGGCCTGGCGCACGTCATCGATGCGCTGGCGGCGCTGCCTGACCAGCGGACCAGCCTCCTTGTCGTCGGCGCAGGGCACGCGAAACCGTTCGGGCAGCAGGCCGAACGGCTCGGCGTTGCCGGGCGGGTGCTCTTCACCGGGCCGCGCGGGGACCTGCCGCGCTTGTACCGGGCTGCGGACGCGTTCGTGTTTCCCACCGCCTACGAATCGTTCTCGCTGACCTGCATGGAAGCGATGGCGTGCGGGCTTCCGGTGTTCGCGACCCTGGTGGGCGGGATCGAGGATTACCTGCGCGACGGCGTCAACGGCCGGGCCATCACCCTGGACGGCCGCGCGATCGCCCGGGTCCTGGCGCCCGTGCTGGCCGACCCGGCGCTGCGCGCCCGGTTGAGCGCCGGCGCGCTGGAAACCGCAGCGTCCTACGGCTGGCCGGTCATCGCCGAGCAGTACCGCACCCTGCTGGAGGAGGTCCGCCGCGAGATCGCGGCCGATCCGCCGGCATGGGCAACCCCGAGCACACCCCCGTCGAGGCTGAGCGCATGCAACTGACCCTGGATCACGAAGAGTCCGCCACGGCCGAGCGGACCGGCCTCTTGTCCCGGCTCGGCCGGCGCAAGGGCTGGTGCCTGCTCGGCTTCGGGCTGACCGCCGCCGCGGTCGCGGTGGCGTTCACGGCGCTGCCCAGGACCTACCGCGCGTCCGCGTCCCTGCTGTTCGCCAGCAACGAGGCGGTGCTGCGAAGCGACAACGCGTCCGCCGAAGCGCAGCGCCTCGGCGACCCGGCGGACATCGAGAGCCAGATGCTGATGCTCCGCTCGCCGCGGCTGGGCCGCGTGGTCCTGCACGACCCGGCCGTCGTCGCGGCGCTGGTCGCGGATTGCGAGGCCGCGCGCGAAGGCACCTGGGCGACCCGCCTGATGGCGTCGGCGCTGAAGCCGGCCTCCTGCGACGGCTTCGCGCATGACGAACTGGCGCAACTGCGCCGCATGGAGGGAGGGTTCTCCATCGGCCCGACGGGGCGGTCGCGGGTGATCGAGGTGTCGTTCGCCTCGCCGGTGCCGGAAACGGCGGTGACGCTGTCGAACGCGCTGGTGGACGCCTACCTGGCGGACGACAAGGCGCGCAAGGTCGACACCCATGACAACGCGATCAACTGGCTGACGACCGAGATCGCCGCTTCCGGCCGGGCGCTGCGCGACGCGGAACTGCGGGTCGAGACGTACCGCAGCGAGCGCGGCCTGGTGCGCGGGCAACTGGCGCCGATCACGTCCGAGCGGCTTTCGGCGCTCGGCCAGCAACTGGTGGCGGCGCAAGGCGCGTACGCGCAGGCGCTGTCGCGGCAGTCGCAGGGCGGGACTGACACGCAGGAGGTGCTGAACAGCCGGGCCGTGTCGGACCTGAAGCAGCAGGCGGCCGAGATAGGCTCACGCTACGCCGAGCTGCGGGGGCGCTACGGCGAGAACCATCCGTCCGTGGTTGCCGCCGCGGGGCAGCAGCGGGACATCCAGGCGCGGCTGGACCAGGAAAGCCGCCGGGTCGGCACGGGCATGCAGCGGGACCTGCAAGCGGCGGCGGCGCGCGTGGCGGAACTGAGAGGGCAGTATGACGGCCTGACCAGGGACGTCGCCAGCACCGGCGGCGCGGAAGCGGCCATCGCGATCCTGGTCAGCGACGTCGAGGCCCGGCGCGAGATCTACGTGGAGCAGCTCAAGAAGGTGAACGTCCTGCAAACCGAGCGCCGGCTGCTGTCGGGCGACGCGCGGCTGGTCAACCACGCCGAGCTGCCGGACCGCCCGTGGTTCCCGAAGCGGCTGCCGTTCGTGGCGGTGGGCTTGGCGCTGGCTTCCGCCGTGGGCGCCGGGGTGGGCTTGGCGCGGGACCGGGAAGACAGGACGCTGCGCGTGACCAGCAACCTGCCGCAGCTCGCCGGGGTGCCGGTGGCGGGCCTGCTGCCCTGGGTGCGGGCGCGGCGGGGCACGCGCCTGCCGGTGCGCCACATGCACAACTCGTCGCCGTTGCAGGAAAGCGTGCGCGCCCTGTTCGGGCGGCTGTTCCTGGTATCCGGGGAAGCGCCGAAGACCCTGATGATCGGGTCCTCGGACGTGGGCGAAGGCAAGACGTTCCTGACGCTGGTGCTGTCGCTGTTCGCGGTGACGACCAAGCGGCGGGTGCTGGTGATCGAGGCGGACCTGCGCCGGCCGACCATCCAGGCCGCGCTCAACCTGCCCGCCGGCAAGGGTCTGAGCGAGTTCCTGCGCGGCGAGGCGCAGTTCTCGGAGATCACCACCTCGTATATCGGCCTGGACATCATCACGGCCGGGCAGCCCAGCGTGGACAGCACGGAGCTGCTGAGCAAGAGCAGCTTCGACTCGCTGCTGCGCATGGCCGCGGTCGAGTACGACCTGGTGATCGTGGACAGCCCGCCTTCCATGGTGCTCATGGATTCGCAGGTGCTCGCGCGCCGGGTGGATGGCATCCTGTACTGCGCCAGCATCGGGCGCTCGCGGGTCGACCGCATCCAGCAGGGCATCCGCGCGCTGGAGAGCGCCGGCGGGCGGGTGCTCGGCATCGTCGTCGGCGGCCGGCGCAGCGAGGAGCTGCCCCGGTACGAGGTGCCCGGCCTGCTGCGCGGCTCCTACCTGCCGTTCGACGCATGAGCGCGGCCATGCTGGACCGGCCCCGTGCCGTGGCGGCGGACGCCGGCGCGCCGCTGCGGGTGGTGTCCATCACGCACTCGGCGGTGCGCTCCGGCGCGGCGCGGATGCGCTACGAGAGGCTGGCGGATGATCCGACGCTCGACCTGACCGTGGTGGTGCCCGAGGTGTGGCACGAGTACGGGCAGGCGGAGCGGTCCGAGCCGTCGCTGACGGGGCTGAAAATCCGCACGCTGCCGGCCCGGCTCACCCGGGGCGGCCCGGCGAAGTGGTACCTGCACCACTACCCGCGCCTGCGCGAAACCCTGCGGGCGCTGCGGCCGGACGTGATCCACCTGTGGGAGGAGCCGTGGAGCATCGTCGGCCTCCAAGCGTCGCGCATCCGCGACAGCATCGCCCCCCACGCGGCGCTGGTGCTGGAGACCGACCAGAACATCCTGCGCCGCCTGCCGCCCGGCTTCGAGCAGATCCGCCGCCACACGCTCGCCCGCGCGGACCTGCTGATCGCGCGTGGGGAGGAGGCGCTGGCGGTGTCCCGCGCGTGCGGCTTCACCGGGGCGTCCGAGTTCGTCACGTACGGCATCGACCCGCGCAGCTTCTTCCAGCGCGGGCCGGCGGCGGCGGCGCGGCCGCGCGGGGGGCCGCTGCGGATCGGCTATGCCGGCCGGATGGTGCCGGAGAAGGGCCTCGACGACGTGCTGGACGCGATGCGCCGGGCACGGGTCCCGGTCGAGCTGGAGCTGCTGGGCGAGGGCCCGGAGAAGGCCGGGCTCATGGCGCGCGCCGCCGCGATGGGGCTGGGCGGCCGGGTGCGGCTGCTGGAGCCGCGCGACGCGGCGGGCGTCGCCGACTTCATGCGCTCGCTCGACGCGCTGGTGCTGATGTCGCGCACGACACGGACCTGGAAGGAGCAGTTCGGCCGGGTCATCATGGAGGCGCACGCGTGCGGCGTGCCGGTGATCGGGTCTTCCTCCGGATCGATCCCGTGGGTGGTCGGCAGCGGCGGCTGGATCGTGCCCGAAGGTGACGGGGGCGCGCTGGCCACCTTGCTCGACCGCCTCGCGGCGGCGCCGGAGGAGGTCGCCGCCGCAGCCGCGACCGGCCAGCGGGAAGTGGAAAGCCGGTTCAGCTTCGACGTGGTGTCCGCCGACCTGCGCCGCGCCTGGACCCGGGCGGCGGCAGTCCGCCGGGAGCGCCGCCGTTGAGCTTCCGGCTGGCAGGGACGCTCGCCGGCGGGGCGCTGTTCGGCAAGCTGCTGGGCTTCGCGCGCGAGATCGAGATGGCGCGGCTGCTCGGCGCCACGGTCGTGGCCGACAGCTTCCGCGGCGCGCTGACCGGCGTGCTGCTGCCGGTGGCGCCGGTGCAGAGCGACATGCTGCCGTCCGTGCTGATCCCGCTGCACCGCCGCTGGAGCGAGGACGGCGACCCGGCGGCGCGCTCCACCGCCCTGGCGGTGCTGCTGACCCTGTTCGCGGCTGCGGTGGCGGCCTGCGTCTGGGTGTTCGCCGCGCCTTGGGTGGGCGTGCTGGTCGGCCGGTTCGACGCGGACGCGCAGGCGCTCACCGTCCGGTTCGTCCGGGTGATGTCGCTGGCGATCCCCGCTTCCGTGCTGTCCGCCTGCCTCGGCTCGATCGAGATCGCGGTGGGCTGGTCCCGCATCATCGCCATCCGGGCCTCGGTGCAGAACATCAGCATGATGGCCGGCATCGCCATCCTGGCCGTGGGGCACCAGCCGCTGGCGCTGCCGTGGAGCTTCGTGGCGGGCTTCAACCTGATCGCGGCCTATGGCGTGGCGCGGCTGTGGCGCCTGCGGGCGCTCACCCTGCGGGGTTTGGACGGCGCCATGTTCGCCGGTGTCGCCGCCGTGTTCTGGCGGCGGTTCAGCCCGCTGCTCGCGATCCCGTTCGCCGACCAGGGCAACATCCTGCTGGAGCGGCTGCTCGCCTCGGGCATCGCCGTCGGCGCGGTCGCATCGCTGGATTACGCGCGCACGCTGACGGAAAGCGCGTTCTACCTGGTCAGCCTGCCGGTGGGCTACGTGGTGCTGACCCGCGGGTCGGGCCGGCCGGACACGCTGCGGACCGATGTCGGGCGCATCACGAGGTGCCTGCTGGCCGTGGGCCTCCCGGCGTCCGTGTTCATCGCCGCGTTCGCGCCGGACATCGTCCGGGTGGTGTTCATGCGGGGCGCGTTCGACGAGCACGCGCTGCGGCTCACGGCCGGGGCGCTGCGCGGCATCTCGGTCGGGCTGTGGGCCTCGACGCTGGGCTGGGTGCTGGTCCGCATGATGAACGCCGCCGGGCGCAACATGGCTGCGGCGGGCGTCGTCGTGTCCGCCTACGCCGTCAACGCGGCGGTGAACCTGGCCGCGGTGCCGTGGCTCGGCACGCTGGGCCTGGGGCTGGGCGAGGCTTCGCGCGGCCTCGTGCTGCTCGGGGGCACGGTGGCTGCGCTCGGCTGCGCCAGGCTGGTGGGGGGCTGCATCGCCTCGTCCGCGCTGGTCTCGGCGGCGCTGGGCTGCGCCAGCCTGGTGGTCTGCGCCACCGTTGACGGCTCGCCCGCCCGGCTGGCCATCGCCGCGCCCGTGTTCGGGGCCGTGACGCTGGGGTGGCTCGCCATTCACCTGCCCGAGCAGGCGCGCCGCCTGGCCGGCATCGTCCGGCCGCGCCTGGCCATCCTCGGGCGGCGGCAGGCAAGTTGATGCGGAGGAAACGGGTTTGACGCATGTCGCACGCCGGATGCCGGCGCCGGGTGGCGAAGGAGCCGCCAGCCTCGGGGGGCGCCCGACGGTGCTGTTCGTTTCGCCGGTGGCGGACATGAAGGGCGGGGCGGAGCGCGTGCTGCTCCACCTGCTGGACAATCCGGCGATCCGCCCGGCGCTCGCCGTCCCGGAGGAAGGCGCGCTGGCGGCGCTGGCCCGCAGCCGGGGCATCCCGTACGGCTTCTTCGACCTCGGCGCGGTGGCGGCGGTGCACCGCCCGCCGCGGCCTGGCGACCTGCTCGGAGCGGCGCAGGCGGCACGGCGGTGCGCGCGCCAACTCGCGGACGCCGCGGCCGAAACGGGCGCGGCCCTGCTGCACACCAACGGCCTCAAGGCGCACGTGATCGGCGCGCTCGTTCGCGTGGTCCACCGCTTGCCGGTGCTGGCCCACGTGCACGACATCGCGAACACCCGGTTCGAGAAGGCGATCTGGCGGGGCATCGCCGGCAGCGTGAGCCGGACGGCGATCGTGTCGCGGCCGTGCTTTCCGGGTGCATCGCTGCCGGGCCGCGTGGCCGTGGTGCCGAACGGCGTGCGCGCGGCGGGCGAGCCATTCCCGCCGCGGTTCCTGCCGAACCGCCCGGTGATCGGCTTCGTCGGCCGCTTCCATCCCTTCAAGGGCCTGCACGTGCTGCTCGACTGGTTCGAGGCCGCGAACGCCGCCCGGCCCGGCCTGCAACTGCTGATCCGCGGCCGGGCGGATGCGGAAGGCGCGGACTACTGGGCCTCGTTGCAGCCTCGGCTCGCCCGTCTTGCCGAGCAGGGACGCTGCCGCGTGCTCGGCTGGGCCGGGCCGGGGGAGGACCCGTATGCCGGGATCGACCTGCTTGCCGTGCCGTCGCAAACGCCCGACCCGGCGCCGCTCGTCATCCTGGAGGCCATGCTGCGCGGCATCCCGTGCATCGGCTACCCGCGCGGCGGCATCCCGGCCCTGATCGGCGGCCCCGAGCACGGCGCGCTCGCGTCCGACGCGGCTGGGTTCGACGCGGCGCTGGCCCGGCTGCTCGACCCGGACACCTACCGCAGCGTGAGCGCCGCCGCCTCCGCGCGCGTCCGCGGCACCTTCTCCATCGAGCGGTTCTGGGATGGCGTGAACGCCCAGTACGCGGCGCTGGGCGTCCCGGTGCGGGCGCGGGCGGCGTGACGGCGCTCGCCGGGCCGGCTGCGCTGCGCCCTGCCCCGGGTTCGCGTCCGGGCGTGTCCTCCTTGCTGTCTTCGCGCGCGCGCGTGGCGCTGGTTTGCCTGCTGGGGGGGACGGCCGGGCTGGCGATGGTGGCGCCGGGCCTGGCGCGGCAGCTCTTCGTGGCGGGGTGCGCCGGCGTGGGCTACCTCGCCTGGCGCGAGAGCTGCGGGCGCACGGTCGAGGTCGCGATCTCGCTCTACGTGTTCGCGCCGCTGCTCCGCCGGCTGGTCGACCTTGGCGCCGGGTTCGATCCGTCCGGCTTCATGCTGGTCGGGCCGGTGCTCGCCATCGCGATCCCGACCGTCGAGCTGCGGCACCTGCTGGTCCGGCAGGAGAAGGAGGACGAGGCGCTGCTGCCTTGGCTGCTGGTCGGCTTATGCATCACCTACGGCATGACGCTGTCCGCCTTTTCCGGCGAGTTCGGCCCGCTCGGCACCGCGGCGCTGAAGATGTACACCCCGCTGCTGTACGGCGCCTGGCTGATGCGGCAGGCCCGCCGCGACCCGGCGGTGCTCGACGCGGCGGTCAACACCTTCATGGTCATCGCGCCGGTCATCGGCGGCTATGCCGTGTGGCAGTACGTCAGCCCGTCCGACTGGGACCGCTACTGGATGCTGAGCGTGTCCGGCACGATCTCGGTGCTCGGCCGGCCGGAGCCGTTCGGGGTGCGGGTGTTCAGCACCATGAACTCCCCGGCGTCGTTCGGCACCTATGCCGCGTGCGGCCTGATGCTGTTCGGGTTCTGCCGCCGGGGATGGCAGGCGCTGCTGCTGGCCCTGCTGGTGGCGCCCGGGCTGCTGTTCACCTACTACCGCACGGCCTGGATCTCCTTGGCGCTCGGCATCGCGTACTGCGCGGTGTTCCGCCGCACCCGGGAGCGCGCCGGGCTGATCACGGTCGCCCTGGTGGCGGTGATGGTGCTCGCCGCGGTCAGCGCGGATTTCGGCGACGCCGTCGTGGAGCGGCTGAGCACGCTCACCGGCTCGGTGTCGGAGGACGGCAGCGGCAAGGAGCGGCTCGGCCAGTTGTTCGAGATCTACCGGCTGGTGGACAGCATGGGCTGGGGCCTCGGGTTCGCGCGGCTCGCGACGCCGTTCAACGGGGTGGACGCGGCGGATGGCGAGGTGGTGACCGCCATGATCGCCATGGGCGTGCTGGTCGGCAGCGCCTACCTGCTGGGCCTGGTGTGGGCGATGGTGCAGGCGCTCAGCCGGGTCGCAGGGAGCCGGGACCCGCGGCTGATCGTCACCGGGGCGGTGATCGTGGGCATGCTCGCCGCCTTGCCGCTCACGGGGATCACCAGCGGCGAGATCGGCCTGCTGCTGTGGATGTTCACGGCGCTGGCGACCGCGCAGCCAAAGGCGCGGCGACGCCCGC
>CAXTLC010000024.1:24468-41807 GCA_964245075.1 uncultured Acetobacteraceae bacterium
CTGGCGGCGCTCGGCCTTGCCGCGCCGGCGCAGGCCAAGGCCGTGCGCGCGGCGGATTTCCTGGCAACGCTCGGCGTCAACACGCATATCGGCTCCGAGCCGTACAACGACCCGGCCAGGATGGCGGCCATGCTGTCCTACCTCGGCATCCCGAACGTGCGCCAGGGCTCGCCGGTGGAGCGCGGGGCGCTGCCAACCATGCTCGAACTGGGGCGGCTGGGGGCCAGGATCGACCTGGTCGTCAATGGCGGCGGCCCGGTGGACCTGGCGGGCGCCATGGCCGACGTGACCCGGCTCGCCCCCTACCTCAACGCCGTGGAGAACGTGAACGAGGCGGCGATCTACCCGGTCGGCTACAAGGGGCTGAGCGGGGTGAGCGCGGCGGCGACCTTGCAGAAGGATCTGTACCAGGCGGTCCGGTCCGACCCGGCGCTTTCGGAGGCCGCCGTGTACATGTTCACGATCGGGGGGGCTGATCCGGGGGCGTTCCCGTCGATCGGCGACCTGTCCGCCTACACCGACTACGCGAACATCCACGCCTACCCGCCGCACGGCTTGCGGCCCATCTTCGTGATCCACGCGGCCATCGACGGCGGCCGCACGGACGCGCCGTCCAAGCCTGTCGTGATCACCGAGACCGGCTACTACACCCTGCCGCAGCACGCCGGGTGGGGCGGCGTGCCGGACAGCGTGCAGGCGAGCTACCTGCTGGACCTGCTGCTCGACGAGGCTGCCGCGGGCGTGGCGCGGACCTACCTGTACGACCTGATCGACGACGGCCCCGATCCGCGGCAGGCCGAGCGGGAGGACCATTTCGGGCTGTTCCGCTTCGACGGCGCGCCCAAGGCGGCGGCGGCGGCGCTGCACACCCTGACCGGCCTGCTTGCGGATGCCCGGCCGAACAGCCGGAGCTTTCCGCCCGGCGATTTCGCCTTCACCGCGCTCGGCGTTCCCTATGGCTACACCGGCAACACGATGCTGTTCCAGAAGAGCGACGGCGCCCGGATCGTCGCCGTGTGGAACGAGCAGCAGCTCTGGAACCCCGACACGCGCACGGCGACGCCGGTCCAGCACCTACCTGCCGCGATCGAGCTGGACCGGAGCTACCCCGCCGTCCTGGTGTATGATCCGATCGCCGGGCCTGACCCGGTGCAGGTCCTGGCCAACGTGTCCGAAGTGCGCCTGGACCTGACGGACCACCCGCTGCTGGTCGTCGTGCCGCCGGCGGACGTGGCGGCGGGCGCCGTTCCTGTCCGGACAACGTCAGCGCCTTATTCCAAGTGACGTCTCCGGGAGGCCGCACCGTTGCGCTCTGCCGGAACCTGCTGCTGGGCTTCTCCGGCTCGGAGGGAAGCCGGGTCGCCACGGCGGGGCCGACCCATGACGGCTGGGTGTTCCTGCCGAAGACCTGAATGAGCGGACCTGGTCAGCCCGCAGGCTCCAGATCAATGCGGGTCGGGGCGCTCCCGTCATCCGGCGCGATCTCGACATGCAAGCCCGCGTCGCGCCCGGCCATTGCGGCCCAATCCTGCCGGATCTGTCCGGTCTCCCACCCAACGCCCTGCTCCGAAACCCCGACGACGACGTTGCCGGACTGGAGTGACACCGCCGCTTGCAGCACGGCGCCATACGGCCGCTTGCCCACAAGCCCGACCAGCACCACCGGCTTGCCCGCATCCTCCGCCGCCGCGACGGCGGTGGTGAACACGCGCACCTCCCAGTCGCCGACCACCCGGTCCGGCTTGTCGCCTTCCTCCAGCTCGGCCGGGTCGCCCGGCTTGACCGCGACCAGGATCACGTCCTGCTTGCCCGGATCGCTCTGCTCCAGCACTCCGTTCAGGTGCGCCAACTGGTCGGGGTCGTGCACCCCGACCACGATCCCGCCCGGCCGCACGCCCAGCTTTTCCGGCGAGAGGCCGTCGCGGAATTCCAGCCGGAACCGCTCAGGGATGCGTCCGGGACCTTTCTTGTTGCTGCTCCGGCGTTCGGACACGGTGAGCAGGATGAAGAACACGACCGTGAAGCCGATGCCGCCGATCGTGGCGGACTCCTTGGTCAGCAGGTTCGCGACGGCCAGCAGGAACAGCAGCGCCGTGACGACCATCAGGCCGAGGGGCAGCTCGCGCTGGCCGAGGCGCAGGTTGAACGGCACGCGCCAGCGATCCGCATCCGGGCGGGTGAAGCGCAGCACCGTCACGGCGAGCGCCTTCATGGCGAAGCTCCAGGCCACGCCGAACGCGTACGCCTCGCCGAGCAGCGTCACGTCTCCCCGGCTGATGATCACCGTCGCGATCTGCAGGACCGCGACCAGCGCGATGATCCGGTAGGTCGTCCCGTAACGCTGCTGCGGCTGACGGAACCATTCCGGCAGCACCCCATCCTCGGCGACGCGGTTCAGCACGCCGTTCGAGCCGATGATGGAGGTGTTGACCGCCGCCGACAGGATGAGCACGCCGACCGCGACCACGAAGGCCTGGAACGCCAGGCGGAGCCAGTGCGGCCCGACCAGAACCATCGCCAGGCCGCTGATCAGGTTGTCCTGCACGTGCTGCCGCTGGTCGTCCGGGATCAGCATGACCGCGAAGAACGAGACCATCGCGGTGAACACCAGGCTGTAGCCGAAGATGATCATGCCCACGCGGAGCAGGTTGCGGCGCTTCGGCGCTTCCACCTCGCGATAAACCTGCGCCAGGCTTTCCTCCCCGCTCATTGCCAGCAGCGAGTGACCAAGCCCGATCAGGATGGCGACGACGGCCACGCCGGGGAGACGCGTTCCTTGCAGCCAGCCGAGCGCGTCGCTGCCGAAATGCAGGTTCGCGGGCACCGGCGCCGGCACCGGCTGGTAACCCTTGACCGCGACCGTCAGCAGGCACCAGCCGATCAACACCACGACCATGACGGTGGTGAGCTGCATCACCCGCAGCGCGCGGGTGCTGGAGAACGGGATGCCGACCGTGTTGGTCCACCAGAAGTACCCGACCACGATCACCGCGAACACCGCCGCGACCAGATGCGGCGAAAGCGGCAGATGCGGCAGCCCCAAGCTGTCGGCGAGCTGGTCCAGCAAGCTGGCGAGGTAGAGCCCCGCGCTGACCGCGCTGATCGGCCCGGTCAGCACATAGTCGAACATCAGCGCGCTGACGGAGAACTTGGCCGCCGTGCCGCCCATCGCCTCGCGCACCACGCGGTACACGCCGCCGCGGGTGAACATGCTGCAACTCTCGATGTACACGGCGCGCACGGCGTAGGAGAACAGCATGATGCCGAGCACGAACCAGGGCGCCACGGCGCCGATCTTGCTCTCGACGATGCCGCCCACGTAGTACGCGGAGGAACCGAGGTCCGCCAGCACGATGGCGGCGGCGCGCCAGAACGTGACGAAGGTCAGCAGCACCGTCGCGGGCACGACGAAGCGGCCGATCGGCGGGACCGAGGACTCCGGGGGCGGCGCTTGCTGATCCATGGCGTGTCCCTGCGGGGAGACGCCGTGAAAAATCCATGTGGATTTGACACGCGCGCAACGCCGGCCAAGTTACCGGGCCATGAGCGACCACACCGCCACACCCATCGAGGACCACGGCGTGATCGGTGACCTGCGCACCGCCGCCACCGTCGCCTGCGACGGCGCCATCACCTTCTTCTGCGCGCCCGAGTTCGACAGCCCATCCGTCTTCGCCGCCCTGCTTGACCCGGCGGGCGGCAGCTTCCGCATCGCCCCGCGGCACAACGGCCTGCGCACCAGCCAGATGTACCTGCCGGACACCAACGTCCTGCTCACCCGGTTCATGTCGGAGGACGGCATCGCCGAGCTGTGCGACCTCATGCCGGTGCACGGCGCCGCCGGGCCGCAGCGCATCCAGCGCTCGGTCCGCGTCATCCGCGGCGCATTCACCATGCAGGCCGTCTGCGCCCCCCGGTTCGACTACGCCCGCGGCGGCCACACGCTGGACGGCGCCGTGTTCCGCCCCCATGCGGGCGGCCCGATCCTGCGGCTGAGCGCCACGGTGGCGCTCCTGGCGCAGGACGGGGATCTTTGCGCCGAGTTCGAGCTGTCCGCCGGGCAGTCCGCCGCCTTCCTGCTGGAAATCGACCCGGACGAGGCCCAGCGCGCATTCAGCGACGAGGTGGCCGAGCGCACCTTCAACGAGACCGTCGCCTGGTGGCGGAGCTGGGCCGGGCAGTCGCAGTATGCGGGCCGCTGGCGCGAAACGGTGACCCGGTCCGCCCTCACGCTCAAGCTGCTGACGTCGCGCAGCCGTGGCGCGCCGGTCGCCGCCGTCACCTTCGGCCTGCCGGAGCTGTTCGGCGGGGAGCGGAACTGGGACTACCGCTACGTCTGGGTGCGCGACGCGTCCTTCGCGATGTATGCCTTCATCCGCCTCGGCCTGACGCAGGAGGCGGAGGATTTCGTGGACTGGATCGCCGAACGGGTGCGCGCCTGCCACGGCGAGCCGCTGCGCGTCGCCTACTCGATGGCCGGCGAGAACGATCTGCCGGAGCAAACGCTGGATCACCTGGCCGGCTACGAGAACTCCCGCCCGGTGCGCATCGGCAACGCCGCCGCCCAGCAGTTCCAGCTCGATATCTACGGCGAGCTGCTAGACGCCGTGTACCTCGCCAACAAGTATGGCCGCGCCACCTCCTACGACGATTGGACCGGCATCTGCCGCCTGGTTACCTGGATCGGCGAGAACTGGCAGCGTCCGGATGCGGGCATCTGGGAAGGCCGCGGCGAGCCGAAGCACTTCCTGCATTCCCGCCTGATGTGCTGGGTAGCGGTGGACCGCGCGATCCGCCTGTCGCAGAAGCGGTCCCTGCCCGCGCCGCTGCCGGCGTGGAACGAGCTGCGGATGGAGATCCACGCCTCCGTCCACGAGCAGTTCTGGCGGTCCGACCTGCAAAGCTTCGTGCAGTACCCGGGCGCGGAAACGACGGACGGGGCGATGCTGCTGATGCCGCTGGTCCGGTTCATCTCGCCGCGGGACCCGCGCTGGCTCGGCACCATGGCGCTGATCAGGCAGCAACTGGTGGAGGACGCCCTGGTGTTCCGCCGCGCCCCCGCGGACCGCGCGCTGGACGGGTTGGAGGGCCAGGAAGGGTCGTTCCTCGCCTGCTCGTTCTGGTATGTCGAGTGCCTGGCGCGCGCCGGCGAGCTGGGCGAGGCGCGGCTGCTGTTCGAGAAGCTGCTCGGCTACGCCAGCCCGCTCGGCTTGTACGCGGAGGAGCTGTCGCCCACCGGGCGGCACCAGGGCAACTACCCGCAGGCGCTGACCCACCTTGCCCTGATCAGCGCCGCGAGCTACCTCGACCGCGCCCTTGGCAGCGGCCGTCCCCAGCCTTGGTCATAGGAGTTTTCGCCGGGTTGCGGGTTTGAGGATCGTCATCGTCGGGCTGTCCATCACGTCGTCCTGGGGCAACGGCCATGCGACCACCTACCGCTCCCTGGTGTCCGGGCTGGCGGAGATGGGCGCGGAGGTGCTGTTCCTGGAGCAGGACCAGCCCTGGTACCGCGACCACCGGGACCTGCCGCGCCCGCCGTACTGCGCCGTGGCGCTGTACGGCCCGGGCGGGCTGGCCGGGCATGCCGAGGCGCTCGCCGGGGCGGACCTGGTGGTGGTCGGCTCCTACGTGGCGGACGGGTGCCAAGCGTGCCGGCTGGTGCAGGCGGCGGCGCGCGGCGTCACCGCATTCTACGACATAGACACCCCGGTCACCCTGGCCGCGCTCGGCGAGGGGCGCTGCGAGTACCTCACCCCGGCGCTGATCCCCGGCTTCGACCTGTACCTGTCGTTCACCGGCGGCCCGACTTTGCGGGAGATCGAGCGGCGGTTCGGCGCCCGTGCGGCCCGCGCGCTGTACTGCTCCGCCGACCCGGCGTCCAACGCGCCCGACCCGGACGCGGCGCCCGCCATCGACCTGGGCTACCTCGGCACCTACGGGGCAGACCGGCAGCCCACCCTGGAAGCGCTGCTGTGCGAGCCCGCCCGGCGCTGGCCGGCGGGCCGGTTCGACGTCACCGGGCCGCAGTACCCGGCGGACATCGCCTGGCCGCCCAACGTGGAGCGGGGGGACCACGCGCCGCCGGACATGCACCGGCTGTTCTACACATCCCAGCGGTGGACGCTGAACGTGACCCGGGCCGACATGGTCCGCGCCGGCTGGAGCCCCAGCGTGCGCCTGTTCGAGGCCGCCGCCTGCGGCACGCCGATCATCACGGACTGGTGGGAGGGCCTGGACACGCTGTTCCGCCCCGGCGAGGAGATCGTGGTGGCGCGCGGCCCGGAGGACGTGCTGCACACCCTGCGCGAGGTGCCGGACGCGGAACGCCGGGCGATCGCGGCCCGCGCCCGCGCCCGCGTGCTGGGCGGCCACACCGGGCGGCACCGGGCGGGGGAGCTGCTGCGCTACGTGCGGGAGGTACGCGGACGCTGAAGCCGCAACGATGCAGCTTGCGCCAGGGTGGATCGTAGTTGCGGAGTCTGACATCATGACAGCTAAGACGTCCACCTACGCGCTGCGCCTGCCGGTCTCCATCAAGGCAGAGGCCAAGGGGCTTGCCGCTTTCGAAGGCACCAGCCTCAACCAGTTCGTCGCCAGCGCGGTGGCGGAGAAGGTCGCGGCCCTGCGCACCGCCAGCTACTTCGCCGAGCGGCGTGGCCGGGCGGATTGGGCGGCGTTCGACCGAATCATGGCCCGTGATAGGGGCGAGCCGCCACGGCCCGACGACACGGCGCCGCACGGCCAAGCCTGATCACTGCCGTTCCGGTCCCGCTTCCAGCAACGCCAGGTTCTGTTCCGCCAAATCGCTGGTCGCCGAGTCCGGCGCGAGGGACTTCGCCTCGATCCAGTCGTGCTCGGCGCCCTTCCGGTCCCCTCTGCGCTGCCGCAGGATGCCGCGTTCCAGGAAGGCCTCGGGGTTCTCCGGCTCCCGCGCCAGCGCGCGGTCCACGTCGTCCTGCGCCAGGTCCAGGTGGCCCAGGTGCCGCCACGCCGCCGCGCGCAGGACCAGGGCGTCCGCCCGGCCGCCGTCCAGGTCCAGCGCGCGGGTCAGGTCGTCCACCGCGTCCTCGTAGCGGCCCAGCGTGCCGGACGCCACGGAGCGGTCGATCAGCAGGTCCGCGTCGTCCGGCGACAGGATCAGCGCCAGCGTCGCCGCGCCCAGCGCGCGGGACGGGTCGCCGGACATCAGCCAGGCCTGGTCCGCCTGGCCGTACACGGCGGCGCGCGCCACCGCCGGGGCACGGCTGCCGGCCGCCAGGGTTTCCAGCATGGCGGCGCCGGCCGCCACGTTGCCGAGCTGCACCTGAGCCAGGGCGAGGCAGTGGGCCGCGGCGTCCCCGCCGCCGGTGGCCTGCCAGGCGTCGGCATAGTTGTTGGCGCCTTCCGGGTCGCTGCCCAGCATGGACAGGCAGCGCTCGTACTCCTCGCCCTCGGCGATGCGCGGGGGCACGGGCGGGATCGGCAGCGCTTCCCCGGCGGGGGCGGGTTCCTGCCCCGCTGCCGGCGGGGGGCCGAGCAATGGCCAGCCGAGGGAGACGGCGACCACGACTCCGACCGACAGCATCCTGCGCCCGTTCATGCTATGGCAGCCTACAAGCCCGCGGCCGCGCCGGGCAAATCGGATCGGCTGAGCAGAGGAGCCAGGCCATGCACGTGCTGATCTTCGGCCTCGGCTACACCGGCACCGCCCTGGCGCAAGCAGCGGCGGCGTCCGGGCTGCGCGTCACCGTCGCCACCCGGCAGGCCCGCGCCATCCCGCCGCCGGGCGTGGCGCTCGCCCCGTTCGAGGCCCCCCCGCTGCACGACGCCACCCACCTGGTCGCGTCGGCCGCGCCGGGGGAGGACGGGCGGGACCCGGTGCTCGCCCGCCACGGCGCCGCGGTCGCCGCCGCCCCGGCGCTGCGCTGGATCGGCTACATGTCCACCACCGGCGTGTACGGCGACCGCGGCGGCGGCTGGGTGGACGAAACGACCGAGCCCGCCCCGTCCGGCGGGCGGGGGCAGCGCCGGGTGGAGGCGGAAGCCGCCTGGGCGGCCGCGCGCCCGGACGCGGCGGTGGATTGGCTGCGGCTGGCGGGCATCTACGGGCCGGGCCGCTCCGCCCTGGACGACCTGCGGGCGGGGCGGGCGCGCCGGGTGAGCAAGCCGGGCCACCTGTTCGGCCGCATCCACCGCGACGACATCGCCGGCGCCCTGCTTTGCGCCATCCGCCAGGAGCTGCCGCCCGGCGTGCGGGTGCTGAACGGATCGGACGAGGAGCCCGCCGCCAGCGCCGACGTGATCGCCGAGGCCGCCCGGCTGCTGGGGGTGGAGCCGCCGCCGCTGGTTCCCTACGCCGAGGCGGTGCGGACGATGAGCCCGATGGCCCGCTCGTTCTGGGCCGACGACCGCAAGGTGCGGAGCGGGCGGACGCAGGCGGCGCTCGGCCGGCGCTGGCTTTATCCCAGCTACCGCGAAGGGTTACACGCCATCCTCCAAGCCGAGCAGCGGGAGCAGGGCGGCGCGTAGCAGGGCGAGGTCGCCGGGCCGCGACAGGCGGTGCTCCCCGTCCTTCACCAGCAGCACCTGGACGTCCCTGCCTTCCAGGCGGCTGGCCAGATGCAGCGCCGTTTCCCACGGCACGTCCGCGTCCGCCTGGCCGTGCAGCAGGCGGACCGGGCAGCGCAGCGGGATCGGCGCGCCCATCAGCAGGTGGCGGCGCCCGTCCTCGATCAGCGCGAAGGTGACCGGCGTCGGCTCGCCGTATGCGCTGGGCACGTGCAGCACGCCGTCGCGTCGCAGGGCGGCGCGCTCGGCGGGCATCATGCTGTCCCACATCAGCGCCTCGGTGAAGTCGGGCGCCGCCGCCACGCCGACGAAGCCCGCCACCCGGTCCGGCCGCGCCAGCGCGGCGAGCAGCCCGATCCAGCCGCCCATGGAGGAGCCGACCAGCACCAGCGGGCCGTCCGTCAGGGCGTCGATGGCGGCCAGCGCGTCCGCCGTCCAGCGCCCGACCGTGCCGTCGGCGAACGCGCCTCCGCTGGCGCCGTGGCCGGAATAGTCGAACAGCAGCATCGCCTGTCCGCGCGCCCGGCACAGCGACCAGAGCATCTGCGCCTTGTCGCCCCCCATGTCGCTGCGGTAGCCCGGCAGGAACACCGCCGCCGGCGTCCGCCCCGGCAGCCTCCGCCAGGCGAGCTGGGCGCCCGCCCCGTTGCCGATCCGGCCCTCATCCATGCCGCCCCTCTCCCGCCATGCGCTCCCGGTGTTATATCGCGTCGGCATGCCCGACGATGCCAGCTTGATTGTGCTGCAAGTGCTGCCCGCCCTGGAAACCGGCGGGGTGGAGCGCGGCGCCGTGGAGATGGTGCAGGCCATCGTGCGCGCCGGCGGCTCCGCCCTGGTGGCCAGCGCCGGCGGCCGGCTGGTCGCCGCGGTGGAGCGGGCGGGCGGCACCCACATCACGCTGAAGCTCGCGTCCAAGAACCCGGCGCGCATCTGGAGCAACGCGGCGCGGCTGGCCTTCCTGATCCGCGCCGCCGACGTGAACATCGTGCACGCCCGGTCCCGCGCGCCGGCCTGGTCCGCCTGGCTCGCCTGCGGCCGCACCGGCGCGCGCTTCGTGACCACCTGGCACGGCGTCTACAAGGAGAACGCGCCGGGCAAGCGGCGCTACAACGCCATCATGGCGCGCGGCGAGCGCATCATCGCCATCAGCCAGTTCGTCGCCGCCAAGCTGAAGGCGCGCCACAAGGTGGACCCCGCCCGGCTGCGGGTGATCCCGCGCGGGGTGGACACCGCCGTGTTCGACCCGGCCGCGGTGGACCCGGAGCGGGTGGCCCGCTTGCAGCGCGAGTGGCGCCTGCCGGACGGCCCGCCCACCGTGGTGCTCCCCGCCCGCCTCACCCGCTGGAAGGGCCACGGCGTCATGCTGGAGGCGCTGGCCCGCATGGAGCGGCAGGACGTGCGCCTGGTGATGGTCGGCGCCGAGCAGGGCCGTGCCCGCTTCCGCCGCGAGCTGGTCGCCCGGGCGGAGGCGCTGGGGGTTTCGGACCGGCTGCGGCTGGTGGGCCACTGCGACGACATGCCCGCTGCGCTGATGCTGGCCGACGTGGTGGCCAACCCTTCCGTGGAGCCGGAGCCGTTCGGCCGCACGGTGATCGAGGCGCAGGCCATGGGCCGCCCCGTGGTGGTGAGCGACGCCGGCGGCACGGCGGAAACGGTGGAGCATGGCGTCACCGGCTGGCGCGTCCGCCCGTCCGACCCGGGGGCGCTCGCCGCCACGGTGGACGCGATCCTGCGCCTGGACGCGGCCGAGCGGGATGCCCTGGGCCTCCGGGCACGGGCCAGCGTGTGCGCCCGCTACACCACCGCCGCCATGCAGCAGGCCACGCTGGAGGTGTACCGGGAACTGCTGGGATGATCCGGATCAACAGTTGCGGCGGCCATCGCGCTGGTCCATTGACGGGTCCCGCCACCCTGGAAGCGTCCTGACATGCCCGCCATCACCCTGCCCGACGGTTCCGTGCGCCGCTTCGACGGGCCGGTCACGGGCACCCAACTGGCGGAGTCGATCGGCCCGGGCCTCGCCCGCGCCGCCCTGGCGGTGAAGCTGGACGGCACCTTGCAGGACCTGTCCCGCCGCATCGAGGCCGACGGGACAGCCGTGTTCGTCACCCGCAGGGACCCCGAAGCGCTGGAGCTGGTCCGCCACGACGCCGCCCACGTGCTGGCGGAAGCGGTGCAGTCGCTCCATCCGGGCACCCAGGTCACCATCGGGCCGCCGATCGAGAACGGCTTCTACTACGACTTCGCCCGCAACGAGCCGTTCACCCCGGAGGACTTCCCCGCCATCGAGGCGCGGATGCGGGAGATCATCGCGGCCAACGCCCCGTTCGAGCGCGAGGTGTGGGACCGGGACGAGGCGATCCGCTTCTTCGAAGGGCGCGGCGAGCGGTTCAAGGCCGAGCTGATCCGCGACCTGCCGGAAACGGAGACGATCACGCTCTACCGCCAGGGCGGCTGGATCGATCTGTGCCGCGGCCCGCACATGCGCGGCACGGGCGACGTCGGCTCCGCGTTCAAGCTGCAGAAGGTGGCCGGCGCCTACTGGCGGGGCGACCACCGCAACCCGATGCTGACCCGCATCTACGCCACCGCCTGGCGCGACGGGAAGGAGCTGGACGCCCACCTGCACCAGTTGGAGGAGGCGGAGCGGCGCGACCATCGGCGGCTGGGCCGGGAGATGGACCTGTTCCACATCCAGGAGGAAGCCGCCGGGTCGATCTTCTGGCACCCGAAGGGCTGGAAGCTGTACCGCACGGCGGAAAGCTACATGCGCCGCCGCCTGGACGCCGCCGGCTACCAGGAGGTGCGGACGCCGCAGCTGGTGGACCGGGCGCTGTGGGAGCGGTCCGGGCACTGGGAGAAGTACCGCGAGCACATGTTCGTGGCGCAGGTCGAGGACGAGAAGCGCACCCTGGCGCTGAAGCCGATGAACTGCCCCTGCCACGTGCAGATCTTCAACCACGGCCTGCGCTCCTACCGCGAGCTGCCGCTGCGGATGGCGGAGTTCGGCTCCTGCCACCGCTACGAGCCGTCCGGCGCGCTGCACGGCATCATGCGGGTGCGCGCCTTCACCCAGGACGACGCGCACATCTTCTGCACGCCCGGGCAGGTGGCGCCGGAGACGGCGCGGTTCGTGGACCTGCTGGCCTCGGTGTACCGCGATTTCGGGTTCGACAGCTTCCGCGTGAAGTTCGCCGACCGTCCGGCCGAGCGGGCGGGCGACGATGCGACGTGGGACCGGGCGGAAGGCGCGCTGCGTGAGGCGTGCGCCATCGCGGGCGTGGAGTACGAGCTGAACCAGGGCGAGGGCGCGTTCTACGGCCCGAAGCTGGAATTCGTGCTGCGCGACGCGATCGGGCGGGACTGGCAGTGCGGCACCTTGCAGGTTGATTTCGTCATGCCGGAGCGGCTGGACGCGACCTATATCGGCGAGGACAGCGCCCGGCAGCGCCCGGTGATGCTGCACCGGGCGATCCTGGGCAGCTTCGAGCGGTTCCTCGGCATCCTGATCGAGCAGTTCGCCGGCCGCTTCCCGCTCTGGCTGGCGCCGGTGCAGATGGTGGTCGCCTCCATCGTGAGCGACGCCGAGCCGTATGCGCTGGAGGTGGCGGAGGCGTTCCGCAAGCGCGGCATGTCGGTGGTCACGGACACGCGCAACGAGAAGATCAACGCCAAGATCCGCGAGCACAGCCTGCAACACGTCCCGGTCATCGCCGTGGTCGGCCGCAAGGAGGCGGCGGAGCGCACGCTGGCGCTGCGCCGCCTCGGCGGCCAGGCGCAGGAGGTGGTTTTGCTGGCCGACGCGCTGGGCAGGCTTGCCGCCGAGGCTGTTCCGCCCGATATAACCCGGTCTGGCGCCCCGGACCGGGAGTTTGCTTGATCCGCCCCCGCGGACCCGGCAATACTCGGCGCGGACGCCAGCCCCCACGACCACAGGAGAGACACGATAGCCAGAGGCCCCATGACAGCCGCCGCCCCCAGCCGCGACGGCCCCCGCGTCAACGAGGAGATCCGCAGCCTCCAAGTTCGCCTGATCGATGCCGAGGGCGAGATGCAGGGCGTGATGAGCGCGCGCGACGCGATGCTGCGCGCGATGTCCGTCGGCCTCGACCTGCTCGAGATCAGCCCCAACGCCGACCCGCCGGTGGTCAAGATCCTCGACTACGGCAAGTTCAAGTACGAGTCCCAGAAGAAGAAGAACGAGGCCAAGAAGAAGCAGAAAGTCGTCGAGATCAAGGAAGTCAAGGTCCGTCCAAATATCGACGAGAACGATTACCAGGTCAAGATGCGCGCGATGAACAGCTTCATCGACGAAGGCGACAAGGTGAAGGTGACGCTGCGCTTCCGGGGCCGCGAGATGGCCCATCAGGACATCGGCATCAAGGTGCTGGAGCGCATCCGCGCCGACATGGACGAGAAGACCAAGGTCGAGCAGATGCCCCGCATGGAGAACCGCCAGATGATCATGGTGCTGTCGCCGCGCTGATCGCCCCTATCCGCCGGGAACGCGGCGCGCGATGGTCCCTCCCAGGAGGAACACGTCCATGCAGGGTACGATCGTCTGGGTCACGGGCGCCGGCAGCGGGATAGGCCGTGCCACGGCCATCGCCTTCGCGCGGGCGGGGGCGCGGGTCGCGCTCACCGGGCGCCGGGCGGACGCGCTGGCGGAAACGGCGGACGCGATCGGCAGCGCCGCGTTCGTGGCGCCGGCCGACCTGGGCGATCCGGCGTCCGTCACGCAGGCCCATGATGCCGTGGTGGGCGCGCTCGGGCGGGTGGACGTGCTGGTGAACAACGCGGGCGCCAACACCCGGGACCGCCACATGCGTCAACTGACCGGGGAAGCGCTCGCAGGCCTGCTGGACGTCAATCTGGCGGCGCCGTTCCTGTGCTCCATGGCCGTGCTGCCGGGCATGCGGGCGAAGCGGGCGGGCACGCTGATCCACGTCGCCTCGGTCGCGGGCGTGTCCCTGTTCCCTGCGTCCGGCGCGGCCTACGGCGCGGCCAAGGCGGGGGTCCACATGATGAGCGCCCACATCAATGCCGAGGAAGGCGTCAACGGCATCCGTTCCGTCTGCATCAACCCCGGGGAGGTCGCGACGGAGATCCTGGACCGCCGCCCCGTTCCGCCCTCCGCCGCGGACCGCGCCCTGATGCTGCAAGCGGAGGACATCGCGGCGGCTGCGGTCTTCGTGGCGTCCCTGCCAGGGCGGGCGGCCGTGACCGACATGACGATCCTGCCGACGGACAACCAGGTTTGGCGCGGTTTCGCGGACGGGCTCAACCGAGGATAGGAGCCGCACCATGGCCGGCCTGCAAACCACGACCGTCGCCGTTCCCACGCTGGAAGCCTTTGTCGCCGCCATCTTCGAGCGCGCCGGCACCAGCCGGGAGGAAGGCGGGCGCATCGCCCGCCACCTGATCGGCGCCAACCTGGCCGGGCACGACAGCCACGGCGTGATCCGGGTGCCGCGCTACGTGCTCTGGTTGCAGCAGGGGGCGGTGCGCGCCGGCGCGCAACTGGAGATCGTGAAGGACAGCCCGACCCACGCCGTGGTGGATGGCGGCTACGGCTTCGGGCAGACGGTCGGGCCGCTGGCGGTGGACCTGGGCATCGCCAAGGCGCAGGCGGCGGGCATGGCGGTGATCGCGCTGCGCAACTCCGGCCATATCGGCCGCATTGGCGACTGGGCGGAGCGGGCGGCGGCGGCGGGGCTGGTGTCCATCCACTTCGTCAACGTGGCCGGAGGCGAGCTGGTGGCGCCGTTCGGCGGCGTGAGCCGGCGGTTCTCCACCAACCCGATGTGCGTGGGCGCCCCCCAGCCGGGCGCTGACCCGCTGATCCTGGATTTCGCCACGTCCACCGTGGCGGAAGGCAAGGTCCTGGTCGCGTCCAACGGCGGCAAGCCCGTGCCGCCCGGGGCGCTGATCGACCCGGACGGCACGCTGTCCAGCAACCCGGAGTCGCTCTACGGGCCGATCACGCCGGGCAACTCGGTGCGCGATTCGGCCCAAGGTGCGGGCGCCCTGCGGGCATTCGGCGAGCACAAGGGGTCCGGCATCGCGTTCATGTGCGAGATCCTGGCCGGCTGCCTCACGGGCGGCGCCACCTCCGGGCCGATCCCTGGCGGCAAGCGCGGGCGGATCGCCAACGGGATGCTGTCGATCTACCTCGATCCGGGGCACTTCGGCGCGGAGCATTTCGCGCGGGCGGCGCGGGACTACGCGCTCTACGTCAAGGATTCCCGGCCAGCCGCGCCCGGCGGCGAGGTGCTGGTGCCGGGCGAGCCGGAAGCGCGCACCCGCGCGGCGCGGCAGCGGGACGGCATCCCGTTGCAGGCCGACACCTGGGCCGCGATCCACGAAACGGCCGCAGGGCTGGGGTTGGAACCGCCAGCGGGATAGAGGGTCTCGCCCGGCCTGGCGGGGCGGCCTCGCCGGGAAGTGGCACGCCCCATGCTAGCCAGGCACCCCATGGATGGATCACTGGCCAGCCCGATGGGCGTCGGCGCGTCGCTCGAACGGCTGGAGGACGACCGCTACATGCGGGGCCGCGGCCGGTTCGTGGCCGATATCCGGCTGCCCGGCATGCTGGACATCGCCTTCGTGCGCAGCCCGCTTGCCCATGCCCGGCTCCATGCCGTGCGCAAGCCCCCTGGCGCGGAGCGGGACGTGTTCACGGCGCAGGACCTGGACGGCGTGGCAGGCATCCGGGCGGACTCAGGCCTGCCGGGCTTCCGCAGCTCGGTGCAGCCGATCCTCGCCGTTGGCAAGCTGCGCCACGTGGGCGAACCGATCGCCGCCTGCCTGGCCACCAGCCGTGCCCGCGCCGAGGACCTGGCGGAGGGGGTGCGGCTCGACCTGGAGGAGCTGCCCGCCGTCGCCGACATGGCCCGCGCGCGGGACCCGGCGGCGCCGCTGGTGCACGAGCACTGGGCGGAGAACGTGTTCCTCGAGACGGCGGTCGACGTCGCGTTCGAGAGCAGCATCGCCGGGGCCGCGGCCACGTTCCACACCACCCTGGGCACCGCCCGCCAGTGCATGGCGCCGATGGAGGGCCGCGGCGTGGTCGCGGCGTGGGACAACGGGGCGGAACAGCTCGTCGTCACCACCTCCACCCAGCAGCCGCACATCGTGCGCAGCGGGCTGGCCGAGTGCCTGGGATTGGAGGAAGGGCGCATCCGCGTGGTCGCTCCCGATGTCGGCGGCGGCTTCGGCTACAAGGGCGTGCTGCTGGCCGAGGAGGTGGTCGCCGGCTTCCTCGCCATGCGCCTGCGCCGCCCCGTCCGCTGGATCGAGGACCGGCGCGAGCACCTGACGGGCGGCGCCAACTGCCGCGAGCACAGCTACGACATCACCGGCTACGCCGCGGCGGATGGCACGCTGCTGGCGGTGGATTGCCGGGCGACCGTCGATTCCGGCGCGTATTCCGCCTACCCGTTCTCTGCCTGCCTGGAAGCGGCGCAAATCGCCAGCATCCTGCCGGGGCCGTACCGCATGGCCGGCTACCGCTGCCGCACCTGGTCGGTGTGCACCAACAAGCCGCCGATCCTGCCGTACCGCGGCGTCGCCCGCACCGGCGTGTGCTTCGCGATGGAAACGGTGATGGACGGCCTGGCCCATGCGCTCGGGATGGAGCCGTGGCAGATCCGGCTGCGCAACCTGCCCGGCGCCGCGGACATGCCGTTCACCAACATCACCGCCAAGTTCTTCGACAGCGGCGACTACCCGGAGGCGCTGCAACGGGCCGTGGCGGCGATCGGCCTGCCCGGCATCCGCGCCCGCCAGGCCACGCCCGAGCCGGACGGCAGGCAGATCGGCGTGGGCCTGTCCATCTTCTGCGAGCAGGGCGCGCACGGCACGGCGGTCTATGCCGGCTGGGGCATCCCGATGGTGCCGGGCTTCGAGCAGGCCACCGCGCGGCTGACCCCGGATGGCGGGCTGGAGCTGCGGGTGGGGGTGCAGAGCCATGGCCAGGGGCTGGAAACCACCCTGGCCCAGGTGGCCAACGAAGTGCTGGGCGTGCGGCCGGACCGCGTGCGCGTGGTGCACGGGGACACCGCGCTGACGCCGTACTCCACCGGCACGTGGGGTTCGCGCTGCATCGTCATGGCCGGGGGCGCGGTGGCCGCCGCGTCCGACATCCTGGCCGGCCGGGTGCGCTGCATCGCCGCCCACCTGCTGCAATGCCAGCCCGGCGACATCACCCTCGCGGACGGGATGGCGCACGGCCCGGCGGGCGAGGCCAGCCTCGGGGAGATCGCCCGGCTGTGGTACCGCACGCCGCAGCACCTGCCGGCGGACGTGGACCCGGCGGGGCTGGAAGCGACCGGCGGCTACAAGCCGTTGCGGGACAGCGGCACCTTCTCCTACGCCTGCCACGCCGCGGTCGTGGCGGTGGACCCGCAGACCGGCGGCGTGGACCTGCTCGACTACGTGATCGTGGAGGACGGCGGCACGCTCATCAACCCGCTCGTGGTGGACGGCCAGGTGCGGGGCGGGGCCGCCCAGGGCGTCGGCACGGCGCTGTTCGAGGAGATGGCGTTCAGCGCCGACGGCCAGCCGCAGGCGGCGACGTTCGCGGACTACCTGCTGCCCGGCGCGGCGGAGATGCCGCCGCTGCGGATCGAGCACATGCACACGCCCTCGCCGCTCACCCGGTTCGGCCAGAAGGGCATCGGCGAGAGCGGCGCGATCGGCCCGCCGGCCGCGATCGCCTGCGCCGTCGGGGACGCGTTGCGGGGCCTGGGCGTGGCGGTCACCCGGCTGCCGATCGCGCCCGACCGGCTGCG
>CAXTLC010000024.1:41907-51265 GCA_964245075.1 uncultured Acetobacteraceae bacterium
TGCGGGGCCTGGGCGTGGCGGTCACCCGGCTGCCGATCGCGCCCGACCGGCTGCGGGCGGACATCGCGGCTCGGCTGGGTGGGGATGCTATCGCGGCTCGGCTGCGTGGGTATGGCGCGGCTCGGCTGCGTGCGGATACCACCGCGGCGCGGCCGTGAAGGCGGCGGCGTTCGACCTGCTCGTGGCGGGCGGCGTGGCGGAAGCGTTGTCCCACCTGGCGGCGGCCGGGCCGGATGCCAAGCCGCTGGCCGGGGGTCAGTCGCTCGGCCCGATGCTGAACCTGCGCCTCGCCCGCCCGGCCGCCCTGGTGGAGCTGTCCCGCGCTGCCGGGCTGCGGGAGGCGGTGGATGAGGGCAGCGCCATCCTGTACGGCGCCGCCGTCACCCATGCCGAGATCGAGGACGGCGCCGTGCCGGACGCGACGCCGGGCTGGCTGCGGGCCGTCGCCGGCCGCATTGCCTACCGCGCGGTGCGCAACCGCGGCACGCTCGGCGGCAGCCTCGCCCATGCCGACCCGGCCGCCGACTGGCTGGTGACGCTCAGCGCGCTGGGGGCGGAGGTGGTGGCGGCGGGGCCGAACGGCCAGCGCACGGTGGCGATGCCCGGCTTCGTCACCGGGCCGTTCACCACCGCGCTGGCGCCGGGCGAGATCGTGACCGGCGTGCGCGTGCCCAAGCCGGGCGAGGGTGCGCGGTGGGGCTACTGGAAGTTCACCCGCAAGCTGGGCGAGTTCGCCAAGGCGAGCGCCGCCGTGCTGGCCGACGGCGCCCGCAGCCGCATCGCCGTGGGCGCGCTGGAACAGACGCCGATCCTGCTGCCGCCCGTGCCGGACGCCGATGCCGCGGTCGCCGCGCTGCGAGCCGCGCTGCAAGCCACGCTGCCTGGGCGGGACCTGGCGCTGCACGAGGTGGCGGTGCGGCGGGCCATGGCGATGGCGGCGGGGCCAGCCGCGGCGGAAACCGCGTGAGCGCCAGCCTCAGCTTCCGCGTCAACGCGCAGGACCACACGGTCAGCGTGGAGCCGCGCACCCACCTGGCCGACCTGCTGCGGGAGGAGCTGCTGCTCACCGGCACGCATCTCGGCTGCGAGCACGGCGTGTGCGGGGCGTGCACGCTGATGCTGGACGGCCGGCCGGTGCGTTCCTGCCTGACCCTGGCCGCGACCTGCGCCGGGGCGGAGGTGCAGACGATCGAGGGGTTCGAGGACGACCCGCTGATGGCGGCGCTGCGCCGCGCGTTCAGCCGCCACCACGCCCTGCAATGCGGCTACTGCACGCCGGGCATGCTGGTCACGGCGTATGACATCGTGCGCCGCTTCCCGGGTGCGGACGAGGCGCGTATCCGGGCGGAACTGGCGGGCAACCTGTGCCGCTGCACCGGCTATGCCGGCATCGTGGCGGCGATCGGCGAGGTCGCGTCCGCGGGGTTGGCCGCGCCGCTGCAACCGGGCACGCGGGCCGTGCCCAGCCTTGCCTCGCCCAGCCCCGCCGTGCGGACCGTGCCGCCGCCGCAGCCGGAGGCGGCGCCCGCCCGGGCCTGGACCGAGCCGGACCTGGCCGGCGCCACCACGCTCAGCCGCGAGCTGGAATTGCCGATGCCGGCAGCGACCGCCTGGGGGTTGCTGCGCCGGGTCGAGACCGTGGTGGGCTGCGTGCCCGGCGCCGCCCTGGCGAGGCTTGACGGCGACGAGGCGGAAGGCAGCCTCACCGTCGCGATCGGGCCGATGCGCGCCACGTTCCGCGGCCGTGCCAGGATCGAATACGATGACGCCGGGCTGTCGGGCGTGCTGGCGGGCGGCGCCGACGACGCCGCCAGCCGCTCGGCGGCGGCCGGGGCGATGCGCTTCCGCGTGGCGGCCGGGGACGGCGGGCGCTGCACGGTGCACGCCGCAATCAGCTACCGGCTGATCGGCCCGCTGGCGCAGGCGGGCCGCCCGGCCATCGTTGCCGACGTGGTGGACCGCATGCTCGGCCGCTTCAGCGCCAACCTGCTCGCTGCCGCTGCCGGGCAGGCTGCGGATGCACGGCCGATCGGCGGGATTGCCATGGTGGCGGGCGTGTTGCTCGCCGCGCTCAGGCGGCTGTTCGGGCGAGCCTAGACCGCCTTTTGGCTGGGCGTGGAACCGTCAGCGCAGTCCAGTTCCTTGTTTGGCCTGACAATTGCCGCCCTGACTGTTTCCAGTCAGGGCGATTGCAGGCTAAGCCGCCACCGCCATCGGCAGAATGGACGCGACCGCGTCGTAGCGCCGCCCCGCGCGCAGGCAGAAGCTGGGTTGCAGCAGCCGTTCGGCGAGCACCGTGTTGCCGTCGTTGTCGCTGAGCGCGAAGCGCCCCCGCAGGTCGTCCAGCACCGACACGTCCGCGACCCGGCCGGGTGCGAGGGAGCCGATCTCCCCCGACCGGCCGAGCATGGCGGCCGGGTTGCACGTCACCATTGGCGTCACCTCGGCCAGGGACAGGCCGAGCGCCATCATCGAGCTCATCGCCTGCGTCAGGCTGAACCTCGCCTGGCCCTTGAACGGGTGGTTCTCCTCGTCCGCATGCTCGGCGGGCGTGCCCGGCGGCGGGGGCACGTGGGTGTTGTAGCCGTGCATGTCGGCGCCGAGCGTGTGCGGGATGATCCCGGCGTCCAGCGCCTTGCGCGCCAGGCGGTAGGAGAAGTGGCTGCCATGGCCGACGTCGATCTTCAGCCCGCGGTCCAGCGCGGCCCGGATCACCGGGTGCACCTGGCCTCCCTGGTCCACGAACCCGCCCGGGTGCTTGGTGAATGGGTGCGCCAGGATGTCGCCTTCGCGCAGCAGGGGGATCACCCGCTGGAGGATGGTGTCGGCGTCCTCGCCGTTGGCGCCGCTTTCCGGCAAGCCCCAGAGCTGGCCGAAATGCACGTAAACCGGCAGGTCTGCCTCCTTGCCGATCTCCGCTGCCATCTCGATCACGCGGATGCCCCAGCGGGCGAAGCCGCCGATCTCCGCGTGCGCCTTGATGCCGCGCACGATGTCCGGGTTGGCGCGGGCGGCGGCGACGGTCGCGGCCACGTCCACGCCGTCCGGGCTGTACAGCTTCGGGTAGAAATGCCCCTCCAGCCCGCCCACGAGGTAGGCGGACAGGAAGGCGTACACCCTGGTGGCGGCCGGCTCGGCGCAGAAATGGCGGAAGCCCGGCAGCGTCATGCAGGACGGGCCGCCCTGGTCCACCACGGTGGTGACGCCCGACTCCACCCCCACCAGGTCGGCGTTGAGGCCGAACCGCCCCGTGACGTACTGGTAAACGTGGGCGTGCGTGTCGATCAGGCCGGGCAGGACGAGCTTGCCGGACACGTCCACCACCTCCGCGCGCCCTCCCGGTTGCAGGCTGGGGCCGACGGCGGCGATCCGGCCGTCGCTGACCAGCAGGTCCATCACGCCGTCCAGCCCCGACGCCGGGCAGACCACGTGGCCGCCGCGCAGCAAGGTATCCTGCATCGGAACGATCGCCATTGCTCTCTCCTCCGGGACGGTGGACGCTAATCCGCACGCACCCTGCCTTCAACCCTCCCCGGCGTGAATGCCGGGGCGGGCTTGGGGGAAGTCGGGCGCGCACGACGGCCTGCCTGGCACATCGCTTGCAGAAAAACTCTGGGATGATCCGGCCTGAGGAGGGCAGCGGACCGATGGCCATCGACTACGCCGCGCTGGTGGCCGACCGTTTCGGCGAAGCGCCGGAGCCGGGCTGGGACGGCTTGCCGGAGTTGCCGGCGGTCGGGCGCATCCTGGCCCGCCGCACCCACCGGAGCTATTCGGATCGCGCGGTGCCGGACGCGCTGGTCAGCCTGCTCTGCTGCGCCGCCTTGTCGGCCTCGGCGAAGTCCGATTTCCAGCAGGCGTCCATCCTGCTGGTGCGGGACAGCGGGAAGCGCGCGGCCCTGGCGGCGCCGTTCCCCGCCATGCCCTGGATCGGCAAGGCGCCTGTGTTCCTGGTGTTCCTCGGCGACGCGCGGCGGCTGGAACGGCTGGGCGCGTTGCGCGGCCACCCGCAGGACAACGGCATCTTGGAAGGCTTCTTCAACGCGGCGGTGGACGCGGCCCTGGCATTGCAGACCTTCATCCTGGCGGCGGAAAGCGCCGGGCTGGGCTGCTGCCCGATCAGCGTGCTGCGCAACGAGCCGGCGGTGGTGGGCGAGGTGCTCGGCCTGCCGGACAAGGTGTTCCCCGTGGCCGGGCTGTGCCTCGGCTGGCCGACGGGGGGCGGCCACCTCAGCATGCGCCTGCCGCCCGCCACGACCCTGCACGTGGACCGCTACGACGATCGCGGCCTGGACGGGCAGGTCCGCGCGTACGACGCCGGCCGGGAAGCGCGCAACCCGACGCCGCGCGAGAAGCAGCGTGCCCCGGCCCGGTTCGGGTACGCCGACGAGTATGGCTGGTCGGAAGACAAGGCGCGGCAATCCGCCCAGGGCGAAGGCGCGTCCTTCCCGCCCTGGCTGCGCGCCCACGGCTTCACTTTTCCCTAAGTCGCATTGCTTGGAGCAACGCCATGCACCCCAACCGCCGAACCGTCCTGCAAACCGCAACCGCCGCCGCCGCGGCGGCCCTGCTGCCGCGCGGGAGTTCCGCGGCGACCCTGGACGAGATCAGGGCGAAGGGCAGCATGGAGGTGGCGACCGAGGACGACTACCGCCCATTCGAATTCGTGAAGGATGGCGTGCCCACCGGGTTCGACACCGACATGCTGAACCTGCTGCGCAAGACCGTGCCGTTCAAGATCAACCAGGCGATCATCCCTTGGACGGGCCTGCTGCCCGGCGTCGACACCGGCAAGTACGATGCGGCGGTCACCGGCGCGCTCATCACCAAGGAGCGGCAGATGTTCCTCGATTTCTGCAGCCCGGTCAGCGACGCCACGATCTACTACGTCAAGCGCAGCAAGGACACGTCGATCCATGACGTGAAGGACCTCAGCGGCAAGACCGTCGGCGTGGAGGCGGGCAGCGCCATGCTCACAGCCCTGTCGCAATTGGAAGCGATGCTGGCCACGACCGGCGGCAAGCTCGGCAAGATCGTGCAGTACGTGTCCTACCCGGAGGCGTACCAGGACCTCGCCATTGGCCGCACCGATTTCGTCACCAACACGGTGATCAACCTGAACCTGCTGACCAAGGAGAAGCCGGGCATCTTCACGCTCGGCCAGCCGGTGGCGGACAAGACATACATCGCCTGGGCGGTGAGGAAGGGGAACAGCAGCGTGCTCGGCCTGCTGAACGATTTCCTGATGGCGCAGCGCGACAACGGCGAGATGTACCGGCTGCAGAAGCAGTGGTTCGGCCAATCCTTCGAGGACATGCCGACGAGCTTCACCGCCACCTGAGCGCCGGGCGCCGCCGGGTTGGACTGGAGCGATTGGCTGAGCCTGTTCAGGGGCGCCGCGACCACGGTGGCGCTGTCGGGAGCGGCCATCGCGGCCGGGTTGCCGGCCGGGCTGGCGCTGGCGCTGGTCCGCTGGCGCCGGGTGCCGGTGCTGCACCGGGTGGTGGCCGTGATGGTCAGCCTGCTGCGCGCAGCACCGGCCGTGACGCTCGGGCTGCTGGTGTTCTTCGCCCTGCCCGGCATCGGGCTCTCGATCGACCCGGTTCCGGCCGCGGTCGTGACGCTGGCGCTGTCCACCGCCGCGTTCAACTGCGAGATCTGGCGCGCCGCCCTGATGGACTTCCCGCGTGACCAGATCGACGCCGCCATGTCGGTCGGCATGCCGGCGCCCACCCGCCTGCGCCGCATCATCCTGCCCCAGGTGGCGCGCGCCGCGATGCCGGCGCTGGTCAACGAGATGACGCTGCTGGTCAAGGCCAGCCCGGCGGTGGCCGTGCTGGGCGTGGTGGACATCACCCGGGCGGCGGTGCGGATCGGCTCCAACACCTACGAGCCGCTGCCGCCCTTCGCCGCGGCGCTGGTGCTGTACAGCCTGGTGGTGTTCGTGTTCGTGCTGGCGCAGCGGCTGCTGGAGCGCCGGCGGCGGCTGGCGGCCTGATGCTCGGCCAGTTCGCCATCGTGTGGCAGGCGCGGGACCTGATGCTGGCCGGATGCCTGCAAACGGTGTGGCTGAGCCTGGCCGCGGCCGCGGCCTCGCTGGCGCTGGGCGCTCCGCTGGCCGCGGCGCTGATGTCCCGCCGGGGCGGCATCGGCCGGGTCAGCGGCGTGCTGGTGGACGCGATGCGGTGCGTGCCGTTCCTGCTGTTCGCCTACATCATCTATTACGGGCTGCCCTCGGTCGGGCTCGATTTCAATAGCTGGCAATCCGGGCTGATCGCGCTCGTCATCTACAACACCGCCTACATGGCGGAGCTGATCCGCGGCGCCTGGCGCAGCCTGCCGCCGGAGGTGATCGAGGCGGGGCAGGCGTTCGGCTTCCACGGGCTGGGCCTGTTCCGCCGCGTCATCCTGCCGCCGGTGATCTTCGCCGCCGCGCCCACGGTCGGCAACCAGGTGATCCAGATCATCAAGGACAGCGCGTTCCTCACCATCATCACCGTGGAGGAGCTGACCCACGCGGCGACCGTGGTGCAGGCCAAGTACTTCCTGCCGTTCGCCTCCTTCCTGTCGGCGCTGATGCTGTACTGGCTGATGTGCCTGGCGGTGGAGGCCGGCGTGCGCGCCATCGGCGTGCAGGCGGATCTGCGGCGGTGATTGCGGCGGTGACTGGCGCCGTGCTGGACGTGGCCGGGCTGAGCAAGAGCTTCAACGGCCAGCCCGTGCTGGACGGCATCACGCTCGAAGTGCGCCGGGGCGAGACGGTGTGCATCCTGGGCCCGTCGGGGTCCGGCAAGTCGACGCTGCTCCGCTGCCTCAACTGGCTGGAAACGCCGGACGCCGGGATCATCCGCCTGGCTGGCGAACGGGTGGGCACCATGCCCGGCGGCCACGTGCGCATGGGCGACGCGGCGCTGGCCCGCATGCGCAGCCGGATGGGCTTCGTGTTCCAGCACTTCGCGCTGTGGCCGCATCTGACCGTGCTGGGCCACGTCATGGCCGCGCCGCTGCCCGCGCAGCGGCGCCCCCGGGCGGAGGTGGAGGCGGAAGCGCGCGAGCTGCTGCGCAAGGTCGGGCTGGCGCAGCGGGCGGACGCGTTCCCGGCCCGCCTGTCAGGCGGCCAGAAGCAGCGCGTCGGCATCGCCCGGGCGCTAGCGATGAAGCCCGAGCTGGTGCTGTTCGACGAGCCGACCAGCGCGCTCGATCCGGAACTGGTGGGCGAGGTGCTGCTCGTCATGCGGGAGCTGGCGAACGAGGGCATGACCATGGTTGTCGTCACGCACGAGATGGGGTTCGCGCACGACGCCGCCGACCGCATCATCTTCATCGACGGCGGCCGGGTGGTGGAAACGGGCACGCCGGGCGAGTTCTTCGGCCGGCCGCGCACCGAGCGCGCGCGCCAGTTCCTGCTGCGCTACGCCGCGACGGCCCCGCAAGCGGCCGAACCTTGAAGGAGCCTCCTCATGTCCGACGCGATCTTCCACCTGATAGCCGACGCGCCGAAACCCGTGGCGCCCTACAGCCACGCCGTCGAGAAGGATGGCTGGCTGTTCGTGACCGGGCAGCTCGCCACCGACCCGGACGACGACAGCCTGCCGTTGCCGGACGGGATCGAGGCGCAAGCGCGCAAGGTCATGGACAACCTCCAGCGTGCCCTGGCTGGCGCGGGCGCATCCTTGGCGAACGTGCTGTGCGTGCGCGTGTTCCTGACGCAGTTCGAACGGGACTACGCGGCGTTCAACGAGATCTACGCCGCGTATTTCGTTCCGGACCGGCTGCCGGCCCGTACGACGGTGGGCGTGACCGCGCTTGCCCGCGGCGGGATCATCGAGATCGACATGATCGCCCGCCGCTGATGCAGCCTGAACTCGCCGGAACCGTCACACCGTTTTCAGGAAATCGCCCAGCTTGGTGACCGCGGTGCCCTTGTCGGTCTTGTCCAGCGCCGCCAGTTCGGCAGCCAGCCGGTCCATCGCGGCCTCGTAGATCTGCCGCTCGCTGAAGCTCTGGTCGGGCTGCCCGGCGTTGCGATGCAGGTCACGCACGACCTCGGCGATGGCGATCGGGTCGCCGCTGTTGATCTTGGCCTCATATTCCTGGGCGCGGCGGGACCACATCGTGCGCTTGATCCGGGCGCGGCCCTTGAGCACCGCGAGCGCGTCGTCGAACATCTTGCGCGTCGCCAGCTTGCGCAGCCCGGCCGACCGCGCCTTGGACACCGGGACCCGCAAGGTCATCCGGTTTTCCTCGAACGTGATGTGGATCAGTTCCAGCTTGTGGCCGGCGATCTCCTCCGTGGCGATGCGCTCCACCTTGCCCACGCCGTGCGTCGGGTAAACGACGTGATCGCCCTCGTGGAAGATCTCCGCCTTGGCCGGCATGCGGGCGTGCATGATCGGACGGTTTGGCACACCGGGCATGTGGCCGGGCATCCGGGGCGCGACGCGGTTGGAGGCGGGGGGAAGATCATCCTCCTCTTCTTCCTCCTCCTCTGCGGGCGCAACCGCGGCGGCGTCGAGATCCTCCCCGACGGCGGCGATCTCGTCCTCTGAAGCCTCGCCCTCAACGATCAACTCGGCGAGCGGGTCTGCGGCGGCGAGCCCGTCATCCACAACGCCGGACACGACCGGCCCTTCGGTTGCGTCCGCCTCGTCCAATGCGAGCGGCTCGTCCGCGTCCTTGTCGTCGAAAGGGATACCTGCCGCCGGCTTCATCGTGTCGATGGTGCTCAACTCCGCCTTCTTCCTATCTCTCGTCGCCGCAACACGCTTCCTGTCGGCCGGAGCCGCCTTTTGCGGGCCTGGACCGCGCGCTGCATCGTCCGACGCTGCATCTGCCATTCGACTCTCCCGGTGAGCGAATGCGCATCCCGGTCGGCATGCGCGACGACGGCCGTGCGAAGTGTGCCGGACGATCACCGGCCATGGTCGGCCGGTGGCTTCCGATCACTAGATATAGCACGGGAAAGCCCGTCCGTCAGCCCTGGGGGAAACCCGGGGAGAAAACTCGGGATCGGGCCGTCAGGGCGCTCCAGGCTCGGCGGAGAACATCGCGGCCTTGCCGGGCTTGTCCTTCCACTCGTCCGCATCCGCCGGAGGCGTGCCCTTGCGGGTGATGTTCGGCCATTGCGCGGCGAAAACGCGGTTCTGCTCGGCCCAGGCGGACGCGCGGTCATCACTGTCCGGCACGATCGCTTCCGCAGGGCATTCCGGCTCGCAGACGCCGCAGTCGATGCACTCGTCCGGATGGATCATCAACATATTCTCGCCGACGTAGAAGCAATCGACCGGGCACACCTCCACGCAATCCATGTACTTGCAGCGAATACAATTCTCGGTGACCACGTAGGTCATCTGTCTGG
>CAXTLC010000024.1:51365-54289 GCA_964245075.1 uncultured Acetobacteraceae bacterium
TCCATGTACTTGCAGCGAATACAATTCTCGGTGACCACGTAGGTCATCTGTCTGGGCTCCTACGACGCCGACCGGCGTTCAGGTGGGGCGATATGACGCCGATTCATCCCCCTTGCAAGGCGCACCCGGCGAGGTGTCCGGCACTTCCTCGTACAGCGTGCGGGCTTCGGCCGGCGGGCCGCGGCGAACCGCCAGGGCGGTGACCCGCACCACCCGGACATGCGAGGGCAGCGTCAGAGTCAGCACGTCGCCGGGCCGCAAACGGGCATGCGGCTTGTCGGTGGGCTGGCGGTTGATGCGCACGCTCCCCACTGCCACCCAGCGGGCGCAGGCAGCGCGCATCTTCATGAAGCGGGCGCACCACAGCCACTTGTCCAGCCGCTGCCAGGTGCGGTCCTCCTCCTCCGCCGCCCCGGGGAGCGTCACGGATGCCGGCGCAAGCTGGCCAGGGCGGCGAACGGCCCATCGGCGCGAACCGGGGCGGGCTGAACGGCTGGGCGGGCACGGGCGGCGGCCTGGCGCCCGGCGCCTGGCGCCAGCATCGGCGGGGCGGGCGGGCCATACGCCTCGGGGGCGAGCACGGCGCCGGGCATCATCCTGGCCCCGAGCGCGCGCAGCACCGCCGGCAGCAGCTCCGCCCGCAAGGACAGGCGGGAAGCCAGGTTCGGCGGCAGCGCCGCAGCGCCGCGGCGGGTGGCGAAGGCGAGTTCGGCCGCGACCCGCTCCGCCACGTCCAGCCGCAGCAGCACCGGGCCGGCGTCGAGCCAGCCCATGGCGGCGGCGAAGCCCGGCGGCCAGCCAGGCGGGGCCATGGACACCAGGCCGGGCTGCGGCAAGGCCGGCGGCGCCGTCCGCTGGGCCACGCCCCACAGCATGGCCCGCAGCGCCATCGCACGCGGCTTCAGCGCAGCCGGGCTGAACAGGCCGAAGCGCCCGGCCCGCACCCCCAGCGCCTTCAGCCGCGCCCGGTCCGGCGGCGGCAACGGGAGGGCGGGCGCGATGCCGCCGGCCTCGACCAAACGGTGCAGCGGGCCGCGCAGGGACGCATCGGCCCCCTCGGAAAGGCGGAGCACCGGCGCCAGTTCGGTTTCCACCGCCGCCGTGGCGAAGGCGAGCAGGCGGGAGCGGACCCGCTCGCGTTGCGCCCCGTCCAGGAACTCGCTGTCGCCGACCTCCACGAGCGGGCGCAGCAGGCTTGCGCCGGGGCGGAGCCGCCCGACGGGGCCGCCTCCCCAGGCGATGCGGCCGTCCTGCGCCAGGGCGAACGCCTCGTCCGGCGCTGCGGCCAGCGCCTCGACCCGGCGCGGCATCTCCTGCCGCATGGCGCGGCGGGCGGCGCGCAGCACCAGCCGCTTCTCCTCGCCCACTGCGGCCGGGTCGGGAAGGAAGGTGAAGCCCTCGACGTGGCCGACGGAGTGGCCCTCCACCACCACCTCCCCGCGGGGGGTCACGGCGGACAGCAGGTCCTCGCCTTCCGCATTCTCCAGCCGGCGGATCAGCAAGGTGGAACGGCGGTCCACGAACCGGGCGGTCAGCTTCTCATGCAGCGCGTCGGACAGTTTGTCCTCCACCGCGCGGGCGCGCTCCGCCATGCCGGACGCATCCTTCGCCCAGCCGGGCCGCGCGGCGATGTAGGACCAGACCCGCACGCCGGACAGCCGCTGCATCAGCGTGTCGATGTCGCCGTCGGCGCGGTCCAGCGCCGCCACCTGGGCGTCCAGCCAATCCGCCGGCAGATGGCCCTCCCGCGCCAGGTGGCCGAACACGCGGGCGCAGAACCGGGCGTGGCTGTCATCGGCCAGCTTGCGGAAATCGGGGATCTGGCAGGCGTCCCACAGGGTGCGGACGCGGCTGCGCCCGGCGGCGAGGCGGCGCACCTCCTCCTCGCGCGCCAGGGAAAGCAGGGTTTCCAGGTCGGACGCATCCCGGCCGCGTTGCAGGCCGGGGCGCGGCGGCGGCGCCTGCAAGCTGTCCAGCAGGGTGTCCAGTTGGCTGAAATCCAGCTCGCTGTTGCGCCAGGCGAGCTGCTCCAGCGGCTCGAAGCGGTGGTTCTCCACCGCGTCCGCCAATTCCTCGTCGATCGGGGCGCAGCCGGCGGTGGTGCCGAACGTGCCGTCCCGCATGCCGCGCCCCGCCCGCCCGGCGATCTGCGCCACCTCGGACGCGTGGAGGCGCCGGGGCCGGTGGCCGTCGAACTTGCCCAGCCGGGCGAAGGCGACGTGGTCCACGTCCATGTTCAGCCCCATGCCGATCGCGTCCGTGGCGACCAGGAAATCCACCTCCTTGTCCTGGTAGAGCGCGACCTGGGCGTTGCGGGTGCGGGGGGACAGCCGGCCCATCACCACCGCGCAGCCGCCGCGCCGGCGGCGGATCAGCTCGGCGATCGCGTACACCTCGCCGGCGGAGAACGCGACCACGGCGGAGCGCGGCGGCAGGCGCACCAGCTTTTCCGGCCCGGCGAAGCGGAGCTGGGACAGGCGGGGCCGCGTTTCCACCTCCACCTGCGGCACCAGGCGTTGCAGCAGGGGGCGGATGGTTTCCGCGCCCAGGAACATCGTCTCCACCATGCCGCGGGCATGGAGCAGGCGGTCGGTGAAGATGTGCCCGCGGTCGGCGTCGGCGCAGAGCTGGATCTCGTCCACCGCCACGAACTCGGCCGCCCGGTCCAGCGGCATCGCCTCCACCGTGCAGGCGTACCAGCGGGCGTCCGGCGGGACGATCTTCTCCTCCCCGGTGATCAGGGCCACGTGCCTGGCGCCCTTGCGGGCGACCATGCGGTCGTAGTTCTCGCGCGCCAGCAGGCGCAGCGGGAAGCCGATGATGCCGGACGAATGCGCCATGAGGCGCTCGATGGCGAGGTGAGTCTTGCCCGTGTTCGTCGGCCCGAGCACGGCCTTCACGCGCGGGGGGAAGCCGGACATGGA
>CAXTLC010000025.1:0-38461 GCA_964245075.1 uncultured Acetobacteraceae bacterium
TCTAGGAAGGGCGCGTCAGGCGTCCGCCAGCGCTTCCTCCGCTTGCAGCCACGCGGTTTCGGCCGCGTCGGTTTCCCGGGCGATCAAGGCGAGCCGGGTATTGGCGGCGGTCACCTCGGCTGAATGGCCGACGGCATAAAGCGCCGGGTCGGCAAGCTTCGCTTCCAACGCCGTGCGCTCCTTCGCCAGGCGCGCCAAGGCCGCTTCGGCATCACGCGCCTGGCGTCGGAGCGGAGCCGACTGCACCCGCGCCTGCGCCCGGTCCCGGCGGTCGTCACGCCGTGTGGGCGCCTCCGTCCGGAAAGGGCGGGCGCGCTCGGCGAGCAGGGAGCGGTATTCGTCGAGGTCGCCTTCGAACGGCTTGGCGGTGCCGTCGGCGACCAGCCACAGCCGGTCGGCCACCAATTCCACCAGGTGCGGATCATGGGTGATCAGCAGCACGGCGCCGCCGAACTCTGCCAGGGCGCGCACCAGCGCCTCCCGCGCGTCGATGTCCAGGTGGTTGGTCGGCTCGTCCAGGATCAGCAGCTGCGGCGCGTCCCGCGTGGCGAGGGCCAGCAGCAGGCGGGCCCGCTCGCCGCCCGAAAGCTGGGCGCTCGGCGTTTCCGCCCGGTCCGCGTCCAGGCCGAACCGGGCGAGCTGCGCGCGCACCGCGGACGGCGCGGCGCGGGGCATGGCGCGGGCCATGTGGTCCACCGGGGTGTCGCCGGGCATCAGCTCCTCCGCCTGGTGCTGGGCGAAGTAGCCGACCCGCAGGCGCGGGCTGCGGCGGATCTCGCCGCTCAGCGGGGCCAGGCGCCCGGCCAGCAGCTTGGCAAGCGTGCTCTTGCCGTTGCCGTTGGCCCCCAACAGGGCCACCCGGTCCTCCATGTCCAGCCGCAAGTTGACCCCGCGCAGCACAGGCCGGCCGTCGTACCCGGCGTCCACCCGGTCCAGTTGCAGGATCGGCGGCGGCAGCGAGACCGGATCGGGAAAGCTGAAACGGGTGGCGTGCTCCTCCACCACGCTGTCGATCATCGGCAGCCTTTCCAGCGCCTTCAGGCGGGATTGCGCTTGCCGGGCCTTGGTGGCCTTGGCGCGGAAACGGTCCACGAAGGCCTGCATGTGGGCGCGCTGGGCGGCGATGCGCTCGGCGGCGCGGGCCTGCTGCATCGCCTGCTCGGTGCGGATGCGGACAAATTCGGCGTAGCCGCCCGGCGTGAGCGAGATCCGCCTCGCGTCCAGGTGCGCGATCGCCTGCACCGCCCGGTCCAGCAGGCCGCGGTCATGGCTGACGAGCAGGCAGGCGCCGGGAAAGCGGGCAAGCCAGCCTTCCAGCCAGAGCGTCGCTTCGAGGTCGAGGTGGTTGGTGGGTTCGTCCAGCAGCAGCAGGTCGGGCGCGGCGAACAGGGCGGTGGCCAAGGCGACCCGCATCCGCCAGCCGCCACTGAACTCCCCCACCGGGCGGGCCTGAGCGGCGGTGTCGAAGCCAAGCCCGGCCAGGATGGCCGCCGCGCGCGATGGCGCCGAGTCCGCGCTGACCGCGCGCAGCCGCTCGTGCACCTCGGCCAGCCTCACGGGAGGCGCCGTCTCGGCTTCCGCGAGCAGGGCGAGGCGCTCGGGGTCACCTTCCAGCACGGTCTCGATCAGGGTCGCCGGGCCAGATGGCGCTTCCTGCCGCACCTGCGCCATGCGGGCGCCCGCGGCGAGGTGGATGATGCCGCCGTCCAGCGGCAGCTCGCCCGCGATGGCGCGGAGCAGGGTTGATTTGCCGGCGCCATTGCGCCCGAGCAGGCCGATCCTCCGCCCGGCGTCCACCCGCAGCGACGCGTGGTCCAGCAGGAGGCGGCCGGCCATCCGGATGGAGGCGTCCTCGACGGTGAGCAGGCTCATGAGAACGAATGTAATCTTCGCCTGACACTGCCGCCAGCCTGCTGCACGGTCTTCTCCTGTAGATGCAAAAACGAGCGATTACGATTGCATTGCGTAATGAGACGTTGTTCTGCAACATAGCGCGCAATCAGCTGAGTGGGGCAGTCTTGGTAGAACATGTTCGAGACGGGCGCTTTTCCCATTCCGCACAGCCGAGATCTTCAACTTTGTCTGGATGGCTAATAGCACTGATCCCAACTGTTTCGTGATCTTACTTGTTGTTGGATACCCAATGATAAACGAGGGTGCCGGAACTCCGTGCGAAGCTCTCGAATACAGGTTCGCCACCATAGTCGAACTTCAAACCGAAACACACAATCAAAGTCCGATGGCATCTTTGTTTCTGTGATCGATAGTCGGACTAAGTGGTGGAGAACTTGCCTCTGCATCTGTCAAACAGAAATACCCGGTTGTTCCACCGTTTGTCGGGTGCACGTTCGTCTACTGGCAGCTTTGGGCCAATCCAAACGTCATCTCAGAGTATAAAAATTTATCCGGCCTTTGATGGTGGACGTAGTCCAGGGCTCGTGATTAATCGTGAAACCGCAATAGAACACGGTTAGGAGGAGCTTCGGGCTAGAATGCGTAAACCAAGAGGCAAGCTGACGCGATACTTGCGGGAGGCACGGCAGGGAAACTCAATCCTCGTCACATCGCATAACACGGTCGTCGCCGAAACTCGCCCGCCACCGGCACCTGGCGCCGCGAGGCAACCCGGCGCATTGCGTGGACAAATACATATGGCGAAAGACTTCGACGATTCGCTGGAAGACATGCTGATTATGATGGAGGAGTGAAGTTTGTTCTCGATGCCCCTTGCCTTGCTCTGGTGGCTCATCCGCGACCAGCGGCCTCGTCAGCGCATCCGGTCGCTGGTCACTGATGCGGGAAACGACGTTAGCGCGGCGGGCCTTTCAGCACGCGCAGCACCGCATCCACCGTCAGCCCGTACACCACGTGCCCGATGAACCCCCGCCCGTGCACCTGCCAAGGATAGTGCGACGCCGGGGCTGCCAGCCCAACACGGGATTTCGCCCACTCGTCCTCGATCGCCCAGGCCGTCACCCCGAAGGCAAAGCCCCGGCCCGCCACCGTCCAATGGCCGAGCCGGTCCCGCAATGCTCCCAGCAACGCCGCCGGCACCATGCCGATCGCGTACTTCACCGTTTGGCCAAGCGCGTTGTGCTTCGGGTTGTCCAGCGTCGCCCCAACGGCCTTGGCCGCCCGGTCCGCCACCACGTGCGCCGGGTCGAGCCCGCCGGGCTGGGCGGCAATGGTGTCCCGCCGGACAGCAAAGCTTTCACGGGCAGCCAGATACTTGTCCACCTCGTTGAGCGCCCAGATGCCGGCCGCCCCGGCGATGGCGCCCCGAATCATCCCGCCCAGGACGCCGTCGCCCGCCCGATCCACCATCGCCTGATTCCCTTTGCCCGTCCGGTCCTCAACGTGCCCTGCCGCCGGTCGGTTCCGGCTTTGTCGGCCCCCTTGTCGATCCGGGGCGCCCTCGTCTAAAGCCCACACGCAATGACCTGAAGGGTTGGCGACATGGCGCTCGAGCGTACCTTCTCCATCATCAAGCCGGATGCGACGCGGCGGAACATCACCGGCAAGGTGCTGGGCACGCTGGAAGCAGCCGGGCTGCGCGTGGTGGCGCAGAAGCGCATCCACATGACCCGCGAGCAGGCCGAGGCGTTCTACGGCGTGCACAAGGAGCGTCCGTTCTTCGCCGGGCTGGTCAAGTTCATGACCTCCGGCCCCGTGGTGGTGCAGGCGCTGGAGGGCGAGGACGCGATCGCGCTGAACCGCCGCACCATGGGCGCCACCGACCCGAAGAAGGCCGAGCCCGGCACCGTGCGCGCGCTGTTCGCCGAGGACATCGAGGCCAACACCGTCCACGGCTCCGACAGTCCCGAGACCGCCCGCGAGGAGATCGCGTTCTTCTTCACTGACGCCGAGATCGTCGGCTAGGGATGGCGCCGGCGCGCTGGCTGCCGTTGCTGGCCGCCGTCGCGATCGCCTCCTGCGCGGCGCCGCGCCGTCCGCCAGCCGCGTCCGCAGCGCCGTCCCGTGCGGCGGCGCAGGAAACCGAGGGGCAATACCGCGGCATTGCCCGGCTGACCCGCGCCAGCATCCGCGGCTGCCCCCGCAGCGGCGGCCGCACCGTCATCGTGGAAGGCAACGCGCTGTCCGTGCCCTACCGGGGCGCGACCGCGTCCCATCCCCTGGCTGCCACGATCGGGCCGGACGGCAGCATCCATGGCAGCGACGGCCAGGGCACGGTCGAAGGCCAGATCACTGGCAGGCACATGGACCTGACGGTGTCCTCCGACGACTGCGAACTCCGCTACGCGCTGGACCGCAGCTAGCGGCAGCTTGTCCGCATTGCCGCAGGCGGACGCGTCCCGCTATATGCGACAGGTGCGGCACCGGCGACGGCCATGCCCATCCTATGCTCGGGCCGCCGTTCGAGAGTGGCCCCGCCGTCCCGGAGGAAGCCATGGCCACCCCCGCCCCCCTGCCCGCAGCCCCCCTGGACGCGGCCTCTCTGCCCGCGGCCAAGACGCCGTTCTACCGTTCGCTCTACGTTCAGGTGCTGATCGGCATCGTGCTGGCCGTCATCGTGGGCAACTTCTTCCCGGAAACGGCAGTGGACATGAAGCCGCTTGGCGACCTGTTCATCAAGCTCATCAAGATGATGATCGGCCTGGTGGTGTTCTGCACCATCGTGTCCGGCATCGGCGGCATGGGCAGCATGAGGAAGGTCGGCCGGGTCGGCGGCAAGGCGCTGCTGTACTTCGAGATCGTCTCCACCCTGGCGCTGGCGATGGGCATGCTCGTCGGCAACATCCTGCAACCCGGCGCGGGCTTCAACGCCGACCCGAGCAAGCTCGACACCAAGGCGGTCGCGCAGTACGCCGGCGCCGCCAAGGAGCACAGCGGGCTGTGGGATTTCCTGGGCAGCATCGTGCCGACCACCGTGTTCGACGCCTTCGGCAAGGGCGACATCCTGCCCGTCGTGCTGGTGTCCCTGCTGGTGGGCTACGCGGTGTCCGTGCTCGGCGAGCGCGCCCGGCCCGTGCGCGAGCTGGTGGACGCCGCGTCCCGGGTGGTGTTCGCCATCATCAACGCGCTGATGCGCCTGGCGCCGGTCGGCGCGTTCGGCGCCATGGCGTTCACCGTCGGCCGGTATGGCGTCCGCTCGCTCGGCCACCTGCTGGAGCTGGTGGGGGTGTTCTACCTCACCGGGGTGCTGTTCGTGGTGATCGTGCTGGGCGCCATCTCGGCCTGGGCCGGGTTCAACATCTTCAAGATGCTGAACTACATCAAGGCAGAGCTTCTGCTGACGCTGGGCACCTCCTCCTCCGACCCGGCGCTGCCCACCTTGATGGAGAAGCTGGAGCGCGCCGGCTGCTCCCGCCCGGTGGTGAGCCTCGTGGTGCCGACCGGCTACGTGTTCAACTCGGACGGCTCGAACATCTACTTGACGTTGGCCGCCCTGTTCGTGGCGCAAGCGACCAACACGCCGTTGGACCTCGGGCAGCAGTTCGCCCTGTTCGGGGTGGCGTTGCTGACCTCCAAGGGGTCTGGCGGGGTGACCGGCGCCGGCTTCATCGCGCTGGTGGCGACGTTGGGAGTGGTGCCGTCCATCCCGCTCGCCGGCATGGCGCTGATCCTGGGCATCGACCGCTTCATGAGCGAGGCGCGGGCGATCGTGAACCTGATCGGCAATGCGGTGGCGACCGTGGTGATGGCGCGGCTGGAAGGCGAGTTGGACACCAACCGCCTACACCTGGCGCTGAGCGGGCAGATGGTGGACGACCCGTCCAGCATGCCGGTCACGGCCGCCGTTCCGGGAGAGTAGGGTGGAGCGACTTGAGACTTGTCCCACTATTGCGAGTGCGTTGACCCCTCCCCACCTGGGCAGGTAAGCACGATTGTGCACCGCGGCGCAGCGCGCGCCGGGTCAGCCGGAGCGCAGCATGAAGGACGTCCGCGACGCGTTGATGATCGGCACCAGGACGGACGGCAGCGCCGTCCGCCGGCCATTGTCGCCGCATTTGCAAGTGTATCGGCCGCAGTTGACGTCCGTGCTGTCGATCATGAACCGGCTGACCAGCGTCGCCACCTCGGTCGGCACGGTGATGCTCGTGTGGTGGCTCGTGGCATCGGCCGGGTCGCCCGGCGCCTATGCGACGATGCAGGGCTTCATGGGCTCCTGGTTCGGCATCCTGCTGCTGTTCGGCTGGACGGTCGCGCTGGTTTACCATTTCGTGGGCGGCATCCGGCACCTCGCCTGGGACGCGGGCTACGGCTACGACCTGCCGCAGGTGTATGCCAGCGGCTGGGCTGCGGTGGCCGCGACGGCGGTGGGCACGGTGCTGATCTGGGCGATCGCCTTGGTGGTGTGGCGCTGATGTCCGGCAGCAAGATGACCTCGACGAAGCCGGCCGCGCCGCAGGTCGAAGTGATGCGCTCCCAACTGGGCCGCGCGCGCGGCATGGGGGCGGCCAGGTCCGGCATCCACCACTGGTGGGTGGAGCGCGTCACCGGCATCGCGCTGGTGCCGCTCACCGTTTGGTTCATCTACGCCGTGCTGCACCTGCTCGGCTCGCCGCAGGCGTCGGTGCACCGCTTCGTTGCCAACCCGGTCAACACGGTCCTGCTGCTCGCGACGGTGGCGATGACGTTCCACCACATGCAACTGGGTTTGCAAGTCGTCATGCAGGACTACATGAATAGCGAGAAATGGCGGGATGTAGCGACCCTGGTGAACAAGGCGGCTGCCTTGCTGCTGGGCCTGCTCTGCGCTGTCTCGATCCTGCGGATGGCCTTCACGGCCTGACGTCCCTTTCTTCGGAAGCGACCTATGAACGCGATCTCCAAGCCTTCCACTGGCGCATACCAGATCATCGACCACACCTACGACGTCGTCGTCGTGGGCGCAGGCGGCGCCGGGTTGCGGGCGACACTGGGCATGGGTGCGGCGGGCCTGAAGACGGCGTGCATCACCAAGGTGTTCCCCACCCGGTCCCACACGGTGGCCGCGCAGGGGGGCATCGGCGCTTCGCTCGGCAACATGGGCGAGGATGACTGGCGCTGGCACATGTACGACACCGTGAAAGGGTCTGACTGGCTGGGCGACCAGGACACCATCGAGTACATGTGCCGCGAGGCCGTTCCCGCCGTCTATGAGCTGGAGCATTACGGCGTGCCGTTCTCCCGCACGGAGGACGGCCGCATCTATCAGCGCCCCTTCGGCGGCCACATGCAGGAATACGGCAAGACGCCCGCCATGCGCGCCTGCGCCGCCGCTGACCGGACTGGCCACGCCATCCTGCACACCCTGTATCAGCAATCGCTCAAGCACGAGGTCGAGTTCTTCGTCGAGTACTTCGCGCTCGACCTGATCATGGACGAGGAAGGCGCCTGCCGTGGCGTCACCGCGTGGTGCCTGGAGGACGGCTCCATCCACCGCTTCCGGGCGCAGACCACGGTGCTGGCGACCGGCGGGTATGGCCGCGCTTACCTGTCCTGCACCTCCGCCCACACCTGCACGGGTGACGGCAGCGGCATGGTGATCCGCGCCGGGCTGCCGGTGCAGGACATGGAGTTCGTGCAGTTCCATCCGACCGGCATCTTCCCGGCCGGCTGCCTGATCACCGAGGGCGTGCGCGGCGAAGGCGGCTACCTGACCAACGGCAACGGCGAGCGGTTCATGGAACGCTACGCGCCGACGGCCAAGGACCTGGCCAGCCGCGACGTGGTCAGCCGGTCCATGACGATCGAGATCAACGAGGGCCGCGGCGTGGGTCCGAACAAGGACCACATCCACCTCCACATCGAGCACCTGGGCGCCGACCTGCTGAACGAGCGGCTGCCCGGCATCTCGGAAACGGCGAAGGTGTTCGCCGGCGTGGACGTGACCAAGGACCCTATCCCGGTGTTGCCGACCGTGCACTACAACATGGGCGGCATCCCCACGAACTACCGCACCGAGGTGCTGCGGCCGACCCCGTCGGACCCGGAAGCGATCGTGCCCGGCCTGATGGCCGTCGGCGAGGCCGCCTGCGTGTCGGTGCACGGTGCCAACCGCCTGGGGACCAACTCGCTGCTGGATCTGGTCGTGTTCGGACGCGCCGCCGCGCACCGGGCGGCGGAGATCATCAAGCCCGGCGACAGCCAGGCGCCGCTGCCGCCGCGCGCCGGGGAGAACGGGCTCGACCGGCTGGACCGCAAGCGGCACAACCCGGGCTCGACCAAGGTCGGCCAGGTCCGCGAGCAGATGCAGCGGGCGATGCAGGCCCACGCCGCGGTGTTCCGCACCGGCGAGAGCCTGAAGCAGGGCGTCTCCAAGATGCGGACGATCTGGGATGGCCAGGACACGATCGGCGTGACCGACAAGTCTTTGATCTGGAACAGCGACCTCGCCGAAGCGCTCGAGTTGGACAACCTGGTCGCCAACGCGATGACCACCATGGTTTGCGCGGAAAACCGCCACGAGAGCCGCGGCGCCCACGCGCACGACGATTACCCGGAGCGTGACGACGCCGAGTGGATGAAGCACACGGTCGCGCACATGGACGACATGGGGAAAGTGTCGCTGTCATACCGTCCGGTCCGCATGCAGACCTTGACCAACGAGGTGAGCGTGTTCCCGCCAAAGAAGCGGGTGTACTGAATCCGGCCGTGGGCACGACTTCTCCCCGGGCGCGAGACACAGCCTCCAGGTTCGGCCATGAACCGCCTCGGCAGGATGTTCACCCTGGTGTCGCCCTTGTCCTGGGTTGCAACGCTGTCACCGGGCCGCTGTGTTCTTGCCGTCCAGGAGCTTTCACGAACCTACACGTGGGTCCCAGGTGCGGTGCGAGATATCCACATGCTGCGTATCGCAGGTAACAACGATCTTATGCCGGCTGTCAGCTCCACACGGCCCTGACAGCCTGGCCGAAGCAGGAAAACATGGTCGAATTCGCCCTCCCGAAGAACAGCAAGATCAGCCAGGGACGCACCTGGAAGGCTGCGCCCGGCGCCAAGCAGGTGCGGGAGTTCAAGATCTATCGCTGGAACCCCGATGACGGCGAGAACCCGCGTTTGGATACCTACGAGGTGGACCTGTCCGCCATCGGTCCCATGGTGCTGGATGCGCTGATCCACATCAAGAACGACATCGACCCGACGCTCACCTTCCGCCGGTCCTGCCGCGAAGGCATCTGCGGCTCCTGCTCGATGAACATCGATGGCGTCAACACGCTGGCCTGCCTCAAGCCCATCGAGGATGTGAAGGCGGCCGTCAGGATTTACCCGCTCCCGCACATGTCCGTGGTCAAGGACCTCGTGCCCGACCTCACCATGGCCTACGCCCAGCTCCGCTCCGTCGAGCCGTGGCTGAAGTCGGACACGCCGCCGCCGCCGGATGGCGAGCGCCGGCAGAGCGTGCAGGAGCGGCACAAGCTGGACGGCATGTGGGAATGCATCCTGTGCTTCTGCTGCACGACGTCCTGCCCGTCCTACTGGTGGAACGGCGACCGTTATCTCGGCCCGGCCACCCTCCTGGCCGCCTACCGCTGGATCGCTGACAGCCGGGACGAGTACACCGGACAGCGCCTGGACGCGCTGGAAGATCCATTCAAGCTGTATGCCTGCCGCACGATCATGAACTGCACCAAGACGTGCCCGAAAGGCCTCAACCCGGCCAAGGCGATCGGCGAGATCAAGCAGATGCTGGTCGAGCGCGCAGGATAGCGCTCGCTCGGCGCCCAGCCCCGGATGGCCTACCGCGGAACACTGACCACGCCGACTGGGCGCGCCGCCGCTTGGCGCGACTCGCTGCTGACCGATCACGCGGTTCTTCGCGTGCTGTGGGAGAATTTGGCCGAGGTCGTGCCGGGCAAGCTCTACCGGTCGAACCATCCCACCCCGGCCCGGCTCGCCGCGGCCAAGCGCCGCTACGGATTGCGCACGCTGATCAACCTGCGCGGCCACCGACAGTGCGGGTCGGACGCGCTGTCCCGCCGGGCTTCGGCAGAACTCGGGTTGCAGCACATCGACATGGCGTTCGAGAGCCGGGGCGCCCCGCACCGTGACCGCATCCTGCGTTTCGCCGAGATCTACAGCACCTTGGATGTCCCGGCGTTGATGCACTGCAAATCGGGCGCAGACCGCGCCGGTCTCGCCTCGGGCTTGGCCGTGCTGTTCGAGGGCGGCACCAGCCAGGGTGCTCTGGAACAGCTTTCCTGGCGCTTCGGGCACTGGAGCCGGTCCCGCACCGGCATCCTCGACGCGTTCTTCGTCCACTACGCCGCCGAGGCGGAAGGCCGCGTGCCGTTCCTGCACTGGGTCGAGCATGAGTACGACGAGGCGGGACTGCGGCGGGACTTCGTCGCCGGCGGTTTGTCCGCCTTCGTCGTGGACCGGGTGCTGGTGCGGGAGTAGCGCCGTGCTGGCAAGCCTCAAGCCGCCGGGCTAGCCTGCTCGCATGCCTGCTTGCGCCCTGTGCGGCACTCCCTCGCTGCCGCCTTTCCGCGCCCCGCAGCCCGAAGGGGCGCCCGATCTGGACGGACGGCCCGGGGAGCCGACCCGTTCCACCCTGCGCCGCTGGCTGCAAACCTGCCGCGGCTGCGGCGCCTGCGCGCCCGATCTCGCCGCCTTGCCGCCGGGTGCGGCCAGCACTATCCGGACAGGTGGCTATCGCGGGCAACCATCGCCGTTCCTGCGTTGGGCCACCCTCGTCGCCAACACGGGGGCGGAAGGCGAGGCGCTGCTGCAAGCCGCTTGGTCGGTCGAGGATGACGGCAAGGACGGCATTCCCCTGCGACGCCGGGCCGCAGCCGCCTGGCCGGCGCCGGCCGATGCGGAAGCGGCCCTGCGCCTGGCCGACGTCCAACGCCGCGCCGGCTTGCTGCGGGAGGCCGCCGCCACCCTGGCCGCCCTGCCCGCGCAGTTGGACGAAGCGGCTGGCCGGATCGCCGATTTCGAGCGCGCCCGGGTTGAGGCCGGCGACACCGGCCGCCATCTGCTGAGCAGCGCGTTGCGCCCGCCCGCGCGCATGCCGCACGTTTCCCATGGCAAACGCCCCGCGGCCGGATTTTGGGACCGCCTGTTCGGAGGGTCTCCGCCATGACCTTCGACACCGCGATCGACGCCTTCGCGGGCAGCCAGACGGTGCCTTACGATGCTGTCGAATGGATGCTGGAAAACTGGGACGCGGCTGGCCCGGCCTGCCTTGCTCTCCTGCACGCCTATGTGGCCGGACATGACAGGTCGGAACGCACCGAGCGGGCGATGTTCTTCATCACCCACCTGCTGGGGGAGCGGGGAGAAACCGGCTGCTTCGCGCCGCTCTGCGCCCTGTTGCGCGATCATGAGCGGGCCGACCTCCTGTTCGGCGACGACGCGCTCACGATCTCGGTGCCGGCGATCCTGATCAGCACCTTCGATGGCGAGGCGGCCCGGCTACACGCGCTGGTCGAGGACCCCGCCGTGGACGACCTGCTGCGCGGGGACGTGCTGCTCGTGCTCGCCTATCTCGTTCGCGCCCGGAGCATTCCAGAATCGCAGGCATACGACTACCTCGCGGCGCTGCCGGACCGGCTGCAACCGCGGGAAATGGCGTTCGTGTGGTTCGGATGGGTCCGGGCCGTCGCCGCACTTGGCTTCATGGGGCTGACGACCGCGGCGGAGGCGCTGTTCAAGGCTGGCCTGGTCGACCCCGACCTCATGTCTCCGGAGGGTTTCTGGCAGGACTTGCGGGAGGCGCGTGAGAACCCCGGTGGCACGAACGGGATGGCCTGGGAGGGCATCGGCCCGATGGGCAGCACGATGGAACTGCTGCGGGGTTGGGAAACCAGCCTGGACGAGGAGGATGCAGGCGACCTGCTGCCACCCGAGCCGGTGCGCAACCCGCTCCGCGACGTGGGCCGCAACGACCCCTGCCCGTGCGGCAGCGGGAAGAAGTTCAAGAAATGCTGCCTGGCGGCCTGACCCGCCTTATCCGGTCAGCTTCAGCCCCGCCACCCCGGCCACGATCAGGCCCAGGCAACCCAGCCGCAGCAGCCCGGCCGGCTCGCCTTCCGCCGCGATGCCCCATATCAGCCCGCCTGCGGCGCCGATGCCGGTCCACACGGCGTAGACTGTGCCCATCGGCAGCACCCGCAGCGCCTGGGACATCGCGGCGAAGCTGCACCCCATGGCCGCCACCGTGGACACGCTCCACCACAGCCGGGTGAACCCGTCCGACTGCTTCAGCAGCACCACCCAGACAACTTCGAACAGCCCGGCCACGGCCAGCAGCAGCCAGGCGTTCGGCACCGCTCAGGCTGCCTTGGCGAGCAGCCTCCGCGCGAGCAGCACCTCGGCGATCTGCACCGCGTTCAGCGCGGCGCCCTTGCGCAGGTTGTCCGACACGCACCAGAACGACAGCCCGTGTTGCACCGTGGCGTCACGGCGCAGGCGGCTGACGAACACGTCGTCCTCGCCCGCGCAATCCAGCGGCGTCGCGTAGCCGCCATCGTCGCGGCTGTCCACCACCTGCACGCCCGGCGCTTCCCGCAGCACCGCGCGCGCCTCGGCCGCGGTGACCGGAAGGTCGAATTCCACGTTGACTGCCTCGGCGTGGCCCACGAAGACGGGAACGCGGACGCAGGTGGCGTGCAGCTTGATCTCGGGATCGAGGATCTTGCGCGTCTCGGCCGCCATCTTCCACTCTTCCTTGGTCGCCCCGTCATCCATGAAGCGGTCGATGTGCGGAATCACGTTGAAGGCGATCGTCTTGGTGAACTGCTGGGCCGTCGGTGCGTCGCCCACGAAGATGCCGCGGCTCTGGGTCCACAACTCGTCCATGCCGTCCTTGCCGGCGCCGGACACCGATTGGTAGGTGGACACCACCACCCGGCGGACGCGGAAGCGGTCATGCAGCGGCTTCAGCGCAACGACCATCTGGATGGTGGAGCAATTCGGGTTGGCGATGATGCCGCGGCGGATGCGGCTGAGCGCGTCCGGGTTCACTTCCGGGACAACCAGGGGCACGTCCGGCTCCATGCGGAACTGGCTGGTGTTGTCGATCACGATGCACCCGGCGGCAGCGGCGCGCGGCGCATGGATGGCCGAGACCTCGGCGCCCGGGCTGAACAGCCCGATGTCCCACCCCGTGAAATCGAACCGGTCCAGCGCCTGCACCTTCAGCACCCGCTTGTCGCCGAAGGAGATGTCCTGACCGACGGACCGGCCGGATGCGAGAGCGGCGATGTCGGTGACCGGGAAGCTCCGTTCCGCCAGGATCTTCAGGATCTCGCGCCCGACTGCCCCCGTGGCACCCACGACCGCAACCCTGTAGCCCATTGGTCCGAACCCCTGGCAGCGAGCCATGCCCATCATGGTCCCGCGATCTTTCCGACCTAGCGCCGCGTTGGCAGGGTTACAAGCGCGCAACTGGCTGGGCAGCACTGACGCCGGCCGCCGCCGTCACGAAGCTTCCATCGAGTCGGTTCTTGAAAGATCGCCGCCCTTGAACGCCAGCGGCAGGTTCCGCGCCTTGGCAAGGGCGTGGGATGCGCAGCGGCCGACGTTGAGCGCGGCAGGATGCAGGCCTTTGCCGTGACGCAGGAGGGCGCTCCGCGCGCCATTCGCCAGCCCCTCATCTTGTACCACCACCTGCATTGCCGCTCGCGCGATCAGGGCGTCGAGCTCCGACTAAGCCTTGGCAATCCCAGTGCGCCCGGCCAGCGCCATGCTCGTTCCAAGCAGGCCGACCGAAGACAGCAGGCAGCCGTCTGCCTCGGCGATACCGTCTGCCACGATCACGCCGGCAGATCGTCCGCGTCGCAAAGATCGTCCCCTGCCAGCAACCCGCGCCCTTCCGGGCGTGCAGCGCTGCGCAAGCTGATCGTGCGAGGCTCCTCGTGGAGGGCGCCTGCATCCGCCCTGGCACGACGCCGCAGCAAGCGGCGATGTCATCCGCCGTCGCCGGCTCGCGGCCCGTGCCACGGAGGGCCGCTCGGCCCCGGCCATGCGCCGCCAGGGCGGGGCCGCCTGTCCAAACCAGGGCGGGGCCGCCTATCCAAGCGGCCCCCGCGCGTTCACGAGGCCAGCACCGGCTTGGCCTTCTCGGCCTTCTCGGCGCGGCTCTTCCAGAATGCCATGTCGGCCTCCTTGGCGAACATCACCCGCGCGCCTTTGGCGCCCTTGCTGACCCGGATCTTGCCGCCGTTGCGGGCCTTGTGATCCGCGACCCACTGCACGAAGTCCGGGTCCTCGCTGCTGCGCCCGTCGAACTCGAGGATACCGGCGATCTCCTCTTCCTTGCGCCGTCTAACCACTTGCTGGCACTCCTTTATTAGGCAGCACGTCGCCGTGCCGGTTCCCACGATGAAATAGGGTGTAGCATCCGCTAAGACGATCCCGCATGGCGCGCCACCTGGCATGCAGGCCCAGCGCGCCCAAGCAGGGCTACTTTGCGGCGCGGGCTGCGGCGACTGCCGCTTGCAGGTCCGCCACAGCAGCGGCGCCCGGAATCATGCGTCCGCCGACCACCAGCGCCGGCGTGCCCTCGATGTGCATCGCCGCGGCAAGGCGCAGGTTGCTTTCCAGCCGCGCCTGTATCGCCGGGTCGCCCATGTCGTGCTCAAGGCGGGCGCCATCCATGCCCTGCCGTTCCGCCTCGGCGCGCAGCGTGGCAGCGGTGGGCACGCCGGTGCCGCGCATCACGGCGGCTTGCAACCGTGCGTAGCCTCCCTGGCGCTGCGCCGCGAGCAGGGCGCGCGAGTCGAGGACGGAAGCCGGGCCGAGGATCGGAATGTCCTTCCACACCAGCCGGACATGCGGGTCCGCTTGCAGCAGCGCCGCCATCACCGGGAGCATCTGCCGGCAATACGGGCAGCGCGGGTCATAGAACTCCACCACCGTGACGTCACCCGAGGGGTCGCCAGCGGCCGGGTCCGCCGGGTCGTCGAACAGCGCGGCGCGGTGCGCGGCGATGGCGCCCGCAGCGGTGACGTCCTGCTGCCGCGTCTCGTCGGCCTGCAAGACGCCGAGGGCGTCGCGCAGGATGGAGGGATCGTCGTGCAACGCCTGGCGGACCGTCTGCACCACCTCGGTCCGCTGCTCCGCCGTCAGCGCCGCCGCGCGCGCCCCGGCCCCGATCCCGGCCCCGGCCCCGGCCCCGGCGAGAAGCGCCGCCGCCAAGATCATTCGTCCTCGCACGCCACCCATGCCGTCTCGCTCCTTGCCAGCCATACTGCATGCAGACCGATGCAGCCGGGATCAACCGTGTTGCCGCTCACGCTGAACCCGGTTATGGCACGGCGCGGTTTCGGTCCGAAATCCGCCAATGGGGGATTCGAAACACCGATGCCTGCCACGAAACGGACGCGAGCCAGCCTTACCATGGCTTTGTGCGGCACACTGGCCGCGTGCAGCGCGGTCCAATCCGTCCAGCAGACGTTCCTGGGCGGCGGGGTGAACGGTCCTGGATCGGCGCCGCGGATCACCGGCTTCGTCGGCGGCGTGGTGGCGGACGAGCCCAATGCGGCCCTGGCCGGGCGCGAGGTCCTCGTGCTGGGCGGCAACGCGGCCGACGCGGCGGTGGCCGTGGGCTTCACCCTGGCGGTCACCTATCCGTCGCGGGCCAGCCTGGGGGCGGGCGGCGCCTGCCTGTCCTACAGTCCCGCGCGCACCGGGGCGGGCGGAGGCATCCCGGAGGCGATCGTTTTCACCCCCGTGGCGCCCGCCGCTCCCGCCGGCCGCGCCGACCGGCCGGCAGCCGTGCCGATGCTCGCCCGCGGCCTGTTCGCCCTGCATGCCCGCTACGGCCGCCGCCCGTTCGAGACGCTGGTGGTGCCGGCGGAGCAGCTTGCCCGGTTCGGCACGGCGGCCTCGCGCGCCTTCGTGCGGGACCTGCAACTGGTCGCCGGGCCGCTGCTGGCCGACCCGGACGCCCGCGCCGTGTTCGCGCCCGGCGGGACGATCCTGGCCGAAGGGTCGCAGATGGTCCAGGCGGACCTCGGCGCCACCTTGGCGCAGTTGCGCGTGGCCGGGGTGGGCGACTTGTACCAGGGCGCGCTCGCGCGGCGGTTCGTGTCGGGAGCCGCGCTGGCGGGCGGCGGCGTGGGCGAGAGCGACCTGCGCGCGGCGCTGCCCAAGACGATGGCGCCGATCACGCTCGGGTTCGGCAACGACCAGGTCGCGTTCCTGCCGCCGCCGATCGATGGCGGGCTGGCCGGCGTCGCCGCGTTCAAGGCGCTGGAGGCTTCCCCGGACGACCCGGCCGCCGCGGAAGCGCGCGGCCTGGCCGTGGCCGCACGCTGGCGCGCCGGCGGAACCGACGCGGCGGCGCTGCTGGCCCGCCCGCCCGCCCAGGGCGGCACGCTGCCGCCGCTTCCCGCGTCCACGACCTTCGCCACGCTGGACCGCGACGGCGGCGCCGTGGTGTGCGCGCTCACCATGGACAACTTGTTCGGCACCGGCCGGATCGCGCCGGGCACCGGCATCCTGATGGCGGCTTCCCCGGCCAGCGTGCCGCCGCCCTTGCTTTCCGCCGCCGTCGCCTGGAATCCGACCTTGCGCGCCTTCCGCGCCGAAGTGGGCGGCAGCGGCCAGGAAGGCGCTCCGCTCGCCACCGCCCTCGGCATGGCCAACACGCTGCGCGGCAGGACGGCGATACCGGCGCCGGTTCCCGATCCGGGGCGTGAGAACGCCATCAGTTGCTCACGCTACCTTCCTGATGCCGAACAAACCTGCACCTGGGCGACCGACAGCCGCGGCTACGGCCTGGCGGCCGGCGGGGACCGGTAAGGCGGCCCGTCCGCTCCGTCAGTCCTCGTCGTCCTGCAGGTAGAACTGGTCGGAATCCTCGTCGTAGCTGTAAAGCTCGGCGTAGCGGCCCCAGGCGATCACCGCGCGCATGGTGTCTTCGGCGTAGTCGGGGCTCATCACGTCTTCCAGCTCGTCACGGAAGCGAACCGCCGACGCGCGATGGTTCCAGCGTTCGTCCAGCACCTGCCGGACCTGCGCCACCAGCGGCACATGCGCGCGCAGGGCGGCGCCGAACAGCGCCTTGCGCGGGTCGGTGTCGGCGGCAACGAATTGGCGGCCGGTGTCCGACAGCAGCAGGTCGCCATCCGCCAGGGCGCCGAAGCGGAGAAGCTGAAGCGTCTCGCCCAGCGGCAGCAGCTCGTCGGCCTCCAGTTGCAAGGCCGCGGCCAGGGCGGGCAAGTCGGCACGGCCGTCATAGGGCGGGGCGGCCAGCGTTTCCAGCAGGCCGGCCATGATGTTGGTCGAGACCGGGTGCAGCGGCGTTGCCACGGTGACGGCCATCTGCGCGGCGCGGGCGCCCGCGCGCTTGGTCATCAGCGCGTAGATGTCGTCCACCATCTGGCGGAAGTGCGGGTCCAGCCGGTCGCGCGGATGCGGAAACGGCACCGTCAGCTCGTTGACCACGCGGCCGGGGTTGGAGGAGAACACCAGGACGCGGTCGCACATCAGCACCGCCTCCTCGATGTTGTGCGTCACCATCAGCACCGACTTGATCGGCAGCTTCCCGTCCATCCAAAGGTCGATCAGGTCGGTGCGCAGCGTTTCCGCCGTCAGCACGTCCAGGGCGGAGAACGGCTCGTCCATCAGCAGCAGGTCGGGATGCACCACCAGCGCGCGCGCGAGGCCCACGCGCTGCCGCATGCCGCCGGACAGCTCCTTGGGATAGGCGCTCTCGTAGCCGCCCAGGCCGATCAGGTCGATCGCGGACTCGGCCCGGTCTTCCCGCTCGGCGCGGGGAACGCCTTGGGCCTCCAGGCCCAGTTCCACGTTCTCCTGCACCGTCAGCCACGGGAACAGGGCGAAGGACTGGAACACCATCGCCACGCCTTCCGCCGGCCCGGTGAGCGGGGCGCCGCGCCAGTGGACCTCCCCGGCGGTGGGGCGCAGCAGGCCGGACACGATGCGCAGCAGGGTGGACTTGCCGGAGCCGGAGCGGCCGAGCAGGCCCACGATCTCGCCTTCCCGCAAGGTCAGGTCCACGTCCTCGAGCACGATCAGGTCCGACACGCTGTCCTTGTGGTAGGACTGCCGGACACGGCGGACCTCCACCAGGTTGGCCGCAGCCGAGGTCGTCACGATCGTGTCCATGGCGGGCCTCAGGAAAAGGTCAAGCGGCGGGCGGCATAGCCGTACATCGGCCGCCACACCATGCGGTTGAACATGAGCACGAAGCCGCTCATCACCACGACGCCGAGCACGACCTTGGCCGTGGCGTCCGGCGCGGTGCTGGCGCTGGCATTGGCGATGTAAGCGCCCAACCCGTGCGCCACCAGCCGGTCGCGCCCCCAGCTCACCACCTCGGCCACGATGGCGGCGTTCCAGCAGCCGCCGGATGCGGTGATGGCCCCCGTCACGTAGTAGGAGAATATCCCGGGCAGGATCACCCGGCGCCACCACAGCCAGCCGCCCACGCGGAAGTTCTTCGACGCTTCCAGCAGGTCCCCCGGAAAGGCTGCGGCGCCGGCAATGACGTTGAACAGGATGTACCACTGCGTGCCCAGCACCATCAGCGGGGTCAGCCAGACGTCCCGGTTCAAGCTCCAGTGGACGATCGCGATCACGAAGATCGGGAAGAACAGGTTGGCCGGGAACGCCGCCAGGAACTGCGCCACCGGCTGCGCCCGCCGCGCCCAGGTCGGCCGCAGCCCGAGCCAAACGCCGACCGGCACCCAGAGCGCCGTCGCCAGCACCATCAGGATGATCACCCGCACCATGGTGTAGAGCCCGTCCAGCAACGCCTCGCCCAGGTCCCCCCAGGTCAGGGAAGCGGACACGTAGCCCACGATCTTCCACAGGGCCGCGGCCACCGCGGCGGCCAGCAGCGCCAGCCAGACGTTGTCCCCCAGCCGCGAGGCCGGGCGGCGCCCGCGCGCCCGCGCCGCCGGGCGACGGGACAGGCGCAACCCGGTGGCGGCGTTGATGGCGGCGCCGAACGCGTCCAGGCTCGCCGACAGCACCCGGGTGCGGCGCAGCAGCTTGAGCATCCAGGGGTCCTCCGCCTCTGCCCCCGCCGTCATCTCGAAGCGGAACTTGGACGACCAGGCGACCAGGGGGCGGAACAGCAACTGGTCATAGGCGAGGATCACCACCAGCATGGCGCCGATGGCGTAGAACACCGCGCCGACGTCCTTCTCCTCCAGCGCCTGCGCCACGTAGGAGCCGATGCCGGGCAGCTTCCAGGTGGTGTCCCCCACCGTGACCGCCTCGCTGGCCACGACGAAGAACCAGCCGCCGGACATGGACATCATGGTGTTCCACACCAGGCCCGGCATGGCGAACGGCACCTCCATGCGCCAGAACGTCTGCCAGGGCGACAGGTGGAACGATATCGCGCATTCCCGCAGGTCCGCCGGCACGGTCTTCAGCGACTGGTAGAGGCTGAACGCCATGTTCCAGGCCTGGCTGGTGAAGATGGCAAAGATCGCCGCCAGTTCCACGCCCAGAACGCGGCCCGGGAACAGGCTCATGAAGAACACGACGGTGAAGGTGAGGAAGCCGATGATCGGCACCGATTGCAGGATGTCCAGCACCGGAACGAGCACGCGGCCGGCCCGGCGGCTCTTCGCCGCCCAGGTGGCGTAGGTGAAGGTGAACAGCAGCGAGCAGGCGAGCGCCGCGAACATGCGCAAGGTGGTCCGCAGCGCGTAGCCCGGCAGGAAGGACGGGTCGAGATGGATCGGCTCCATCGCGCTCAGCGGCGCCACGGCATGGCGCGCGCCGCTGGCGAAGGCGAAGATCAGGCCGCCGATGCAGACCATGGCGGCAAGGTCGAACAAGTTGGGGAGCCGGCGGACCGAGGCGAAGGCCGGGAAGGTTGATCCGGACATGAGTGCTCCTCGGGCGGGGTGGACGTGCTGCCCATACCGGCCCGCTTCCCCCCTGTCACCCTGGCAGATGATTGCCGTTCAGTGACGGAGCCACGCCATGGGCGAACCGGGATCGGGGCCGGGGCGGCCTTACAGGCCCAGTTCGGTCAATCCGGGGTGCCCGTCGGGCCGCCTGCCGGCCGTCCAGTGAAACTTGCGGTCAGCCTCGCTGATCGGCAGGTCGTTGATGCTGGCGATGCGGCGGCGCATGAGCCCTTGCTCGTCGAACTCCCAGTTCTCGTTGCCGTAGGAGCGGAACCAGTTTCCGGATGGGTCGCGCCACTCATAGGCGAAGCGGACCGCGATGCGGTTCTCGCGGTGCGCCCACACTTCCTTGATCAGCCGGTAGTCCAGCTCGGCCGCCCACTTGCGGCGGAGGAACTCGACGATCTGGGCCCGGCCGTGGAGGAACTCCGACCGGTTCCGCCAGGCGCTGTCCTCCGTATAGGCGAGCGCCACGCGCTCGGGGTCGCGGCTGTTCCAGGCATCCTCGGCCCCGCGGGCCTTCTGGGCGGCGGTCTCGGGCGTGAACGGCGGCAGCGGCGGACGGGCGGGCATGGCTGTTTCCCCCTAAGGTGCGGCGAGCCGGGCGGTCACCTCGATCTCGATCCTCATGCGCGGGTCAGCCAGCCCGGCGGCGATCATGGTCGCCGCCGGGCTGGCTGGCCCCAGGACGCGGCGCAGCACCGGCCAGCACAGCGCGAAGTCGGGCGCGTGCGGCACGATGTAGCGCACCCGCACCACGTCGGCCATGGACGCGCCCGCCTCGGCCAGCGCGCCCGCGATGTTCCGCAAGGCCTGCTCGGCCTGTTCCCGCACGTCATCGGAGATGGCCATGGTGGCATAGTCGAACCCCGTCGTGCCCGACACGAATACCCAGTCGCCGTCCACTACGGCGCGCGAATAGCCGATCTGGGCCTCGAACGGGGACCCGGAGGAAATCAGCCGGCGCGTCACCCGGTGGAGCCCCAACCGCCAGCACCGCGGGCGCTGGGCGCGGTGAACGCATCCACCAGCGCCAGCGCCGGGCGCAGGGTGGGCACGAACAACAGTTGGGCGAAGCGTTCGCCGGGCAGCAGCGTGATCGGCGCCGTGCCCGGCGGACTGCGGTTCCAGGCGCTGACCGTGACCGGCCCGGTGTAGTCAGGGTCGATCAGCCCGACGAGGTTGCCCAGCACCAGGCCCTTGTGCCCGAGCCCGGACCGCGGCAGCACCAATGCCGCCATGCGCGGGTCCGCCATGTGGATCGCGAACCCGGCCGGCACCAGCACCGGCGCCGCGCCCGGCGGCAGATCGAGCGGCGCCGGCAGGCAGGCGTGCAGGTCGACCGCGGCGGCCATGCCGGTCTGGTAGCGCGGCAAGCCCCACTCGTGCAGACGCGCGTCCAGCACCACCAGTTCGACCGCGGTCATGCCACGGCGTCCGCGATGCGGGCGGCCAGGCGGGCGGCGACCTCCGTTTTGGGCAGCATCGGCCAATCCTCGGCGCCGGCCGCCGTGACCAGGTGCACCTGGTTGGCCTCGCCCGCCATGATGCCCGTTGCCGGCCGGACGTCGTTGGCAACGATCCAGTCGCAGCCCTTGCGCAGCCGCTTGGCCGCAGCGTTGGCGGCGACGTCCTCCGTTTCGGCGGCGAAGCCCACCACCAGACGGGGGCGCGCCGGGCCGGGCGCGGACAGCGTGGCCAGGATGTCCGGGTTGGGCAGCAGGATGAGGGACGGCGGCGCGGCGCCGGGCTTCTTCTTCAGCTTGTGCTCCGCTGGCTGCACGTGCCAGTCCGCCACCGCCGCCGCGCAGACCGCGATGTCCGCCGGCAGCGCCGCCTGGCAGGCCGCCAGCATCTCGGCCGCCGTTTCCACCCAGTGCACCGCGGCGCCCGGTGGCGGCGGCTGCGTCGACGGGCCGCTGACCAGCGTCACCCGCGCGCCGAGCCCGAGCAGCGCCGCGGCCATGGCCGTGCCCTGGCGGCCGGAGGAACGGTTGGCGATGAAGCGCACCGGGTCGATCGGCTCATGCGTCGGCCCGCTGGTGACGAGTGCGTGAAGGCCGGCCAGGCGGCCGGGTGCATGAAGGCCGGCCAGGCAGCCGAGTTGGAAGCAGGCTTCGATCGCGGCCAGGATGGCGGGCGGTTCGGCCAAGCGGCCCGGGCCGAACTCGTTGCAGGCCATGACGCCCTCGTCCGGTCCCACGAAGCGCACGCCCCGGGCCTGAAGGGTGGCGACGTTGGCCACGGTCGCCGGGTGCAGCCACATCCGCACGTTCATCGCCGGCGCGGCCAGCACCGGCTTGTCTGTGGCCAGCAGCAGGGTGGTGGCGAGGTCGTGCGCCCGGCCGGTCGCCATGCAGGCCAGGATGTCCGCGCTGGCCGGCGCCACCACGACGAGGTCGGCGGCGCGGGAAAGCTGGATGTGGCCCATCTCGCTCTCGTCCGTGAGCGACCATAGCTCGGTGTAAACGCGGCTCTCCGTCAGCGCCTGGAGGCTGAGCGGCGTCACGAAATGCTCCCCGCCCTCCGTCAGCACGGCCGTCACGCCGTAGCCGGCCTTGCGCAGCAGCCGCACCAGCTCCAGGGCCTTGTAGGCCGCGATCCCCCCGGACACGACGAGCAGCACCCGCCGCATGGCCGGCGCCTCCGTCACAACCGGCGGCCGGTATGGATCGCCGCGATGCCGCCGGACAGGTTGCGGTGCCGTACCTGCTCCAGCCCGGCCTCGCGCATCATCGCCTCCAGCGCCGCCTGGTCGGGGAAGGTGCGGATGCTCTCGGCCAGGTAGCGGTAGCTGTCGGCGTCCCCGGCGACAGCACGGCCCAGGCGTGGCAGCACGGAGAACGACCAGGCGTCATACACCGGCGCCAGGGCGGCCACCTGCACGCGGGAGAACTCCAGGCAGGCGAAACGCCCGCCGGGGCGCAGCACGCGCCGCGCCTCGCGCAAGGCGGCCGGCTTGTCGGTCACGTTGCGCAAGCCGAACGCGATCGAGACGACGTCCACGCTGCGGTCGGGCAACGGGACCGCTTCCGCGTCGGCCACCAGGAAGGTGACGCCGGCCGCGGCGCCGCGGGTGGCGGCGCGGTCCCGCCCCACGCCGAGCATGGCGGCGTTGATGTCGGACAGCACCGCCGGCCCGCCGCCCGCCTCGCGCCAGCCGAAGGCGATGTCGCCGGTGCCGCCGGCCAGGTCCAGCAGGGTGCGGCCCGGATGGGGCTGCAACGCTTGGATGAACGCCCGCTTCCAGGCCCGGTGGATGCCGAGCGACATGAGGTCGTTCATCAGGTCGTAGCGCGGCGCCACGCTGTCGAACACAGCGCGCACCAGCGGCTTCTTCGCCTCGGCCGGCACGGTGCGGTAGCCGAAATCGGTCAACTTGTCGTCCATGGGTCGCCTGTATAGCCTACGGGGCACTCATGCCGGAACTCCCAGAAGTCGAGACCGTGATGCGCGGGCTGCGCGCGCGGCTCGAAGGCCGGGTGATCGTGCGGGCGCTGGTGCACCGGCCGGACCTGCGCTGGGCGCTGCCGCCCCGCCTGGCGGAGCGTCTGACCGGGGCGCGGGTGCTGGGGTTCCGGCGCCGGGCGAAGTACATCCTGATGCGGCTGGACGGCGGCGACAGCGTGCTGCTCCACCTGGGCATGTCGGGGCGCATGGTCCTCGGCCCGGCGAACCCGAACAGCGTCACCGCGCACGAGCACATCGTGCTGCAAACCGACGACGGCTGGCGGGTGGGCTTCGTCGACCCGCGCCGCTTCGGCTCGGTGGACCTGGTGCCAACCGCGGCGGAGGACGCGCACCGGCTGCTGGCCGGGCTGGGGCCGGAACCGCTGGATGGTGCGTTCTCTCCCGGCGTGCTGGCCCGCGCGCTGGCCGGCAAGCGCACCCCGGTGAAGGCGGCGCTGCTGGACCAGCGGCTGGTGGCGGGCCTGGGCAACATCTACGTGTGCGAGGCGCTGTTCCGCGCCCGCATCGCGCCGGACCGGCAGGCGGCGGCCGTGTCCCGGCCCGGGGCGGCCCGCCTCGTGGGCGCGATCAAGGCGACCTTGACGGAAGCCATCGCCGCCGGCGGCTCTTCCCTGCGCGACTACGTGCAGCCGGATGGCGAACTGGGCTACTTCCAGCATGCCTGGAAGGTGTACGGGCGGGAAGGACGGCCCTGCGAGCGCTGCCCCGGCCTGCCGGCCTGCCCGGGTGTGGCGCGCACGGTGCAGTCGGCGCGCTCCACCTTCCATTGCCCGCGCACGCAACGGTGAGGCTGGCCCGCGTCCGTGGCCCGCGTCCGTGTCCGGCACGTTGAGCGTCCGAGCCGGCGGCTTCCCCACGGGTCCCCTCCGGTTTACGACGAACGGCGCAACGCAGGGAGCCCCGCCATGCCCGAGATGATCCTGGCTGAGACGCATGACGCCGTGGGGGTGATCCGCCTCAACCGGCCGGCGGCTCTGAACGCCCTGTGCGACCAGCTCATGGCCGAGCTTGGCGCGCAGCTGCTGGCTTTCGACGCCGACCCGGGCATCGGCGCCGTCATCCTCACCGGGTCGGACAAGGCGTTCGCGGCCGGGGCCGACATCAAGGAGATGCAGCCCCGCGAGTACCCCGCCGTGCTGACCGACGACTTCATCGCCAAGTGGGAAACGGTGCTGCGGGTCAAGAAGCCGGTGATCGCGGCGGTGGCCGGCTTCGCCCTCGGCGGCGGGTGCGAGCTGGCGATGATGTGCGACATGATCGTCTGCGCCGACACCGCGAAGTTCGGCCAGCCGGAGATCAACCTCGGCGTCATGCCCGGCGCCGGCGGAACCCAGCGCTTCACGCGCGCGGTCGGCAAGTCGAAGGCGATGGACATGTGCCTGACCGGCCGCACCATGGACGCCGCGGAGGCGGAGCGCGCCAACCTCGTTTCCCGCGTGTTCCCCGCCGCCGTCATGATGGAGGAAGCGCTGAAGCTGGCGGCGAAGGTCGCCAGCCAGTCGCGCGTGGCAAGCCTGCTGACCAAGCGCGCGGTCAACGCCGCGTTCGAAACCACGCTCGCCCAAGGTGTCGCCACCGAGCGGTCGCTGTTCCTGTCGCTGTTCGGCACGGCGGACCAGAAGGAAGGGATGGCGGCGTTCGTGGAGAAGCGCAAGCCGCGCTTCGGGCAGCCTGGCTGAGGCAGGCAGGTCTGCGGGCGGCTTCCTTGACTTGGACTGGGCCGCCTCCTAGAACACCGCCCTTCAACGACCCGGCCCGCTGATGGCGGGGCGTAGCATTTGTTAAATGAGATAGACAGCCCATGGCGAATACAGCGTCCGCACGCAAGCGCATCCGTCAGACCGCCCGCCGCACGGAGCGCAACCAGGCGCGCAAGTCACGCATGCGAACCTTCGTCAAAAAGGTCGAGCTGGCGATCGCCGGCGGCGACAAGACGGCCGCGGCTGCGGCGTTCAAGGCAGCGCAGCCCGAGATGCAGCGCGCGGCTGGCAAAGGCGTGATCCACGACAACACCGTTTCGCGCAAGCTGTCGCGCCTCGCCAAGCGCATCAAGTCATTAGCGGCGGCAAGTCCCGCCACTTAAGACGCGATCCGCTGGCGCAGCCAGCGTGGTTCTGAGTAGAGGCGACCCGTAAGGCCGAGTGTTTCTCAAAAGGAACACCCGGCCTTAATCGTTTGAACATCGTTACTTGTTCATTATATCACCAGTTAATTTGCATTGCCTCCTACGGCGTCGTGACTTACACCATTACTAGGCGAGCAGGTTCAGCGCGGTGGACTGGCTCGTCGGACATGCGTGGGGGCGGAGCTTAAGGCATGAGCACAATGGGCAGCCCAGACGCAATCAGGACCAGCGATTCCCTCGCCGGTCACGGTTCCGATTTGGCAACCCAGTGGGTCAGGGTGTGCGACCGGCTCAAGCTCGACGTGGGCGAGGCGGAGTACCGCAACTGGCTGCGGCAGGCGACGCTGGCCGGGCAGGACGGGGACGAGGTCACCATTCACCTGCCAACCCGTTTCCTGCGGGATTGGGTGCGCAGCCATTACGGCGACAAGATCAACGCGCTATGGCAGGCGGAGAACACCAGCGTCCACCGGGTGGACCTGCGGGTGGCGTTGCCGGACCAGACCCAGCCGACACAAGCCGAGGAACTGGCCTGCGAGCCCGAACCCGCGGCGCTTCCCGCGTCCGCCGCCCGGGCGGATGACCGGATGGACCCGCGCAGCGCCGACACGGGCGCGCTGGACGCGCGCTTCTCGTTCGACGCGTTCGTGGTCGGAAAGCCCAACGAATTCGCCTACGCCTGCGCCCGCCGCGTGGCCGAGAACCCAGCCAGCCAGGGCTTCAACCCCCTTTTCGTCTACGGCGGCGTGGGGCTTGGCAAGACCCACCTCATGCATGCCGTGGGGTTGGAGCTGTCCCGGCGGGACGGCGCGCGCCCGACCACGGTCAGCTACATGTCGGCCGAGAAGTTCATGTACCGGTTCATCGCCTCGCTCCGCAGCAAGTCGCAGATGGACTTCAAGGAAAGCATGCGCTCGGTCGATGTGCTGATGGTGGACGACGTGCAATTCCTGATCGGCAAGGAAACGACGCAGGAAGAATTCTTCCACACCTTCAACGCGCTGGTGGAATCGGGCAAGCAGATCGTCATCTCCTCGGACAAGTCGCCGTCCGAGCTGGACCTGGAGCCGCGGCTGCGCACCCGGCTCGGCTGCGGCATGGTCGCCGACATCCACGGCACCACCTTCGAACTGCGCGTCTCCATCCTGGAAACCAAGGCGGCGCGCGCCGGGGTGGAGGTGTCCCGCCGGGTGCTGGAGTTCCTGGCCCACAAGATCACCAGCAACGTCCGCGAGCTTGAGGGAGCGCTGAACCGGCTGCTGGCCCATGCCAGCCTGTTCGGCCGCCCGGTGACGCTGGAGTCCACCCAGGACGTGCTGCGGGACGTGCTGAAGGCGCAGGACCGTCGGGTGACGATCGAGGAGATACAGAAGCGCGTCGCCGAGCATTACCACCTGCGGCTGTCGGAGATGAGCAGCGCCCGACGCGCCCGCAACGTGGCCCGGCCGCGGCAGGTGGCGATGTACCTGGCCAAGCAGCTCACCAGCCGCTCCCTGCCCGAAATCGGCCGTAAGTTCGGCAACCGGGACCACACGACGGTGATGCACGCCTGCGCCCGCGTGGCGGAGATCATGGGCGTGGACGCAGGCTTCGCCGAGGATGTCGAGCTGCTGCGGCGCATGCTAGAAAGCTGAACCGCCAAGCCCGGCTTGCGCGGCACCCGCCGCCTGCTAGGGTTGCCGACCGCTCAGCCGAGTCCGCCGCGCAAAGGGTCCAACCGATGAAGCTCAAGGCCGATCGCGCCAGCCTGATCAAAGCCCTGGCCCATATCCAGAGCGTGGCCGAGAAGCGCAACACCATCCCCATCCTGGCCAATGCGCTGATCGCAGTGCGTGACGGCAAGCTGAGCTTCACCGCGACCGACATGGAGATCGCGGTGGTGGAGGAGGTTCCAGCCGTTGCCCATCGCGACGGCGCCACCACCGCGCCGGCGATCACGCTGTACGACATCGTGCGCAAGCTGCCGGACGGGGCCGAGGTGGAGCTGGATTTCACGGGCGGCGACGCGCAACTGGCGCTGCGGGCCGGGCGCTTCGCCACCAGCCTGGTCACGCTGCCGACGGACGATTTCCCCTCCATGACCGCCGGGCAACTGCCGCACCGCTTTCACCTCACGGCCTTGGCCTTGCGCGGCTTGATCGACCGCACGCGCTTCGCGATCAGCACGGAAGAAACGCGCTACTACCTCAACGGCATCTTCCTGCACGCCGCCGAGGGCGAGGACGGCCGGGTGCTGCGCGCCGTGGCGACCGACGGGCACCGCCTGGCCCGGGTGGAGGAGCCACTGCCGGAAGGCGCCGGCTCCATGCCCGGCGTGATCGTCCCGCGCAAGACGGTGGCGGAATTGCGCAAGCTGCTGGACGAGGCGCAGGGCGACGTGGAATGCGCGCTGTCCGACACGCGAATCCAGTTCACCGTCGGCAACGTGACGCTCACCAGCAAGCTGATCGACGGCACCTTCCCGGAATACGAGCGGGTGATCCCACGCGACAACGAGAAGATCCTGCGCGTCGGCAAGAAGGATTTCGCCGAAGCCGTCGCCCGCGTCGCGGCCATCAGCAGCGAGCGGTCCCGCCCGGTGAAGATGTCGCTCGCCCGGGACTTGCTGGTGTTGTCCGCCGCCAGCCCCGAGCAGGGCACCGCGAGCGAGGAACTGGAGGGCGACCGGGTGAAGTACGAGGCCGGGCCGCTGGAGATCGGGTTCCAGGCCCGCTACCTGAACGACATCACGGACCAGATCGGCGGCGAGGTGGAGTTCCTGTTCAGCGACGGCGCCGCGCCGACGGTGGTGCGGGACGCGGCGGACAGCAGCGCGCTCTACGTGCTGATGCCGATGCGCGTCTGACTGGCGGTGCCCAACGGCGGCACCGCCGTGCTGGTTCCGGTCACGGCGGATGACGGCATCCTGCTCGACCTGCGGTATGCCACTGCGGACAACCTGCTCGGCAGGCCGCTTTATTCCCGGGCGGTGGCGCTGCTGCACCCGCACGGGCGTGACCGTCTGCTGGCCGCGTCCCGGCATGCCCGGCGGCTCGGGCTCGCGTTCAAGGTGTTCGACGCGTTCCGCCCCCTTGAAGCGCAGCAGGTGTTCTGGGACGCCGCCGAGGACAAGAGCTTCGTCGCCGACCCGGCGGGTGGCGGCACCCACCCACGGGGCATCGCCGTGGACCTCACCCTGGTGGACGCGGCAACCGGTGCCGAACTGGACATGGGCACGGGGTTCGACGCGTTCGTGCCGCTTTCGGCCCACGGTGCGCTGGAAGGCCTGTCGCCGGACGCCCTCCGCAACCGCGCGCTCCTGCTCGGCCTCATGACGGCCAACGGTTGGGAGCATTACCCGCCGGAGTGGTGGCATTATCACTTGCCGGACGGTGTCGGCCTGCCGGCCTTGTCCGCAGCGGACGTGCCGAACGGGCCGATGTGAGGCAGGCCATGCTGCTCTACGAACACCCGCTCTCGTCCTACGCCCAGAAGGTCAAGATCGCGTTGCGCGAGAAGGGCGTCCCGTTCGAGATGCAATTGCCCGAAACCTTCGGCACCGGGCGCACGGACGGGCCGTTCGCCGCAGCGAACCCGCGCGCCGAGGTTCCGGTGCTGGTGGATGGCGCGGTCAGCATCTTCGAGTCCACGGTCATCCTGGAGTATGTCGAGGAGCGGTGGCCCGAGCCGCCGCTGCTGCCGCGCGCGCCGGACGCGCGCGCTTGGGCACGCATGACGGAGGATGTCTGCGACACCCAGTACGAGGCAGTGAACTGGGGCTTCGGCGAGGTGCTGTGGTTCGGCCGCGCGACTGGGCCGCTGGCCGAGCGGCTGCGGGCCGAAGCGGCGCGGCAGACGTCCGTGTTGCAGGGCTGGCTTGCCGCCCGGCTCGGCGATGCGCCGTGGTTCGGCGGCGCGGCATTCGGCTGGGCGGACGCCGCGGTGGCGCCCATGCTCAACCGCTCCGTCCATTACGGCCTGGGTCCCGCCCCGGACAGCCCGCTTGCCGGCTGGCACCGGCGGGCGCGGCAACGTCCGGCCGTCGCCGCCACCTTCGCCGAGTTCGATGCGGCGGCGGCGCGCATGGCCGAGGCCGCTGACCTCTACACCACCGGCGGGCGGCGCCGGGAATACCGTGACCACCGGCTGGAGTGGATGGTGAAGTCGGGTGGGATCGAGGTCGTGCTGGCCGGCCTGCGGGACGGCAACGTCCGTTTCCCCTGGCCCGGCCCCTGACGCACGGCGGCAGCCGGGATTGTTGCAAAAACACGCGCTACTTGCGATAGGATGGCGCATGGAACAGGCGGCAAGCGCCTCCCACTTCATCGCGATCGGCGCTTCGGGCGGTGAAGGTTTGGATGACATCCAGGAGCTGCTGCGGCTGCTGCCCCGGTTGGGCATGGCCGTCGTGATGGTCGTGCTGCACCGTCCAAGCAACGAGCCCAGCCTGTTGCGGGAGATCCTCGGCCGTCACAGCGCCATGCCGGTGGTGGTCGCGACCGAGGCCGAACCGTTCAAGCCGGGTATCTGCTACCTTGGCGAGCCGTCCAGGCACCTGACGCTTACGGCGGGAAGCCGGGCCCATCTCGTGCCGGGTGAGGGCGACAGGTTGCGCAACAAGACGGTGGACATCCTGTTCAACTCCGTCGCAGCCTTCGCGGGGCAGCACGCGGTCGGCGTGATCCTGTCCGGCGCGTTGGCAGACGGGTCTCGCGGGCTTGCCGCGATCCATGCCGCCGGGGGCGCCACCATGGTCCTCGAACCGGGCGGCAAGGTCCGCGGCATGCAGCAGAACGCGATCGATTACGACGGCCCCGTCGACGTGATCGGAACGGCTGCCGACATCGCCCGGGCAATCACGCGGTTGATCGCGTGAGGCACGGCCGCGTCCCGCACACCTGTTCGGTTCGGGAAACGCGCCATCGCCCCCTCGCCCCACGAAGCGGAGGCGGCTGGAGCGGCGCCATGGCCGCCAACAGGCTTCGCTTGCGCCGCGCCGGCATGGCGGAGACTGTGTCACCCGTTGTGCTGCTCCGACGGCGGCAGGCCGGCGCGGTTGAGCCGCGGAGCACGCTTGCGACCGAGGAAGGAGATCATCCGCATGGCCCGTCAACGTGGCGACCACCTTGCCGTCCCCGTCCTGGGCGCCGGCCTGGCGATGCTGCTGGTCGCAAGGCTGGCGCAGCAGCACCGCGCCAGGCGCGCTGCCAATGCCGCTGCCCCGCGCTGCCGGGTGGTGGTCGTCGGCGCGGGGTTCGGCGGCTTGAGCGCGGCGTTGAACCTCGCCCGCTGCCCGCAGGTCGACCTCACCGTCATCGATGGCCAGAACCATCACCTGTTCCAGCCGCTGCTCTACCAGGTGGCCACGGCCGCGTTGTCCCCGGCGGACATCGCCTCGCCGGTCCGGGACATCATCCCGGTGACCCCTTACGCGCGGGTGATGATGGGTTCGGTCACGGCGGTCGACCCGGCGGCGGGGCACGTGACCTGCGCCGGGCAGGTCGTGCCCTACGACGAGCTGGTGATCGCCACCGGGTCGCGGCCCAGCTACTTCGGCCATGACGAGTGGGAGCGCCATGCACCCGGACTGAAGAGCCTTCACGACGCCCTGGACCTGCGAGGGCGCATCCTCAGTGCGTTCGAGGAGGCCTGCATCGCCACCAGCGGCGAGGAGCAAAGGCGGCTGCTGACCTTTGTCCTGATCGGCGCCGGGCCGACCGGCGTGGAGATGGCGGGCTCCATTGCCGAGCTCAGCCGCGAGATGCTCGCCTTGGACCACGAGCTGAAGGACGCCAAGCCGCGCATCGTGCTCGTGGAAGCGGGCGAGCGGGTGCTGGCGGAGTTCCCGCCCGACTTGTCGGGCAATGCGGCTGACGCGTTGCGCGCGCTTGGCGTCGAGATCCGCACCGGCGCGCCGGTGGACGGGATCGAGGAAGGCGTGGTGCACCTCAAGGACGTGTCGATTCCTGCCGCGACGATCATCTGGGCCGCGGGCACGGCCGCCACCCCGGTCGCGGATTGGCTCGGGCTTAAGCCGGGCCGTGGCGGGCGGGTGCCGGTCACGGGCGACCTGCGCGCCGAAGGCCATGCCCGCATCCGGGTCATCGGCGACGTCGCCTTGGCCCTGGATCGGCACGGCAAGCCGCTGCCGGCCCTGGCGCCGGTTGCCAAGCAACAGGGCGACTACGTCGCCCGGGCCATTGTTCGGCGGCTGAACGGCCGCGGTGTTCCGCGGCCGTTCGCCTACCGGGATTACGGAACGATGGCGACGATCGGCCGCGCCAAGGCGGTGGCGGAGTTCGGCCCGGTGCACATGACCGGCTTGCCCGCCTGGTGCTTGTGGGCCGTGGCGCACATCTTCTTCCTGATCGGCTTCCGCAACCGCTTCATGGTCAGCGCACAATGGGCCTACGCCTTCGCGACGGACACGCGTCCCGGCCGGCTGATCACGGGGAGGCTGGAACAGCCGGCGGCGGGCAAGGATGGATGAGGCGGGATAAGTCTCATCTTCTGGTCCGCACTGCCGCCGCACGTCAAATGCTGTAAAGCCATGTTAACAGCATCAACAACCTGAAGTCGCCGCTTCGGCAATAGTCGCGCCATGCGTCCGCAGGTTGAATTTGTGCTTGTGAACTCACGGGGGTGCCGTATTGGGAAGCGAAGCTTCCACGAGGTGACGCAGTGGCTGCCCGCTCCGCACTCCTGCTCCTTTCCGCCGCCCTTCTGACGGCCGCCGGTGACGGTCCCAAGCCCGTCCGCGTCACCGCCGTGACCCTGATGCGGCCCAGCATCCCACTGGTTCTTTCCGGTACGGTGCAGGCCCGCACCCAGGCCGACCTCGCCTTCCGCGTCGGCGGCAAGGTCGTCGAACGGCCGGCCGAGATCGGCGATCACGTGCACGCCGGCCAAGCGCTCGCACGGCTCGACTCCGCGGACCTCCGCCTTTCCGAGCAGGCAGCCCAGGCGGCGCTGGCGGCGGCCGAAGCCGATGCCGCGAACACGAAGGCGGACCTGACCCGGTACGACGACCTGGGCCGCTCCTCGCCCGCCTACCTCCCTTCCGAATTTGACCGCCGGAACTCGAGCGCGCGGATGGCCGCGGCCCGGCTGACTCAGGCGGAGCGGCAGGCGGCGCTGGCCCACGACCAGAGCCTCTACGGCAGCCTGGTGGCCGATGCGGACGGGGTGATCACGGCGTTTCCGGTCCAGGTTGGCCAGGTCGTGGCCGCCGGGCAGACCGTGGCCAGCCTGGCCCACACCGACCAGACTGAGATCGTCGTGGACGTGCCGGAGAACCGCCTGAACGAGGTCCGTTCCGCCGGGGACGTCGAGATCACCTTGTGGGCCGCGCCGGGCGCCATCCTGCACGGCCGGGTGCGGGAAATCGGCGCCCTGGCGGACCCGGCCACCCGCACCTACACGGCGAAGGTGTCCGTCACGGGCGGCCCGGTGAACGCCATGGCCCTCGGCATGACGGCGAACGTCCGCTTCACCGTTGGCGGGCCGAACGTCGCGGTCCTGCCCGCCACGGCGTTGGCCGACCAGAACGGCCAGCCCGCCGTGTGGGTGCTGGATGCCGCCGCCCACCGGGCGGAGCTCCGCCCGGTGCAGATCTCGGGCTATGCCGCCGATGGCAACATGCTCGTCGCCGGGGGGCTGACAGCAGGCGAGGAGGTCATCACGGCGGGCGCCGGCCAGATCGAGCCCGGCATGGCGGTGACTGCATGGGCGGGGGCCGTGCGATGAACCTTTCGGCACTGGCGCTGCGGCACCGTTCGGTCACCCTGTTCGCGATGGTCGCCATCGCGGCCGGGGGCCTCTGGGGCTATCTCTCGCTGGGCCGGGCGGAGGACCCGTCGTTCGCCATCAAGCAGATGGTGATCATCGCCGACTGGCCCGGCGCTTCCGCCGACGAGATGGCCCGCCTCGTCACCGACCCGATCGAGCGCAAGCTGGAAGACCTTCCATACCTCGACTACACGCAGAGCCAGACGCAGCCGGGCCACACGGTCGTCACCGTCTCCGTCAGGGACGACACGCCCGCCGCGATGCTGCCGGGCCTCTGGTACCAAACCCGCAAGAAGATCGGCGACATCCGCGGCGCCCTGCCTGACGGCATCCAGGGCCCCACCTTCAACGACGAGTTCGGCGACACCTATGGGCTCCTCTACGGCCTGACCGGCGACGGCTTCACCCTGCCCGAGCTGAAGCACGTCGCGGAAGATGTGCGCGAGCAGCTCCTCCCCGTGCCAGGCGTGGGCAAGGTGGCGCTGTTCGGCCAGCAGGACGAGCGGATCGAGATCGATGTGTCCTACCGCAAGCTGGCCGAGCTGGGGCTCAATCTCCAGGACGTGCTGACCGCCGTGCGGACCGAGAACAGCATCGTCTCCGCCGGCTACGTGGACACGGCGCATGACCGCATCCGCGTCCGCACCCGCCCCGCCGCGGGCGCCGCGGAAACGCTGGCCGCCTTGCCCGTGCAGGCGCATGGCCACCTGCTCCGCCTGGCGGACATCGCGACGGTGCGCCGCACCACGGTTGACCCGCCCACCTCCACCATGCGCCTGAACGGCAAGCCGGCGCTGGGCATCGGCATCACCATGGCTGACGGCGGCAACATGCTGGCGCTCGGCCGCGCGGTGTCGGCCAAGCTGGCGGCGACCGAGGGCGGGCTGCCGCTCGGCGTGCACCTCACCCCGTTGAACGACCAGAGCAAGGTGGTCGCGGTGGACGTGGACGACTTCCAGGACAGCTTCCTGGAGGCGCTGGCGATCGTGCTGCTGGTCAGCTTCGTCAGCCTGGGCTGGCGCGTGGGCATCGTGGTCGCGATCAGCGTGCCGCTGGTGCTGGCGGGTGTCTTCATCGGCATGAAATGGATGGGCATCGATTTGCAGCGCATCTCGCTGGGCGCGATGGTGATCGCGCTGGGCCTGCTGGTCGACGACGCGATCATCGCGGTCGAGACGATGGCCGTGAAGCTGGAACAGGGCTGGGACCGGGTGCGCGCCGGCAGCTACGCTTACACGTCCACCGCTTTCCCGATGCTGACGGGCACGCTGGTGACGGCGGCGGGATACATGCCGATCGGGCTGGCCCAGGGCAGCACGGGCGAGTACACGCAGGACATCTTCCGCGTGGTCGGGCTGGCGCTGATCCTGTCCTGGTTCGTGGCAGTCCTGTTCGTGCCCTTCCTTGGCGCCGCCCTGCTGCCGGAACCGAAAGCCGGCGCCGCGCACCGCGACGTGTACTACAGCCCGGTGTACCGCCGGTTCCGGCGCGTGGTCCGGTGGTGCGTGCGGCGGCGCTGGGCGGTGATCGGCGGCACCGCGCTGGCTTTCGCCGTTTCCGTCGTGGGCTTCGGCGCCATTCCGCAGCAGTTCTTCCCCGCATCCGACCGCCTGGAGGTGCTGATCGACATCCGGCTGCCCGAAGGGAGCAGCTTTGCCGCGACCGCCGAGGAGGTCGCGCAGATGGAGATGCTCCTGGACAAGCAGCCCGGCATCGCCTCCTACGCCGCCTACACCGGCACTGGGACGCCGCGCTTCTTCCTTGCCTTCACGCCAGAGCTGGACCAGCCGAACTACGCCCAGTTCGTGATCAACATGAAGACGATCCCGGAGCGCGAGGCTCTGCTGAGAACCTTGAACGCGATGGTGGATGCCGGGCCAGCAGGGCCGTTCCCCGACACAAGGCTGCGCGCGTCCCGCCTGGAACTGGGTCCGCCCGTCGGCTACCCGGTGCAGTTCCGCGTCATCGGCCCCGATCCGCTCGAACTGCGCCGCATCGGCCAGCAGGTGAGCGCCGCGATGCGGGACACGCCCGCCGTCCGCAACGTGAGCGCGGCCTGGGGCCAGTTCGGCAAGGCGGTCACGATCGACGTGGACGGCGACAAGGCCCGGCTGCTCGGCATCTCCAGCGCGGACGTCGCCAACACGCTGGCGACGCTGCAACAGGGGGCGACGATCACGCAGTATCGCGAAGGCACGGACCTGATCCCGGTGATCGCCCGCGCCATCCCGTCCGAACGGCAGGACATCGGCGCGATCGGCGACGTGACGATCCCGGCCAGCCTTCCCGGCGGCGGCGGCCGCTCGGTGCCGCTGTCCCAGGTGGCGAAGATCGGCTGGGGCATCGAGCAGCCGCAAGTGTGGCGGCGGGACCGCACGCCCATGCTGCTGATCCGCGGCGACACGCTGCCCGGCATCCAGGCGCCCGTCGCCACGTCGGCCGTCCTGCCCCGGCTGGAGGGAATCAGGGCGGCCCTGCCGGCCGGCTACCGGATCGAGACGGCCGGCGCGGTGGAGGAGAGCGCCAAGGGCCAGGCCAGCATCACCAAGGTGATGCCGCTGATGCTGGTGGTGATGCTCGCCCTGCTGATGATCCAATTGCGGAGCTTCGGCCGGGTCGCGATGGTCGTGCTGACGGCGCCGCTGGGCCTGATCGGGGTGACCGCCGCGTTGCTGGTGACGGGCGCCCCGTTCGGCTTCGTGGCCACGCTGGGCTTCATCGCGCTGGCCGGGATCATCATGCGCAACTCGGTGATCCTGGTGAGCCAGATCGAGCAGGACGTGCGCGACGGCCTGCCGGTTGGCGAAGCGATCGTGGAAGCGACCGTGCGCCGGGCGCGCCCGATCCTGCTGACGGCCGCGGCGGCGATCCTGGCGCTGGTGCCGTTGGCATTCTCGGTGTTCTGGGGCCCGATGGCGATCGCGATCATGGGCGGGCTGGTGAGCGCCACGGCGTTGACCCTGTGCTTCGTCCCGGCGCTGTACGCCGCATGGTCCCGGGCCAAGATCGGCCGGGAGATCGAGGACGAGCAGAGCATCGTGTGGATCGAAGCGGTGAGGGCGAACTTCGGCGGGTAGGAAGCCGCCGCGTCAGTCGAACAGATCGAACAGCCGCCGGCTGAAACCAGGCGTGAGCGCCGAAAGCGGGTTGACCGACAGCGACGGCTCCGTGAGCCTGCCCTTGAGCGCGTAGTTCGCGGCGAACACGCCGCTGCCCTTCTCCGGGCTGAACAGCCGGCCCAGCAGCGGCATCCTGCCAGGCAGCGAGTTGAAGAAATACGCCGGCACGACCGTGCCCCTGAGATCCACCAGTTGGCGGCCGAAATCCATCCGGCCGGCCGCGGTCAGACCCAGGGAGGAGCTGAAGGCGCGGGCATCCTTCACGTCCAGCACGGAGTCCGCCAGCCGGAACTGGGTCGATAAGCGGTCGAACGACAGGCCCGGGCCGCTGAGCGCGTCCACCAGCCCGTACAGCGTGACGCCTTGCAGCACCTTGCCCACCACGGGCGCACCCCGGACGTGGAAGCCGCGGAGTTCCATCGTGCCGACAAGCGGGCCGCCCGGCTGCCGGTCCTCGAACCGGCCTGCCAGCGTCAGCGCCCCGCCCTCGACTTCCGTCGCCAGGCCGGCATCCCGCAGCAATTGCCCGAGATCGGCTGCCTCCACCCGCACCGCCCGCCCGGCCGCTTCCGTTTGCATCGTCGCCTCGGCCCGCACCGCGCCGCCGATGAGGAGGTGGCCCGAAGCCAGTTGCCGCCCGTCGCCGGCCGCTTGCAGGCTCACCGGCCCGAGCCAGCGGTCCGGCCCGAGGGCCACCCGGTCGAAGCGCAGGTCCACAACGTATGGCGTCCCCGGCTGCGTCGGCGGCTGCGCTCCTGGGCCGGGAACACGAGCCGGTGCGGACGGAATGGCCGGCCCGCTCAGCCGCCCTGCCAAGTCCAACTGCCGGCCGGCCAAGGTCACGCGGTAGGGCTCGCCGTCGCGCTGCGGCAGAACCACGGTGCCGGTGGCGCTGCTGCGGCCGATCTCGCCGCGCTCCAGGTGCACCACCGCCGGGCGTCCGGCAACGACCTCGCTCCGGGCCTGGATCGACAAGCCGGGCGCTTCCGCGTGGATGCCTTCCAGGCCGACCAGCTTGCCGTGCAGCAGCAGCGCCTGGCCGCCCAGCTTTCCGGCCGTGCCCACCGCCTTTGACCAGCCCAGCGGCGTGGCGAAGGCTGCGTCCGTCAGGTTCGCGTCCAGGTGCAGCGCGGCGCGGCCGTCCCGCCGTTCGGCGTAGTCGATCGAAGCGGCAACCACCCCCGCACCCAACCCGATCGCGCCCAGCCCGGCCGTCCTTGCGTCGCGTCCGGTGATCCGGACCGCAGCGGCGGCCTGCATCACCACCTGGTCCGGCGGCCCGGCACGGAAATCCATCGCCAGCGTCAGCTTGCCCGGCAGGTGATCCAGTTGCGCCGTCCCGCCCACGCTCAGGCCGTCGTTGGTCACGTCGAACAACAGTTGGCCGTCATCCAGGTCCCGCCCCGCGGCGATCGCGCCCAGGTGCGCGTCCGCCGCCTGGCCGTGCGCGTGAATGGCGATCTGGTCGATGCTGACCTTCGCGTCCAACGGCAGGTGAACCGTCAACTGGCTGCTGATCGAGCCGGACGGCGCATCGATCGGGACCGGATGCTTGCTCAGCAGTTGCAGCCGGGGATGGCGCAGCAGGGCGAGGACGTCGGCCAGCGGGCCGGCCAGATCCGCGGCGATGTCGGCCACCTGGTCGCGGCCGGCCAGCCCGGTGATGCGGACCGTGCCGGCCTTGGCCGCGATGCGGCCTTCCCGGCCGCCCGCCACCGTGATCAGCAGGGTGTCCGGGCCTTGCCAGGCAAGTGCTGCACGGGCGTGCTCGACCGGCGGCGCCGGACGCAGCCACCACACCGTCACGTCCTCGCCGCTCAGCGTCCCGGCCGCCTCCGTCAGGGTCAGGTCATCGCCGGTCTGCGTGCCTGTCACCGTGAAGGTGACATGGCCGTCATGGACGGACCCGGCGGTCAGGTTCTCCGTCAGCCACGCGCGGGAGTTGCCGCCCACCCGCTCCGGCCACAGGGCCGGAAGGTCGGCCAGCGCGGCATGGTCCAGATCCATGGCCATGGCGGCAGCGAAGCGCCCGGCCGCCAGCTTGGCGGTGCCCGACACGACCACCGTGGAGGGCGGATCGCCCGATGGCGGCGCCAGCACCACGCGGAGCGCGCGAACCGCGACCGCGTCGGCCGTGCCTTCGGCGTCCAGGGTGGCTGCGGCGAACCGGCCCGCGCTGGTTCCGCCGC
>CAXTLC010000025.1:38561-45645 GCA_964245075.1 uncultured Acetobacteraceae bacterium
GTGCCTTCGGCGTCCAGGGTGGCTGCGGCGAACCGGCCCGCGCTGGTTCCGCCGCCCTTGGCCGGCAACTGCACGGCGCCCGGCCCGGCCTCGGCATGCACCGCGAGGCGGCGCGGGGCCAGGCCCGGGTCGAAGGACGCGCGGACGCTCAGCGTCACCGCGGCGTCCAGTGCCGCGAACGGGGCCAGCCCGGGCATCGCCCGGGCCAGCGCCGCGGGGGAGATGGCCGAAGCGCTGAGCTGAAGCTCCGCCCCGTCCGGGCCGTCGCTGCCTTGCGCGTCCAGGTGCAACGCCGCGTTCCCGACGCTGGCGGTGGCGGCGGCACGGCCATCGAGGGTGCCGGGCCCGGTCCGGGTCAGCTCGGCCGAGGCATCCCGCACCCGCCAGGTTTGGCCCAGCGCGCCATCCGCGACGTCCAGTTCCGCATCCGTCACCGTGAGGTGCCGCAACCCCCTCAGCAGGCGTTGGATGTCCGCCCCGCTCGGTTCAGCCGGCCCGCCCCCGTCCCCGGCGGAGCGCACCAGTTGCGCGCGAACGCCGTCCATCGCCAACTCCCGGACGACCAGCCTGCCCTCAAGCAAGGACGGCAGGGCCAAGGCAGCGCGGGCGGAGCGGACGGAACCGCCGGCCTGCCCGGGTCCGGCCGGCTGCCGCGCATCCGAGACAGCCAACTCCAGCAACGGCCCGCCGCCATCCCCGCGCGCCAGCGCCACCGTCACCCGGCCCAGCGTGGCATCCAGCGCTTCGGCCCGCGCCAGCCAACGCGCCGCCCCCGTGACGTCGACCGGCCCCTGGCCCAGCCGCCAGACCGCCACGGCGCCGCCCGCCAGCGCGATCACCAAGGCGCCCAGCACCGCCCCAAGCAGCCAACGGGCCAGCCGCACCCCGGCACGGCCCCTGGCGCGGCCGAATGTCAGCACCGGTTGACGCCGCGGCCAAGCGCGGCGGACCCTGCCGCATGGATCTGCCCTCCGACTGGCCCGCACCCGCCGACCCCGACGCGGCCGACCGGCTGCTGGAGCGTTACGCCAGCCTCGGCCTGGCCGAGACGCGCCTCCTGCGGCGTCCGGAGGTTGTCGCCATGGTCCGCGCGCTGGGTGGCAACAGCCCGTTCCTGGCGGATCTGGCGGTGCGCGAGTCCGCCGCCCTGCGCCGCCTTTGCCGCGACGGGCCGGACGCGGTGGCGGACGCCGCCGTGCGGGCCGTCCAGGCCATGCCCGCCGCGTCCGACCGCCCGACGCTGGCCGCGGCGTTGCGCCAGGCGAAGCGCCGGCTGGCGCTGGCCACGGCGGTTGCCGATATCGGCGGGCTCTGGCCCCTGCCCCGCGTCACAGGCGCGCTGTCGGCCCTGGCAGAGGCGGCGCTGGACGCCGCCGTCGCCCACGGGCTGCGCGCCGCCGTGTCCCGCGGCGCGCTCCGCCTGCCCCGCGGCCGCCGGATGATGGCGGAATGCGGCTTCGTGGCGCTGGGCATGGGCAAGCTGGGCGCCCGCGAGCTGAACTATTCCAGCGATATCGACCTCATCCTGATCTACGACCCTGCCCGGCATCCTGGAACAGAAGGGCTCGGCGCTGTATTCGCCCGGCTCGCGCGGGATGTCTGCTCACTTATGGAGGCGCGCGACGCGGACGGCTACGTCTTCCGCACCGACCTGCGGCTGCGGCCGGACCCGAGCGTGACGCCCCCGGCCGTGGCCCTGCCTGCCGCCCTCGCCTACTACGAGAGCATGGGCGAGAACTGGGAACGCGCGGCCATGATCAAGGCGCGCCCGGTGGCCGGCGACCGCGCGCTGGGCGAGGACTTCCTGCGGGAGATCCGGCCCTTCGTCTGGCGCCGCCACCTCGACTTCGCCGCCGTGGCCGACATCCGCGCCATGCGCCGCCGCATGGACCAGCACCACGGGACCGCCCTGGCAGACGACGCGGACCCGGTCGCCCGCCTGGCCGGGCACGACGTCAAGCTCGGCGCGGGCGGCATCCGCGGCGTGGAGTTCGCCGTGCAGACCATGCAACTGGTGTGGGGCGGGCGGGACCCGGCGTTGCGCGTGCCGGCCACCGCCGACGCGCTGGCGGCGCTGTCCGCGTCCGGCCGTCTTCCTCCCGAAACCGCCGCCGCGCTGGCGGACGCGTATGGCACCCTGCGCCGGGTGGAGCACCGCTTGCAGATGGTGGCGGACCGGCAGACCCATCGCCTTCCGGGAGACGCTGACGGGCTGGAACGCTTCGCCTGCTTCATGGGCTACGCCACGGGCGCCGCCTTCGCCGCCGACCTGCTCGCCCGGCTGGAGCTGGTCCGTGGCTACGACGCGACCCTGTTCCAGCCCGATGCGGGCGACCCGGCGCCGCTCACGCCGGAGGGGCTTCGCGCCCTGGGTTTCGCCGAGCCCGACCGTATCCTGGCCGCCATCCGGTCCTGGCGGGCCGGGATGCCGCGAGCCTTCCGCTCCGAACGGGCGCGCGGCCTGCTGGAAGCCGTGCTGCCCGGCCTATTGCGCGCGCTGGCCGCGCAGCGCCAGCCGGACGCCGCGTTCAGCCGCGCCGATGCCCTGCTGAGCCGGCTGCCGGGCGGCGTGCACGTGTTGTCGCTGTTCCAGCGGCAGCCGATCCTGCTGGAACGGGTCGGGGCCGTGCTCGGCGCCGCCCCGTCCCTGGCGGACCACCTGGCCGCCGTTCCGGCCGCGCTGGAAGGGCTGCTCTCGCCGGACGAAGGGCCGGCGGACCCGGTGGCGCTGCTGCGCGCGCAACTGGCCGACGCCCGCGCGTTCGACGATGCCGTCGCGATCGTGCGGCGGACGGTGCGCGGGGAGGAGTTCCGCCTGGCCGTGGCGCAGATGGAGGGCCGCATGGATGCGGACGCCGCCGGGCTGGCGCGCACCGCCCTGGCGGACGCGGCGCTCACCGTGGTGCTGCCGCGCGTGCTGGCGGAGCATGCCGGGCGCCACGGCGAGATCGCCGGCGGGGGCATGGCGGTGGTGCTGCTGGGCAAGGCCGGAGGGCGGGAGATGATGGCCGGTTCCGACCTGGATCTCATGCTGGTCTATCACCACGCCCCGGACTCGGCCGAAAGCGACGGCCCCCGCAAGCTGCCGCCCAGCCAGTACTACATCCGTGCCGCCCATGCCGTGGTGGCCGCGCTGACCGCCCCGGGCGCGGATGGCGCGCTCTACGCCGTGGACATGCGGCTGCGTCCGTCGGGCAACAAGGGGCCTGTCGCCGTCAGCCTTGCCTCGTTCCGCCATTACCACGAAGCGGATGCCTGGACGTGGGAGCGCATGGCGTTGACCCGGGCGCGGGTGGTGACCGGACCGCCGCCGCTCTGCCAAGCCCTGGAAGCCGCGCTGACGACGGCCATGGACACGGCCGCCCCCGCCGCGGTGCGCCCCGATGCCGCGGCGATGCGGAGCCGCATGTTGCGCGAGCTGCCGCCGAACGGCCCGTGGGACGTCAAGCTGATGCCGGGCGGGCAGATCGAGGTTGAGTTCATCGTGCAGACCGCGCTCCTGCTCACTCCCGCCGCCCGCCCGGCGGCCACGATCCGCGACGCCATCGGCCGCCTGGCCCACGCCGGCGCGCTGGACCGGGCCGAGCGGGCGCTGCTGCTGGAAGCGGACCACCTGTGGCGCACCCTGCAAGGGCTGCTGCGCATCACCGTCGGCCCCCGCCCGCTCGCCGCGGTGCCGGACGCGGCGCTGGACACCCTGCTTCGGGCAACCGGCGAGGTTGACGCCGGAGCGCTGCGTGCCAGGGTGGACCGGACGGCCGCCCGGGTGCGGGCGGTGTTCGTTGCGCGTGTGGGAGCGATCGGATGAGCGTGGCGGAAGGCGACAAGGCGCCGGATTTCAGCATGGCGGCGACCGGCGGCCGCACGGTGAGCCTGGCCGGCATGGCGGGCCGGCCATTCGTGCTGTACTTCTACCCGAAGGCCGACACGCCCGGCTGCACCAAGGAGGCCTGCGCCTTCCAGGAGGCGCTGCCGGCCCTGGGCAGGATCGGCATCAACGTGATCGGCGTGTCCAAGGATGCAATGAAGCCGATCGAGAGGTTCGCCGATAGGTACTCGCTGACCTTCCCGCTGGCCTCCGACACGCAGGGCGTTGCGGAGGCGTACGGGTCCTGGGGCGAGAAGTCCATGTACGGCAAGGCCTACATGGGAATCGACCGCTCCACCTTCCTGATCGACCGCGCGGGCACCGTGGCGCGGGTTTGGCGCAAGGTGAAGGTGCCGGGCCACGCCGCGAAGGTGATGGCGGCGGCGCAGGCGCTCGGATGACCCGGCGCGAGTAGCCCCTCGCCAAGACGGGCCAGGCTCGCCTACGCTTCCCCCCAAGAAACAAGGGGGAGGGTGGCAATGTCCACGACCGTCACGGCGACGCCGCGGCTGAAAGCAATCCAGCGCAGAGCCTTGGCCATGCTGGTGCTGGCCGGCGTGGTCAACTACATCGACCGCGCCACCCTGGCGGTCGCGAACCCGCTGATACGGCAGGACCTCGGCTTGTCGCTCGCGGACATGGGCTACCTGCTGTCCGCGTTCCTGTGGGCCTACGCATTCTCCCAACTGCCGACCGGAGCCATGGTGGACAAGCTCGGCCCGCGCCTGCTGCTGACGCTCGGGCTGTCGCTCTGGTCGCTCGCGCAAGTGCTGGGCGGGCTGGTGCAGGGCTTCGGCCAGTTCTTCGGCGCGCGGCTGCTGCTCGGCATCGGCGAGGCGCCGCAATTCCCGACCGGCGCGCGCGTGGTGCGCGACTGGTTCAACCCGCGCGACCGCGGGTTGGCGACGGGTGTGTTCAACTGCGCGTCCACCCTGGGCACCGCCATCGCCGTGCCGCTGCTCACCTTCCTGATGATCGCGTTCGGCTGGCGTTGGATGTTCGCCGTCATGGGCGCGGCCGGGCTGCTGGTGGCGGCGCTGTGGTTCGCCGTGTATCGCAACCCGCAGGAGGTGGCGCTCAGCGGGGCGGAGAACATCTATCGCACGCAGGGCGACCCGCCGGGGCAGCGCACGAAGGTGACGCTGGCGGAATGGAAGCAGTTGTTCCGCTTCCGCACCACCTGGGGAATGATCCTCGGCTATTTCGGCTGCGTTTACCTCACCTGGATCTACACGGCCTGGCTGCCGGGCTACCTGGAGATCGAGCGGCACATGAGCGTCAAGTACACCGGCTGGGCGGCGGCGATCCCGTTCGCCTGGGGCGTGGTGGGCGGCGTGCTGGGCGGCTACCTGGCCGACATCCTGGTCCGCCGCGGCGTTTCCCCGATGCGCAGCCGCAAGTACCCGGCCGCCCTGGCGCTGCTGGGCACCGCGGGATGCACCCTGGCCGCGGCCTTTGTGGAGAGCAACACGCTGGCCATCGCGTTCATCTCCGCTTCCTTGTTCCTGGTGTACGTCACCAGCACCTGCGCCTGGGCGCTGAGCTCGGTGGCGGCGCCGACCAATTGCACCGCGTCCATCGGGGCGATGCAGAATTTCGGCGGCTACCTGGGCGGCGCGCTGGCGCCGACGGTGACCGGCCTCATCGTGCAGCACACCGGCTCCTTCACGTGGGCGCTGGTGGTGGGCGCCGCGATCGGCACGGCGTCGGCCGCAAGCTACCTGTTCGTCGTGAAGGACCCGGTCACGGCTGCCGACCTCGGCGTTGCCGCAATCCCTGGCGCCCCGGGCGGGCGGGTCGCGCCCGCGATCCGCTAGGGGCATCGTTGCCGCTGGAACGGCCTGCGCTTATCTGAGACGCCATGGAGGGCACAGCGGCAATGAACACGGAACACTTGGACGTCCTGATAGTCGGTGCGGGCTTGTCCGGCATCGGCGCGGGCTGCCGCCTCACCATGCATTGCCCAAAGAAGAGCTTTGCCGTCCTGGAAGCGCGGGACGGCATTGGCGGAACGTGGGATCTGTTCCGCTATCCCGGCGTCCGGTCCGACTCGGACATGTACACGCTGGGCTACCCCTTCCGCCCCTGGAACGGGGGCAAGGCGATCGCGGATGGTTCGTCCATACTGAGCTACGTGCGCGAAACGGCGGCGGAGTACGGCGTGGACCGCAAGATCCGCTTCGGCCACAAGGTTCTGCGGATATCCTGGTCCACGCCGGATGCGGTCTGGACCGTGGACGCGGAGCACGGCCCGGACCGCAGCCCCGTGCGCTTCACCTGCAACTTCCTGTTCAATTGCAGCGGCTACTACGATTACGCCGGCGGCCACGCGCCTGAATTCCCCGGCGCGTCGGAGTTCGCCGGGTCCATCGTGCACCCGCAGCACTGGCCCGCCGATCTCGACTACGCCGGCAAGCGCGTCGTCGTGATCGGCAGCGGCGCCACCGCGGTGACGCTCGTCCCGGCGATGGCCCAGACGGCCAGCCACGTCGCGATGCTGCAACGCTCGCCGACCTACATCGTGTCCCGCCCGGCGGAGGACCCGCTCGCCAAACGCATCCGCCGGCGCCTGCCCCCCAAGCTGGCGCACCGGGTGATCCGCTGGTGCAACGTGCTGATGACCATGTATTTCTACAACATAGCGCGCAAGAAGCCGGAGAAGTTCGCCGCCGGCGTGATCGGCGGCGTGCGCGCGCATCTTGGCCCGGACTACGACGTGGCGACGCATTTCACGCCGAGGTACAAGCCCTGGGACCAGCGCCTCTGCCTTGTCCCGGACTCCGACCTGTTCCTCGCCATCAAGTCGGGGCGGGCTTCTGTCGTCACCGACCGGATCGAGACCTTCACCCCCACCGGCATGCGGCTCCAATCCGGCGCCGAGCTTCCCGCCGACGTGGTCGTGATGGCGACAGGGTTGAGGATGATGCTGATGGGCGGGGTGGATGTCCTGGTGGACGGCGTCAAGACGGATCTGTCGAAGACGATGTTCTACAAGGGCATGATGTTCAGCGACGTGCCCAACCTCGCTTCGACCTTCGGCTATGCCAACGCGTCCTGGACGCTGAAGGCTGACCTCACCTGCGAGTACGTGTGCCGGTTGCTCAACCACATGGACCGGCGCGGCTACGACCGCTGCATCCCGGCCAAGGACCCGGCGGTCGCGGAGGAGAGCTTCCTGAGCCTGACGTCGGGCTACGTCGAGCGTGCCCAGGGCCA
>CAXTLC010000025.1:45745-53625 GCA_964245075.1 uncultured Acetobacteraceae bacterium
TGCTGATCGCGCCGACGGGCGGCGGCAAGACCCTTTCCGGCTTCCTGCCGTCCCTGGTGGAGCTTGCCGCCCACCCGCGGCCCGGCATCCACACGCTCTACGTCTCGCCGCTCAAGGCGCTCGGCACCGACGTCGCCCGCAACCTCACCGCGCCGGTCACCGAGATGGGCCTGCCCGTCACGGTGGAAACCCGCAGCGGGGATACGCCGCAGGCCCGCCGCGCCAGGCAGAAGCAGCAGCCGCCCAACATCCTGCTCACCACGCCCGAGAGCCTGACCCTGCTGCTCAGCCAGGTCACCGCGCCCGAGATGTTCGGCAGCCTTCGCTGCGTGGTGGTGGACGAGATCCACGCCCTGGCCGGGACCAAGCGCGGCGACCAGCTGGCGCTCTGCCTGGCCCGGCTCGCGGTACTCGTCCCCGCTGCGCGGCGCACCGGCCTGTCCGCCACCGTGGCCTACAAGGACGCCATCCGGGACTATGTCGGCTGCGGCGGCCCGGTCCGCCTGGTCGAGGTGGCGGAAGGCGCGCCGCCGCAGTTGGAGATCCGGCTCAGCGAGGACCGGGTGCCCTGGTCCGGCCGCATGGGCCTGGCGTCGGCCGCCGTGATCCTGGACCGCATCCGCGGCGCCGGCATGAGCATCGTGTTCGTCAACACCCGTGCCCAGGGCGAGCTGCTGTTCCAGGCCTTGTGGAAGCTGAACGACGAAACGCTGCCGATCGCGCTGCATCACGGCAGCCTGGACATCGGCCAGCGCCGCCGGGTGGAGGCGGCGATGTCCCGCGGCGACCTGCGCGCCGTGGTCGCCACCTCCTCGCTCGACCTGGGCATCGACTGGGGCGGGGTGGACCAAGTGATCCAGGTTGGCGCGCCCAAGGGCGTTTCCCGCCTGCTGCAGCGGGTCGGCCGCTCCAACCACCGCATGGACGTCGCCAGCCGCGCCGTGCTGGTTCCCGCCAACCGGTTCGAGGTGCTGGAATGCGAGGCCGCCGTGCAAGGCGTCGCCGCTCGGGAGCTGGACGGCGACCCGCCGCGCCCCGGCGGGCTGGACGTGCTGGCGCAGCACGTGCTGCTGGCCGCCTGCGCCGCCCCGTTCCTGCCGGACGAGCTGTTCGCGGAGGTCACCCGCGCGGCGCCCTACGCCGGGCTGGACCGGGCCACCTTCGACGACGTGCTCTGCTTCGTGGAGGATGGGGGCTATGCCCTGTCCGCCTACGAGCGCTACCGCAAGCTGTTCCGGGACGCGGACGGCCGGGTGGAGGTCCGCTCCGCCCGGGTCGCCCGGCTGGCCCGGATGAACATCGGCACCATCGTGGAGATGCCGGTGCTGAAGGTCCGCATGGCGGGAAGCCGCAAGGCAGGCGGGGGCAGCGGCTCGTTGGGTGAGGTCGAGGAAAGCTTCGTCAACATGATGACGCCGGGCGACACCTTCGTGTTCGCCGGCCGCCTGCTGCGCTTCCTGCGCATCCGGGAAACCACGGTGGAATGCGCCGACGGCGGCCGAGGGGACCCGATGGTGCCCGCCTATGCCGGCGGCAAGTATCCGCTCACCTCCAACCTGGCGGCCCGGGTGCGCGCCATGCTGCACGACCCGTCCAGTTGGGCCGCGTTCCCGGAGCAGGTGCGCGACTGGCTGGCGCTGCAAGGGGAACGCTCGGCCCTGCCCGGCCCGGACGACCTGCTGGTCGAGGTGTTCCCCCGCAATGGCCGCTGGTACACCGTCGCCTACTGCTTCGAGGGCCGCAACGCGCACCAGACGCTCGGCATGCTGCTGACCCGGCGCATGGAGCGGGCGGGCGCCGCGCCGCTCGGCTTCGTCGCGACCGACTACGTGATCGCGGTCTGGTCCGCGAACGAACCGGGCGACATGGCGGAGCTGTTCCAGCAGGACATGCTGGGCGACGACCTGGAGGCCTGGATGGCCGACAGCTCCCTGCTCCGCCGCACCTTCCGCAACGTGGCGGTGATCGCCGGGCTGGTGGACCGCTCGCAGCCGGGGGCGGACCGCAGCCGGCGCCAGGTCACGGTCAACACGGACCTGATCTACGACGTGCTGCGCCGCCACCAGCCGGACCACATCCTGCTGCGCGCCACCCGGGCGGACGCGGCGCGCGGGCTGACGGACGTGGGGCGGCTGTCCGACATGCTGGCGCGGGTCGCGGGCCGGGTCCGCACCGTCCGCCTGCCGCGCGTCTCGCCCCTGGCGGTCCCCGTGCTGCTGGATATCGGCCGCGAGTTCGTCCGCACGGCGGAGGACGAGGATGCGTTGCTGGCCGAGACCGAGTCGCTGGTGGCGGAGGCGAGCGGCGCCGCCGAGTCCTCGCAAGCGCCGATGCGGGTGCATCCGGTGCATCGCGCCAACCTGACCAAGATGGTCCGGCGGGACCGCGCCCGGCCCCCTCCGCCGCCGGTGTCGTGGCCAGACTTGGTGCAGCCTCCCGCGGGCGGGCTCCAGCGGCGCGACCGGTTGCCGTGACCGCCGCCGCTTCCATCCAGCTCGCCGGCCACCGCCTCCTGCTCGACCCGGCGGGCGCGCTCTGGTGGCCGGAGCGGCAGTTGCTCGCCGTCGCCGACCTGCATCTGGAGAAAGGCTCCGCTTGCGCCGCACGCGGCCACCTGGTGCCGCCATGGGACACCCGGGTGACGCTGGACAAGCTCGCCCTGCTGCTGCGGCGCTACGCGCCCCGCACCGTGCTGGCACTGGGTGACAGCTTCCACGACAGCGCCGGCGCCGGCCGGTTGATGGCCGCCGACGCCGCGCGGCTGCATGCGATGGCCACGGCACACGATTTCGTGTGGCTGCTCGGCAACCACGACCCATTGCCGCCTCCTGGCATGCCCGGCGACACCGCCGAGTGGTGGGAAGCCGGCGGCATCGTGTTCCGCCACGAGGCCGGCGGCGGCGCGTTCGAGGTGTGTGGCCACCACCACCCGAAAGCCAGCGTCGCCACGAGGGCGCAGACGGTGACCCGGCCTTGCTTCGTTGCTTCCCCGCAGCGCCTGATGCTGCCCGCCTTTGGCGCCTACACCGGGGGGCTGGACGTGCGGCATCCGGCCATCGCCCGGCTGTTCCCGCGCGAAGCCCGGGCCTTTCTGCTCGGCCGCGACCGGTTGTTCACCTTTGCCCTGGGTGGAAGGGCGGCAATGGAAGTGGGCTGACCCGACAGGAATATTGCCGTTGTGGCCCGGGCACCACACATTGCGTTGCCATGAAAGCATCGGACGGCAGTGCAAAAGAACAAGGGACGGTGTCGCTGGTGTGGTTCCGCCAGGACCTTCGCCTTGCCGACAATCCCGCCCTGCGCGAAGCGGCGGCAGCCGGTCGGGTGCTGCCCATCTACATCCTGGACGACGAGGCGGCCGGTCGGTGGGCCATGGGCGGGGCGCACCGCTGGTGGCTGCACCACAGCTTGCTCTCGCTCGGGCGCGACCTGGCGGACGCAGGCGCTGGGCTGGTGCTGCGCCGGGGGCGGGCGGAGGCGATCCTTCCCGAGATCGTTGCGTCCACGGGCGCCACCGCCGTGCATGCCGGGCAGATGGTGGAGCCCTGGGCCAGGGCGCAGGACGAGGCCGTGCGCCGCGCATTGCCGGATGGGGTGGCGCTGCGCCTGCACCGGGCGGCGACCCTGTTCGAGCCGGGGTCGGTGCAGACCAAGGCCGGCGGCCAGTATGGCATATACACGCCGTTCTCCCGCGCGGCCCGCGCGCTCGGCGCACCGCCGGAACCGCAGGAAGCGCCAAAGCGGCTGAAGGGCGTCGCCGCACCCTCGGACGCGCTCGGGTCCTGGGGCTTGCTGCCGGCCAAGCCGGATTGGGCGGGCGGCCTGCGCGAAACCTGGCAGCCCGGCGAGGCTGGCGCCCACGCACGCGCCGGGCGGTTCATGGCCGAGAAGCTGACTGGCTACGAGGGCGGGCGCAACGTCCCTGGCGAGGACCTGACCTCCATGCTGTCCCCCCACCTGCACTGGGGGGAGGTATCGCCCGCGCAGCTCTGGCACGCCGCCTTGGCGAAGGCGCCGAACGAGGGCTTGGACCGCTTCCTGTTCGAGCTGCTCTGGCACGAGTTCAGCGCCAACCTGCTTTGGCACAACCCGCAAATGCCGGACGTGCCGCAGCGTGCGGATTTCCAGCGCCTCCGGTGGCGGGACGACCCGGCCGGGCTGCGTGCCTGGCAGCGCGGCCAGACAGGCGTGCCGATCGTGGATGCCGGGATGCGCCAGCTCTGGCACACCGGATGGATGCACAACCGGGTGCGGATGATCACCGCGTCGTTCCTGATCAAGCACCTGCTCGTCTCCTGGGTGGACGGCGAGCGTTGGTTCTGGGACACGCTGGTGGACGGGGACATGGCGGTGAACGCGCAGTCCTGGCAGTGGGTCGCCGGCACCGGAACCGATAGCCAGCCGTTCTTCCGCGTGTTCAACCCGGCCACCCAGAGTGAGAAGTTCGACCGGGACGGCACCTATGTCCGCCGCTGGGTCCCGGAACTGGCGAAGCTGCCGTCCCGCTTCATCCACGCGCCATGGGACGCGCCGGATGCGCAACTGGCAAAGGCCGGGGTGACCCTGGGCAAGACTTACCCCCGCCCCGTGGTGATGCTGGCCGAGGGCCGGGACCGGGCGCTCGCCGCGTTCCGGGCCATGCGGAACGCCCCGTGATCCCGCGCGGGCAGCCGCTGCGCGTGGTGGGGGACGTTCACGGCGACTCCCGGGCCTTCGCCTTCGCCGCCGAGACCGACCGCTTCGTGGTGCAGCTGGGCGACCTGACCGACAGCGGCCCGGACAGCGCCGGCGCGCTGGAGATGGCGCTGCGCCTGGTGGAGGAACGACGCGGCATCTTCCTTCTGGGCAATCACGACCGCAAGCTCGGCCGCGCGCTGGGCGGACAGCCGGTGCGCACCGACCATGCCTTGGAAGAAACGCTGTCCCAGTTGCCGCCCCGGCTGCGGGAGCGTGCCTTGGAGGCGATCGGCCGCGCGCCGGCCTGGATCGTGGACGGCGGCCGGGTGTTCGTGCACGGCGGCTTCCACACCGCGATGCTGGACACCGCGCCGCCGCCGGGTCTGGGCCGGGTGGACACCGCGTTGTCCCGCGCCTTGTTCGGCCAGACCACCGGCCGCACCCAGCCGGACGGCTATCCGGAGCGCGTGCTGCGCTGGGTGGACCGCATCCCCGAGGGCGTCACGGTGTATTGCGGCCACGACCGCCGCAGCACGGACGGCCGCCCCTATGTGCGGATCGGCAGCGGCGGCGGCACCGCGGTGTTCCTCGACACCGGCGCCGGCAAGGGCGGGCATCTTTCCTGGATCGACCTGCCGCCGAACGTAGTAGCCGGGCGCGCTTTCTGACCAGCGTGAGCTTGGCCGGCAGGAGCAAACGCCGAAGACCGCTGGGAAAGCTCCGGTGGCGCGTTCCAAACCAGGAACTCGTCAACAGTCACACGGGTCACTGCAGGGCGCGCGGCTGCACTCACAGCCTTGATGCGCCGTGCCGGCGCTTCACCGCGCCAACCCCAACAACGCCGTCACGTCCAGATGCGCCTCCAGATGCGCCGCAAGCCGGTCGAGCACTGCCTCCACCTCCGCCTCGTGATCGCGCGGCGGTGCGTCCGTGCCCAGGCGGCGCAGCCAGGCGGCGCGCTGCGCGTCATGCGAGAACAGCCCGTGCACGTAGCACCCGGCGACCAGCCCATCCGCCGACACGGCGCCGTCCGCCCGCCCATCCGCCATCCGCAGCAACGGCGGCGCCTCGCCCGCCGTACGGCCGACATGCATCTCGAACCCGGTGAACGCCACCCCCGCCAGCGTTCCCGTCACCGCGACCAGCCGCTTGTCGCCGCCCAGCACGGTATCGACCGGCAACAGCCCCAGCCCGGCGACGCTCCCCGGCGCGCCTTCCACCCCGTTCGGGTCCGACAGCGTGCGCCCGAGCATCTGGTAACCGCCGCACAGCCCCAGGATGCGCCCGCCCCGGCGGGCGTGCGCGCGCAGGTCGATGTCCCACCCCTCGCGCCGCAGCGCCGCCAGGTCGGCGATCGTCGCCTTGGAGCCGGGGAGGACGACCAGGTCGCAGGCCGGCAGGGCCGTCCCCGGCCGTATGAGCGCCAGGTCTACCGCCGGCTCGGCCGCCAGCGGGTCCAAGTCGTCGAAGTTGCTGATGCAGGGCAGCACCGGCACGGCGATGCGCACGGGGGCGCCGGGCCGGCGGGCGAAGCCGAGATCCGCCGCGTCCTCCGCCGGCAGCCGGTGCGCGTCCGCGAAAAACGGCACCAGGCCCAGCGCGGGCCAGCCCGTGCGCCCGGCAATCGTCCGCATCCCCTCCGCGAACAGGGACGCGTCCCCCCGCATGCGGTTGACCACGAAGCCGGCGACCAGCGCGCGGTCCGCCGGGTCGAGCACCGCGTGGGTGCCGACCAGGCTGGCGATCACCCCGCCGCGGTCGATGTCCCCCACGACCACCACGGGCACGCCCGCGGCGCGGGCGAACCCCATGTTGGCGATGTCGCCCGCCCGGAGGTTCACCTCGGACGCGCTGCCGGCGCCTTCCACCAGCACGATGTCCGCCTCCGCCCGCATCTGCGCGAAGCTGTGGAGCACGTGCGGCAGCAGGCCGGGCTTCATCGCCTGGTACTCCCGGGCGCGCGCGTTGCCCACGACGCGGCCTTGCACCACGACCTGGCTGCCCACCTCGCTCTGCGGCTTCAGCAGCACCGGGTTCATGTGCACGGAGGGCGCGACGCCGGCGGCGCGCGCCTGCAACGCCTGCGCCCGGCCGATCTCGCCGCCATCGGCGGTGACCGCCGCGTTGTTGGACATGTTCTGCGGCTTGAACGGGCGCACGCGCAGGCCACGGCGGAGCAACGCTCGGCAAAGCCCTGCAACAAGCAGCGATTTGCCCACGCTCGATCCAGTGCCCTGGAACATGATGGCGCGGGTGGTCAAAGAATGCTGAGATGACGCTGGATTACCGTGATGGCTTCATCCGGCGAGAGCGCGGTCACGTTCAGCACGAGCAGATCGGGAATGTCCGGCCTCTGGATGACGTCGCATTCGGTGAAGCTGCGAAGCGCCGCCAAATCTGCCAGCTTTCTTGCGATAAAGTCCGGAGCCTGCAACCGCCGTTCGTTCTCCGCCAACTCCGCTTCGAGAACGACGGGAATCAGCCTCACCCTGCGCCGCGTCGCGAGATCAACGACGTGGGACCAAGCAGCATGCTCGTGCGGCGCGCCTGCACAGAGGGCGTTCGTCATGACGAAGGTTTCCTCTTGGGGGCGGGCCGCCAAGGCATCGTAGGCGGCACGCCGGACTTCCTCGTACAAGAGCCATCGGCCGGGATCGCTGATCCCGGCGCAGGCAATGGCGACATCGTACAGGAGGTGGTTGTGGATGAACTGAGCGCCCGTCCGCCGAGCCAATGCCTCGCCGATTGTTTTCTTGCCGACACCTGGCCAACCGTTCAGATGCACGATCATCTCATGGGCCGGCCTTCATTCAGTTCGGGGCACCGCAAGACCGTCGCTACGCATCGATGAATATCATTAGAGCTTTCGGCTTGTTATGGCCAATCTATCAGCTTCTTGAAGCAAAGTTCTTTGAGCTTTCCAGACTGCCTCGCTAATTCTTCGGCTTACCTCAATAATTTTACCAAGTCGAGCTTGCCAAGGCTCATTATTCCCATCAAGTCTGTATTCTACCTGCGCGAACCATAGATTTTCCCAATTAAAATGGTCGATAATCCCGGAGATATCTGAGATGTCGTCGGAAATATCTGGGAAATACGTAGCGACAACTGCACGAACCGGGTAGAGCTTTTGGAGCAAGGCTTGCCAGCGAGTTTCTAAATCCTCCAGGCTTTTTTTAGATTCTTGATCAAGTATAGCTCGA
>CAXTLC010000026.1:0-53366 GCA_964245075.1 uncultured Acetobacteraceae bacterium
GCCCTCCTGCTGGGCGCCAGTGTCATCCTGGCCGGGGAGGGACGTCCAGGGCGCAACCCGGCTGGCAGTGAGGTGATTTGAGATAGGGCACGGCTCTTCCGCTTCCGACCGCAAGTCGGACGTTGCCCCACTACGCGCATCACCCGAAAGCCCGCCTAACGGCCTGCCGCTAGGGAGTTTAAGAAGCGTTCGAGCTCAAGCAGGTTTCTCCAATCCAAAGTATACTTTGCCGGGTCTAACGATCATCTGCTCGAAAGTCGCTGCAAACTTGTTGTATAGGTCGGACTCTGGACCCGCGTCGCGAAGCTTCTTGACAAACCATTCCGTAAAACGTTCTATCTCAACTAATAACCGCCAGGGATCAATCAACAGTATCCTATCTTCTTCGAGCAACGTTCTGTTTTTAGATAAAGACCTTATCTGATACTCATAATCTGTGACGGGGTACTTCCCAATCCCGAGTGCATCAATAAAAACCTGACCACCTTTCATGGTCATATTGTGCATTAGACCGCATCGAGCAAAGGTATAAACAACATTCGCCTCTTCATTATCAGCACCTGCTTCTAAAATACTTCTCTCAGTCTCTCCAATTAAATTCTGACCAGCGAGCCACTCTGCGAACGTTCTCAAGCCCTTCGCAAAAGTTTTGCGTGATCCCTGCTTTGAGTCTGACCCCGTGATGATGGACCCAAATGGTTCAAAGAATGCCAACTCTAGCATAAGAAGAGCCATTCCTCGATCCGTTGTCGTCCGGTCGCGCGCAAGATGACGACATGGCTCAAACATCCAGCACGTAACGGTTGTGGACCATGCGTCGATATAGCTTATCTTGCCTTGAAGTACGTCCTGGAAGGTAAGATTACCGCCCTTCGAGATCCAAATAGGATGTGTCACCTGAACCGCCCTACAGACTGGTCCTGTAATTTCATACGTGCCGATCGCTGATGCAACGGCGACTTCTGGACATAACCGCTTGAAACCAGACCGACCGCTCTCCAGCAATCTCGGACATCGAACTGACCCACCCGTGCCCGGCCCAGGCTGTTGACCACTCCGGCCGTGCGGGCGGAAGATCAGGCTCCCCGCAGGAGGACCCCGGCCATGAACGTCCAAACCCCCACGCATGCCCGCCACATCTCCGCCGAGGAGTGGCAGGTCCGTTGCGATTTGGCCGCGCTGTACCGGCTCGTCGCACACCACCGCATGACGGACTGGATCTACACCCACCTGTCGGCCCGCGTTCCCGGGCCGGAGCACCATTTCCTGATCAACCAGTATGGCGTGCTGTTCGACGAGATGCGCGCCTCGGATCTGGTGAAGATCGACCTGGACGGCACCATCATCGAGGAATCCCACCACGCCGGCATGTCGCCCCGCCGCGTGAACGCCGCCGGGTTCTGCATCCACTCGGCCATCCACATGGCGCGCCCGGACATCATGTGCGTGGTGCACACCCACACCGCCGCCGGCATCGCCGTGTCCGCGCAGAAGCGCGGCCTGCTGCCGATGAGCCAGCACGCGCTGCGCTTCTACGGCCGCACCTCCTACCACGGCTACGAGGGCATCGCGCTGGACCTGGACGAACGGGACCGGCTGGTGCACGACCTCGGCTCCAATCGCGCGATGATCCTGCGCAACCACGGCCTGCTGGTCGGTGGCCGCACGGTCCCCGAGGCGTGGAGCGACCTCTACTACCTGGAGCGGGCCTGCCAGGCGCAGGTGGCTGCCGGGCACGGCGAGCTGGTGCTGCCGCCCACGGAAGTCTGCGAGCACACCGCGCGCCAGTTCGACCACGAAGGCACGCTGGCGCATTGCGAGTGGGCCTGGGAGTCGGCGTTGCGGCAGATCGAGGGCGGCAAGACGGATTACCGAAGCTGACGGTGCGTGTTGCCCCAGCTGGGCTAGGTTCTGGACTAGGCTCCGGGCCTGGCCCGGCCGGGCAATCCGTGCTGCACCCGCCCGCCATCCCTGGCCCGCGGCCGCGCGACTGGGTGCTGGCGGCGGCCGTGGCGCTCGGGTGCATGCTCATCAGCCTGTCGCGCCTGCCGCCGCAGACGATGCAGGCCTACGATCAGCCGCTTTATCTCGGCATCGCCTCCGACCTGCTGCAAACCGGGGTCTACACCAACGGCCGGTTCGGCGCCGCCGGGCAGCCCGGCGCGTACACCGCGCCGCTCTACCCGGCGCTCCTCGCCGGCGTGGCGGCCGTGGACCCGCGCCTGGCGCGCGCCGCCGCCTGCGTGCGCACCGCGACGTGGGACGGGCTGGCGCAATGCCCGGCCTCGCTCGGGTTGCTGCTGCCGTTGCAGGTGCTGCTCCTGGCAGGAACGCTGGTGCTGGTGTGGCGCTCCACGCTGGCCATTGGCGGCACCCCGGCCGCGTCGTGGTGCGCCTTGCTGGCCGCCGGGCTGGGCACCGTGCAGTACGCCGTTTACGCCCGCACCGCCATGACGGAGGCGCTGAGCCTGCCGCTGGCCGCCTCCTGCGGGCTGCTGCTCGTGCTGCTCGTGCGCCGCCCGCGTCCGCTCACCGCCGCCGGGCTGGGCGCCGGGCTGGGGCTGCTGACCTTGGCCCGTCCGGAGTACCTCTACCTCGCCGTCGCCCTCGGCCTTGCCGGCGGGGTCATCGCGCCCTGGAACCGGCGGCTGGGGCTGTCGATGGCCGCCGCCTGCTTGCTCGCGGGGGCCGTGGTGGCGCCGTGGTCCGCGCGCAACCTCGTCCGCTTCGGGACGGCCGCGCCCACCTCGGGCTATGCCGGGTTCATCCTGGCGCAACGCATGGCCTACGAGGCGATGACGCCGCGCGAATGGACGGCCGAGTGGCTGTACTCGCTCCCCGGCTTCGGCCCGGCCGCCGCCCGGGCGGCGCTGCCGGATGCGGTGGCCCGGCTCGGCTGGCAAGACCGGCCGGACACGTTCTACATGATCGGCAACACGGCGATGGTGCAGAAGCTGGCGGACGAAGCCCCAAACCCGGCGGACCAGGTTGGCGTCCTGCTGAGGCAGTATGTGTGGCCGCACCCGTTCCACTTCGCCGCGGTGACGGCCGTGATGGCGTGGAAATCGCTCTGGGTGCGCAAGTATTTCAGCTTGGTGGCGGCGCCCTTCCTGTTCGTGATGATCTGGCAGGCGGTGCGCCGGCGGGACCGGCTGCGGCTGGCCTTCGTGCTGCCGCCGCTGTTCGTGGTGGCGCTGCACGCGGCCACCACCGTCGCCACGCCGCGCTACAGCCTGATGCTAGTGCCCGCCTACGCCGCCGCCTTCGGCCTGGTGGCCGGCCCGTTCCTTCAGCGGCAATGGCAGCGCGTGCGGGCATGACGGCGCTGCTGACGGTTGACGGCCTGCGCACCGTGTTCCCCGGACAGCGCGCCCCGTTCGCCGCCGTGGACGGGGTGGACCTGGCGGTGGACCGGGGCCGCACCCTGGGCGTGGTGGGGGAGAGCGGCTGCGGCAAGTCCATGCTGTCGCTCTCGGTGATGCGCCTGGTGCCGCCGCCGGGCCGGGTGGCGTCCGGGCGCATCGTGTTCGACGGGCATGACCTGCTGGGCCTGCCTGCCCCGGCCATGCGCGGGCTGCGCGGACGGCGGATCGCGATGATCTTCCAGGAGCCGATGACCAGCCTCAATCCGGCCTACACCGTCGGCGACCAGATCGAGGAAGCGATGCGGGCGCACGAGCGGTCCCCGCGCAACCTGCGCGCCCGGGCGGCGGCGGCGCTGGAGCGGGTGCGCATCCCGGCGCCGGACCGGCGTTTGGACGAGTACCCGCACCAGATGTCGGGCGGGATGCGGCAGCGGGTGATGATCGCCATGGCGCTGTCCTGCGCCCCGGACCTGCTGATCGCCGACGAGCCGACCACGGCGCTGGACGTGACGGTGCAGGCGCAGATCCTGGACCTGCTGCGGGATTTGCAGGCGCAGACCGGCATGGCGATCGTGTTGATCACCCACGACCTGGGCGTGGTGGCGGAGATGGCGGACGAGGTGGCGGTGATGTACGCCGGCCGGGTGGTGGAGCACGCGCCCGCCGCCGCGTTGTTCGACGACCCCCAGCATCCCTACACGCTGGGCCTGCTGGGCAGCGTGCCGCGGCTGGAGCAGCCGCGCGGCCGGCTGCTGGCGATCGAGGGCGCGGTTCCTGCCGCCGGCTCGCTGCCGCCGGGTTGCCGCTTCCACCCGCGCTGCGTGTTCGGCGCGCCGGCCTGCACCGAGGCGCAACCGCCGTTGCGGGTGCTGGGAGCGGCGCACGAGGCCGCCTGCATCCGCGCGCCGGTGGAAGGGGCGGCGTGAGCTACCTGCCGAGCACCGCCTTGCGCAGCATGGCGTTGGCCCGCGCCTGCCATCCCGGCCCGGAAGCGCGCAACCGTTCCAGCACGTCCGGGTCCAGGGGCAGGGAAATCGCTTCCTGGGTCGGCGCCGTCCGCGGGCCGCGGACGCGTCGCTCCACCAACGCACGGTATAGGTCGGGCGGCATCATCTCGGAGGCCGGACGGGCGTGGGCGAAATCCTCCTCGGTCCACTCGGGGCTGTCCGGATCGGCGGCGATGCCGGCGTTGATCGCGGCTTCCTCCTCGTCGGTGTTTTGTCTAAACCTCGTTTTCATATCGGCTGATCTCCCGGTCGCTGGCCCTGCGCAGGCTGATGATCCAGATGGTGTTGCGGCGGATCGTAAACGTCACATGGAACACTCGGTCTGCGATGTGGGCCAGCGCCGTCAATCGCACTTCGCCATAATCGTGCCGGGTGTCCGCCTTAACCCGCGCATTCGTCCAGTCCAGGATCTCAGCCTGCTCGAATGCCACGCCATGCTTGGCAAGGTTCGAGGCGGCTTTGGCATCGTTCCAGGTGAAGCGCACCAGCGCCGTATGCACAATCCGGGTGTCCGCGCCAATCGGGTACCCCAATGAGCGCCCCTGCTTCGCCGCATCTCCCTCCCGAACAAGCCCGGGATGAGAGCACGGCGCTCCTCGAAGCCGCCGACCTCCAGAAGCATTTCCGCACCCGCGCCGGCCTTGTCCGCGCGGTGGACGGCGTTTCCTTCACGCTGGCCCGGGGCGAGACGCTCGCCCTGGTCGGCGAGAGCGGCTGCGGCAAGTCCACCACCGCGCGGCTGGTGCTGCGCTTGATCGAGCCCACAGCCGGCACTGTCCGCTTCGACGGCCATGACGTCACCGCCATGGGCGGCGGCGAGCTGCGCCGGCTGCGGCGGCGGATGCAGATCGTGTTCCAGGACCCGTTCGCATCGCTCAACCCCCGCATGACCGTGGGCGCCACCCTGGACGAGCCGCTGCGGATCCACGGTGCGGGGGATGCCGCCAGCCGCCGCGCCCGGGTGGCAGACTTGCTGCACCTGGTCGGACTGGCGCCGGAGCATGCCCGGCGCTTTCCGCATGAGTTCTCCGGCGGCCAGCGCCAGCGCATCGGCATCGCCCGCGCGCTGGCGCTGGAACCGGCCCTGGTGGTGTGCGACGAGCCGGTTTCCGCCCTGGACGTGTCGGTGCAGGCGCAAGTGGTGAACCTGCTGGAGGACTTGCAGCGCCGGCTGGGCTTGTCCTACTTGTTCATCGCGCATGACCTGGCGGTGGTGAAGCACGTCGCCACGCGGGTCGCGGTGATGTACCTCGGCCGCATCGTGGAGCTGGCGCCGCGGGATGCGCTGTTCGCCCGTCCGCTGCACCCCTACACCCGCGCGCTGCTGTCCGCGATCCCGCGCCCCGACCCGGCGCAGAAGCTGGCCCGGCAGGCGCCCAGCGGCGACGTGCCCAGCCCGCTCAACCCGCCGCCGGGCTGCCACTTCCACACGCGCTGCCCGTTCGCCGTCGACCGCTGCCGCTCGGAGGCTCCAGCCTTGCGCGCCGTGGCACCCGGCCACCTGTCCGCCTGCCATCGCGCGGAGGAACTGCCCGCGTTCGAGGCGGCCGTGGCGCGGCCGATCGCGCCGAACGCGGCACGGCGGCTGGCGTTGTACGCCGAGAAGCGCGAAGCGCCCGCCAGGAGCGTGCCCTAGCGGTGAGTCAGGCGCCAGTGACGCGCCACGGCCGAAGCCCCTTCGCCATGCATGGGTCGAAGCAACCCTCAGCCGCCTTGTCGAACTGTCTCAACCCGTTACCAAAACGCCTAGCCCGACGAACCCGGTTCGGGCGAGAGCGTCGGCAGGACCTCGGCAGAGTGCCGGTGCGTTTCCGCCTGCTGTTCCAGCGATTTCGGGAACCGGGTGCGCTTGGCCTGCACCAGCAACTGCTTGGCCTTGGCCTCGTGCCATGCCTGGGCCGCCTCGATCGCGGCGGCCCAGCCGCGCTCGAACTCGTTCATGGCCAGACAGCCCCAACGGCTTGGCGAGGCGGGGGAACAGCATGTTCGGCGCTTGGCATGATGTCCAAAAGCTCAGGCGGACAATTCGTTTGCCGGCCGCGCGAAAGTTTGCCGGCCTACTCCGCCCGCCGCCCCAGGGTGACGGTGACACCGGCCGGATCATAGCTGAAATCCGAGCTGGTCGCCGCATCCTCGACGATGGACGCGATGCCGCCATTGAGCAATTGCCTCACGCCGACGCCCTGGTACTTCGCCGCGACCGTGCCCGTGGCCGGTATCCAGCCCGGCTTGCGGCACGTCACGGTCAGGTCCGTCCGGCTGTGGCCCACGGCCAGGCTGCCGGGCGTCGGGTCCACCGCGCCGAGCGGGGTTCCGCCCCGCGCCACGGAGCAGGCGGCGCCGTCCGGCACCGTGCGGACGCTCACCTGCTGCATGGCGGGCACGCCGCCTCCCGAGCAGCCGGCGAGCAGCCCTGCCGCGGCGAGCACCGGAAAGCATCGCCCCTTCACGTTGTCAGCACGACCTTGCCCAGGTGGTTGTTCGCCCGCATGTGCGCCTGCGCCTCGTTCGCCTGCTCCAGCGGGAACACGCGGTCGATCGGCAGGGACAAGGCGCCCGCTTCCACCGCGGCCCATAGATCCTCCCGCATGAGGCGGTTGATCTCGCGGACCTCTTCGGGGCTGCGGGTGCGGAAGGTGACGCCGACGTAGTCGATGCGCCGCGCCGCGTGCAGGTCGAAGTCGAACTCCCCTTTCGCGCCCCCGAGGCGGCCGACGTTGACGATGCGGCCGAGAACACGGGTGGCGCGCAGGTTGCCGTTCGCCACCGCGGCGGAGACCTGATCCACGACCAGGTCCACGCCGCGCCCGTCCGTGGCGGCCAGCACCGCGTCCGGCCAAGCCGGGTCGGCGGTGTCGATCGCGATGTCCGCGCCGAACTCCGCCAGCCGCGCCCGGCGTCCGGCGTTCGTGGAACTGCCGAGCACGAGGCCGGCGCCCATGTGCTTGGCAATTTGCAGCCCCATCAAGCCGACGCCCGAGCTGGCGCCCTGGATCAGCACCGCTTGGCCGCGCCGCATCTGGCCGATCGTGACAAGGGCGTTGTGCATCGTTTGCAGCGCGGTCGGCAGGGCGGCGGCCTGCGTCCATCCCATGTTGCTGTCCGGAACCGGGCTGACCCGGCCCCAGTCGGTCACGGCATACTCGGCATAGCCGCCGTTGCCGGAGCACATCACCCGGTCGCCCTCGCGCAGGCCGGAAACGCCCGTGCCGAGCTTGACGACCTCGCCGGCCCATTCCAGCCCGATCGGCTTGCCCTTGCCGCCCAGCGCGCCGTGCGCGTGCCCGGCGGCCATGGCCAGTTCGGCCCGGTTCAGCCCGGCGGCGCGGACCCGCACCAGCACTTCGCCCGGGCCTGGTTCAGGCATGGGGATGTCCCGCAGCTCAAGCCCTTGCTCGCCCACCACCATCGCGCGCATGCGTGGATCTCCTCCGGAAGCGGCAACGATCGAATGCCGGCCCTGCCGTGTCAAACACCGGGCGGCTTTCCCTGCCACCCGTCACGCATCGAGCTCGGTCGAGAGGGCGACGTCTTTCTGGGCATCGAGCGCGGCAAGCCGCTCGACGAGCGCCGCACGGACCTGGGCGTAGGCGTTGCTGCCGAGAAGCAGCCGCCGGGGCGCCGGGCTGCGGCCGGCCGAGTCGATGATCGCGTCGGCCATCTTGGCCACGTCGCCGGTGATCGGGAACGCGCCGGCGGTCACGGCACGGCGCACCGCGCCGGCCGGCGTGCTCTCGTAAGCAGGCATTGGCGGCGGGCTGACCAGGTTGGCGCCGAAACTCGTGCGGGTGGGGCCGGGTTCAACGATGGTGAACTCGATCCCGAAAGGCGCCACTTCCTGGGCGACCGACTCGACGAAGCCCTCGATCGCCCATTTGGTGGCGTGGTACAGGCTGAAGTTCGGATAGGCGATCTGGCCGCCCTCCGACGACATCTGAAGCACACGGCCGCCGCCTTGCGCCCGCAAATAGGGCAGAGCCGCGCGGATCACCTGGACCGAACCGATCAGATTGGTGTCGATCTGATGGCGGATCTGGTCGTCGCTCACCTCCTCGGCCGCGCCGAACAGGGCGTAAGCCGCATTGTTCACGACCACATCAACCCGGCCCAACTCGCGGAAGGCGCGGCTGACGACATCGCCCACCGAGCGCGTGTCGGTCACGTCCAACGGCGCCACCCAGAGGCGGTCGCCCGCTTGCTGCTTCAAGCCGTCCAGGGCGGCGGCCTTGCGCAAGGTCGCCGCCACCCGCTCCCCACGAGCCAGCAGCTTTTCGGTCAGCACTCGCCCGAAACCCGCGGACGCGCCAGTGATGAACCAAGTCCTTGACATGAGCATCTCTCCCAAGAGGCAGGCCGTGCTGCGCTTCCCGGAAGACATGGCATCCGCCGCTCCTGCGAATATATCCATGATCCCGCATGGCTTCGTGAAAATCTCCCAGCAATGCCGAAACCGACGCTCAACGACCTGAACGCCTTCCTGGCGATTGCGGCTCAGCGCAGCTTCCGCAAAGCTGCCGACGGGTTGAGTGTGTCGCCTTCCACGCTCAGCCACCTGATACGCGCGCTGGAAACGAACCTCGGCGTGCGGCTGCTGCACAGGACAACGCGCAGCGTGTCGTTGACGGAAGCGGGGGAAAGCCTGGCGGCGCGTTTGCGGCCGGTGCTGCGCGACCTTGACGATGCTATTGGCGTGGTCGAGGCATTTCGCGCCAGTCCCAGCGGCCTGCTCCGGGTCAACGCCAGTGTCGCCGCGGCACGGCTGCTGCTCCACTCGGTCGTGCCCCGGTTTCTCGCGCGCTGTCCCGACATGTCGCTTGACCTCGTGGCAGAGGACCGGCTGGTCGACATCGTGGCCGAGGGGTTTGATGCCGGCGTCAGGCTGGGCGAGGCCGTGCCGCAGGACATGGTTGCCGTGCGTTTCGGCGGCGAGATCCAGTTCGTTGCCGTCGCCTCTCCCGGGTATCTCGCCGGCCGCATTCCTCCGCGAACGCCCGACGACCTGAAATCCCATGCCTGCATCCGCTTCCGCCTGATGAGCGGAAAGTTGTTCCGTTGGGAGTTCGCCAAGCACGGCCAGGAGTTGGCCGTCGATGTTCCAGGCGCGCTGACCTTGAACACCATGCAACTCATGACGGAAGCCGCGGCGGCAGGCCTGGGCATCGCCTACGTGTCGGCTCACTCAGCAGAGCCCTATCTTGAGCGCGGAGAGCTTGTCTCCGTGCTGGACGATTGGTGTCCGTGGATTCCCGGACTGTTCCTCTACTACCCAGGTCACCGTCATGTGCCGCCCGGACTGCGGGCATTCGCCGCCATGCTGAAGGAAGCGCGCGAGGTCGTCTAGCAGGCGCTCCGGTCCTGCAACGGCCAGGAGATGTTCATCACTACGTTGAAGAACAGACATTTGGGGACTCGCGTCGTCCAGGGTTATTCCACAGTTAAACCGTGAGAACGCCTATTTCATTTCTGTGCCGCAAGATTTTGCGCTTGGATGGGGGCATGAACCCGAACGTCCAGCAGCCGCGTGCACTGCCTCCCGTCACCTTCCCTGCCTGGGTGCGCACGCGCAGCGCGTTTGCGGCAGCGGCCGGCGCCGGGCCGGGCCTTGTCCACCTGGTCGGCCCGGAAGGCAGCGGCAAGAGCTACACTCTCCGGCTGTTTGAGGTGTCGGTAAGCGGCGGCCGGGTCAAGCGCCGTACGCCGGGCGGGGCGATGGAACCCGGGCTCGCTGTGGATCTGGTTGACGACGTCGACGGCGCGACGGCGGAACAGCTCGCCACAGCTATACCGCCGGGCACCGTGCGGGTGTTGTCGATGCGGCCGGACGCGCTGGGTCACGTTCGCACCGGACCCAGGGTGGTGCGGGTGCACGCCATGGACGAGACCGATGTCCGGACCATGGTGGCGACCCGGTGCGGCCAGTTCGCGGTGGAGCCGGGCGAGCTTGCCGAGGCGGCAATGGCCGAACTGGTCCGGCTCGGCGATGGCACGCCGAGGCGGCTCGACCGCCTGCTGGGCGCGGCCTTGCGGCAGGCGCTCGGCGAGAACGCCGCCAGCATCGAGGCCCGTCATGTTTCCGCGGCGGCCGAGGCCCTTTGTGCGCAGGCCAGGGAAGGCGCGCCATTGATTGCACGCGACACCGTTGCGCCCATCACGGCCGCCACGCTGCAAACCCGGATCGTGGCGGCGCCAGCCTTCCCGCAGCCCGGCAGCCCGTTCCACCCCCCCTCGATGGCCTCGGCGGCCGGCATGACGCCGAGAAGGCAAAGCCCAGGCCGGGACCTGGCGTCCGGACCGGCCGCGTTGCCCGCGCCGCCGAGCTGGTCTGTTCCCGTCGGCATCGACGGCGAAACGGGTAGCGCAGATATCAGCAGGAACCGCCGGCAAGGTCCGTGGCTGCATCGGGCGAAGGCTAGGGTGGCCGCGGCAGGTCTGGTTGCTTTGGGCGTTCTTGCCGCACCGCAAGCCGTCCGCATGCCGGCACTGTTGGTGGAGCCTGCTGCCCCATTGCCGTCCAACGCCAGGCCAATCGCAGCACTTCCCGTGCCGGCATGGGAGCCAGCTTCGCCCGCGCCTGCCACCGGACCGGCTGCGTCGGCGGCAGCACTCCCAATGACGCCGCCGGACAGCCAAATCACGCGAACCTTAGGCGAAGCAGACCCGATCCGGCCGGTCCCGGCCGACCCCGTCTTGGCGGAGGTGATTCCCGCGGCGCATGCAAATCAGGCGGCCGGGCAGGCTGCCTCCGCGCGCCGGGCGAACCCTGCGGAAGCCACCCGGCTGTTGCAACTGGCGCGGGCGATGGCGTCGATCGGCCAAACCGGGGACGCCAAGGAGTTCTTCAATGCCTCGGCGGCCATGGGCAGCATGAAGGCGAAGCGTGCGCTCGAACACGCCGCGCGCTGAACGACGTGCGCAACATGCTTTGACCTGTCGTTTCGATGAGCATCTTTGTCCGACGGGTGACGCTTTGCCGGTTTCAGCCGGTGGTTAGTGCTCGCCAAGGAGGATCTCACGGGCCGCTGCGTGCTGGTCGGGCGTCAGCCGGTCCCCGACTTCCGCCGCGCCTTTGAGCGCGGAGGCGATGACCGTCGTGTCGTGGGATGCCGCCGCCCGCAAGTAGCTGCTGTAGGATTGCACCAGGTCGGTGGGCACGCCCAGGCCGTGCTCGTAGACGTAGCCCAGATCATACTGGGCCAAGCCGTTGCCGGTGCGGGCGTCCTGCTCGAGCGTCGGCAACAGGATGCCCAGGAGCCGTGGCGAGAGCCCGCCAGTCTCGCCCCGCTCCAGCGCGACTTTCTGGAAACGGCTGATCTCGGATACCTGCTGGCCGGTTTGGGGCGGGGCCGCAGGCGCCGGCCGCGACACAGGATGAGTTGCCGGAACGGGCTTCGGCACGGTGGAACTGCCCAGGGTGGCGGAGCTGCCCAGCGCTGAGAGATTGGGGCGTGCGGCCTGGATGCCAGCGGCGGCGGCAATCTGAAAGTAGTGGATCGCTTGCGCGGTGTCCTTGGGAACGCCGTCCCCGTCGCGGTAGATGAGGCCCAGGTCATAGGCCGCGCGGCCGTTGCCTTTCTCGGCGGCCATTCCGTACCAGCGAATAGCCTCGGCCCGGTCCACGACCGTGCCTTGTCCGCTGTCATACATGACGGCGATGTTGAACATGGCGGACGCGTTCCCGGCCTCCGCCGCACGCCGGTACCAGACCAGCGCCTGCTTCCAATCCTGCGTTGCGCCGTGCCCAGTGTCGTAAAGGGCACCGACGCTCAACATGGCCGATGCGTCCCCCGCCGCAGCCGCGGAAAGCCAGTCCTGCAACGCGGCGAAGTAATCGCCCGAGGCGAACGCGACATCACCGTTGATGCCCTCAGCCGCCCGAGCCGGGACGGCGAGCACGGTCGCGAAGGCCAAAGCCGCCAGCGTAACCAATTTTGACAGGCGCGCAGCACTGCAACTAACCTTCCCGGGATAAGCTTGATTGGACCCATCCCATGAGCCGGCACTACGCGTTGAATGCCCTGCTGCTTGCGTCACTACTCCCTGCATGCTCAAGCTCTCCGCCACCAAGTGTTGCGCCGACGGCAACGGTGCCGGCGCCTACGGCAGCCGAGGCATCCAAGCCCTCGGACGAATCATTGACCATCGCTTTCGATGACGGCGCGGTCAAGTTGTCCCAAAGCGCTAACAATCAGCTCGATATGGCCGCGCGGCTTTACCGCGATGCGAAACCGGACGTGATGATCATCGCTGGCCATACTGATAAGGTCGGGTCCGAATATAACAACCTCCTCCTGTCAGCCCGGCGTGCAGATGCCGTCAAAAAAGCCTTGGTTGACCGTGGAGTCCCCGCCGAGCGTTTGCAGATCGTGGCGATCGGGGCAGCCGAGCCGGTTGCCGGCGTCATGCCCAGCCGATCCGCAGTTGTGACTTGGCGCTAGAGTGTCATCCGACTGTATGCGGTCAGCCGTCGGACAAAGATGCTCGTGAAAACATCGGGCGAGGGTTTTCTTCCAGTCTGCTTCGATAGGGAAAAGCTTTAACCCGGCGGCGGCCCGCACCATCCGGCATGCACGCGCGCTCCCGGCGATCTGTCAGGCAGCATCTTGTCTTTCCCTATCGCATCCGGCGCATACGATCGGATGGCAGCGCGGCTTGCTGCGCCAGTGATCGAGACGCTGGCGTGGGCGTGGGCGTGGTCTCCCGTGTTCCACGCCCACGCCGCGCACATGGACGCGCCGATGGCTAGTGGTCCGAACCCGACACTTGGTTCCTGACCAGTCAGGTGATTCGGCCCGCCAGAAAAGGCTAGTGGTGAAAACCTGACGGTTCTTTCCGTCAGGTTTTCACCACTAGGGCACGCACGGAGTGCGTCCGCGTGCGGGAGGGCGGGTGGCGCCGGGCGTGGGACCGGCATTTAGGCGGCCCCTGCCACGTCTCCGCCCGCGTTTGGGATGACGGGGTGGTCGCGTCGCAGGATACCCGCACCGCATGGCCGCCGCGGCCCAGGTTGCGCACCCTGCATGGCCCGGCGGACGCCGGGCGGGTCCATCGCATCCTGCCTCGCCACCACGCCCGCCAGCAGCGTGGCGGCAAGACGGGCGGCAAGGGCGCTAGCGTAGGTGCGACCTATCCTAGTTCACCGCCCGCTTCCGCCGTTGCGATGACGATCGTGGTGCGGTCCCACTCCGCAGTGCCGTCCGACTGGGGCGCGTCAGTGGGCACGGTTCAGGCTTGCGCCCGCACCGGCCCGATCCTCCACTCGGCCACGGCTCAGCTTTTGCCGGGCAGCACGCCGGCGAGGACCTGCTTGGCGCTGTTCTTCAACACGCTGCCGAGCATGGAAAGGAAGTTCCTGGCGTCCTTGAACGTGACGTGCGGCGGCAGGGGAGGCACGTTCGGGTTGGCGTAAACGTTCATGATCACCGGTCGGTCTGCTGCCAGCGCCTCGTCCCATCTGGCGCCGATCTTCTCCGGGTCCCGCACGACGATCCCCTTCAGCCCCAGCGATTCGGCATAGGTACGGCATTTGCAATCCGCCGGGCTTCTTCGCACCATGGTGTTGGGGTGAGCCGGCTAGTCCCTTGGGGAGATCAGTGATGGCCGAGGTGGAAATCCTGCTGGACGCTCACGCCACGATAGGGGAGGCGCCGACATGGTCGGCGGCGGAAGCGGCGCTCTACTGGATCGACGTCAAGGCGCCCGCGCTTCACCGCTACCACCCCATGAGCGGGGAGGCCCGCCACTGGCCGGTGACGTCCGACATCGGCGCGTTTGCCCTCATGCCCCAGCTTGCCGGCGCACTGGTCGCGCTGCGCACCGGGATCTTTCACCTGCATTTCGCGACAGGCGCGCTGGCGCCGGTCGCATCCGCGCCGTTCGATCCGGCGATGTTCCGCTTCAACGACGGCGGCTGTGATCCGGAAGGCCGGTTCTGGGTCGGCGTGATGTTCGATCCGGCCTGCCCGGACAGCCCGCCGCAACCCGGCACCCTGCACAGCTTCACCCCCGGCGATGGCTTGCGGCCCCAGGCGGACATGGCCGACCTGCATAACGGCTTGGCTTGGAGCGCAGACGGGAAACGCATGTTCGTCACCCACAGCAACCAGAAGGAGATCCACTGCATCGACGTCGCCGATGGCCGGTTGGGTGAGCGGCGCCTGTTCGCCCGCATCCCGGACGGTCACGGCACCCCGGATGGCGCCGCCATCGATGCGGAAGGAGGCTACTGGTGCGCGCTGCACGGCGGCGGCCGTTTGCGGCGCTTCTTCGCCGACGGCGCGTTCGACCGCGACGTGCTGCTGCCCGTCAGCCAGCCCACGATGTGCGCGTTCGGCGGTGCGGAGCTGGAGGATCTGTACGTCACCAGTGCCGCGGACCAGCTCACGGCGGAGCAGCTCCTGCACGAGCCGCATGCCGGCGCCCTGCTGCGGCTGCGCCCTGGCGAGCGGGGGGTTCCGCGCCGTTGCACGGTGCAGTCCGCCACCGCCGGCCTTGGCTAGGGTTTGCGGCTTCAGCTTCCCCGCGCTAGCTTCCCTCCGCCAGCTTCCTGCGCTGAACGGTGCTGGAGGTTCATCGCGAAGCGCAGCAGTTCCTGCCGAGCAGGGTCGTCCAACGTTTCGTAGATCCTGTTCAACACGCCTTGGTCACTCCGGTCCATCTCGCGGACGGCGAAGTGCGCGGGCCGGATGTCTTCCAGTCTCTCCTCTTCCACCTTTGCCCTCCGACACCCACCGGTCAGTACGTTCTTATACAATGCAAAGGCGCACAAAGGCTAGCGCCCGGCTCCTACCCGGCCAAAGTCGGCTGTGGCAGCATGGCCTGGGAAAGGTGTGCCCAAGGAGGAAAGGTGGAAATCGCGCTCAAAGGCCTGTTCGCCACGCCGGTCGCCGCCATTCAGGTGCCGGACGCGCCCGCCTGCAACGCCCGCCTGGAGCAGGCCATCCTGCGGCGGCGGCGGGAGCACCCGTCCATCCAGTCCTCCAACGCTGGTGGCTGGCATTCCCAGCGGGATCTGGCGGAATGGGGCGGGGAGGATGCCGCCAACATCCTGGCGCTGGCGCAATCCGCCGCCACCCGCCTGGTGACTGGCCGGACGGGACAGCCCGTGCGGCCGCAATGGAGGGTCCAGGCGTGGGCCAACGTGAACGGCCCGGGTGACGGCAATATTTGTCACTACCATCCCGGCGCGTTCTGGTCCGGCACCTACTACGTGGCGGATGGCGGCTGCGCTGCGGACCCTTCGCTCGGCGGCGAGTTCGAGATGCTGGACCCACGCGGCCCGGCCCCGTCCATGTACGCCCCCACCCTGAGCTTCGCCGGCGCCGACGGCCAATCCGCCGGCAGCGCGGAGACCATCCCGCCGCGGCCCGGGCTGATGGTGCTGTTCCCGTCCTGGCTGCTGCACCAGGTGCGGCCGTACCGCGGCACGGCGCTGCGCATCTCGATCGCATTCAACCTGAGCCTGTGCCCGGGCTTGTGATGGACACGCGGACGGCGCCCCGGCGGCAGGCCGAGATCCTGGCCCTGGCGCGGGAAGCCGGCCGGGTGTCGGTCGAAGCCTTGGCTGCCCGGTTCGCGGTGACGCCGCAGACCATCCGGCGGGACCTGAACGAGATGTGCGAGCAACGGGCGCTCACCCGGGTGCACGGCGGCGCCATCGTGGCCGATGGGGTGGAAAACCTGGCCTACGAGGCGCGCAAGCTGGTGGCGCCGTCGCACAAGCGGCTGATCGGGGCGGCGGCAGCGGCGCACGTGCCGGACCATTCCTCCCTGTTCATCAACCTGGGCACCACGACGGAGGAGGTCGCCGTCGCCCTGTCCGGCCATGCGGGGCTGCTGGTGATCACCAACAACCTGCACGTGGCGCTCGAACTGCACCGCAACCCGGCGATGGACGTCGTGCTGGCCGGCGGGACGGTGCGGCGCGCCGACGGCGGCATCGTCGGCGCGTCGGCGGTTGAGCACATCCGCCAGTTCCGGGTGGACTTGGCCGTGATCGGCACGTCGGCGATCGACGAGGAAGGCACCTTGCTCGATTTCGACGTGCGGGAGGTGCAGGTGTCCCAGGCCATCATCCGCAACGCGCGCCGGGTCATGCTGGTGACGGACGGCAGCAAGTTCATGCGCTCCGCCCCCGTGCGGATCGCGCATCTGGCGGAGGTGGATCTGCTGGTGACGGACCGGCTGCCGTCCGCCGACATCGCCGCCTTGTGCGAGCGCCACGGGGTCGCGGTGGAGGAGGTGGGTGGGCCGGTCGAGGCGGGCGAGGAGTAGCGATTTTCGCTTTAAGTTCGTTTTGTTCGCTTGATGCGCGGTTCTGGACGCGTTAGCGTTCCGGACATGAAGCGGGCGATCAGGCCCGCATCGGGGAACGACCGGGTTGATGGCCAGCACGAGCGGCGCACCGCCCTACGACATCGCCATCATCGGCGGCGGTGTGAATGGCTGTGGCATCGCGCGGGACGCGGCGGGGCGCGGCTGGCGGGTGCATCTGTGCGAGGCGAACGACCTCGCGTCCGCCACCTCATCCTCCTCCACCAAGCTGGTGCATGGCGGCCTGCGCTACCTTGAGCACAAGAAATTCCGCCTGGTGCGCGAGGCGCTGATGGAGCGTGAGGTGCTTTGGAGCATCGCGCCGCACATCGTCTGGCCATTGCGCTTCGTGCTGCCGCACCACGAGGGTCTGCGGCCGGCCTGGCTGCTGCGCCTCGGCCTGCTGATCTATGACCATCTCGGAGGCCGCAAGCGCCTGCCGCCCACCCGCACCGTTTGGTTGCGGCGGGACCGCGTGGGCGCGCCGCTGAAGCCCGCCTACCGGCTCGGCTTCGAGTACTCGGATTGCTGGGTGGAGGACTCCCGCCTCGTCGTGCTCAACGCGAAGGACGCTTCCCTGCACGGCGCGGATGTCCGCACGCGCACCCGCTGCACCGGCGCGGACCGGGTGGACGGGATGTGGACGCTGCAACTGCACGACACGGTCACGGGGGAGCGCAGCGCGGTGCGTGCCCGCGCGCTGGTGAACGCCGCCGGGCCATGGGTGGGGGATGTGCTGAGCGGCGTGGTGCGGGCCAACACCGCCGCCCGCGTGCGGATGGTCAAGGGCAGCCACATCGTCGTCCGCAAGCTGTATGACGGCGACCAGTGCTACATCTTCCAGAACGGCGACGGCCGCATCTTCTTCGTCATCCCGTATGAGCGGGAGTTCTCGCTCATTGGCACCACCGACATGGATTACCAGGGCGATCCGGCGCAAGCCGCCGCGTCCGGCGAGGAGATCGCCTATCTCTGCCGGGGCGCCACCGAGTACCTGCGCCAGCCGGTCACGCCGGACCAGGTGGTGTGGACCTACTCCGGCGTCCGTCCGCTGTATGACGACGGCGCGTCCGCGGCGCAGGAGGCGACCCGGGACTACGTGCTGGACATGGACGCGCCGGAAGGCGGCCCGGCCCTGCTGTCCGTGTTCGGCGGCAAGATCACCACCTACCGCCGCCTGGCCGAGGCGGCACTGGCCAAGCTGGCGCCGCATCTGCCGCCGGCGCCCGGCCAAGCCGCCGGATGGACCGGACAAGCGGCGCTGCCCGGCGGCACCTTCGCGCCGGACGGGTTCGGCGCCGAACTCGCCAAGCTGGGCGCGCGCTACCCGTTCCTGCCGTCCGCCACCTTGCAGCGCCTGCTGCGCGCCTACGGAACGCACGCGTACGACCTGCTCGGCGACGCCGGGTCGGCCGAGGCGCTGGGCAGGGCGTTCGGCGCGGACCTGACGGAAGCGGAGGTGCGCTACCTCCAGCGGGCCGAATGGGCGGTGACGGCCGCCGACATCGTGTGGCGGCGCAGCAAGCTGGGCCTGCGCCTGACCGCCGAGCAGGTGGCCCGGTTGGACGCATACATGCAGCCGGAAGAGGCCCGCGTCGCGTGAGCCTGTCTTTGCAGGGCGTGGGGCTGCGGTCCGGCGCCGACTGGCTGATGCAGGATGTGACGCTCACGCTCGGCCGCGGCGCGCTGCACGTGCTGCTCGGGCCGACGCTGGCAGGCAAGACCACGCTGATGCGCTTGATGGCGGGGCTGGAGAAACCGACGGACGGGCGGCTGGTGCTGGACGGGCGGGACGTGACGGGGGTGGCGGTCCGCAAGCGGTCGGTGGCGATGGTTTACCAGCAATTCGTCAACTACCCGACGCTGAGCGTGTACGAGAACATCGCCTCGCCCCTGCGCGTGGCCGGCGTGGCGCGGGCGGAGGTGGAGCGCCGGGTGCAGCATGCCGCCCGGCTGCTGCGGCTGGAGCCGATGCTCCGCCGCATGCCGGCGCAGCTTTCCGGCGGCCAGCAGCAGCGCACGGCCATCGCCCGCGCCCTGGTCAAGCAAGCGGATCTGGTGCTGCTGGACGAGCCGCTCGGCAACCTGGACTACAAGCTGCGGGAGGAGCTGCGGGAGGAACTGCCCCGGCTGTTCGCCGAGTCCGGCGCCATCCTGGTTTATGCCACCACGGAGCCGGCGGAAGCCTTGCTGCTCGGCGGCGCCACGGTGGCGCTCAGCGAGGGGCGGGTGGTGCAGGTTGGCCCGGCGGCGCAGCTCTACCGGCAGCCGGACACGGTGGACGCAGCCAGGGTGTACTCCGACCCGCCGCTGAACGAGCTGGTGTTCGAGGTCCGTGGCTCCCTCGTGCTGCTGGGTGGGGACGGCGCCCAGCCATGCCCGGCGCCGTTGCGCGGCTTGCCGAGCGGTCACTACCGCCTGGGCTTCCGCGCGGACGACCTGGCGATCGGCAAACCCGCGCCGGGCGCGCTGGCCATGCATGGCACCGTCAGCGTGACGGAGATCAACGGGTCCGAGAGCTTCGTCCACGTGGACACGCCCCACGGCGCCTGGGTCGCGCTGATGCCGGGCGTGCATGACCTGTCGGTGGGCACGGCGGTGGGATTGGGCGTGGACCTGGGCCGCGCCTTCGTGTTCGGTGTCGACGGCGCCCGCGTGATGCCGCGGCAGATGGCGGAAGCGGTCTGATGGCCAGCATCACGCTGGACGGCATCGGCCACGCCTACGGCAAGCCCCGGTCAGAAGCGGACTACGCGCTCAAGCCGCTGCACCACGTGTGGGAGCAAGGGCGGGCCTACGCGCTGCTCGGCCCGTCCGGCTGCGGCAAGACGACGCTGCTCAACATCATCTCCGGCCTGGTGATCCCGTCCCATGGCCGCCTGCTGTTCGACGGGCGCGACGTCACGCGGCTGCCGACGGAACGGCGCAACATCGCCCAGGTGTTCCAGTTCCCGGTGATCTACGACACGATGACGGTGGCCGAGAACCTGGCCTTCCCGCTCCGCAACCGCGGCGTGCCGCGCCGGGAAGCCGCCGCGCGGGTGGCGGAGGTCGCCGCCATGCTGGGCTTGACGCCAGAGCTGCGCCGCCTTGCCCGTGGTCTGACCGCGGATGCCAAGCAGAAGATCTCGCTCGGCCGCGGCCTGGTGCGCGCGGACGTCGCCGCCGTGCTGTTCGACGAGCCGCTGACCGTCATCGACCCGGCGTTGAAGTGGGAGCTGCGGTCCAAGCTGAAAGCGGTGCACCACGCGCTGGACCTGCTGATGATCTACGTCACCCACGACCAGACGGAGGCGCTGACCTTTGCCGACCGGGTGGTGGTGATGAACGAGGGCCGCGTGTTGCAGATCGGCACGCCGGCGGAACTGTTCGACACCCCGGAGCACACCTTCGTCGGCTACTTCATCGGCTCCCCCGGCATGAACCTGCTGCCGGCGGACGTGCAGGGCCGGACCGCCTCGCTCGGCGGCGGCCACGACGTCGCGCTCGGCGCTGCCTACGCGGCGATGGCGGGCGTGCAGCTCGGCATCCGTCCGGAGTTCGCGACGGTGGCGGCGGACGGGCTGCCGGTGCAGGTGCAGCGCTTGGAGGACCTCGGCCGCCGCCAGTTGGCGCGGGTGTCGTTCGAGGGCCGCCCCCTGGTGGCGACGGTGCCGCCGGGCGCGGCCCTGGGCAGCGGAGAGGTGCGCGTGCGGCTGGACCCGGCGCACCTGCACGTGTTCTCGGATGGCCGCCGGGTCACGGGGCAGGCGGCATGAACGACAAGCCGGTCAACCAGAAGGCGTGGTTGTTCGTCATCCCCGTGCTGTGCTTCGTGATGTTCTCCTCCATCATCCCGATGATGACGGTGGTGAACTATTCCGTGCAGGACTCCTTCGGGCAGAACTCGTTCTTCTGGAACGGGGCGGAATGGTTCCAGAACCTGTTCGACCCCACCACGGACATCGGCGGACGCTTCGCCCGCGCGCTGTTCCGCAACCTGATCTTCTCCGCCGTCGTGCTGCTGATCGAGGTGCCGCTCGGCATCCTGGTGGCGCTCAGCATCCCGCGCCGCGGCTGGACGGTGGGGCTGGTGCTGGTGCTGATCGCCTTGCCGATGCTGATCCCGTGGAACGTGGTCGGCGTGATCTGGCAGATCTTCGCGCGGGCGGACATCGGGCTGCTGGGCGCCGCGGTGAACGGGCTCGGCATTCCCTACAACGACACGCAGGACCCGTTCTCCGCCTGGGCGACCATCGTGGTGATGGACGTCTGGCACTGGACGTCCATGGTGGCGCTGCTGTGCTACGCCGGGCTGAAGGCGATCCCGGACGCGTTCTACCAGGCGGCGCGCATCGACGGGGCGCGGCGCTGGTCGGTGTTCACCAACATCGAGCTGCCGAAGCTGCGCCGGGTGCTGATCATCGCCGTGCTGCTGCGCTTCATGGAAAGCTTCATGATCTACACCGAGCCCAGCGTGGTGACGGGCGGCGGGCCGGGCGAGGCGACCAGCTTTCTCTCGCTGGACCTGGTGAAGATCGCGCTCGGCCAAGTGGACCTCGGCAACGCGGCGGCCATGTCGCTCACCTACAACCTGATCACGCTCACGGTGTGCTACGTGTTCTTCACCACCATGACGCAACTGGACGCGAGGAAGGGCGGATGACCCGGCGGCTGGTGATGGGCGGCTACCTGCTCGTGCTGTTCCTGCCGATCTACTGGCTGCTGAACATGAGCTTCAAGGCCAATAGCGAGATCACCGGGGCGCTGACCTTCTGGCCGCACCACCCCACGGCCGAGCACTACGCGCAGATCTTCCACGACCCGGCCTGGTATGGCGGCTTCCTCCATTCGCTGAGCTACGTGCTGCTGAACACCGTCATCTCCGTCACCATCGCGCTGCCGGCCGCCTATGCGTTCAGCCGCTACCGCTTCCTGGGCGACAAGCACATGTTCTTCTGGCTGCTGTCCAACCTGATGGCGCCGCCCGCGGTGTACGCGATGCCGTTCTTCAACCTGTACTCGGCGGTGGGGCTGTTCGACACGGTCTGGGCGGTGGCGCTGGCGCAATGCTTGTTCAACGTGCCGCTGGCGGTGTGGATCCTGGAAGGCTTCATGTCCGGCGTTCCGCGCGAGATCGACGAAACGGCGGCGCTGGACGGCTACGGCTTTCCCCGTTTCTTCGTCCGCATCTTCCTGCCGCTGGTCGCCAACGGCATCGGGGTCGCGGCCTTCTTCTGCTTCATGTTCTCCTGGGTGGAGCAGTTGCTGGCGACGACGCTGACCACGGTGGACGCCAAGCCGTTCGTGGCGGTGATGATGCGGACCTACTCCGCCGCCGGCATGGATTGGGGCTTGCTCGCCGCCGCGGGAGTGCTGACGATGATCCCGGGCGCGGTGGTGATCTGGTTCGTGCGCAACAACATCGCCAAGGGGTTCGCCCTTGGCCGCGTGTAGGAGACGCTGATGGCCTGGATGGCGTGGACCTGGCAGACGGCCGGCTTCTTCGCCGCCATCGCCGGCGCGCTCACGGTCCTGACGCTGCTCGCGATCTACCGCCCGGAAACGCCGCGCCGCGGCATCCTGGGCTTTCCCACCACGCGAGGCGACCGGTTCTTCGTCTCGCTGCTCGGCGCCGCCTTCATCTTCATCGCCTGGATGCGGCTGGGCGGCGACGTGCTGTGGTACCCGCTCGCGGCCGCGCTGGTCTTCGCCGCCGCGATGTTCCGCCTGGCCTAAACAATCAAGAAGGGGAGAAAGCGCCATGAAGCGTCGTGACGTCATCAAGGGGGCCGCCGCGGTCGGCGCGGGGGTTCTGATCCGCAGCGGGGTGTCCCACGGGCAACAGGTGGACGCGGCCAAGAAGTGGGTGGATGCCGAGTTCCAGCCGTCCACGCTCAGCAAGGACGCGCAGATGGCGGAGATGGAATGGTTCATCAACGCCGCCAAGCCGTTCGCCGGCATGCAGGTCAACACCGTTTCCGAGATCCTGAAGGTGCATGACTACGAGGCGCACACGCTCACCCAGGCCTTCGCCGAGATCACCGGCATCAAGGTCAACCACGACCTGATCGACGAGGGCAACCTGGTCGACAAGATCGAGGTCGAGATGCAGTCCGGCCGGCCGATCTACGACATGTGGATGAACGACTCGGACTTCATCGGCACCCATCCGCGCTACGGCGACATCGTGGACGGCTCCTTGACCGACTTCATGGCGAAGAACGGCAAGGACGTCACCAGCCCGACCCTGGACCTCAAGGATTTCATGGGCCTGTCGTTCGGCACCTTCACCGACGGCAAGCTGTACCAGTTGCCGGACCAGCAGTTCGCCAACCTGTACTGGTTCCGCCATGACTGGTTCCAGCGGCCGGACCTGAGGACGGCGTTCAAGAACAAGTTCGGCTACGAGCTGGGCGTGCCGGTGAACTGGTCGGCGTACGAGGACATCGCCGAGTTCTTCAGCAACACCGTCAAGGAGATCGACGGCGTCCGCGTGTACGGCCACATGGACTACGGCAAGAAGGACCCCTCGCTCGGCTGGCGCTTCACCGACGCCTGGCTGTCCATGGCCGGCGCCGGGGACCGCGGGCTGCCCAACGGCCGCCCGGTGGACGAGTGGGGCATCCGCATGGAGGACAGCATCCCCCGCGGCTCGTCGATCCGCCGGGGCGGGGACGCGAACGGACCCGCGGCGGTGTACGCGCTGACGAAGTACATCGATTGGCTCAAGAAGTACGCGCCGCCCGAGGCCGCCGGGATGGACTTCCTGGAGTCGGGGCCGGTGCCGGGTCAGGGGCACGTCGCGCAGCAGATCTTCTGGTACAGCGCGTTCACCGACAGCCTGACCAAGCCCGGGCTGTCCGTGATGAACGCGGACGGCACGCCGAAGTGGCGCATGGCGCCGAGCCCGCACGGCCCATACTGGAAGGAAGGCATGAAGCTCGGCTACCAGGACGTTGGCTGCTGGACGCTGCTGAAGTACGCGCCGATGGAGAAGATCAAGGCCGGCTGGCTCTACGCCCAGTTCTGCACGTCCAAGACGGTCTCGCTGAAGAAGGCGCTGGTGTCGCTGCACCTGATCCGCGAGAGCGACGTGTGGCATCCGGCGATGACGGAACTGGCGCCCAAGGTCGGCGGGCTGGTGGAGTTCTATCGCAGCCCGGCGCGCAAGGAATGGACGCCCACCGGCGTCAACGTTCCGGATTACGGCAAGATGGCGCAGGTCTGGTGGCAGAACATCTCCAACGCCATCTCCGGGTCTGCCACGCCGCAGCAGGCGATGGACGGGCTGGCGCGCGACCAGGACGCGATCATGACCCGGCTCCAGCGCTCCGGCGTGCAAGGCAAGCTCGGCCCCGTGATGAACGAGGAGCGGGACCCCGAGTACTGGTACGCCAAGGCCGAGAAGGACGGCACCCTGGCGCCGCAGCGCAAGCTGGCCAACGAGAAGCCGCAAGGCGAGACGGTGGACTACGACACGCTGCTGAAGAGCTGGGCCGCGGCGCCACCGCCCACGCGCACGGCCGGCTGAGGCATTGTCGCTTCGTCTCCTCTCCCGCTGGCGGGAGAGGACCGGGGTGAGGGTGGTGGGCGCGTTGTCAGGGAAGGACGCCGCATGACCGCGCCCGTGCTCGTCATCGACCAGGGCACCACGTCCACGCGGGCCATCGTGTTCGGCACCGGGATGGCGCAACTGGGCGCGGCGCAGCGCGAGTTCCCGCAACGCTACCCGCAGCCCGGCTGGGTCGAGCACGACCCGGAAGCGCTGTGGTCCACCGCCCTCGGCACCGCGCGGGAGGCGCTGGCGCGCGCGGGCCTCCACGCGGGCGCCCTGGCCGCGATCGGCATCGCGAACCAGCGGGAAACCACGCTCGTCTGGGACCGCGCGACCGGCCAGCCGATCTACCCGGCCATCGTCTGGCAGGATCGCCGCACGGCCGACGCGTGCGGCGCGCTGGAGCGGGAAGGGCATGGCCCCGCGGTCGCCGCCTGCACCGGGCTGCGGCTGGACCCGTATTTCTCCGCCACCAAGATCAGCTGGGTCCTGGACCACGTGACCGGGGCGCGGGCGCGGGCGGAGGCGGGCGCGCTCGCCTTCGGCACGGTGGACAGCTTCCTGCTGTGGCGGCTGACCGGCGGCCGGGTGCACGCGACGGATGCGACCAACGCGTCCCGCACCCTGCTGTGCGACCTTGCCACCGCCGAGTGGAGCGAGCCGATGCTCCGCCTGTTCGGCATCCCGCGCGCGATGCTGCCGGAGATCCGCGACAGCGCCGGGCTGTTCGGCACGGCGGAGCCCGGGCTGCTGGGTGCCGCGGTGCCGGTGCTGGGCATCGCCGGGGACCAGCAGGCGGCGCTGGTGGGCCAGGCCTGCTTCAGCCGCGGCACGGTGAAGGCGACCTATGGCACGGGCGCCTTCGTGCTGCTCCACGTCGGCGACGCGCCGCTTCCTTCCAGCCACCGCATGCTGGCGACCATCGCCTGCCAACGCGCGGGCCGGCGGTCCTACGCGCTGGAAGGGTCTATCTTCTCCGCCGGCGCCGCCGTGCAATGGTTGCGTGACGGCCTGGGCCTGGTGGCGGAGGCGAGCGAGACGGGCATGCTGGCCGCGCAGGCAGACCCGGCGCAGCCGGTGTACCTGGTGCCGGCCTTCACCGGGCTGGGCGCGCCGCATTGGGACAGCCACGCCCGTGCCACGGTCAGCGGCATCACCCGCGGCACGACCCGGCGCGAGCTGGCCCGCGCCGTGCTCGAGGCGGTCGGCTACCAGACCCGCGATCTGTTGGCGGCGATGCTCGCCGATGCCGGGTGGACAGGCGAGGTGGTGCTGCGCGTGGACGGCGGCATGACGGCGAGCGATTGGACGATGCAGTTCCTGGCCGACATGGTTGGCCTGCCGGTGGAACGCCCGGCGTGCCTGGAAACAACGGCGTTAGGCGCAGCCTACCTTGCCGGGCTTCATGCCGGCGTGTACCCCGAGCCGGCGGAGTTTGCCAGCCAATGGCAGGCCGGGCAGCGCTTCGCCCCGGCGATGGACGAAGCCGCGAGGGAGCGGCGCTACGCCGGCTGGCGCGCGGCCGTGGCGCAGGCGCTGCACCGGCCGGGCTGACGGTGCGCGTCACCGTCCGTTGCGACCCGGCGCTGGCGGGCCACCTGCCTCCGCCGGTCCCGGCCCGGGACGCGCTGCCCGCCTGGCTGCGCGCCATGCCCCGCACCGCCGCCTCCGACATGCACGGCGCTCCCGTCCGCACCGTCAAGCAGTGCCCGCCCTTCGTGGACGCCATGGGATACGGCTTCACGATGCCGCTCGCCTGCGACGTCACGGTCCGGGCGGGAGCGCTGTCCTGGGATTGGGACTTGCCGCTGCCGGCGGCCGGGCAGCACCCGCGGGCGCCGGTCAGCTTCCATGCCCCCGCGCAGGTGGAGGGCACGCCGTTCCACACGCCCGGGCAGGTCATCGTGAAGTTCAACAGCTTCTGGACGATCGAGCTGGAACCAGGCTGGTCCTTGTTCGCCACCCACCCGGCGAACCGCTTCGACCTGCCGTTCCGCCTGCTGAGCGGGCTGGTGGATTGCGACCGCTTCCATGACGTGGGCTTGCTGTTTCCCGCCGTGTGGGCTGACCCGGCGTGGGAAGGCGTACTGCCCCGCGGCACCCCGGTCGCGCAGTGCTTTCCAGTCCCGCGGCAGGCGCTGGACCTAGTTCACGGGACGTTCGAGCCGGCGGAGTACGACGCGCTGGCAGGCGCCTTGCTGGCAGGCCCAGGCGTGTACCGCAAGGCGTTCCGAGCCGCCCGGTCAGCCCCGGGCGGCGAGTTCGGCCCGCAAAGCACCGGGTTGCAGCCAGAGCCGCCCGACCCGGGGTGACACCAGCGCCTGCGCGATGCGGCCAAACAGCGCCGGATGCAGCCGAAGGGCGGCGGCGTAGGCGTCCAGAGCGGCCGGCAGGTCACCCGTTTCCTGGCAGGCCACGGCCAGGTTGAAGGCAGCTTCGTGCCAATCGGGTTTGGCGGCGAGGGCCGTGCGGAAGGCTGGGACCGCTGCGGGGTGGTCGTGCAGGTCCTGGCAAGCGACGCCGAGGCTGAACCAAGCCTGCGCCGAGCCCGGGTCCCGCGCCGCCGCCGCCGCGAACGCCTCGCGGGCGCCGGGCCAGTCTCCCGCCTGCCGCCGCACCCGGCCGAGTTGCGTCGGCGGGCGGGGGTCCTCTGGCGCCAGGGCGTCCGCTTCCTGGCAGGCCGCTTCCGCCTCGGCATGGCGGCCGAGCAAGGACAGCGCCGCCGCCTGCCCGAGTGCTGCCGGCACGCTGCGGCTGGCCGCCTGCGCGCGGGTGAATGCGACCAGGGCGCCGGCAGGCTGCCGCGGCAAGAGGGTCTGGCCCAGCGCCAGCCATCCGGGAGCATAATGGATGAAGCGTTGCAGCAGGGGCAACAGGGCGTTGGCTGCCGAGTCCTGCCGGGCGAGCAGGAGGCAGCAGAGATGGAACACCGGTTCGGCCGCATCCGGTGCTTCGGCCACCGCCCGTTCGGCTGCGGCAAGGTCGCTTTCTCCCGCCGGCGGGGAAGGAGGTTCAGCAGGGGGGAGGGACGTGACGGCCACATGCTCGGCGCGGATGGATGGAGCTGGATGGGGCCAGGGCTGTGAACTCCCGTTTGGCTGGTTCCCATCGGCCATGTTCTGCTCGCGGCAACTACTCCGGCAGTATTTCGCCGCGTGTTTCGCGCGCGAATGGGATGACCAGCAAGCCGACGGCGAACGCGATGGCTGTCAGCGCGATCGGCGTTCCGAGCGTGCCCATGGCGGCCACCGCGGCTGCCAGCCCGAAGTTCACCCCCGCGCCGATGAAGCGGCCCACGGAGGTGCAGAAAGCGAACGCGGTGCCTCGCACCTCGGTCGGGAACAGTTCCGGAAGCCAGAGGCTGAAGATGGCGAAGTTTCCGCCGAACATGCCGAGAAGGAAAAGGATGGCCATGAACACGGGCAACGCCGTGCCGGCCGGCAGGTAGAACGCCCAGCCGAAGCCCGCCGCGATGGTGAGCATCATGCCGACGTAATACGCCGCGAGGGTGGGACGGCGGCCGAACCGCTCCGATGCCCAGGGCGCCGCGATGCAGCCGATGACCGTGCCGATCGAGAGCAGTCCCGTGCCGTACGAGGCCATCTTGGCGGCTTGGGGCAGCGACATGCCGGCCTGGCTGGCAAGGAATACGATGGCTGTTGGCTCATACACCGCGCCAGCCCACAGGCCGATGATCGCCACCGTCAGCAACGAGGACATCGCGATGACCTGGCCACGGTAGCGGGGACTGAAGATGAGGGCGAAGGGCTTGGCCCGCCCCCCGGCGGTCCCGGCGCCCTGACGGCGCGCTTCCCAGCGCTTGGGTTCCTCGACCTTGAACAGGGTCGCGATCGAGACGACGACGGGAAACAGGCCGCACAGGAACATCGCCCGCCAGCCATAGGAGGCGCCCACGGTGAAGTTCAGCGCGGCCGCGACGAAGAACCCGAAATAGTAGCCGGTCTGGAGGTATCCCGCTCCCATCTTGCGGCGGTCCTCGGGCCAGGCCTCGGCCACATAGGTTCCAGCCATCGCCCATTCCCCGCCCACGCCGATGCCGGCCAGGAAGCGGAACAGCCCGAGCAGCCAGATGTTTGGCGCGAACGCCGCAGCGCCGGTGAATACGGCATAGACGAGGATGGTCGCGGCGAGCGACTTGGTGCGTCCGAACCGGTCGGCGATCGGACCCCAGATGAATGACAAGCCCCAGCCGACCAGGAACAGGCCGAACATGAGCGAGCCGACATAGCCGATGTTGGCCCGTGTCGCCTCCATGCCTGAGCGCGGCAGCAACTCGGTCAACGCGGGGCCGAGCACCAGGGCGTAGATGACGGAATCCATCCCGTCCAGCATCCACCCGGACCACGCAGCCCAGAAACCGACAATCTGCTGCCGGCTCAACGGGGTTGGGCCAACCCTCGCCGCCAAGGAAACAGCGTTGGGCACCATGTCGTCAGGCATTCAGGACGTCCCCCGGCACCTTCTTGCTTACGGGCTTTTCCGCCGTAATGCTCAGAATGCCGTGACGGCGTGCTTATCGCGTTTGGGTGCTGGAAACCAGATACGGCGGGCATACCGCGCTGCTGTCCGCCTCAGCGGCAGCCGTCTCGTCCTAAACCCCCGAAGCAGAGGGGCCGCCGCCCGGCAGTTCGACGACAAGGGGCCAATCGACGATGGTGCTGTTGGAGGGGATTGAACTCTCGACCTCTCCCTTACCAAGGGAGTGCTCTACCACTGAGCTACAACAGCGCCGGCTCGAACTAGCCGAGTTCCTATAATCTTGCCGCGCCACATGCAAGCTCCGGCCGGACTACGGCTTCGTGGCAGATACCTCGCCGCTATGACGGTCACTCGTCGGCGAGCCCTTGGGCTCGGCATCGTGCATCTCAGGCGGGATGCCATGCTCCGTGTTGGGTTCGGTTTCCGGGTTGACACCTTGTGACGGGGTGACCTGCTCCGAGGCTTGAGTTTTCTTGTCTTCCATGAACGTCAAACGGCTCCCCTTGGAAGGAAGTTTCCTAGCTGAGAGCTGTGGCTACCGCATCACACACAAGCGCGACGTCCGTGTCTGACATGTACGGATGGATTGGCAAGGCCAGGATGCGGGTGGCCAGGTCTTCGGAGACCGGCAGTTGCTCGCCATCGTGAGATGCGGCGTAGGCTGGCTGGCAATGCAGGGCGCGAGGGTAGTACACTGCTGTCGGCACTCCAGCCGCCCGCAATATGCTTTGTACCTCATCCCGGATGACGTTGTCCGGAAGCAGAACGGCATAGACAGCCCAGGCGCTTGCTGAGTCCTGCGTCCGCACCGGCACTTTTACCACGTCGCCAAGCCGGCTGTCATACAGCGCCGCGATGCGCTCGCGGGCTGCGAGCTCGTCATCGAATATGTCGAGCTTAGCCAGCAGGACGGCCGCTTGCATCGTATCGAGGCGTCCGTTCATGCCGGTCCGCAACACCTCGTACCTGGTCGTCCCTTCCCCGTGCGTCCGGAGAGACCGGTATAGCGCAGCACGGTCCGCCGAGTCGGTGAGCAGCGCCCCGCCATCGCCGTAACTGCCAAGTGGCTTGGAAGGGAAGAAGCTGATGGCCGTCGCATCTGCTTCCCGGCCCAGCTTGCGTCCGTTCAGGCTGGCGCCGAAGCTTTGAGCGCAATCGTCGATGGTGAACAGCCCTTCCGCTTCCGACGCGGCTCGAAGCTTCGGCCAGTCCGCCGGCTGGCCGAACAGGTCAACCCCGATCAAGGCCCGCGGCCGCAACGAGCCGGCGGCGCGCGTGGTGGCGATCCGGTGGGCAAGATGAGCCGGGTCGATCTGGAACGTGCGGGGGTCCACATCCACGAACACCGGTGTGGCGCCGAGCAGAAGCGGCACTTCGGCGGTCGCGGTGTAGGTGAAGGCGGGAAGGAACACCGCATCCCCGCGTCCGACTCCCTCCGCCATCAGGGCGATCTGGAGCGCGTCCGTTCCCGAACTGACGCTGACGCAGTGGCTGGCGCCGCAGTAGGACGCAAGCCGCTCTTCCAGCTCGCCAACCTCGGGGCCGAGTATGAACTGGCAATGGTCCAGCACGGTTTCCAGCCGGCGCCGCAACTCGGGCTCCATCCGGCGTTGCTGGGTTTTCAGATCGAGAAAGGGGATCAAGCGGGACTCCTGACGGGTTCTGCGGCCGAGGCTTCAGCGCCGCGTTCCAGCTCGGGCACCATGAGACGGAGCAAGGCGACCGCCTTCTCGATGTCACCGGCATGGCAGGCAACGGAGATCTCCGCGATCGCCCGGCGCACCGTCGATAGCTCGGCAGCCCGCGGCGTCGCCATCAGCAGCCCGGGATAGCCTGTCGGGACTGGCGGCTCCCGGCCGTGAAACAGCTCTTCGAACAGCTTCTCGCCTGGACGCAGGCCGGTGAAATGGATCGGCACGTCCACGTCTGGCCGAAGCCCGCCAAGGCGAATCATCTGCCGGGCTAGATCCACGATCTTGACCGGCTTGCCCATGTCCAGCACGAATATGCCGCCATTGGGCAAGTCTTCCTCGACGCCGACGAGGGTCGCTTGCAGCACCAAGCCGACCGCTTCCGGCACGGTCATGAAGTAGCGTTGCATGTCGGGGTGGGTGACGGTGAGGGGACCTCCCCGGGCCAGCTGGCGGCGGAACAGCGGCACGACACTGCCGGTGGAGCCTAGAACGTTGCCGAACCGGACGGTGACGCATCGCATCCCGCCCCGGTCACGCGCGACGCCGTCCACGGACTGGCAGTACATCTCCGCCAGCCGCTTGCTGGCGCCCATCAGGCTGCTCGGGTTCACCGCCTTGTCCGTCGAGACCAGGATGGTGACGACCGCCCCGGCGGCGGCGGCGGCATCGACCACCGCGCGGGTGCCGCAAACGTTCGTCAGCAATCCTTCGCCGGGATTGGCTTCCACCATCGGCACGTGCTTCAGCGCGGCCGCGTGGAAAACCAGTTCGGGCCGGGCATCCGAGAACACCGTCCGCAGCCTCGGCTCATCGCGAACATCGGCAATGACGGGGCGGCGTGCCAGCGCCGGGTAGCTCTCGCCAAGTTCCAGATCGATGCGCCAGAGCGCGTACTCGTTGTTGTCCAGGATGGTAAGGTGTGCCGGTGCCAGGACGGCCACCTGCCGGGCAAGCTCCGAGCCGATCGTTCCACCGGCGCCGGTCACCAGCACCCGGCGGCCCCGCACCAGCCTGGCCATTCCGTCGCGGTCCAGGTGCACCTGCGGGCGGTTGAGCAGATCCTCGAGCGCCACCGGCTTCAACTCGATCTGGCTCGCATCCCGCAACTCGGTCGCCCGCGGCGCCTGCCGGACGGGGATGCCATGACGCTGAGCTTCCTCCAGGAGGTAGCCCATCCGCGCGCCAGTCAGCGCCGGGTCGGCCACCACGAGCATGTCCGGCAGCCGGCGGCGTTCGCGAAGCCGGTCAAGGACCCGCCGCAGCTCCGACACCCCGCCCATGATGGGATGGCCGCCCATGCGCCGGCCGGTCTGGTTGCGGCCAAGCGCGAGCAGCCCGACGACCCGCAAGCTCGGGCGCCGCTCGCTTGCAAGCGCGCGGAGGAAGCTGTCAGCGCCAGCCCCGGCCCCCACCAGCAGGACCGATTGCACCGGCTGACCGGTCCGTCCTTTCGGGCGGACCTTTGTCATGCGGTAGAATACCCGCGGCGCCCCGAGGAAGGCCATCAGCGTCATCGCATGCACGATGGGAAAGGTCGGGGTGGGCAGCGGATAGCCGGTGACCAGCCAGAGCAGGGCGAACAGGCCGGCAGTCACGAGGCTGCCTCCGGCTACCCCGACCAGGTCCTCGATGGCTGAGAACCGCCAGTATTGCTGGGACAGCCGAAAAGGCAGCCCACCGACCAACAAAGTGATCGCGCCGCCAGCCAGGAACCACAGGGGATGCAGAAGCCCGCCACCCGGGTCCGCAACCCAACGGGCCACCACGGCGGCCACGGCGGCTAACGCGGCGTCGAGCGCCACGTTCATCAAAATCCGGACAGCGGAGCGTTGCGAGGGCATGCCGCGCTCTTTATAGCGCACACCATCATCCCGGTCAGTCCCCCGCAGCCCAACCGTCCGGAGCGCCTTTGACTGCCGACGCCATGGTAATCCACTTCGGGTCATGCGCCTGCCTGGCCTTGCTCTCGGCTGCTGCCGTTTGGGGCATGGTGCAGGTTGGGGCGCTCGACACGCCCGGGGCACGCAGCAGCCATACCCGGCCAACGCCCAAGGGCGGAGGGGTCGGAATCGTGCTCGCCTTTCTCGTGGGCACGGCCACGCTCCAGCACCGCGCTGCGGCCAGCGGCGTTGCCGTGCCTTATTTCGGCGCGGTGATGCTGGCGGCGTCGGCTGTCGCCGTTGTGGCCTTCCTGGATGACCTCCTGTTCTGGCCGCCTTCCGTGAAGTTCCTGACACAGGCTGCTGCCGCCTCGCTGGTGGTCGGCTCCGGGCTGAGCCTGACGTTCATACGGCTCCCGGTGCTGGGGCTGGTTCCACTGGGCTGGCTGGGGCCGGTGATAACCCTTGTCTGGATCGTGGCGGCGACCAACGCGATGAATTTCATCGACGGATTGAACGGACTGGCCTCCGGCGTGGCTGCAATCGTCTGCGTCACTCTCGTGGCGGTCGGCGCCTGGCTCGCGACGCCCTTCATCTACTACGCAGCGTTCATCCTGCTCGCGGGCATACTGGGCTTCCTGCCGTTCAACTTTCCCCGCGCCCGCATCTTCATGGGTGACGTCGGCAGCCAATTCCTGGGATTCGTGATCGCGATCCTGGCGGTCATCGCGGGACGCTTCGAAGCGGTGGCATTATCGGTCGCACTCGTGCCAATGCTGCTTGCAGGCGTTCTGTTCGACGTCGCCTTCACTCTGCTGCGCCGCTTGCTCGATGGCGAGCGGCTGACGGAAGCGCATCGTGGGCATCTCTACCAACTTGCCCACCGCAGCGGCATGCCGGCGATCGCGGTGACGCTGGTCCACTGGGCGTTCGCGATCTGGGGCGGGGTGTGCTGCGCGCTCTTCCTGATGGCGCGTCCGGAATGGAAGATCGCCTGGACGACCATGGTTCTGCCGCCGCAATTCGCCTGGCTTGCCTATGTGGACCTGCGCGCCTCCCGCGCTGGACTGCCACGGCCCGTGCTGCACTGGCGCAAGCGGACGCCGTAGTCCGTGCCTGTGCATGCTGCGACCAGGGCGTGCCGGAAACTGCTGCTGACCTGTCTGCGTTGTCGTTTGACCAGTGCAATATATTCTGATCGCGCCCATCTGCGCCATCGGAGCAGAAGCCGCGTTGAACGACCTTACGCTGACAGGAGTGGACATGAGCGACTTCGATACCACGATGAAGATCTACCTGACCGGACTGCGCAACCAGCACGCCGTCGAGACGCAGGCCATCGGGACCATTCAGAACGAGCTGCCCAGGATGAAGCCCTATCCGGACCTGCACGCCCAGATGCAGACGGAAAAGGACCGCTCGGTCGAGCAGGCTGCCCGCCTGGACCGTTTGCTGGCGAAGCACGGCACCAAGGCTTCCATGGCCAAGGAAGCGGTGACCGGGACCGTCGCGACCGTGGCTGGCTTCGTCCACTCCATGTCGTCCGACGAGGTGTTGAAGGACGTGCTGGCGGCCGTCGGCTTCAAGGCCTACGAGATCGGCTCCTACAAGGTGTTGATCACCCTGGCGCAAGCCGCCGGCGCTGCGGAGGACGTGGCGGTGCTTGAGCAGTCGATGAAGGAAGAGCAGGAGATGGGCGACTGGCTGGGCAGCCACCTCCCCGGCTTCGTGCATGCCTACCTCCAGCAACAAACGGTCTAGCCCAGGCTTGTAGCCCAGGCGTCGGGTCCTGACAGGGCAGGGGGAAAGCTATCGCCCCTTGCTGCCCGCGACTGGGGACGGCACGGTTCCGTTGCTGCCCGAACGCAGTGCCGGGTCAGGAGCCGTGTTGCGCCCTGGCGGGCGGCGCGGCAACGCCGACGGTTTCGAACCACGAAGCATACTGCGTCGTGCGCGCCATTCGCCGGTTGCAGTCGGGCGCGCCATCGGTCCACCAGACCGGACCGCGTTCGCCAAGCGCCGTTTTCGCCGCGTCAACCCGCCGCCGGGCCGTGTGGCGGGCTTCCACATCGCACGCCTCCATCGCGACCCGCTTCGCCCGCCGCGCGGCCATCAGTTCACGAGTGAGCGCAGCTTTCTCGTCGGCGCCGAGGTTCGGATCGGAGCACCGCCATAAGCGGCCGCGTACGACGAAGTAACGGCCGTCCGGTGTGATTGGATACTGCATCGTCCCAATCGGACGGGGACAGGCCCGCTGCGTCAAGACGTCGCTGCGACAGCCGAGCAACGGCCTTGTCAGCCACGCGAAGCGGTTTCCTGGCCGGAGAAGCGAGCTTCTGTATCACTGGCGCGCCCGGAAAGACTCGAACTTCCAACCCCCAGATTCGTAGTCTGGTGCTCTATCCAATTGAGCTACGGGCGCAGCCGAGCGCGCGGTGTAGGGCAACCCGGCGGTGCGGGCAAGCCCTTACGCGGCCAGCTTGTCCAACTCGCGGAGGATGCTCTCCCCCATCACCGAAGTGCCCACCTGGGCGTTGCCGGGCGCCATCACGTCTGCCGTGCGCAAGCCGCTCGCCAGCACGTTGGTGGCGGCACGTTCGATCAGTTGCGCGTCCTCCTCCATGGCGAAGGAGTGCCGCAGCAGCATCGCGAAGCTCAGCAACTGGCCAAGCGGGTTGGCGATGCCGCGGCCGGCAATGTCCGGGGCGCTGCCGTGGATGGGCTCGTAGAGGGCGTAGCGGCGGCCGGTCGCCGGGTCCAGGCTGCCCAGCGTGGCGGAGGGGAGCATGCCGAGGCTGCCCGTCAGCATGGACGCCAGATCGCTCAGCAGGTCTCCGAACAGGTTGGTGGTGACAATCACGTCGAACTGGCGCGGGTTGCGGACCAACTGCATGGCGCAATTGTCGGCATACATGTGGCTCAGCCCGACGTCCGGGAACTCGCGCGCGCCCAGCGCGGTGACCACCTGCCGCCACAGCAGTCCGCTCTCCATCACGTTGGCCTTTTCCACGCTGCAAACGCGGTTCTGCCGCGTGCGGGCCAACTCGAACGCGACGCGGGCGACCCGCTCGATCTCGCCGGTGGTGTAAACCTCGGTGTTGATGCCGCGCTGCTGGCCGTCGGGCAGCGTCTCGATGCCGCGCGGCTCGCCAAAATAGATGCCGCCGGTGCTTTCACGCACGATCATGAGGTCGAGGCCGCGGATCACGTCCGCCTTGAGCGTCGAGGCGTCGAGCAGCGGCTCCAGCACAATCGCCGGGCGCAGGTTGGCGAACAGGCCGAGCTCCCGCCGCAGGGTGAGGATGGCCAGTTCCGGCCGGTTGTCGAAGCCCAGCCTGTCCCATTTCGGCCCGCCGACGGAGCCGAACAGCACGGCGTCCGCTTCCTTCGCGCGGGCAACGGTGGCGTCCGAGATGGCGCGGCCCTGGGCGTCGATCGCGGCGCCACCGACCAGGCCCTCGGCCAAGTCGAACGTGGCGCGGCGGCGGCGGGCCATCCAGTCGATCACCCGGCGCACCTCGCGCATCACCTCCGGCCCGATGCCATCGCCTGGGAGCAGGAGCAGCTTCTTGTTGGCCGTCATGAGCGCATGTTCCTTGTCGCTCCGAGGGGGGTCAGGCGGTGACCGCGGGCAACCACGCCGGCTGGGCCGCCTCGTAGCTGTCGATCGCCGGGCCGCGCTGCATCGTTTGGCCGATGTCGTCCAGTCCGTTCAGCAGGGAATGCTTGCGGAAGGCGTCGATGGCGAACGGGATCTCCTCGCCGGATGGGCGGATCACCACCTGCCGTGCCAGGTCCACCGTCAGGCGCGCGTTGCCGCCGAGCTTGGCGTCCTCCATCAACTGGTCGCACACGGCGCGCGGCAGGCACACGGGCAGGATGCCGTTCTTGAAGCAGTTGTTGTGGAAGATGTCGGCGAAGCCGGGCGCGATCACGCAGCGTATGCCGAAATCCAGCAACGCCCAGGGGGCGTGCTCCCGGGACGATCCGCAGCCGAAGTTCTCGTGCGCGATCAGGATCTCGGCACCGCGGTAGGCTGGCTGGTTCAGCACGAAATCCGGCCGTTCGGCACCCTCGGCGTCATAGCGCAGCGTGTCGAACAGGTGGATGCCCAATCCAGTGCGCTTGATGGTCTTCAGGAAGCGAGCCGGGATGATCTTGTCGGTGTCCACGTTGGCCAACGGAAGCGGGGCGGCCACGCCGGTCAGGGTGGTGAAGGGCTGCATCACGCCAGGTCCCGCACGTCGGCGAGGCGGCCCGTGACGGCGGCGGCGGCGGCCATCGCCGGGGAAAGCAGGTGGGTGCGGCCACCAGGTCCCTGCCGGCCCTCGAAATTGCGATTGGACGTGCTGGCGGCGCGTTGCCCCGGCTTCAGCTTGTCCGGATTCATGCCCAGGCACATGGAACAGCCGGCGTCCCGCCACTCGAACCCGGCATCGGTGAACACCTGGTTCAGGCCCTCGGCCTCCGCTTGTTGCTTCACGAGGCCGCTGCCGGGAACGATCATGGCACGCACGCCCGGGGCGACATGGCGGGTGCCCACCACTTTGGCGGCGGCACGCAGGTCCTCGATGCGGCCGTTGGTGCAGCTGCCGATGAAGACCACGTCAACGGGGATCTCCACGAGCTTCTGGCCAGGTTGCAGGTCCATGTAGTCGAGCATGCGGCGCACCTGGTCGGCCTTCGCCGGGTCGGCATAGCTCGCCGGGTCGGGGACGACGCCGGTGATCGGCAAGACGGCCTCGGGACTGGTGCCCCAGCTCACCATCGGGACGATGCCGGCCGCGTCCAGCGCCACGACGCGGTCGTAGGATGCGCCTTCGTCGGAGGGCAGGGTGCGCCAGTAGGCGATCGCCTGCTCCAGCGCCTCGCCCTTTGGGGCTTGCGGGCGGGTGCGGACGTATTCGAACGTGGTCTCGTCCGGCGCGATCATGCCGGCGCGGGCGCCTGCCTCGATGCTCATGTTGCAGACGGTCATGCGGCCGGCCATGTCGAGCCCGCGGATGGCGCTGCCGGCGTACTCGATGACGTGGCCGGTGCCGCCGGCGGTGCCGATGGTGCCGATGATCGCCAGCACGACGTCCTTGGCCGTGACGCCGGGCGCCAGCTCGCCTTCAACGGACACCAGCATGTTCTTCGCCGGCTTCTGCAACAGGGTCTGGGTGGCGAGCACGTGCTCGACCTCCGAAGTGCCGATGCCGAACGCCAGCGCGCCCAGGGCGCCATGGGTGGAGGTATGGCTATCACCGCAGACGATGGTGGTGCCAGGCAGCGAGATGCCCAGTTCCGGGCCGATGATGTGGACGATGCCCTGCCGCGCGTCGAGCAATGGGATGTAGGGCACGCCGAACTCGGCGACGTTGCGCTCGAGCGTTTCCACTTGCAGCCGGCTTTCAGGCTCCGCGATGGCGTTCTGACGATCCGAGGTGGGAACGTTGTGGTCCACGACTGCCACGGTCGCATCCGGCCGGCGGACGCCGCGGCCCGCCATACGAAGGCCTTCGAAGGCCTGTGGGCTGGTGACTTCGTGCACCAGATGGCGGTCGATGTAGAGGACGCAGGTGCCGTCCTCCATGCGGTCCACCACATGGGCGTCCCAGACCTTGTCGAACAACGTGCGCGGCATTGGCATTCCCCAGCTTGCCACGGCCGGGCTTGAACCGGCCATCCACGGCATTCCATGCGCCAGCCAATCGCGTCGGAACCGCGTGGATGCCCGGACGGGAGCCCGGGCGTGGCGATGATGTTTGTGCTTACTCGGCGGCGGCAGCCTCCACCCGCGTGTCTCGCGCCTTCTCGGCGATGCGCGCGGATTTGCCGCGGCGTCCGCGCAGGTAGTACAGCTTGGCCCGGCGCACGTCGCCCCGGCGCACCACGTCGATCGCCGCGATGGTTGGCGCGTAGAGCGGGAACACGCGCTCGACACCTTCGCCGTAGCTGATCTTGCGGACAGTGAAGTTGCTGTTGAGGCCCTTGTTGGACCGGGCGATGCAAACGCCCTCGAACGCCTGCACGCGCGAACGCTCGCCTTCCTTGATGTTCACCGACACGCGCACGGTGTCTCCCGGCGCGAACTCGGGCACCGCCCGGACGGCGGTGAGGCGGGCGATCTCGCCGGCCTCGTATTGCTGGATAAGGTTCATGGTGGGGGTCCTTCTCGGAACGTGTTACGGCGCGGTGAGGCCGGATGCAATCTTGGGGCAACCCGCGGACAGCAGGTCTGGCCTGCGGGCCTGGGTGATGGCGACGGCTTGGTCGCGGCGCCACCGGGCGATGGCGGCGTGGTCGCCGCTCAGCAGCACGGGCGGCACGGCGCGGCCCTGCCAGTCGGCCGGGCGGGTGTAATGCGGGTATTCCAGCACGCCGTCGGCGAAGCTTTCCTCCAGCGCGCTGTCCGCGGCGCCCATCACGCCGGGCAGCAGGCGCACGCAGGCATCGAGCACCACCATCGCGGCCAGCTCGCCGCCGGACAGCACGTAGTCGCCGATGCTGACCTCCTCGGCGGCGTGGGCCTCGATTACCCGCTGATCGACGCCCTCGTAACGGCCGCAGAGCAGGATCGCGCCGGGACCGGAAGCGAGCCGGGCGGCATCAGCCTGCTGGAACGGGCGGCCACGGGGGGTCAGGTAAAGCAGGGGGCGGCCATCGGCGACCGCGCGGATCGCGGCGTCAACGACGTCCGGCCGCATCACCATGCCGGCCCCGCCGCCGAACGGCGTGTCGTCCACGCTGCGGCGGCGGCCCAGCCCCGCAGCGCGGATATCGGCGATGTCGAAATGCCACACGCCGCGGGACAAGGCGCGGCCCGCGAGAGCATCGCCGAGCGTGCCCGGAAACATGGCGGGGAACAGGGTGAGGATGGTGGCGCGCCAGGTCACGTGTGCTCGCCCTCTCCTGGAGGGGATGGTCCTTCGGACACGACCACCTCGCCCGGCTCGACCACGACCACCCGTCCGCCGGCGATGTCCACCGCCGGCACGCAAGCGCGGGTGAACGGCACCAGCAGCGCGCCGATCTCCAGGCTGGCGCCGGCGCCGTAGTCGTGCACCGCGGTCACCCGGCCCAGTTCCGCGCCTTCCGGAGACATCGCCAGCAGGCCCACCAGGTCGGCCAGGTAGAACTCGTCCTCGTCCGGCGCGGGCAGCCGGTCCCGCTCCACGAACAGGCGGGTGTTGACTAGGCGCTCCGCCGCGCTGCGATCCGCCACCGGCCGGCCATCGCCGTCGCGCAGCTCCGCCACGCCCGCGCCCCGCCAGGCGAGCGTCCAGCGCCGCCCGGCCTCGTCCAGCAGCGGGCCGTAGCCGGCGAGGCCGTCCGGATCGGCGGTGTAGCTGTGCACGTGCAACAGCCCCCGCACGCCGTGCGGCCGGCCCACCACCCCCAGCAGGATGCGGCCTCCTTCCGGCATCAGGCCCCGGCGGCTGCCGCCTTGGCCCGCTCCTGCGCCTTCTTCTTCGGCGCGGACTGCACGGGCTGCTCGCGGAAGGCCGGCATGGGCGCCAGGCCGGCGCGGCCCAGGAAACGCGCGACGCGGTCGGTCGCCAGCGCTCCCTGGCTCAGCCAGTGGGTGATGCGCTCGTCTTGCAGGCGCACGCGCTCGGCGTGATCGGCCGGCAGCATCGGGTTGTAGCTGCCGAGCTTCTCGATGAAGCGGCCATCCCGCGGGCTGCGGCTGTCCGCCACCACGATGTGGTAGTACGGCCGCTTCTTGGCGCCTGCGCGCGCCAGCCTGATCTTCAATCCCATCTCTCTCGTCCTTCGTTAGTAGGGTCGCCGTTGCTGCTGCATGGTCTTCGGCATGATCGCGCCGAGGCCGTGGCGCATCAGCCCCCGCTGCCCCAGCTTGCGCATCTTCTTCATCATGGTGGACATGTCGTCGAACTGCTTCAGCAGCTTGTTGACGTCCTGCACCGTGGCACCCGACCCGGCGGCGATGCGCTTCTTGCGGCTCGCCTTGATGATGTCCGGGTCCCGCCGCTCCTTCATCGTCATGGACGATATCATGGCGGCCTGCTTGGCCAGCACCGTCTTGTCCACGTTGGCGTTCTCCAACGCCTCCTTGGCCGCGCCCATGCCGGGCAACATCCCGACGATGGAGGAGATGGAGCCCATCTTGGTGATCTGCTTGAGCTGCTTGGCGTAGTCGTCGAGGTCGAACTTGCCCGCCATCATCTTCTTGGCGAGCGCCTCGGCTTCCTCCTCGTCCACCGTCTCGCTGGCGCGCTCCACCAGGCCGACGATGTCGCCCATGCCCAGGATGCGGCCGGCGACGCGCTCGGGGTGGAACTCCTCCAGCGCGTCGATCTTCTCGCCGGAGCCGGTCAGCTTGATCGGCGCGCCCGTGATCGCCCGCATCGACAACGCGGCGCCGCCGCGCGCGTCGCCGTCCATGCGGGTCATGACGATGCCGGTGATGCCCAGCGCCTCGTTGAACGCCCGGGCGGTATTGACCGCGTCCTGGCCGGTCATGGCGTCCACCACCAGCAGCGTCTCGGCCGGATTGGTCTCGGCACGGATGGCGCGGATCTCGTCCATCAACGCGGCATCGATCGACAAGCGGCCGGCGGTGTCCAGGATCACCACGTCGTACACTTCGCGCCGCCCCGTCTCCATGGCGCGCCGGGCGATCTCCACCGGGGTCTGCCCGGCGATGATCGGCAGGGACGTGACCCGGGCCTGGTGCGCCAGCTGCTGCAACTGGAGCTGCGCGGCCGGGCGCTGGGTGTCCAGCGAGGCGAGCAGGACCTTGCGCTTCTCCCGCTGGGACAGGCGCAGGGCGATCTTGCCGGAGGTCGTGGTCTTGCCGGACCCTTGCAGCCCGACCATCAGGATCGGCACGGGGGCGGCGGCGGCCAGGTTGAGCGGCACGGCGCCAGCGCCACCCAGCGCGTCCACCATGGCGTCGTTCACCGCCTTGATGACCTGCTGGCCCGGCGCCACGCTGTCCAGTACCTCGATCTGGGTGGCCTTCTCGCGCACGGTGGCGATGAAGTCTTTCACCACCGGCAAGGCGACGTCCGCTTCCAGCAACGCCAGCCGCACCTCGCGCAGCGCCTCGGCGATGTCGATCTCGGACAAGCGGCCGCGCTTGCGCAGCCCCTCGAACACCCCGTTCAGCTTGCTCGACAGCGAGTCGAACATCACGCCCACTCCAGAAAACGCCAAGTGCGCCGCCGCGCGAACATCGCGGGGCGGCGGCGCCCCAGGCGGGGCAGGGCGCCGTCGCGGCACCCGGGAAGCGAGCTATGCGCGCGGACACGGGCAAGGTCAAGATTGCGCTGCACCCAGGCCAGTTGTATCGCGAGCCGGTCACTCGTAGGTACGTAACAATGCGCCAATTGTTCTTTCCGTGCCTGCTCGCCGCCAGCCTGCTGTTCCAGCCATTGGCCGCCGCCGCCCAGGAAGGCGCCCAGGACGCGGGCAGCGGAATGAGCCGGCTCTCGCTGGAAGCGCTGACGGCGGCTCCGGCCGAGGGCGGGGGTGGCTATCGCAGGCATCCCGCCCGCCGCATCGCGTATCGCCACCGGCCCCACTTCACCTCCCACGCAGCCTATTGGCGAGGCCGTCACCGTTACGGCAGAGCAGTTCGCCACCACGGCGTTTCCTATGCGCGAGCCGTTTACCGCTGACGGCTGTTGCAATTCCTGACCGACTTCGGCGACCAGGCGGTGATGCTGCCAGTCGCCGTCATGGTGGCGATCGGGCTGGCGCTGTCCGGGTGGTGGCGAGGACTCGCGGCGTGGCTGGGGGTGGTGGTCGGCGTGCTCGGCACGATGGCGTTCCTGAAATACCTGTTCTTCGCCTGCGCCGGGCCGTTCGAGGGCACGGGAATCCATAGCCCGAGCGGGCACACCGCCGCTTCTTCCGCGATCTACGGCGGGTTGGCGCTGCTGCTGCTGCGCGGCCGGGCGCCCCCGGCCGTGCTGGCGGCCATCCCGCTCGCCATCGCGGCGGTGTTCGGCGTCAGCCGGCTGGCGGTCCACGCGCACACGCCGCCGGAGGTGCTGGCAGGCGCGGCGGTGGGTTTGACGGGGGCGGCGATGCTCGCGCTATCGTCCGGGCTGCGGCCGGCGATGCGCGCCTGGCCGATCGTGGCCGCCGTGGTCGTCGTCGCCCTGGTCTGTCACGGGCTGCGGCTGCAGGCGGAGAGCATGGTCCACAACTTCGCGCTGTTCACCTGGCTGCCGCTGCCAGCCATGTGCCGCGCGTGATCCCCGGCGCTCCATTTGCCACAGCGCCAGGCCGATCAGCCCGACGATCACCTCGCGCGCCCGCTTGACCAGAGAGAGCGACACGCCGGACGCGTCCGGCAGCCCCGCCGCGCCGGCGGCCAGGGCAAACCCGGCTTCCTGCACGACAAGCGCGCCGGGCACGGCGAACCCGGCGCTGCGGGCCGCCATGCCGAGCGCCTCCACCACCAGCGCCTGCACCGGCGAGACGGGAAAGCCCAGGGCGTGCAGCACCGCCCAGCTCTCGATCATGCCCAGCAGCCAGGACCCCAGGTGGAGCGCCGCGCACCACAGCATGGGCGCGCGCCGGCGATAGGTGGCGGCAACCGCCGCGTCGATCCCGTCCAGCGAGCCGTCGAGCGCCAGGCGGGCGGCGATCTGCCGGGCGAGCGCTTCCAGCCCGCGCAGCAGGCCGAAGCGCTGCGCGGCCAACAGCCCGGCGGCCCCGGAAGCGGTCAGCAGCAGCGCGGCCGCCCATCCCTGCCACGCGCCGGGCGAACCCCATGCCAGCGCCGCCACGCCAAGCAGCAGGAAGGCGAGCTGCGTCAGGAACTCGACCGTGACGTCCACGACCACGCTGGCGCCGGCGGCGGCCAGGGTCCAGCCATGACGGGCCAGCAACTGCGCCCCGATCAGCTCGCCGCCCACCTGCGCCACCGGCAGCAAGGAATCGATGCCTTCGCGCACGACGCGCAGGCGGTGGAACAGGCGCAGGAAACCCGCTGCCCCCGGCACCAGGCATTGCCAGGCCCGCGCGGAGATCAGCAACTGCGTCAGGTGAAGCGCCACCAGCGCCGGCAGCAGCCACAGCGCCTGCAGCGCGCCCGCGCCCACGTCCATCACACCCCGGCCGGCGGACACGACGGCCCAGGCCGCGAACCCGGCCAGCACGGCAGCGGCGAGCAGGCGGAAAACGCGCGTGCGCGTCAGGCTGGCTCGGCCTCGACGCGGGTGCGCCAGTCCTCCAGCACGTCCGACAGGGTTTGCCGCCAAGGTATCGCCGGGCGCCACCCGAGCAGTTCGCGCGCCCGCCCGGCGTTCCCGGCGGCCAGCCGGATGTCCGACGGGCGCAGCCGGGCGGCGTCCGTCGCCACCTCCGCCCGCACGCCGGCAAGCTGCAACAGCTCACCGAGGATGTCGCCCACCCGGCGCGGGCTGCCGGAAGCGATGTTCAGCACCGTGCCGGCGGCGATCCGCTCCGCCCCCAGCAGGCATTGCACGTAGCACGCGCACACGTCCCGCACGTCCAGGAAGTCCCGCAGCGGGTCCAGCGCGCCGACCTGGAGCACCGGCACCTGCCGCCCGGCGGCGATGCGGGCCACCTGGCGGGCGAACGCGGCCACCACGAAGGCGGCGGACTGCCCAGGCCCGGTATGGTTGAACGGCCGCGCGCGGATGACCCGCAGCTTGTCGTCGGCCATGGCCCCCAGCGCCAGGTCGGCCGCGGCCTTGGTCGCGCCATAGGTGTTCATCGGGTTCAGCGCCGCCGTTTCGTCCAGGGCGGCGCCGCCAGCGAAGGAGCGGCCGTATGCGTCCGCGGTGGACGCGAACAGCAGGGTGCAGCCCGGCGACTCCGCGGCCAGCGCGCGCGCCAGGCCCAGCGTGCCGCCGAGATTGACCCGCCATGCCGCGTCCGGGTCCGACTGCGCCGCCGGCACGGCGGAAACCGCGGCCAGGTGCACGCAGGCGTCCGGGCGCAGCGCGCGGACCGCAGCGGCCGTGGCGGGCGCGTCCGTCACGTCGAAGGCGGCGGGCTCCACGGCGGCGCCGGGCAGTGCGGCGCGCAACGCGGGCATCAGATGGCGGCCGACGAACCCGGCGGCGCCGGTCACCAGGATGCGCCGGGGCCCGGCCGCGTTCATTGCCGGGGCTCAGGCCGCCATGCGGGCGCGATGGCGGGCAAGGTCGGCTTCCACCATCTCGGCGACCATGGCTTCCAGCGAGGTGTCCGCCCGCCAGCCCAGCGCGCGGTTCGCCTTGCTGGCGTCCCCCAGCAGCACGTCCACCTCCGCCGGGCGGATAAGGTCGCTGCGGGTGGTGACGTGGTCCTCCGCCGCCAGTCCGGCATGGCCGAAGGCGATGGCGCACAGGTCACGGATGGAGGTGGTCCGCCCGGTGGCGATCACGTAGTCGTCCGCACGGTCCTGTTGCAGCATCAGCCACATCGCCTGCACGTAGTCCCGCGCGTGGCCCCAGTCGCGGGTCGCGGCGAGGTTGCCCAGCGGCAGCTCGGTGGCCAGGCCGAGCTTGATGCGCGCCACCCCGTCCGTGACCTTGCGGGTGACGAACTCGATGCCGCGCAAGGGGCTCTCGTGGTTGAACAGGATGCCGCTGCTGGCGTGCATGCCGAAGCTTTCGCGGTAGTTCACCGTCATCCAGTGCGCGTACAGCTTGGCCGCGGCGTAGGGCGAGCGCGGGTAGAACGGCGTGCGCTCGGACTGCCGCGGCTCCTGGATCAAGCCGTACATCTCCGACGAGCTGGCCTGGTAGAACCGCGCCTCGGGCCGCACCAGGCGGATCGCCTCCAGAACGTTGGCGGCGCCTATGCCGGTGACGTTGCCGGTGAGCAGCGGCTGCTGCCAGGACGCCGCCACGAAGGATTGCGCGGCCAGGTTATAGACCTCGTCCGGCTTGTGGGTGGTGAGCACCCGGATCAGGCTGGACAGGTCGGTCAGGTTGCCGTCCACCAGCTCGACCTCCTTGAGGATGCCCAGCCAGCGCAGCCGCTCGCCGATCACGTCCGAGGAAGCGGAGCGGCGCATCAGGCCAACCACCTTGTAGCCCTTGCCGAGCAGCAACTGCGACAGGTAGGCGCCGTCCTGCCCGGTGACGCCGGTGATGAGAGCTGTGGGCATAGCGGTCCTTCAACGAGTTGCGCCTAGAAGCGGAATAATACGCCGTGGTAAGCGCCAGGTGAATGGTGGGCCACGTCCGGGCTGACGAAGTACTCCGCCGACCGCGCACCGAGCGACATGCCCATGCGGGTCATGCCCTCTACGCTATAATGCATGATGTGGACGTCGTTGTCATAGAATACGTCGGGCGGCATGGCGGCCGGCTCCGTGCCGGCGGTCCAGAGAAAGGGCCAGTCCCGCCGCTCCACGAAGGGAACGCACAGGTAGATGGCGCCGTCCGGGTTCAGCCGGTCCCGCATCAGCGCGAACAGCTCCCGCGGCTGCTCCAGATGCTCGAACACCATGATGGACGCGAACAGGTCGTAGGTCGCCGCGTGCCCGGCGTCGAACACGCCGAGCGCGCAATCCAGCCCAAGATGCCCGGCGGCATACGCGTGGCAGTGGGCGTTGGTCTCGAACCCGTAGGCGCGGCGGCCGTAGTCGTGGCAGGAGCGCAGGAACCAGCCCAGCCCGTAGCCGACCTCGCACACCGTGCGGAGGTGCGGGCAGCGGGTCACCAGCTCCAAGCAGAGCCGGTTCTGGTTGGCGTAGATGCCCTCGCGCAGGCCGTGCAGGAAATCGAAGTCGTCCCTCTTCTGCGCGTCCGTTTCCCGGTAGCCGGAATGGTTGAAGAAGGAGCGGCAGTCCAGGCAGGCGAATTGCGGGACGCGGTTGCCCGTTCGCCGGCCGACCACGTCCTGCACGTAAAGGACGTAGCGGGACGCGCAGGCCGGGCAGGGCAGGCGGCCCCACGCGCTCATCGCCGCACTGCCGCACTGCCTCGCAGCCAGGCGAAGGTCTGGCGCAGTGCGTCCTCCAGCCGGTGCGCCGGAGACCAGCCGAGCGCCCGCAGGCGGGAGATGTCGTACTCGCGCAGCATCTGGCCATCCGGCTTGCTGCGGTCCCACGCAACGGCGCCGGTGAAGCCGGTCACCCGCACCACGATCCGGATGGCGTCGGCGATGGAAACGGGGGCGCCGCTGGCGATGTTGACCGGGCCTTCGGCCTGTTCGCCAACCAGGCGCATGGCGCGGGCGGCGTCGGTGACGAACAGGAAATCCCGCTGCGCCGCCCCGCTGCCCCAAACCGTGACCGTTTCCCCGGTCCGCACCCCGCGCTCGAACTTGGACAGCAGGGAAGGGATGACGTGGCCGGTCTGCTCGTCGAACCGGTCATGCGGGCCGAACAGGTTGGTGGCGATGCAGAAGGCATAGCGCATGCCGTACTGGTCCCGGTATGCCTCCAACTGGGCCAGCATGGCGCGCTTGGCGTGGGCGTAGCCCGCCTCGGACCCGTGCGGGGCGCCGATCCACAGATCGTCCTCGCGCATCGGGCGGGGCACGCTGTCGGAGTAGATGGCCGCCGAGCCCATGGCCACCACCTTGGCCGCGCCGGCTTTCCGGGCGGCTTCCACCACGTTGGTGTTGATGCGGATGTTCTCGAGGTAGCTCGCCCCTTGGGTGTGCAGGTTGCCTCCCAGCCCCCGCACCTTTGCGGCCAGGTGGTAGACGACATCCGGCCGAGCGGACGCGATGGCGGCTTCCGCCTGCGCAGGGTCGGTCAGGTCCCCATCGGCGCGGCACAGGGCGGTGACGTGGTCGTAACCGGCCGACCGCAGCTCCGCCGCCAGGGCCACGCCCACCATGCCGCCGCCGCCGGTGATGACCACGCGGGCGCGGCCCCCGCGTGCCTCGCCGCCATTCATCGGACGGCATCCTTGCAAACAGCCGCGACGCCGGGTGCATCCTTGCCCACCGGGGCACGGTTACCGCCGTTGCCGGCACCACGCCAGTCCCCGGGCCAATCCCTCGGCCAGTCCTTGGGCCAGCCCCGGGGCGACTGCCCGCTCACGGGACCGCCGCGCAGAATACCATCTCCAGGGCCGGATTCATGTAGGACACGGCGGTGGACACGTTGCTGACCACGTGCAGCAGCATGTGGCAGCGGGCCATCAGCCAAGCGTCCCGCACCACCTCGCGCGCCATGTCCAGCGACCATTTCGCCTGGTCCCGCGCGACCAGGTGCTGCAACTGCCAGCCGAGCGTGCCCTTCTCCGCCTCTGGCAGCCGGTCGAACGCCGCGTCCTCGCTCGCCACGGTGCGGCGCACGCCGCTCAGGCAAGCCAGGCGCTCGCCGAACTCGGCGCGGAACCGGTCCACCACCCGGTCCTGGTCCGTGGCGAGGAACACCGTCCAGCCATCCGCGCCGAGGCCGCGGCGGTCCAGTTCGGCGCGGATGCGGGCGATGTAGGCTTCCTCGTGCGCGATCACGGCGCCGGGCTGCTCCACCGTGTGGCTGGGGTGGCGGACATGCGCCGCGATGACGAACCGGCCGGCGAAATGCCGGGCGGCGAACGCATCCACCTCCGCCTGGAGCGCTGGCAGCAAGCGCACGTGGCGGGCGAACACGGCGTGGTACTGGCGGCGCCACGCGGCAAAGGACTGGCTCCGGTACAGCTTGTAGGCGTGTACGTAGGTCATCTGCGGCTCGCGCCGCTCGTTGTGGACGTACTGGGGGCGCACGGCGCGTCGGTACAGCGCCGCCGGGTCGTTCAGGTCGGCGGCGGTGAAGCCGAACGGCGGCTCGAACAGGTGGCACCAAACGTTGCCGTCCCCCGGCTGGGCGTAGCAGAAACTCTCCATCGTATCCGTCCTGCCGTGCGCCAGCATGCGGCCCACGTCCCAGTCCGGCAGCACGGCGTGGCAGCGTCCTTCCCGCTGCTCCCACACCACGTGGCTGACCCAGGCGTTGAACACGGAGAAGAACCCGCCGTCATGCGCCAGTTGCACCACCCGGTTCACGTGGCCGAGCCGGTCCGCGCGCGGCCCCAGGTGGCGTCGCACGGCGGCGCGGGCGGCGGGCGGGACGACCGCAGCCGGCGGCGCACGGCCCGGCCGGCGGAACAGCGGCAGCATCTCGTCCACCAGGGCGGCGAAACTGGTCGCCAGCGCGTCGAAGCTCCACGCCGCCGCGGCGTTCCGCCGATCCCCCGCCGTTGCCGCGCAGTGCGGCGAGAGCGCGAAATCGCGCGCCCCGTGCAGCGCGCGCGCCAGGTCCGGCACCGTCACGGCGCGCTGGCGGCCGAACACCATGCCGTCGATCTCGGGGTAGCGGGCGGGGAGGGAGACCGTCGCGGGCACGGTGAACACGCCGGGCGTCCCGGCCAGGTCGGCATGGCCGCCCACGTCCGACAGCACCAGGGCGCAGCCGCAGGCCAGCGCTTCCCGCGGCCCGATCGAGTAGGCCTCGCCGCGCGAGCAGTTCACCAGCACGTCCAGCGAGCGGATCAGCCGGTCCTTCTCCGCAGACGGCAGCGCCTCGTGGGTGAGGATGACGTTGGTGCCGCCGATCTCCTGGATCAGCGCCCGCACCCGGTCGTAGGTGTCGCCGAACGCCAGGTTGGAATGCAGCACCAGATCGACGTCGTCCCGCCCGGCAAAGGCGCGCAGGAACGCCTCCGCCACCACGTCCACGCCCTTGCGGGGATGGAACGCGGCCACCGAGCCGAACCGCACCCGGCCCGGCGTGCGATGGGGGAAGGGCTCGGCCAGGCTGGCGGCCAGGTCCAGCGCGATGGGCAGGCAGGCGGACGGGATGTCCACCCCCGAGGCGGCCGCCACGTCCAGCAGATGCGGGCTGGTGACCAGCAGCAGGTCGAAACGGTCGTTCAGGATCTGCACCCAGGTCGCCGGCAGCTCGTCCGAGTCGAAAACGATCCAGGCGATGCGCAGCGCGCCGTCCGGCACCAGAAGGAAGTTGGTGTCCCCGGCGCCGTTCCACAGCACGTCGCAGAACAGGAACAGCTTCATGGCCGCACGGTCACGGCAGACCGGCATGCGGCGGCCGTTCGGCAGGAAGATCGCCTCCTCCGCCCGGCGCTGCGGCTCCGTCGGCAGGATGCAGGCCGGGTAGGCGCGCGACAGCATCTCGCATGCGGCGTAGGTCATGGCGCCGATGCCCGTGGCGAAATCGCAGCGGCCGACGATGCAGATCTCCGCGCCCTCGTTGCCGAGCGCCACCGTGCCGGCAGGCGGCAGGATCACCCTCCGGCGCCCAGCCGTTTCAGCGCGCGCACCGGTGCGGTGATGCGCCAGGAGGTGCTGGCATACACCGCCGCCAGCTCCGCGCCCGGGACGGCTTGCCGGGCCAGGTCAACCTGTCCGATCTGGTCCAGCAGCTTCTGCCGATCGCTCGCCAAGACACCGGCCAGACGGTTGCTTTCCCACATCTCCTGCACCGCGTGATCGCGTTCGGCCGCCAGCGCCGCTTCCCGCCCGGCGGCGTCCGCCTGCGCGGCCGTGATCTGGGCCTTCAACGCCCTCAGCTCGCCGGATGCAGCGTCCTGGCGGCGCTCGGCGTCGGCCCGCTGGCGTTCGGCGTCGCTGGCGTTGCGCGAGAAGGCGGCGACCTGGCCCTGCGCCTCGGCCAACCGGGCTTCCAATTGCCGGGTCCGGGCCGTTGCCGCGGCAGCGTCATCCCTTGCCAGCTTCTCCGACCGGCGGATGCAGCCGTCGAACACGTTGGGCGGGGTGGCGAAGGCAGCGGCCAGTTCCCCGTGCTCCTCCGCCAGGTAGAACCGGTTCAGCCCGTCGGCGTAGGCCATCCGGTAGCGGCTGGCGAGCAGCAGCCCTTCCCAGGCTTGATGGTTGGGAACGGGGCTGTTGACCACCGTCGCTTCCACCACCACCACCCAGGGCCGCCACTCGTCCAGGGCCGCCCCTTCCAACACCTCGCGCTCGGCCCCCTCGGCGTCGATCTTGAGGAAGTGGATGACGCCCCGCACGTGGTCGCGGCAGATATCGTCCAGGCGGCGGACCGGAACCCGGGCCACCTCCACCTCGGCCCCGCCTGCTTCCAGCGCCGCCCGGCTGTCCGTGCGCAGGGTGGACAGGCCATTGCCGCCGTCCACCAGGAGGAACTCGGCATCCCCGTTCCGGGCGCCGGCGGCGAGCTGAAGATTGATGTCGCGCGGCCGGGCCGCATCCAGGCGGGCGAAGGCGCCGGGCGCGGGCTCGAGGTTGATGCCGGTCCAGCCGCGCTCGTAGAACGCCAGCGTCACCGAGTCGGTGTCCGGCTCGCAGGCGCCCACGTCGACGTAGAAGCCGCGCCCGACGCCCTTCAGCGCGCGCCAGAGCATCACGTCCTCGGCATTCTGGGCGTGCGAGACGAAGACCGGTCCTGCCGCCATCAACTGCGCCCGTAGGTGTCCTCGAAGCGCACGATGTCGTCCTCGCCGAGGTAGGCGCCGGATTGCACCTCGATCAGCACCAGTGGGATGCGGCCGGGGTTGGCCATCCGGTGCACCGTGCCGAGCGGCAGGTAGATGCTCTCGTTCTCCCGCACCATCAGCTCCTCGCCATCCCGGGTGACGATGGCGGTGCCGTTCACCACCACCCAGTGCTCCGCCCGGTGGAAGTGCTTCTGCAAGCTGAGCTTGTGGCCCGGGGTCACCACGATGCGCTTGACCTGGAAGCGGTCGCCGCGGATCAGGCTCTCGTAGAAGCCCCAGGGGCGGTAGGCCCGGTTGTGGGCCACGGCCTCGTGCCGCCCGGCCGCCTTCAGCCGCTCCACCACCTTCTTCACGTCCTGCGCCCGGTCCCGGTGCATGGCGAGCACGGCGTCCTCCGTGACCACCACCACGGCGTCCTTCAGCCCGACCACGGCGGTCATGATGCCGTCGCTGCGCGCGTAGCAGTGGGTTGCGCCTTCCAGCAGCACGTCCCCGACCGCGACGTTGCCGGCCGCGTCCTTATCCCCCAGCTCCCACAAAGCGCTCCAGGAGCCGACGTCGGACCAGCGCAGGTCAGCCGGCACGGCGGCGATGCGCCCGGTGCGCTCGGCCACGGCGTAGTCCAGGCTGATGTTGGGGCAGACGGCGAAGGCGGCCGGGTCCAGCCGGATGAAGTCCAGGTCGTGGGACGCCGCTTCCAGCGCCCGGCGCGCGGCGGACAGCACCTCCGGCGCGTGGAGCTGCAACTCCTCCAGCATGGTTTCGGCCGTGAACAGGAACATGCCCGCGTTCCACAGCGCGCCGGACGCCACCAGGGCGGCGGCGTCGGCGGCGTCCGGCTTCTCCACGAAGCGGGCGACCGCGTGGACGCCGGGCGTGCCGGGCAGCGGCTCGCCCAGTTCCATGTAGCCGTAACCGGTTTCCGGCCCGGTCGGCTTCATGCCGAGCGTCACGATGCGGCCGGCGCGGGCGCCATCCACGGCCTTGGCGAGGATGGCGTGCAGCGCGTCCACGTCGGTGATCGCCGCGTCGGCCGGCATCATCCAGACGACCGCCTGCGGATCAGTCTGCGCCACCAGCAGCGTCGCCGCGGCGACCGCGGGGGCGGAATTGCGGCCCACCGGCTCCAGCACGATGCGCGGCTCGGTGATCCCGCCATCCCGCAACTGCTCGGCGACCACGAAGCGATGCTCGTGGTTGCACACCACGATGGGCGCCGCGAAGCCCGGGCCGCGGCCACGCAGGGCCGTTTCCACGATCATGGAGCGGTCGTGGTTCAGCAAGCCCCAGAATTGCTTGGGAAAGCTCTCGCGCGACACCGGCCAGAGCCTCGTGCCGGTTCCGCCGGACAGGATCAACGGAACGACTGCGCCGGCTCGCCCCGCGGTGGTGGCTTCGGTTTGGGCAACAGGCAAGTCCATGGTGGCTCCGGCGGCGGACGCAATACACATGTGCGTAGCGGTGGCGGCACCCATTGTCCACAACTTGCCGCATCCGGCCGCGACCGCCATGCTTCCCCATCGCAACGCAGGAGCAAGGCGCATGGACCGTCCGAATGACCCAGGGGCCGCCATCGCCAGCCACGCCGCGGCGCTGCAACCGGCCCTGGTGGCGGTCCGGCGAGACCTGCACGCCCATCCGGAGCTGGCCTTCACCGAGACGCGCACCGCCGGCGTGGCCGCCGCCGCGCTGGCCCGGCTGGGCATTCCGCATGTGACGGGGGTGGGCCGCACCGGCGTGGTCGGCACCATCGCGGGCGGCGCGCCGGGGCCGACGCTGGCCATCCGCGCCGACATGGACGCGCTGCCGATCGCGGAACAGACCGGGCTGTCCTTCGCCAGCCAGTCGCCCGGGCTGATGCACGCCTGCGGGCATGACCTGCACACCGCCACCCTGATCGGCGTGGCCGAGGTGCTGCAACGCCTGGCGCCGCAGCTTCGCGGCACGATCAAGCTGATCTTCCAGCCGGCGGAGGAGCAGGGGGCCGGCGCGCCGGCCATGATGGCGGACGGCGTGCTGGATGGCGTGGACATGGCGCTCGGCTTCCACAACCACCCGGAACTGCCGGTGGGCTGCTTCGGCGCGGCGGACGGCACCTCCCTGGCGAGCGTGGACATCTTCGACATCACCGTGCACGGCCGCTCCGGCCACGCCGCCTACCCGCACACCGCCGCCGACCCGGTGGTGGCGGCGGCGACGCTGGTGCTGCAATTGCAGACGGTGGTGAGCCGCGAGCTCCCCCCGCTCCGCCCGGCCGTGGTCACGGTCGGCGCCATCGCGGGCGGCACGGCGCACAACATCATCCCGGACAGCGTGCTGCTGCGCGGCACCGTCCGCACCCTGGACGCCGCCACCCGCGACGCCGCGGAGACGGCGGTGCGCCGGCTGTGCGCCGGGGTTGCCGCCGGGATGCGGGTGGGGGTGGACGTGGCGTACGACCGCCGCTGCCCGCCGCTGGTGAACGACCCGCGCATGGCGGAGCGGAGCCGGGCGTCCATGCGGGCGCAGTTCGGGGCGGTGGTGGCGGCGAACGAGCCGAGCATGGGCGGGGAGGATTTCGCGTTCATGACGGAAGCGGTGCCGGGGGTGCAGATCTGGGTCGGCTCCGGCGCGCCGGGGCGGGCGGACAAGCTGCACAACTCGGACTACCAGCCGGACGAGGGATGCTTGGCGGGCGGGGTGGCGGCGCTGTCGCGGATCGCGCTGGATCTGCTGTCTTGA
>CAXTLC010000027.1:0-36527 GCA_964245075.1 uncultured Acetobacteraceae bacterium
GACGCGGCTTAGCGGTTCTTGCGCCAGTCCCAGAGCAGGAAAACGCAGGGGAGGATGGTGATGGCGAAGAAGATCCAATCGAACATCTGCGGCATGTTGAAGTCCTTTCGTTCAGCAATGCCTGCCGTTTACGGATTGCCGCACGCCGAAGTTCCAGGCTCACGTTCACGTCCGGTTCACCCGCGTGAGTGACCGGGAAGATCCCGGGCCGGCTTCTTCCCAGCCGAAACCCTGGCATTGCGTGCCGGTCCCTCGTCCCGTTCCTTTCCCAAAGGAAGAAGAGGGACGCTGACGGAAGAAGTCAGTGCTCATCCCCCATCGACCAGATCAGGGACAGCACCTCCTCGCGCGCGGCCACGAAATCCGTCCGGCTCTTCACCGCGCGGATGCCTTCCCCCGCGTGGCCGCGGGCGAACGGCATCGGCAGGCGGGCCACGATGCGGCCGGGGCGGGGGGACATCACCACCACCTCGGTGCCGAGATAGACCGCCTCCTCCACGCTGTGGGTGATGAACACCACCGTCATGCCGGTGCGGCGCCACACGGCGTGCAGCTCCTCCTGCATCCGCTCCCGGGTCAGCGCGTCCAAGGCGCCGAACGGCTCGTCCATCAGCAGCACCTTGGGCTCGTTGCACAGGGCCCGGGCAATCGCCAGGCGCTGCTGCATGCCGCCGGACAGCTCGTACGGGTAGCGGTCGCGGAACTCCCACAGCCCGGTGGTGCGCAGCCAGCCCTCCACCCGGCCCGCGGCGGCGGCGCGGCCCTCGCCGGCCATGCGCGGGCCGAAGCCGGCGTTGGCGGCGACGGTCAGCCAGGGGAACAGCGCCGGCTGCTGGAACACCACGCCCCGCTCCGGCCCCGGGCCGGTCACGGCGCGGCCGTCCACGCTGACCACCCCGGCGGTAGGCGGCAGGAAGCCGGCCAGGGTCTGCATCATGGTGGTCTTGCCGCAGCCGGACGGGCCGACGATGCAGATGAAATCCCCCTGGCCGAAGCCGAGGTCCGCCCGCTCCAGCGCCCGCACCGCCGACGGCCCGGCGCCGTAATGCACCGAAACGCCGTCGAACTGCACGAATGCGGTCAAGCGAGCGCCTTTTGCAGGTAGTCCGTGTTGATCGCCTTCTGGAACGCCTCCAGCTTGGGCGCCGACTTGATGCTCCGCTGCTCGACCAGGAAGTCCGCGGTGCCCTTCAGCACGTGGGCGAACTTGCCCGGGTCCTGCACGGTGCCGCCCAGCCAGGCCGGCGTGACCTGCTCGCTCAGCGGCACGAAGTCGTATTCCTTCATGTCGGACAGCGCCACGGCCGGAGTGACGCCGGCCTGCTTGGCGACGAGGCCGGCGGTCTGGTCCGGCTGCGCCTCGTACATGGCCAGCGCCTTGCCGTAGGCCTTGAGGAAGCCCGCGACGGCGTCCGGGTACTGCTGGGCGAAGCCGTTGCGCACGATGATCAGGTCGGCGATCACGTAGCCGGCCTTGTCCAGCGCCTCGTAGGTAGGGAACACGGTGCCGCCGTCGGCGATGATCTTGCTCTTGGCCGGCGCCCAGACATAGGCGGCGTCGATCTCGCCGCGGCTCCAGGCGGCCACGATCGCGGGGGCCTTCATGTCCAGCACCGTCACGTCCCGCTGGGTCAGCCCGTTGGTCTTGAGGAAGCCGAGCAGGCGGAAGTGGCTGGTCGAGCCGAACGGGGTGGCGACCTTCTTGCCCTTGAAGTCGGCCGCGGTCTTGATGTTTGCGGCGGTGCGGACCGTCATCTCCTCCGCCGGGCCGATGTTGTCCACCATGCCGATCAACTGGAACGGCAGCCCCTGCGCGATGCCCGCGGCGGCGGCGGCGGAGCCGGTGGACAGGCCGATGTCGCAGCTTCCGGCGGTGATGGCGGTGTTGATGTCCGCGCCGCTGCCCATCTCGGTCCAGCTCAGCGTGCCGCCGGTGCCGGCGTCGAACCAGCCCTCGCCCTTGGCGAGCATGGTGGGCTTGGTTTCGGTGAAGAAGCCGATGTTCACCGCGCTGGGCGCCGCCGCCCGGGCGCGGGAGGCGAAGGCCGCCGCCCCCAGGCCGGCGCCCGCGCCGAGCAGCGCGGCGCGCCGGGTAACCAAACCGTTGGACATACGACTCTCTCCTGTTGCGGGCCGGCGGCGCATCACCGCCCGGCCCAATGCACGACGCGGCGCTCCAGCAGCAGCAGCGCCCGGTCGATCGCGATCCCGGCCAAGCCGATCATGATGATGCCCACGAACACGTAATCCGAGCGCAGGAAGCGCCCGGCGTCCAGGATCATCCAGCCGATCCCGCTCGACCCGGCGATGATCTCCGCCGCGATCAGGGTGCCGTACACGATGCCCGCCGCCAGCCGCGCGCCCACCATGATCTCCGGCAGGGCGGACGGCACGACCACGTGGCGGAACACCTGCCAGCGGCTGGCGCCCAGGGCCAGCGCGGCGCGCACCCGCTCCGGCGCCACGTTCGCCACCCCGTCCCTCGCGGCGATGGCCGAGACGGGGAGTGCGGCCAGGAACAGCATGGTGATCTTGCTGGTTTCGCCGATGCCCAGCCAGATGATCAGCAGCACCAGGTAGGCCAGCTGGGGCAGCGGACGCAGGAACTCGACGAAGGGCGCGGCCAGGGCGTCGACCTTCGGCAGGTAGCCCATCGCCAGGCCCAGCAGCGTGCCGACGGCCGCCCCGGTCAGGAACCCGGCGCCCACGCGGAACAGGCTGATGCCCACGTGCTCCAGCAGGGTGCTGCCCTTGTAGCCGTCCTCCAGCAGCTCGGCGAAGCCGTCCCACAGGTCCGCCGGGCCGGGCAGGAACAGGTCCCGCACCAGCCCCGCCTCCGTCACGCCGACCCAGGCGGCGGCGAACAGGAGGATGGACGCGAGCGTGACCACCCAGGCGGGGACCGCTCTCACCCTGGCGGGGACCGCCTTCAATTGTCCCGCCCGCGCCAATGGATCGCCCAGCGGTCCAGCGCGCGCAGGGAGGAGGCGAGCGCCACGCCCAGCAGCCCGAGGATGATGATGCACAGGATGATGATGTCGTTGCGCAGGAAGGAACTGGCGGAGATCACCATCCAGCCCAGCCCGTTCGTCGCGGCCAGCAGCTCGGCGGACACCACGGTGGAGAAGGCGGCGGCGAGCGCGATCTGCAGCCCGGTCATGATCATGGGGGCGGCGGACGGCAGGATGACGTGGCGGAACACCGCCGCCTTCGACGCGCCCAGCGCCTGCGCCACCTGCATCCGCTGCCGCTTGACGCCCCGCACGCCGGACGCGGCCGAGGCGACCACGATGGGGAAGGCCGTCAGGAACAGCAGGGTGCCTTTGGACAGGTTCCCCGTGCCGAGCCAGAGGATCAGCAGGATCATGTAGGACAGCGGCGGCAGGGGGCGCATGAACTGCACGATCCAGTCCAGCCCGGCGTTGGCCAGCCGGTTGGACCCCATCCACAACCCCAGCGGCACGCCGGCGACCACCGCGGCGCAGAACCCGCCGAGCAAGCGGCCGAGCGTGGCGGCGATGTTCCCCCACAGGGTCGTCCCGCGATAGCCGTCCCGCAGCACCTCGACCAGGGCCGCACCCACGTCCGCGGGAGAAGGCAGCATGTCCGCCCGCACCAGGCCGCTGGCGGCGGCGGCCCACCAGACGGCGACCATGGCGGCCACGGACAGGGCGCCCAGCAGCGGCCGGGTCGGAATGCGCGGACGCCGGAGGAGCCGCGGCTGGAGGCCGAGGCCAGGAAGCGCCGCCGTGCTAGTGTCGGTCACGGGCATGGACATGGCCACGTTTGCTGCAACGTTCATGCCATACGAGGGAGGGAGCGCTTGCGCAACGCGATAAAGGCCGCGGCATCGGGGCTGCTGCTGTCGGCCTGCTCCGTCGTGGGGGTCCGCACGGTGGAGCAGGCGCCGTACCAGGTGGTCCGGCACATCGGGCCGGTGGAGATCCGCAGCTACGGCCCGCGCTTGGCGGCGGAGGTCGTGGCCGGCGGCGGCGAGATCGGCGCGCGCAGCGCCGGGTTCCGGCAGGTCGCGGCGTACATCTTCGGCGCCAACCGGAGCCGGGCGACGGTCGCGATGACGGCGCCCGTGTCGCAATCGATGTCGCAATCCGTGTCGCAGCCTGCCGGGTCCGCGGCGATCGCGATGACGGCGCCGGTGGACCAGGCGCCGGCGGCGGAGGGCGAAGGGGACGGCAGGTGGCGCATCCGCTTCTTCATGCCGGCCAAGTACACCCGGGACACGCTGCCCGAGCCGACCGACCCGGGGGTGCATATCGTGACCGTGCCGGCGCAGACGGTGGCGGTGCTGCGGTACTCGGGCATCCCCACCGCCGCCGCGGCACGGGATGCGGGCGCGCGGCTGGTCGCGGCGCTGAACGGCAGCGGCCTGCGGCCGGAAGGCGCGGTGATGGGCTGGTTCTACGACCCGCCCTGGACCTTGCCGCCGCTGCGCCGCAACGAGGCCGCGGTTGCCGTAGCGGCAATAACTGCGCCTTGACGGCTTTTTGCGCCCTCATTCGTCCTTCCCGGCGCCATAAATCCGCTACGGTTCAGTACGAAGCTCGGCCGGGTTGGCTTCAAGGGGGAATGGCAATGGTTCGACGGTGGACGAAGCGGGCGATGGTGCTCGGGCTGGGGTTGGTTGCGGGCAGCTTGGCCGAGCCGGCGCGGGCGCAGTACCCCTACCCGCCGCCGCCCGGCGGCGGCCCGTACGGCGCGCCGCCGCCGCCGCCCTATGGCGGCGGACCGGGTTACGACGACCGCCGTTACCGCGACGGGCGGGACGAGGAACGGCGGGCGGAGGAATACCGGCGCGACGAGGACCGCCGCCGGGAGGAGCAAGGTGGCGGCGACCGCGGCGGCTACCGCGGCCCGCCAGGCGGTGGGGGCGGTGGGCGCGAGCAGCAGTACAACCAGGGCGTGCTGTCCTTGCAGCAGCAGCGCAACCAGGGTGTCCTGTCCTTGCAGCAGCAGTTCAACCAGCGGCGCATCAGCCGCGAGCAACTGGATGCCGGCGTCCACGCGCTGGACGCGCAGATGAACGCCGGCATCGGGCAGCAGCAGCGCTCGCTGGGCCGCTGAGCGCCACCGCGCCGCAGCGGTCCAGCGGCGCGCTCCTGGCGGCGTTCAAGCTGCGGGACGGACGCACGGTGCTGGACCGGCTGCGGCAGGAGGGCTGCCTCAAGGCGCGGCAGCCCCGGCCGGAGGACGGCGCGTGGACCAGCCTGGTGACGCTGAACAGTTCCGGCGGGGTGGCGGGCGGCGACCGGCTCCATACGGCGATCACCGTCGCGCCGGGCACGAGGCTCACCGTCGCCAGCCAGGCCGCCGAGCGCTACTACCGGGCCGACTCGCTGGGCCACCCGGCCGCCGTCCGCACGGCGCTGCACCTGGGGGAGGCGGCCGCGCTGGAATGGCTGCCGCAGGAGACCATCCTGTTCGACGGCTGCCGGATGGACCGCCGGCTCGACGCGCACCTGGCGGGCGACGCGCGGCTTCTCCTGTGCGAGATGCTGGTGTTCGGCCGCAGCCTGATGGGCGAGACGGTGCGGGAGGCCCGGCTGCACGACACGATCCGCCTCCATCGCGACGGCGCGCTGCTGTGGCACGACGCGATCCGGCTCGATGGCCCGGTGCAGGACATGCTGGACCGGGCGGCCGTGGCGCAGGGCGGCCGGGCGGTGGCCACCTTGCTGCTGGCGGCGCCCGACGCGGCGGAGCGGCTGGACGGGGTGCGCGCGGCGCTGGCGCCGTGGGAGGCCGGGGCGTCCGTGCTGGACGGGCTGCTGGTGGCGCGGGTGGCGGCGCGCGATGGGGCCTGTGCACGCGCGGCAATCGTGGCAGGATTGGCCGCGTTGCGCGACGGCCGCCCGCTGCCGCGCGTGTGGAGCTGCTGAATGAACCTGACCCCGCGCGAGAAGGACAAGCTGCTGGTCGCCATGGCCGCGACCGTCGCGCGAAGGCGGCTGGAGCGGGGCGTCAAGCTGAACCACCCGGAAGCGGTGGCGCTGATCAGCGACTTCGTGGTGGAGGGGGCGCGGGACGGCCGCTCCGTCGCCGACCTGATGGAGCACGGCGCCCACGTGCTGACGCGCGGGCAAGTGATGGAGGGCATCGCCGAGATGATCCGGGACGTGCAGGTGGAAGCGACCTTCCCGGACGGCACCAAGCTGGTGACCGTGCACGAGCCGATCCGATGATCCCGGGCGAGGTGGTCAGCGCGCCGGGCGACATCGAGCTGAACGCGGGGCAGCCGCGCACGGCCGTGGCGGTGGCCAACACCGGGGACCGGCCGATCCAGGTCGGCAGCCACTACCATTTCGCCGAAGCCAACCCGGCGCTCCGGTTCGACCGCGCCGCCGCGCGCGGGCAGCGGCTGGACATTCCCGCCGGGTCCGCGGTGCGGTTCGAGCCGGGCCAGTCGCGCGAGGTGACGCTGGTGCCGTTCCGCGGCGCGCGGGAGGTGTGGGGGTTCCGCGGCGGCGTGATGGGCGCGCTGTGAGAATCACCCGGCGCGCCTATGCCGACATGTACGGCCCCACCACCGGGGACCGGGTGCGGCTGGCCGACACGGACCTGTTCGTGGAGGTGGAGCGGGACCTGACAACCTACGGCGAGGAGGTCAAGTTCGGCGGCGGCAAGGTGATCCGCGACGGGATGGGCCAGTCCCAGCGCTCCCAGGCGGAGGGCGCGGTGGACACGGTGATCACCAACGCGCTGATCCTGGACCATTGGGGAATCGTGAAGGCGGACGTGGCGATCCTGAACGGCCGCGTCGCCGGGATCGGCAAGGCGGGCAACCCGGACGTGCAGCCCGGCGTGGACATCGTGATCGGCCCCGGCACGGAGATCATCGGCGGCGAGGGCAAGATCCTCACCGCGGGCGGGGTGGACGCGCACATCCACTTCATCTGCCCGCAGCAGGTGGAGGAGGCGCTGGCGTCCGGCGTCACCACGATGTGCGGCGGCGGCACGGGGCCGGCCAGCGGCACGGCGGCCACCACCTGCACGCCGGGTCCGTGGCACCTGGCGCGGATGCTGCAAGCGGCGGAGGCCTTGCCGGTGAACCTGGCGTTCTCCGCCAAGGGCAACGCGTCCCGCCCGGCGGCGCTGGAGGAGATGCTGCGCGCGGGCGCGTCCTCCATGAAGCTGCACGAGGATTGGGGCACCACCCCCGCCGCGATCGATTGCTGCCTGTCCGTGGCAGACCGGTTCGACGTGCCGGTGACGATCCACACCGACACGCTGAACGAGAGCGGCTTCGTGGAGGACACGATCGCCGCGTTCGCGGGCCGCACGATCCACGCGTTCCACACCGAGGGCGCGGGCGGCGGGCATGCGCCGGACATCCTGCGGGTGGCCGGGCTGCCCCACGTGCTGCCGTCCTCCACCAACCCGACGCGGCCGTACACGTCCAACACGCTGGACGAGCACCTGGACATGCTGATGGTGTGCCATCACCTGGACCCGAACATCCCGGAGGACGTGGCGTTCGCCGAGAGCCGCATCCGCCGCGAAACGATCGCCGCGGAGGACATCCTGCACGACATGGGGGTGATCAGCATGATCAGCTCCGACAGCCAGGCGATGGGCCGGGTGGGCGAGGTGATCATCCGCACCTGGCAGACCGCGCACAAGATGAAGGCGCAGCGCGGATCGCTGCCGGGCGACGGGGCGGCCGACAATGCGCGCGTGCGGCGCTACGTGGCGAAGTACACGATCAACCCGGCGATCGCGGCGGGGCTGAGCCACGAGGTGGGCAGCGTGGAGCTGGGCAAGCTGGCGGACCTGGTGCTGTGGTCGCCGGCGTTCTTCGGGGTGAAGCCGGACCTGGTGATCAAGGGCGGCGCCATCGCCTGCGCGCCGATGGGGGACCCGAACGCCTCCATCCCCACGCCGCAGCCGGTGCACTACCGCCCGATGTTCGGCGCGCTGGGCGGCGCATTGGCGGCGACGTGCATCACCTTCCTGTCCGGCGCGGCGATGGAGGCGGACCTGGCCCGCACGCTCGGGCTGCGGCGCATCGTGTCCGCGGTGCGGGACACGCGGGGCGGCATCGGCAAGCGGTCCATGATCCACAACGACGCGACGCCGGTCATCGAGGTGGACCCGGAAACGTACGAGGTGCGGGCGGACGGCGCGCTGCTGACCTGCGCCCCGGCGGAGGTGCTGCCGATGGCGCAGCGGTACTTCTTGTTTTGAGGGCCATGCTGTCCGTCCCCCCGTTTACCGGGACGTCACGGGGCATGGGCATGGGCATGGGCATGGGCATGGGCATGGGCATGGAAGCAACGATCGTCCCCGTCCGTGCAGCCGTGAGGCACCTCAGCTGATGCGAACGGTCGTCGCGGTGCTTCCCTTCGGCGAGTGGGACACGGCCCGCGAGGCCGGCCGGGTGCTGATCGATTTCGACCGCCGCCACCGCCGCCGCTGCGTGCTGTCCACCGAGACGGGCGAAGAGGTGCTGCTCGACTTCCCGCAAGCCGTGCGCCTACGGGACGGCGACGGGCTGGCGTTGCCGGACGGGCAGGTGATTCGAGTGGCCGCCAAGCCCGAGTCTCTCATCGAGATCCACGCCCACGGCCCGGCGGAGCTGGTGCGCATCGCCTGGCACCTCGGCAACCGCCATCTGCCGGTGCAACTGCTGGGCGACCGCATCCGCATCCGGGCGGACCACGTGATCGCCGACATGGTGCGCGGGCTGGGCGGGCACGCCCACGCGGTGGACGCGCCGTTCGATCCCGAAGGCGGGGCCTACGCGGGGGGGCACCGCCATCACCACGACCACGATGACTAGCCTGCAATCGCCCTGACCGTTCACGGTCAGCCAAAAGGCGGTCTAGAGCGTCAGCCGTGCTGATGGACGCACGGCTGACGCTCTAGCCATTCGTTTCCATGAGCATCTTTGTCCGACGGGTGATCCCGCTCGGTCGGATGATGCTCTAGTGTCCCTGCACAGGGGTTTCGACGGGATGCGCAAGCGGTCGCGCGAGGGAAGCCAAACCGTCATGCCCCTTCGCAGAGCCATCGATGCAGCCCCATTTCCATCGACGAGGCCCATTGAATGTCGGCGCAAGACGGAGAAGCGGGCATCCATGCCAAGCACGTCGTGGCCATTCGCGATGAGATGAAGTTCGAGGTGGGCATCTTGCACGACAGGATCAACGCCCTTGTCAGCGCCGAAGCCTTCCTGATCATCTCCTTCACCATGTCCCTGGCCTATTCCAACGATGACTGGTCAGGCCGGTTCTTCCCAATCGCACCCCTGCTGGCCTCGGTTGGTTTCCTGCTGGCCGTCCTGGCATGGTCCGGCGTCAAGAGAAGTGTCGAGATCATCCTGGAATGGAATGTGCTGCTCATCCAGGCCCTGACCGAGGCCCGCAAGGACCCTCGCTTCGTGTGGCGCCCGTCGATCGACGTCGCCGGCGATGCGAGGACGCAGGACCACCACAGGAAAGGGATGCTGTTTGCCCGCTTCGTGCCAATGGTGTTCGCCGTCGCCTGGGTCTTGCTGGCCGCCATCGTGCTAAGCGGCCCGTTACGGCATTCCTAAGCTGGTTCGGCGCACCAGTGGTTCTGCACAGGAGCATGACGGTTTGACCCCCTCCCCCACGCAACCGCCCGGTGCAGCGTCTCGAAATTCCCGTGCAGCGCCACCGTTGCCACGCCCGTATGCTGAAATCCAGGCCGCTGCCTTTGCCGTGTCGCTCCTCGCCAGGCGTCGCTGGTTCGGCGTGGGATGACCCTGCCGCTCCTGCTCACCTGGCTTTCCCCCGCTTTCCCAACCGGCGGCTATGCGTTCAGCCACGGGCTGGAATGGGCGGTGGAGGCCGGCGACGTGGCCGATGAGGCGAGCACGGCGGCATGGCTCGCCGACCTGCTGCGCCACGGCGGCGGCCGGACCGACGCGATCCTGCTGCGCCATGCCCACCGCTGCCGCGGCGGCGAGGCGCTGGCCGCCGTGCAGGCGCTGGCCGCTGCCGCGCAGCCCAGCGCGGAACGCCGCGCCGAAACCTTGGCCCAGGGCAACGCCTTCGCCCTCGCCGGCGCAGTCTGGGGCGCGCCCCTGCTGGCCGGCTTGCCGTCGGCCGCGTATCCCGTCGCCGTGGGCGCGCTCACCGCCGCGCACGGCGTGCCGGAAGACGACGCGGCGATCGGCCTGCTGCACGCCTTCACCGCCAACCTCGTCTCGGCGGCGGTCCGGCTGGTGCCGCTCGGGCAGACGGCGGGGTTGCGCATCCTCGCCACCCTCGCCCCCGTCATCGCCGCGGTCGCGGCGGAAAGTGCCGACGCCACACTGGACGACATCGGCGGCGCGTGCTTCCGCTCCGACATCGCATCCATGCGCCACGAAACCCAGTACACGAGGCTCTTCCGGACATGAGCAGCAGCAACGGCCCACTCCGCGTCGGCGTCGGCGGCCCGGTCGGCACGGGAAAGACGGCGCTGATGGACGCGCTGTGCCGGGCGCTCTCGCCGCATTACGAGATCGCGGCGATCACCAACGACATCTACACCAAGGAGGACGCGCAGTTCCTCACCCGCGCCGGGTCGCTGCCGCCCGAGCGTATCCTGGGGATCGAGACCGGCGGCTGCCCGCACACCGCCATCCGGGAAGACGCCAGCATCAACCTCGCCGGCGTGGCGGAGCTGCGGCGGCGGTTTCCGCAGTTGGACTTGATCCTGATCGAGAGCGGCGGCGACAACCTGGCCGCGACGTTCAGCCCGGAACTGGCCGACATCACCCTCTACGTCATCGACGTCTCGGCGGGCGACAAGATTCCCCGCAAGGGCGGCCCCGGCATCACGCGCAGCGACCTGCTGGTGATCAACAAGATCGACCTCGCGCCGCATGTCGGCGCCAGCCTCGAGGTGATGGACCGCGACAGCCGCCGGATGCGGGGGGAGCGGCCGTTCGTGTTCACCAACATCCGCGCCGGGGTGGGCGTGGCGGAGGTGGCCGCCTTCGTGGAACGGGCGGGCGGCCTGTCACGCGCCGCCTGAAGGGTCAGCCCCTCAGGATCTGCCGGAAGTAACCGGCGTGCCACCGCGCGTAGCCGGGCTGCACCACGCCCAGCCGGTCCCGCACCGCCGTGTGCGCCGCCGGCAGGCGGTGGAACGGGATGGACGGGTAGAGGTGGTGCTCCGTGTGGTAGCTCATGTTCCACATCAAGCGCCGCATCGCCGCGTTGGTCAGCGTGGTGCGGGTGTTGTTCAGGCCGTTGGCCGTCTCCTCGCAGCCGGTGTGCTCCGTCAGCAGGTAGAGCCGCAGGAACACCTGGCCGATCAGTTGCGGCACCACCCAGAACAGCAGCGGCGCGCGCCAGCCCCAGACCAGCCCGGCGCCGACCGCGCCGGCGGCGGCGAACAGGCTCATCGCCCGCACGCTCGCGATCACCCGGGCGGAGGCGGCCGGCGGCACGTAGGGATAGCCCGACAGGTCGCCCCGCCAGCAATCGGCGATGACCTTGGCGCGCGCCCGCCAGTAGTTCACCGCCAGCACGCGCATCAGGTAGGTGTCGAGCGCGGCGGGCGGCGACGGCGTCAGCTCCGGGTCGCGCGCCGGGTCCTGGGTGAAGCGGTGATGCGCCAGGTGGAACACGGTGTAGAAGTGCCAGTTCAGCAGCGAGGGGCACGCCGCCAGCCAGCCCACGACGGCGTTCACCCGGCGGTTGGCGAAGGCGGTCAGGTGCATCGTTTCGTGGATGGGCGCGAACAGCGCGGCCTGCGCCATGCCCAGCAACAGCAGCGCCGGAAGCAGCGTCCAGGGGCCGGAGACCGCGACGAGCCATCCGGCCAGCCCGATCGCAGCGAGGTGCAGGCCGACCTGGAGCGCGCCGAGCGCGTCGGAGCGCGCGGACAGCGCGCGGACCTCGGCGCCGGACAGGATGCGCGGCGTGGCGGTGTTCATGGGCCTATCTCCGGGCGACAGGAAAAAGGGCAGCAAGGCTGATCAAGATCTGCCACGCCATACAGCTTCGTGACATGGTGCTGCAATGGAGGTTGCAATGGACATGCCACGCTCAGCCGAACCCATCCCGCTCGATACGGTCGTGCGCAGCTCGGTCTGCCCGCATGATTGCCCGTCCACCTGCGCGCTGGACGTCGAGGTGATCGGCGGCGCGCGCATCGGCGCGGTGCGGGGCGCGGACAACCCGTACACCGCCGGGGTGATCTGCGCGAAGGTGTCGCGCTACGCCGACCGCGTCCACCATCCGGACCGGCTGCTCCACCCGATGGAGCGCACCGGGCCGAAGGGCAGCGGCGAATTCCGCCGCATCACCTGGGACGCGGCGCTGGACCGCGTCGCCGCCGCGTTCAAGGACGCGGCGGCGCGCCACGGCACCGAAGCGGTGTGGCCGTTCAACTCCGCAGGCACCATGGGCCTGGTCAACCGCGACGGGCTGCACCGGCTGACGCACGCCATGGGGTACTCGCGCCGCAAGAGCACCATCTGCTCCGCCATCGCGACCGCGGGCTGGAGCGCCGGGGTGGGACGCATCGCCGGGCCGGACTCGCGGGAGATGGCGGACAGCGACCTGCTCGTCGTGTGGGGCGGCAACCCGGTCGCCACCCAGGTCAACGCCATGGCCCACATCACCCGCGCCCGCAAGGCGCGCGGCGCCAAGCTGGTCGTGGTGGACCCGTACCGCACCGGGACCGCCGCCGCCGCCGACCTGCACCTGGCCCTCCGCCCGGGAACGGATGGCGCGCTGGCCTGCGCCGTCATGCACGTGCTGTTTCGCGACGGGCACGCGAACCACGCCTACATGGCGCAGTACGCCGACGACCCGGCGGCGCTGGAAACCCACCTGCGCACCCGCACGCCCGAGTGGGCCGCCGGCATCACCGGGCTGGGCGTGGCGGAGATCGAGGCGTTCGCCACGTTGTACGGCAGCACGGAGCGGTCGTTCATCCGCTGCGGCTTCGGCTTCACCCGCGGCCGCAACGGCGCCACCAACCTGCACGCGGTGACCTGCCTGCCGACCGTCACCGGCGCCTGGGCGCACCGGGGCGGCGGCGCGTTCTGGCTCAACCGGTCGATCTACCATTGGGACAAGACGCTGATCGAAGGGCTGGACCGGCGCGACCTGTCGGTCCGCGAGCTGGACATGAGCCGCATCGGCCCGGTGCTGACGGGGGACCCCGCGGATCTGGGCGACGGACCCGGCGTGCACGCGATGCTGATCATGTCCACCAACATCGCCGCCACCGCCCCGGATATCGGCCGGGTGCGGCAGGGCCTGTTGCGGGAGGACCTGTTCGTCGCAGTGGCGGACCACTTCATGACGGACACCGCGCGGCTGGCGGACGTCGTGCTGCCCGCCACCATGTTCACCGAACACGACGACTTGTATCAAGCGGGCGGCCACAGCCACATCCAGATCGGCGCCAAGCTGATCGAGCCGCCGGGCGAGTGCCGGTCCAACCACGAGATGGTTTGCGCCCTCGCCGCCCGGCTGGGCGCGGACCATCCCGGTTTCAGCATGTCTGGGATGCAGGTGGTGGATGCGACGCTGCGCGCGTCCGGCTGGCCGGATGCGGAAACGGTGCGGGCGGCGCGGTGGGTGGACGCGCAGGCGCCGTTCGCCGCCGCGCATTTCGTGGACGGGTTCGGCCATCCGGACGGGCGGTTCCATTTCCGGGCGGACTGGGCCGCCCTGGGCGCGCGGGAAGCGATGCCCGAACTGCCCGACCATTGGCGGGCCAACGACGAGGCGACGGCGGAGCACCCGTTCCGCATGGTGGCAGCGCCGGCGCGGCAGTTCCTGAACTCCACTTTTTCCGAGATGCCGGAATCACGCCGGCGGGAGGTGCGCCCGAGCGTCATGCTGCACCCGGAGGATGCCCGAAGGTTGGGTGTGGGCGCGGGAGACCGGGTGAGCGTAGGCAACCAGCGGGGCGCCGTGCGCTTGCACGCGCGGCTGGGCAGCGGGATGCAGCCGGGAGTCGTGGTGGTGGAAAGCGTGTGGCCGGGAGCGGATTTCGGCGGCGGGACTGGCATCAACGTGCTGGTCAGTCCGCACGCCGCGTCCCCGGCGGGCGGGGCGGTGTTTCACGACACGGCGGTGTGGGTGCGGGCAGAAGCGTAGCTTCTTAGGCCGTGCCTAGGGTGCGATGGACATTCAGCGGCTTCGCCAAGTGTCAGGATCGCCCCCTCAAAGGAGGCTGGAGCGGGATGGCTGGGCAAAGGCGATGTCATCCCGCTCCAGTGGCGCAAGGCTGACGGACAAAGCCGCCGGCCCGCATCGCCGGCCTGTTCGGCGCAGCGCCAAGCCTCTGCGCGCGGCATGTCGGATGGCGCCTCGCCGATCCGCCCACGGGGCCGCCGGGCCAGGCATGGTGGGCTGGATTGCTTGTTCGTCCCGGGCAGACTAGTCAAATCCGACCGGGTTTGCTGACCCGAGTCGCGGTGCCGGGTTGGTGTGCGGCCTGGCACGAAAGCCTCGCCGGGCTGGCTGACGGGAGATCGGCGGCCAGCTTGGTTGATAAAACCGAGTGAAAACGGCACTTTTTTAAGCGATGCGGCAAGCTTGCGACTTGTCTGGTGCGTTTTCGCGCGTGATGTTGTCGCTACCTACGAACGAGGAGCTTTCCGAGATGGCCAAGAGCGAGACGACCGCCAAGAGTGCAGCGAAGAAGGCCGCGCCCGCGAAGGCGGCCCCGCCGCCTGCCAAGGGCGCAGCCAAGGCAGCAGCGGCCAAGGCGCCGGTCAAGCCTGCCGCGCCCGTCACCGTGACGCTGCGGCACATGGCAGCCGAGATTGCCGAGAAGCACGACTTGCAGAAGCGGCAGGCCGACACCCTGGTCACCGACGTGTTCACCGGGTTGGTCGAGCACCTCAAAGCCGGGGAGCGGGTGCGGATCGGCGGGCTGGGGATCATCGAGGTGAAGGACCGGCCGGCCCGGATGGGCCGCAACCCGGCCACTGGCGAGGCGATTGAGATCAAGGCGAGCCGGAAGATCGCGTTCCGCGCCGCGAAAGAGTTGAAGGACGCAATCTGACGCCAACGGCGCCGGGCGCGTACGCGCCCGGCACCGTGCTGGTGTGCTCAGACCGTCGTCGGCAAGTCCGTCGCCTTGCGCGCGCGCCGCTTGGCCGGCTCGGCGGGGGCTTCCGCGCCATTGGCCTTGGCGGCTGCGGCAGGCTTGGCCTTCGCGGCCTTCGCCCTCACCGGCTTCTCCCTGGTCGGCTTCTCCTTTGCCGGCTTCTCCAGCGCGGGCGCTGCGGCGGCCCGGGCTGGCGCCGCGGCGGGCTTGCGCGCCTTTTCCTTCGCAGCCGCCAGCTTGAGCTTCTCGCGGCGCATCTTCATGTCGTCGCGGATCATCGCCAGCGCGGCCTTCGCGACGGCAGCGCGGGACGCCTCAGGAATCGTTTCGAGCGCGGCGAAGAAAGCCTGGCTCACCGGTTTCGTGCCGCGCGGCGCGCGGGCGGCGGTTGTGTCTGCTTTAGCCATGACGATGCATTACTCCTACGGCGATCTTGGGTGATCGTGCCGGTCATATAGTGTTTACGCGGAAACGAAACAGCTATTTCTCTTGACATGCTCCGCGCATATTCAACAGCGAGAGTACACCAGATCAGGTCGTCATGCGCCGCAGAGCCGTGTCCATGGCCAGCGCTTCATGACAGGACGGCGGCGACCGCGTTCTTCGTCAACTCCGTGCCGCCTTTGTCGGCCGTCACGAACGAGCTGACCCCGGCATCCGCGACGGCGTCCAGCCAGCCAAGCGTTGCGGCATCTCGCGGATGGCACCGGGATTGCGCGATGCCTTTGAAAAACAGCACGCCCCCCTGCGTCCTGCACAGGGTTCCCAACATCCAGGCGGGCGAAGCAGTGGCTTATGTTCGCCCTAAGCTACGCGAGCCGACCAACCCCAGCACGAGGCAGCTTCATGACCGACACCTCCCCGACGCTCGATGCGCCCGACGACGATCCCCGGCTTTGGCTGGAAGAGGTGGACGGCGAAGCCGCGGTCGCCTGGGCCGACGCGCAGACGGCCGCCACGCTCGCCCGGTTCGGTGACGCGCGCTACGCGACCGACCGGGATGCGCTGCGCGCATTGCTGGACCGGCCGGACAACCTGCCGGTCCCGGCGCGGCGCGGCGGGATGCTGTACAACTTCTGGCGGGATGCGGCGCACCCGCGCGGGCTCTGGCGCCGCACGACGCTCGACTCGTTCCGCACGGACGCGCCGGACTGGGACATCCTGCTCGACATCGACGCGGTCGCGGCACTCGAAGGCGAGGATTGGGTTTGGCAAGGCGCCGCAACCCTGCCGCCCGCGCACGGGCGGGCGATCCTGCGCCTGTCGCGCGGCGGCAGCGACGCGACGGTGCTGCGGGAGTTCGATCTCGGCACGCGCGCCTTCGTGCCGAACGGCTTCTACCTGCCCGAGGCGAAAGGCGGCGCCGTTTGGCTGGACGGGGACACGCTGCTGCTGTCTTCCGCCGGGCAAGGCGCCACGCCGTCAGGCTACGCGAGCACGGTGCGGCTGTGGCGCCGCGGGCACGCGCCGGGCGAGCCGCTGCTGCATGCTGATCCGAACGACATGGCCGTGTCCGGCGGCTACGACCGCGACGAGGACCAATTGACCTTCGGGCAAGTCACCGACTTCTTCAACGAGCGGGTTTTCCTGGGCGACCGGTCCGGCCCGAAGCAACGGATCGACTTGCCGACGGATGCGCGGTTCAGTTGGGACCGGGGCTGGCTGGCGGTCAAAGCGCGCAGCGCCTGGACGGTGAACGGAACCACCTACGCAGCGGACACGCTGCTCGGCATCGGGCTGCACGCGTTCCTCGCCGGGGACCGCGGCTTCACCGTGCTGTTCGAGCCTGGCCCGCGCCGGGCGCTGCAATCGTTCTCCTGGATCAACGGCGCCCTGCTGCTCAGCGTGCTCGACGAGCTGCGGCCGGTGTTCCTGCTGGTGCAGCCGGGCGCCTGGACCAGCCGCACGCTGGAAGGCCTGCCGCCGGCCGGCACCGCCAGCGTTTGGCGGCTGGACATGGACGGCCGCGAGTCGGACGGCACCATGCTGTCTTCCGTGCAGGACCCGCTGACGCCGCCGACGCTGCTGCTGGTGCCGCCGCCTCCGGGCGCCCCCGCCGTGCTCAAGCGCACGCCGCCGGCCTTCGATGCCGCCGGGCTCGTGGTGACCCGGCACGAGGCGGTCTCCACCGACGGCGAGCGCATCCCCTACGTGCAAGCCGGTCCGCCTGGAGAAAGCGGGGACGCGCCGGTGCACATGACCGGGTACGGCGGGTTCGCCATCTCCTCCCTGCCGAGCTACGGCCTGCGCACCGGCAAGCTGTGGCTGGAGCGCGGCGGCACGACGGTGCTGGCCAACATCCGCGGCGGCGGGGAGTTCGGCACGCGCTGGCACGAAGCCGGGCGGCGCGCCGGCAAGCGGCTGAGCCACGACGACTTCGCCGCCGTCGCCGCCGACCTGGTGCGCCGCGGCGTGACACGGCCTGGGCGCATCGCCGCGGAAGGCGGGTCCAACGGCGGGCTGCTGATCGCCAACATGCTGACCCGCTATCCCGAGCGGTTCGGCGCGCTGTTCTGCACCATCCCGCTGATCGACATGCGCCGCTACACGAAGCTGCTGGCCGGGGCGAGCTGGATCGCCGAGTACGGCGACCCGGCGGTGCCGGAGGATTGGGCGTTCATCGGCCCGCTTTCCGCCTACCACGCGGCCGTTCCCGGGCGGCCGTACCCGCCCATCCTGCTGGCCACCGCCCGGCGGGACGACCGGGTGCATCCGGGCCACGCGCGCAAGATGGCGTCCAAGCTGCAAGCGATGGGCTACGACGCGCACTTCTACGAACCGGCGGCGGGCGGCCACGGCTACGGCAAGGACAACGCGGAGGTCGCCGCGTTCTCGGCGCTCGGCATCCGGTTCCTGGCGCGCTCGATCGGGTGGGAGGTGTAGCCATCACATGATGGCCGCGCCTTGCCGCCTGCCAGCGGGGAACCACGTCCGTATGGGTATTTCAGGACAAGCGAAACATGGCTGCGCCTTCTTCGACCAAGGACAACATCCGCATCCTGCTGCTGGAGGGGGTGAACGACAGCGCGGTCGCCCTCCTGCGCGGCGCCGGCTACCAGCAGATCACCCGGCACGCGAAGGCGCTCGACGGCCCGGCATTGTCCGAGGCGCTGCGGGGCGTTCACATCCTGGGCATCCGGTCCCGCACGGAACTGACCGAAGCCGTGCTCGACCAGGCAGACGGGCTGATGGTGGTGGGCTGCTTCAGCGTCGGCACCAACCAGGTTGACCTGCAAGCGGCGCGGGATCGGGGCATTCCCGTGTTCAACGCGCCGTTCTCCAACACCCGCAGCGTGGCGGAACTGGTGATCGGCGAGATCGTGATGCTGCTGCGCCGGGTGACGACCCGCTCGGCGGCGGCGCATGCCGGGCAGTGGGACAAGTCGGCCACCAACAGCTTCGAGGTGCGCGGCAAGACACTCGGCATCGTCGGCTACGGCTCCATCGGCTCCCAGTTGTCCACCCTGGCCGAAGGGATGGGGATGCGCGTCATCTACTACGACGTGATCGACAAGCTGCGTCACGGCAACACCGAGCCGATGACGTCACTGGACGAACTGCTGGGGCTGAGCGACGTCGTGAGCCTGCACGTGCCGGAAACGCCGGCCACCGCGGGGATGATCGGCACGTCGCAGATCGCGGCGATGAAGCGGGGCGCGTTCCTGATCAACAACAGCCGCGGCACGGTGGTCGACCTCCATGCGCTGCGGGACGCGCTGCGGGACGGCCACCTGCTGGGCGCCGCGGTGGACGTGTTCCCGAAGGAGCCGGCGGGGGCGGCCGAACCGTTCGTCTCGCCGCTGCAAGGGTTGCCGAACGTGATCCTGACGCCGCACATCGGCGGCTCCACCGGGGAAGCGCAGGAGCGCATCGGGGCGGAGGTGGCGCACAAGCTGCTGGACTACAGCGATGCCGGGTCCACCCTGGGGGCGGTGAACTTCCCGCAGGTGCAGTTGCCGCCGCGGCCCTCGGCCACGCGCTACATCCACATCCACCGCAACGTGCCGGGCATGCTGGAGCGGGTGAACGCCGTGTTCTCCTCCCGCAAGATAAACATCGCCGGGCAGAACCTACAGACGGATGGCAACCTGGGCTGCGTGATGGTGGAAACGCAGAGCGAGGCGGGCTGCGAGGAGTGCCTGGACGAACTGCGCGGCCTCCAGGGCACGATCCGCGCGCGGCTGATCCGACGGGTGTGAGCTAGGGCGTCAGCCGTGCTGATAGACGCACGGCTGACGCTCTAGCCATTTGTTTCCATGAGCATCTTCATCCGACGGGTGATCCCGCTCGGTCGGATGATGCCCTAGCTTCCGGTCCGCGGCCCTTCCCTTTCGAGGAAGGGCCGCGGCGAGGATGGGGTCACTCCGCCGCGCGGATCGGCGCGGCGCCGGCGAGCTGCGTGGCCACGAGTTCCGAGAACCGGCCGCCCCGGGCCACCAGCGTGTCGAACCGGCCGCGCTCCACGATCTCGCCGCCGTCGAACACCAGGATCTCGTCCGCGTCGCGCACCGTGGACAAGCGGTGGGCGATGATGAAGGTCGTGCGGCCCTGCATCAACGTGGCCATCGCCCGGGACACGCGCGCCTCGGTCGCGGCGTCCAGCGCGCTGGTCGCCTCGTCCAGGATCAGGATCGGCGGGTTCTTCAGCAGCGCGCGGGCGATGGCCAGGCGCTGCCGCTGTCCGCCGGACAGGGTGGCGCCGCGTTCGCCCACCATGGTGTCATAGCCCTGCGGCTGGCGGATGATGAAGTCGTGCGCGTCCGCCAGGCGGCAGGCCTGCTCGACCTCCGCGTCCGTGGCGCCGGGCCGGCCGATGCGCAGGTTCTCGCGGATGGAGCGGTTGAACAGCAGGCTCTCCTGGAACACCACGCCGACCGTGTTGCGCAGGCTTTCCAGGGTCGCGTAGCGGATATCCTGCCCGTCGATCGCCACCCGTCCGGCCGTGGGGTCCCACAAGCGCTGCAACAGGTTCATCGCCGTGCTCTTGCCCGCGCCGGTCGAGCCGACCAGGGCCACCACCGTGCCCGGCTGGGCCACGAACGAGACGTCATTCAGGATGGCCGGGCCGCCGGGGTAGGCGAAGGACACGGCCTCGAACGCCACCTCGCCGCGGGGGGCTTCCAGCTCCACGCAATCCGGCTGCTCGGGAACCGAGCTCTTCGCGTCCAGCACCTCGAAGTGCTCTTCCAGGCCCGGCACCTGAAGGAACAAGCGGGAGGCGAACTGCATGGCGGACTCCAGCCGGCTGATCAGCAGGTTGGCGAAGCCCATGAAGGTGACGATCTCGGCCACCGACGCCTTGCCGGCGACGTGCAGCAGGGTGCCGATCAGCACGATCACGATCACCGCGATGGTCGACGCGCCGCGGGTCAGCACGTTGACCACGGCCCACCAGTTCAGCACCGGGAACTGATGCGCGATCACGTCGTCGGCGATCTGGCTGAAGCGGCGCGTTTCCGCGGCCAGCCGGGTGAAGGACTGCACCACCATCACGTTGGCCAGCGCGTCCTGCGCGGTGCCGGCCAGGCTGGACTGGAAAAACTCAGCCTTCTTCTGCCCGGCCTCGGTCCGCTGGATGACCAGCACGGTGACGGTGCAGAACAGCAGCACGAGCGCCATCAGCACCAGCCCCAACTGCCAGTTCAGCAGCAGGGTCAGCGGCAGCAGCACCAGCAGCGCCACGTAGGTCGCCAACTGCTCGCGGAAGAAGGTCAGCCACACGGAGAACATCGAGTCCGCGCCGGCCAGCATGACCTTCATGAGCCGTCCCGAGTGCGATTCGCCGTGGAAGGACAGCGGCAAGGACAGGACGTGGGTGAAGAACCGGCTCATCACCTTGAGCCGGTTGCGGTGCGCCATGCGCTCCGCATTCACCACGGTGACGATGTTGCCGGCGATGGCGATGGCCGCGATCGCGATCCAGATGCCGATCAGCGTCGCCGCCCGGCGCCACAGCGCGTCATGCGCCATCGTGTCGGACGCGGACAGCAGGCCGATCACCCGGCCGAACAGCACCGGGTCGAGGAATTGCAGGCCTGCCAGCAGGATGTTCGCGAAGCCCAACAGCACTGCGAGGCGCTTGTCGGCGCCCAGCATGGAAAGCACGCGGCGGTAGATGTGAAGGATGCGCATGCGGCATGTCCGTGACGGAAGGCGGTGAGGATGAGGCCAGCGTGGCAGACGATGTTGGCGGGATCAGGGCAGGGTGAACGAATAAAGGCCCGTCAAACAGTCATAATCGCGAAGCCGTCCCGAGCGTTGGCAAACTCCTCCTGGGCTGCGACGACCAGCAGCTCGCGGGAGCCGGCTTCCAGCGTGCGCCGCAGAAGGCCGAAGACGGCGTTCGCCGCATCGGCCAGGGCCGCGGGCGTGCTGCCGGTTCGCAGCACGTGGTGGAGAAACAAAGCGGCGATCACGTCGCCGGTTCCGTTCGCCGCCAATTTCAGCCGTGGCGTGCGCAGCCGCCAGGCCCCCGCGGCATCCACCGCGAGCAGCTCGATGGCGTCCGGCGGCGTGTCGGCCACCGCTAGGCTGGTGACGAGCACCCGCGCGCCAGGGTGCGCGGCGGGGCGCATGGCGGCCCGCAGGGCGGCACAGGCGGCCTTGGCGTCCGCCAGCGTCGTGACGGGCCGGCCGGTCAACCGCTCCAGTTCGAACTGGTTGGGGGTGGCGATGTCGGCCTGCGGCAGGCAGCGGTCCCGCAGCAGGGCGGGGATGGCGGGTTCGACGTAGATGCCCGGGCCGGAGTCGCCGATCACCGGGTCGCAGCAGTACAGTGCGTCCGCGTTCGCCGCGCGCACGCGGGCCACGGCGTGAAGGACCGCCTCGCCGACCGCCGGGTCGCCGAGGTAGCCGCTCAGCACTGCCGCGCATCGGGCCAGCACGCCGCGGCGGGCGATGCCGTCCACCAGGTCCCGCACGTGGGCGCCGGGGAACACCTGGCCGCTGCGCTCGCCGTATCCGGGGTGGTTGGAGAACTGCACGGTGTGGATCGGCCATACCTCCCGGCCCAGGCGCTGGAGCGGGAAAACGGCGGCGCTGTTGCCGACGTGGCCGTAAACGACGGAGGACTGGATGGACAGGATCGCGCCGCCGGTCAACCTTCCGCCTCCCTTCCCGCCATCGCCCGGACGCCGCAGGCTAGGCGGCACTCCCGTGCGCGGGCAAGATGTTGCCGCAAACCCATCGCATCCTGGCGCCTTCGCGCACGGCGCCGGCTGGTCCCTTGCGGCCCGTCACGCGCAATGAAGGAAAGCACCGCATGCACCGTCACCTGTCCGTCTCCCTCGCCGGCCTGCTCGCCGCCGCTCCCGCGCTGGCCCAGGTGTCCCCCGGCGCCGGAACGCCGGCGGCCCAGGCCGCCGCGCCTGCCGCTGGCCAGCGTGACGCCGCGGTCGAGCAACGCATCGCGGACCTGCGCACGCGGCTGAAGATCACCCCCTCCGAGCAGAAGCCGTTCGATAACTTCGTGGATATCATGCGCGAGAACGCCCGCCGCATGGACGACCTCGTGCAGAAGCGGCGTCAAACGGCCGTTTCCGGCAACGCGGTGGACCAGATGCAGGCCTACGGCGCCATGGCGCAGGCCCATGCCGACGACATGCAGCGCCTCGTGCCAGCCTTCTCCAACCTGTACGACGCGCTGAGCCCGGTGCAGAAGAAACTGGCGGACCAGAGCTTCCGCGAGTTCGCGCAAGGCCCGCGCGGCGCGGCCCGCGGCTGAGCCCCGCAGAACCCAAGCCGAGTTGCCGCGGGCGGGCGACGGCCGTATAGCAGCCGCTTCGCCCCGCCGGTCGGCATCGGCATGGGCCATCAGGAGCTTGAGCCATGAAGTCCGGCATCCATCCCGACTACCACGACGTCAAGATCATCATGACGGATGGGACCGAGTTCACCACCCGCTCGACCATGGGCAAGACGGGCGACACGCTGCGGCTGGACATCGACCCGAAATCCCACCCGGCCTGGACGGGGGTGCAGCGGATGATGGACACGGGCGGCCAAGTCGCGAAGTTCAACAAGCGCTTCGCTGGATTAGGCGCGCGCAAGTAATCGCCATCACAGCAGCGTGACAATGAGGGCCGGTCTTGAAACGGGGATCGGCCCTTTCCTATTTGTGGTCTGTTCGCGGTGCCCGATCGGGGCCGCGAGGACTTCCGGGGGCTGGCTCATGCGAGCAGCCCGACACACGTGACCTTGCTTTGCAGGAGGTTTCATGACCTACGATCATTCCCTTCTTTTCCGTACCGCCATCGGCTTCGACCGCATGGCCCGCTTGATGGACACGGCGCAGGAAGCGGCGGCGGCTCCGGCCTACCCGCCCTACAACATCGCCAAGACGGGCGACGACAGCTATCGCCTGACCATGGCGGTTGCCGGGTTCAGCCAGGAAGACCTGGAGCTGACCGTCAAGGACAACCAGTTGATCGTGTCTGGCAAGCTGAGTGACGATGCGGCGGGCGAACTGCTGTATCGCGGCATCGCCGGGCGGGCCTTTGAGCGGCGTTTCGCCTTGGCTGATCACATCGTCGTGGACGGCGCGGAACTGCGCAACGGCCTGCTGCATGTCGCCCTGAAGCGTGTTGTGCCCGAGGCGCTGAAGCCACGCCGGATCACGATCGGTGCGGCGCCAGCGGCCGGCGCTCCGGCCATCGCGAACGACGAGAACATGGCGGCGCAGGCGGCCTAACGCGCGGCTGCCAGGTTTGAGCGGAAGGGGCCGGGCGACCGGCCCCTTCTATTTGTGGAAGAAGCTGTCTGCCACGCCGCGATGGTCCTGCTTGCGGGCGACCGCCGCTTCCACCCGTGCGATCTCCGTCCGCAACTCGGCGATGTAGCCGTTCAACTCCGCCACGCCCAGCGTGTCGAGCACGACCTGTCCCAAGCGGCGCGGCGGCGGCGGTTCCTCGTCCCACATGCTGCCTCTTCCGGTCGTCCACCCTTAATGGTGACGTGTATTCCCTTGACCGGCAAGCAGGGCGAACCCCATATCCTCCCCAGCATTGGCTGCCGGACGCGCCGTATTGGACCCCCCGCGCCGCGGCCGGAGAGTGTTCCATGAGCCTGCCCTTGATGCCAAAGGCCACTGCCGTTTGGCTGATCGACAAAACCGCCCTGACCTTCACGCAGATCGCAGAATTTTGCGGGATGCACCCGCTCGAGGTGCAGGCGATCGCCGATGGCGAGGTGGCGCAAGGCATCGTCGGTTATGACCCGGTGGCCAATTACCAGGTCACGGCCCAGGAGGTCAGCCGGTGCGAGGCGGACCCCGAGCAGCGCATGAAACTGCTGCCGCCGGCCAATCCCCTGCCCAAGAAGGGCCGTGGCGCCCGCTACACCCCGGTTGCCAAGCGGAACGACCGGCCGGACGCGATCGCCTTCGTGCTGCGCAACTTCCCGCAACTCTCTGAGGCGCAAGTGGTCAAGCTGCTCGGCACCACCAAGGAAACCATCCAGAAGGTTCGCGAACGCAGCCACTGGAACAGCACCAACATCAAGCCGCGTGACCCCGTCATACTGGGCCTGTGCACCCAGACCGACCTCAACGCCATGGTGAACGCGGCCAACGACCGTCTCGTCCGCGAGGGCAAGAGCGTCCCAGCACCAATGCGGATCGAGGCGGACGAAGCTGCCTGACCTGCGACGGCACCCTCGACCCGATCGGGTCGAGGGTGCCGGCCCCGCCAGGGCTTCTTCCGATCGAAGCCGACCGGAAGAAAGCCTCAGACCGCTTTTCGGCTGACCGTGAACGGTCGGGGCGGTCTGACCCGTCGTCTAGCCTGGCAATCGAGACCCTGACTGTTTCCAGCCGGGGCGGTTGCAGGCTATCTTGTTGTCATGGGCATTCCAGCCAATGGCTGGCCGCACTCGGCCGGATGGCGCTCTAGGCCCGGGCGCTTAGGCGCTCCATCTCATCCTTGACCTTGAGCTTCTCGCCCTTCAATCGCATGAGGGCGTCGGGGTCCGGTCGCGGCCGGTGATCCTCTTCCTGTATCCGGCTGTCCAGCGCGCCGTGGCGCTGCTTGAGGCTGTCGATCCGGGCTTGCAGGTTCATGGATCCTCCTTCTGACATCCAACGCAGTGGCGCAGGCCGCGCCGCTGGCGAGCCTAGCGCCGCCGGGTTTTCGATTGCCAGTGTTTCGCGTGCCAGCGTTTCGCGATGCCGCAGCGCAGCGCGTGGCGGGTCCCGCACGATCATGCTAAGGCCATGCCGATGCTGACCGACCGTGATTCCCTGTTGCGCAAGTTGCACGAGTTGCGCAGCGAGCACCGCGACCTGGACACCGTGATCGCACGGCTCTCGGATGGCGGGCTGGACCAGTTGCAGTTGCAGCGGCTCAAGAAGCGCAAGCTGCTGCTGAAGGACGAGGTGGCATGGCTGGAAAGTCACCTGATTCCGGACAACATCGCCTGATGGACGCGCCCCGCGTGGGTGTGGTCATGGGCAGCCAATCCGATTGGGAGACGCTGCGGCACACATCCGAAACGCTGGCCGGACTGGGCGTGCCGCACGAGAGCCGCATCGTGTCCGCCCACCGCACACCGGATCGCCTGGCCGAGTATGCCCGCACGGCGGCCGGACGCGGACTGGCGGTGATCATCGCCGGCGCCGGGGGGGCGGCTCACCTGCCCGGCATGTGTGCCGCCTGGACCGGGCTGCCGGTGCTGGGCGTCCCCGTGCAGAGCCACAGCCTCAATGGCTTGGACAGCCTGCTTTCCATTGTCCAGATGCCCGCCGGGGTGCCGGTCGGCACGGTCGCGATTGGCCGGGCGGGCGCGGTCAATGCCGCCCTGCTCGCCGCCGCCATCCTGGCGCTCGGAGACCCGGCGCTGGCCGCCCGCCTCGCCGCCCACCGTGCTGCCCAGACCGCCGCCGTCGCCGACCATCCGGCGTGATCGGCGCCGCATGAGGGGTTGGCCGTGAGGGATGCGCCGCTCCCGCCCAACGCCGTCATCGGCATCGTCGGCGGCGGGCAGCTGGGGCGCATGTCCGCCATGGCGGCGGCCCGGCTCGGCTACCGCTGCCACATCCTGACGCCGGAACCGGACAGCCCTGCCGCCCAGGTCAGCGCCCGCAGCTTCGAGGGCGACTACGAGGACCCGGACCTGCTGCGCGCATTCGCGGAGTCGGTGGACGTGATCACCTTCGAGTTCGAGAACGTCAGCGCCGAAGGGCTGGAACTGCTGCGCTCGATCCGCCCGGTGCGCCCCTCGCCCGCCGTGCTGCGTGTCAGCCAGGACCGTGCGGTGGAGAAGACGTTCCTGAACGAGGCGGGCATCGCCACCGCGCCCTGGCTCGCGGTCAAGGATCGGGCAGGCCTCCATGCCGCCGCGGCGCATCTCGGCCTGCCCGCCGTCCTGAAGACGGCACGCGGCGGCTATGACGGCAAGGGCCAAGCGGTGCTGCGCGCCGTCTCCGACCTCAACGGAGCCTGGGACCGGCTGGGGGGCGAGCCGCTGGTGCTGGAAAGGCTGGTCGCGTTCGAGCGCGAGATCAGCGTGATCGTCGCCCGCGGGCTGGACGGCGCCTGGGTCGGCTTCGACCCGGTGGAGAACCGCCATCGCGACGGCATCCTGGCCGTGACGATCGCCCCCGCCCCCATCCCGCCCGCCGTGGCGGCGACCGCCAGTGGCATCGCGGGGCGGGTGGCGAAGGCGCTGGACTTGGTCGGCCTGCTGGCGGTGGAGATGTTCGCCTCCCCCGACGGCAGCGTGGTGGTGAACGAGATCGCCCCGCGTCCACACAATTCGGGGCACTGGACGATAGACGCTTGCCCCGCCAGCCAGTTCGAGCTGCACATCCGGGCGATCGCGGGCTTGACGCTGCCGCCGGCGGGGCGCCACTCGGACGCGGTGATGACGAACCTGGTCGGGCCGGAGGAATTGGCGCAGTGGCCCGCCATCCTCGCCACGCCGGGCCTGGTGCCGCACCTGTACGGCAAGGCCGAAGCGCGGCCCGGACGCAAGATGGGGCACGTGACCCGGCTGTTCCCGATGGGCAGTCTCTGATCCCTAGACCACTGACGCCCTGGTTGCTTCCAGTCAGGGCGGTCGCGGGCTGGAACAAGCGACCCGGCGAGGACGCTGCTCCTCGCCGGGTCGTGCCCACAGGCCGCCAGTCTGCCTGGGTTCAGTGCAGCGGTGTCACTGGGTCTTGACCTGCACGATCTCGCCAAAGCCGCTGTTGAGGCCGTAGTTCGCGATGTAGAGGTTGCCGTCCGGGCCGCTTGCGATGCCGGTCGGCTGGATCAGCCCTTGGCACGCCAGGACCGTTTGCGCGCCAGCCGGGTCGATATGGACCACCGCGCCGCCTGGATCACCGGAGTTGGCGCCGTTGCTCGCCAGTTCCAGCGCATACACGCCGCCATCCGCCGCGGGGGACAAGCCGATCAGGTTGGTGAGGCCAGACGCGTAGAGGGTCGGCGTCTGCCCGGCCTGCATCTGCCAGATGCGTGACGTTCCCGGGAAGTAGGGGAAACCCGAGTAGTCTGCGACGAGGACGCCGTTGCCGTCCGGTGACGCGATGATTCCGGTGGGCACGGAAGCCAGCGTGGCAGGCACCGGGCCGCCGGGGTAGGCTGGCATGTTGACCTGCTGCTCAGGCATCACGCCGACAAGCGAGATGGCTCCGGCTGGCGTCACCTGGACGACGGTTTCTGCCGCGCCGTCGGCCACGTACACGTTCTCGCCGATGCTGGCCACGCCGAACGGGTTGCTTTCCACGTTCGGGGTGCCGTCCGGGTTCCGCTTGTAGCCGAGCTGGTTGGTGTACTCGTAGGCGGCAAGGTTCGCGACCGTCCGCGTCTTGGGCTTGGTTCCCGTGAGGGACGCGTTGATCAGGATGCCGAGCTGACTCTCCTTGACTCCGAGAAGGCTGGTGGCGACTTGCGGGCCGCCGTTGCCGATGACGACGTAGGGCGTCCCGTCACTGTTGAACGTGATGCCGCTCGGCCCGACCACCTCGTCCTGCAACGGCGTCGACAACGAGCCCAGGCCGCCGTCGATGACGAAGTTCTGGCCCAGACCCAGCGCCGACACCTTCCCGGTGTTGCCGAAGCAGTTCTCGGTTCCCATGAACGGGATGCACAGCCCGGTCGTCGGGCCGCCGACCCCGGCCTGGGTGAGCCATAGATTGTTGGACGGATCGAACGCCATGCCGCGCGGATGATTGAGGTTCTTGGCAACCACTGGATAGAGCGACTTGACCCTGCTCGACTTGGTCAGGGTTGCGTCGAGGGTGCGGACCGAGCCGTCCGGCAGGTTGGTCACGGTCGAGAACGCAACGGGGGCGCCCAGCTCCGGCGACCAGTAATCGATGCCGGTGTCCAGCGTGGTGCCGTCCGGCAGCGTGGCGCCGTTCGGGGCGACCCAGGCCTCGAAGTTGCCGATGTGGGTGGAGATCGTCGTCGTCCCGGTCACGTTCAGGTACAGGCCGGTCTGGTTGCCTGACGGGAAGCTGAGCGCGTCGTTGTAGGATGCGCCCAGCGCCCAGGACCCGAGATAGAAGGTCGCTGGCGCGGTAGCGGCCTCATCGGTTCCGCCCGGCCCGGCGTTGTCGCCGAGAACAAGGACGTCATGCGTGGTGGGGTCCTGCTCGACGTAGAAGATCTGCTCCGGCGCAGGATTGGTGCCGTAGATGGACGCGCCGTTCGAGAGCAGGTTCTGGACCACGACCAGCGCCAAGGTGGGCTGGCCCTGGAACGTCCGCAGTTCGACCTTCTCCACGAACGTTCCCGTGAGCGGTATAGGGCCGGTAGGCGGGGCCGCAGCGCCGGGGGGGGCAGGTGGAGCGCTGGCGGCGGCGGCTGGCGCGGCGCCGGGCGACGCTGCCGGGGCGGGAGCCGCTGCCGCTGGCGGCGGCGTCAGCGTGCCGTTCTGTTGGTAGATCCAGTAATCGCCGACTTTCAGGGTCGCGAGGGTCGCCACGATCTTGTGGGTCGGCGGTGGCGGGCAAGGCTGTTCCTGGGCGAAGCTGGCCACGCTCGGGATGCAGCAGCTCGCGAGCAGTGCGGCAGTCCGCGTGGTTCTCGTATGCCAGAACAAGGCAGGACGCGCACCGGCGCGATGATTGGACCTAATCATGTCGTTCATCCAAATTCCTGTAAGAAACAACCTGTTCTGATTGAACATAAGACTGGTGTTTAAGCAATGTTGCATCTATTAACTTAGAAGATCTATTGAACTATCATAAAGCAGTGAGCGAAGTAATGTGCGTTATGCGGGGCGTAACATGGTGTTACGCCATTGCCCGTGTTGGTGCTCAATTAAGTAATACCATTGCACCCAGCGGCTTGCGTCACTGCTCAATGCTTGCGGAAGGCAATCATGACGAGGCAGGACCGTCACGAGGCAGGCCGGACTGCGCCCGGCAGCAGGCGCCTGTTCCTTTGGGAAACCGTCAGGCAAGCACGTCCGGGTAGCGTGTCTCCGCAGGATGACTGCCGGCGGAGGGCGCCGCTTGACGGATACAGGCGCGCGGCCGGCTGCTTCTCAGGCAGCCGGCTTGATGGGAACGTCAGGCCGGGCTGGCGGGCGTCCAACCCCCGGCAGCCGGCGGAGCACCCTTCACGCCGCGAAGCCGGGTCACGCCGCCTGCGAGCGCAAGCTTCAGCCCGTCCCGCCAGCCCGGCTGCCCCGGAGCGCTGGGTTGCAGGCCCAAGCGCCGCAGTTGCCGGTTGACCATGTGGATGTCCCCCATCCGGGCGATGGAACGCAGCTCGTAGTTCACGCTCAGGGCGACCGACACGTTGTCGTGGTTCTGCACCCAGTGCGGGGCAAACACCGGGATATGCACCCCGTTGCCGGCGAGCAACTCGAAGCGTTGCGCCTCCCCCTGCCGGCCTTCCCTGAAGGCCGCCGCGTTGTGGTCGCCGGCAAAGTAGCGTTCCCGCTCCTGGTGGGTGACCAGAGTGCGATCGGTGTGGTCGAACACCCAGCAGGTCTTGTTGCCGGTGACCTGCACGAGATAGTTTGTCTCGGCATCGATATGGTAGGGCGTCAGCCGGTTGGGGGAGCTGAGCAGGATCAACACCTCGCCCACGACGACATCCTGGCGCATCGCGTCGCCCGCAAGCTCCACCACCGTGCGAAGGAAACCTTGCAGCACCGGCGCGAAGACCGGGTCCTGCTCGGTATGCTTCAGGATGACCATGGAGTCGTTCCCGGCGATGCCGGCCATCGTGTCCAGCAGCGACAGCCCCCCGTCGCGGCCCTTCTCCCACCGGTCAGTGAGCCCGGGCTTGCCGTTGGACCAATAGGTGTCCCGGTGGTCCGTCATCCGGCGCGCCAAGGCCATCAGGCTCGGCAGCTCGAACAGTTCATGCCCGGCCAGGCCGTGCTGGAACATGAACGGCGCCGTGTTGTAGTGCTGGCGGAACTGTCCGGACTTGTCGGACAAGACAGGCCTGCTGGCGGTTGCGGGCGCCGAGGGCGCAGCAAGCTCTGACATGGGTGACGCCTCCGTTCGCGATAGATGAGGAGCGCGCGGCTCCCCAGAGCATGTTTTACCTGACCGGAACCTAACAAACTGAGACCTGTCCCGCAACGATTGCGGAAGCCAGCGGGTTCAACCGAGCAGCTGCGGGTTCTCGAACCGGGGATTGCGCCAGTCATGGAGCGCTTCCCGCAGCGCCCGAGCCAGATCCAGCTTCTCCGGCTCACCCAGGCTCGCGCCGACCTCCACCCGCGTGCCGTGCGCGGCGAGGAACAGCCCTGGAACCCGGCCCGGCCGATCCTGCAACTCCACCCGCAGCCAGGCGGGCGGCAGTTCCTGCTCCGCCCGGGTGCCGTCGGCGGCCGTGCGGACGATCCGCAGCGTGGCCGGCGACAACAGGATCACCTCGTTGGCCCGCGCCGCGCGGACGTTGTGGCGCAGCAGCAGCAGCGCGGCCGTGATCTCCACGCCGTTGAACCCGGCGATCGGCCAGGCGCCCAGCCACCAGAACACGGCGGTGGTGCAGACGCTCAGCCCGCAGATCGCGCCCACCAGAACACGCAACCCGCGGGGCGAAAGGCTGCGGTGCGGGACGACCACGGCCTCGAAGAAGGGGAGTTCAGGCGTCATGCCGGTCAATCTGGCCCGCGAAGGGCGCTTGTCACCGGGCACTGCCCCGCGGCAGGGTCCCCGCCATGCCGATACCCGTCCGCAAGCCGCGCAAGACGCCGCGCATGCCGCTCGCCAACGTGCGCCCGTTCCTCCATGCGCTGCACGCGGCCAATCCGGATGCGCAGAGCGAGCTGGCCTTCACCGACCCGTTCACCCTGCTGGTCGCGGTGGTGCTGTCGGCGCAGACCACGGATGCGGCCGTGAACAAAGCGACGCCCGCCTTGTTCGCCGCCGCCGCCAGCCCCGCCGCCATGGCAGACCTGGGAGCCGAGGGGATCGCGCCGTTCATCCGTTCCATCGGGCTGTGGCAAGGCAAGTCGCGCAACGTGGCCGGGCTTTGCCGCATCCTGGCGGAACAGCATGGCGGGGTGGTTCCCGCCGACCGGGAAGCGCTGGAGGCGCTGCCCGGCGTGGGGCGCAAGACCGCCAACGTCGTGCTGAACGTAGCGTTCGGGGAAGCGGCGATGGCCGTGGACACCCACGTGTTCCGGCTGGGCAACCGCACCGGGCTGGCGCCCGGCAAGACGCCGCGGCAGGTGGAAGACGGGCTGGTGCGCCGGGTGCCGCCCGACATGCTGCGGCCGGCGCACCATTGGTTGATCCTGCACGGACGCTACGTGTGCAAGGCGCGCGCCCCGGAGTGTTGGCGCTGCCCGGCCGCGCCCTGGTGCGGCTTCCCGGACAAGACGGCCATGCCGGCAGCTAAGCCGAAGACGGCCGTGCCGGCGACTAAGCCGCCGCGGGCAGGCGTGCGTTGAGCCGCGCTCACATGGGCCCCGGCGAGGCAGGCGACCCGGTTGCCTGAGCAGGCCGGGGTGGAAGCGGCTGCTCCCATTCCAAGGCCGCGGCGCCTGCATCGCTCACCTCAGAACGCCTCGCCGACTCACGTCAACGCCCCGAGCACCGCCTCGATCTTCTCCCGCAGGGTGGCGACGGTGAACGGCTTGACGAGGAAGTTGTTGACGCCGAGCTGTGCCGCGCGCTGCACCAATTCCATGTCACCACGGCCGGTCAGCATGATGTAGGGCGTTTTCGCCGTTGGCGGGTAAACGCGAACGGCACGCAGGAATTGCAGCCCGTCCAGCTTCGGCATGTTGAAGTCGCTGATCACCAAGTTGGCTGGATTGCTGATCAGGCAGCGCAGGCCGGCTTCCCCGTCCGAGGCTTCCTCAAACTCACGGAAGCCGAGTTGCTGCAAGCCGCCCTTGATCAGCAACCGCATGGAGTGCTGGTCGTCCACGATAAGAACCTTGAGGCTAGCAGCGGCCGGCATCGGCAAGCTCCGTTTTGGCATTGCATGCAGCGAGCATGGCCGCCGCGGCGCCATGCAGCGGCACCTGCGTCTGAACTGCGCCGAGCATCCAGGCGGCCTTCGGCATCCCGAACACGACGCTGGTCCCTTCGTCCTGGCCCAGGGTGCGCGCGCCAGCCTGCCGCATCGCCAGCAGGCCCTGCGCGCCGTCGCGGCCCATTCCGGTCAGGATCACGCCGACCGCGCTGGCGCGGGCCGTGGCGGCGACGGAAGCGAACAGCACGTCCACGGAAGGGCGATGCCCATTGACCGGCCCGCTCGCGGCCAGCCGGCAGCGCCACGGCCCCGTGTGCGGCCCGACCACCTCCAGGTGCATCAGGCCGCCGGGCGCGAGGTAAACCTGGCCGGGCAGCAGGCGCGCGCCATCCACGGCTTCCGTCACCGTCGCCGCGCACGACCGGTCCAGCCGTTTGGCGAAGGACGGCGTGAAAGCGGCCGGCATGTGCTGGGTGATGACGGTGGGCGGGCAGTTGGCTGGAAAGGCGGACAGGATGGCCAGCAGCGCCTCCACCCCGCCCGTGGACGCGCCGATCGCCAGCACCCGGTTGCCCGGCGTGAAATCAAGCTGGATGGCGGGCGACGGCCGGTGGCGCAGCGGGCGCAGCCGGGCGCTTGCCGCAGCGTGCACGATCTCGGCCAAGCGGCCGAACCCGGTCAAGTCACCGAGCTGAGGCTTGGCCACGCACTCGACCGCTCCGAGTTCCAAGGCCCGCAAGCTGGCATCGGCGCCGCGGCTGGTCAGGCTGGACACCATCACGACCGGCATCGGCCGCAACCGCATGAGCCGGTCAAGGAAGTCCAAGCCGTTCATCTCCGGCATCTCGACATCGAGGGTGAGCACGTCCGGGTTCAGCGCCTTGATGGCCTGCCGTGCCTGCAAGGGATTGCTGGCCTGCCCGACAACGGTGAGTTCGGGGTGCTGGCCCAAGGCGCGCGTGATCATCGCCCGCATGGTTGCCGAGTCATCCACCACCAGGACCCGGATCATGACGGGCGCTTCTGGTAGGTGGTGACCCCGGCGCTGCCGTAAGCCGCAGCAGCCGTGCCGGACAGCCGTTCGGAGTGCCCTATGTAGAGGTACCCGCCCGGCGCCAGCACGGGCGTCAGCCGCGCCCAGGTCTGCGCCTGCGTTTCTTCCGAGAAGTAGATCACGACGTTGCGGCACATGATCGCGTCGAAGACGCCGCGCATCGGCCAAGCCGTGCCGACCAGGTTCAGCGGCCGGAACGCGACCAGGCGGCGCAAGGTCTCGCTGGCCTGCCAGCCGTCTTCCGAGCGGTCGAACCAGCGGGTGCGCAGGTCGGGCGGCACGGCGGCGAGGGCATCGGCGTCATAGCGGCCGGCCTGCGCCTGCGCGAGCACGGCCGTGTCGATGTCGGTCGCCAGCACCCGGACGTCCAGCTGGCCCGCACCGGGCAGCAGGCGCAGCACCGTCATCGCGATGGAGTACGGCTCCTGCCCGGTGGAGCAGGCGGCCGACCAGATCCGGACACGGCCGCCCCGCTCGGCGGCGCGCAGCAGCGGCGGCAGGGCCACATCCCGGAGATGGTCGAAATGGTGCGGCTCACGGAAGAAGCGGGTGACGTTGGTGGTCAACGCGCGGATCATGCTGCCGCGCTCCTCGACCTCCGCCGGGTCGGCGAGGAACTCGCAGTAGCTGCGGAAATCGGTCAGGCCGAGGGCGCGCAGCCGCTTGCCGAGCCGGGAGTAGAGCAGCGTCGCCTTGCCTTCATGCAGGGTGATGCCGGTTTCGGCATGCAGCATGGCGGCAATGGTCCGGAAGTCGTCCGCGGTCAGCAGGAACTCCCCTTCCACCATCGCGGCGCCGCGCCGCGCCGTTGCCTGAAGCGTCATGCCGCGTCGGCCTCCAACCGCGGCAGGACATGATCCAGCGAGATCAAGCTGACCATGCGGCCCTCGATGGCCAGCAGGCCCTGAACGAAGGTGCGCACCCGGCCGCTCGCGATCTCCGGCGGAGGCTGGATCGCCGCATCGCCGACCGTCAGGATGTCCGACACGGCATCCACCAGCAGGCCGATCACCTGGTTGCAGACCTGCGCCATGATGATCACGTGGCGCGCGGTGGGCTCGGCCGCAGGCAAGCCCAGCCGGGTCGCCAGATCCACGATCGGCAGCACCGCACCGCGCAGGTTCAGCACCCCTCGCACGAAGGCGGGCGAATGCGGCAGGGGGGTCACCGGCGCCCACCCGCGGATCTCGCGGACCGCCATGATGTCCACGCAGAACTCCTGCGCACCAACGCGAAAGGCGATCAGCTCGCGCTCGCGCACACTTCCAGAAATCGCGTCAAGCATAGGCAAGTCCTAACTCAGATCGGGTTTTGGCAAATGCGGGCTCTTCCCTGGCGCCTGCCATGATACCGTCCACGTCCAGTATCAGCGCCACGCGGCCGTCGCCCAGGATGGTTGCCGCGGCCACGCCTGGAACACGTCGGTAGTTCACTTCCAGGCTCTTGATCACGACCTGCCGCTGGCCCTGGATCGCGTCCACCAGCAGCACGGCGGATTCACGGCCCTCGCCTTCCACCAGCAGGGCGACAGCGCCGGTGCCGGTGGGTGCGGCGTCCGGCCAGCCAAGCGCGCCGCGCACCGCAACCATGGGAACGTAGCGTCCGCGGATGCAGACGACCCTGGCGCCGTCACCCACTTCGTGGATATCGGCCGCACGCGGCTGCAACGTTTCCACGACGGCTGTCAGCGGGACGATCAAGGTCTGGCCCGCGACGCTCACCACCATGCCGTCCAGCACCGCGAGGGTCAGCGGCAGGCTCATGGTGAAGGTCGATCCTTCGCCCGGGCGCGAGGCGATGGTGATCCGGCCGCCGAGCGCCTGGATGGAGCGGCGCACCACATCCATCCCGACGCCACGGCCCGAAATGTCCGACACCGTCGCGGCCGTCGAGAAGCCGGGCAGGAAAATCAGGTTGTCAGCCTCGTCGTCGCTCAGCACCGCGTCGGGCGCCAGCAGGCCGCGGGCGATGGCGCTGGCCCGCACGCGGGCGCGGTCGATGCCGGCCCCGTCATCCGACACCTGGATGACGATGCGGCCCGAGCGATGCATCGCGTGCAGCCGGACCGTGCCTTCCTCCGGCTTGCCCAGGGCGCGGCGCACCTCGGGCAGCTCCAGCCCGTGGTCGATCGCGTTGCGGATCATGTGGGTCAGGGGATCGGCGAGGTGCTCGATGACGGTCTTGTCCACCTCCGTCCCTTCGCCATCCGATGTCAGCCGGACCTGCTTGCCGGTCAACGCGGCCACCTCGCGCGCCAGGCGGGGCATGCGCGCGAACACGGCCCTGACCGGCTGGGCACGGATGGCCATCACGCTGTCCTGGATTTCGCGCGTGAGCTGCTCCAACTCATCCAGCGCGCCGGCAACGCCGGAGGTGCGGGCGACCCCGGCCTCCCCCACACGCTGCGCAAGCATGGCGCCGTTGATCACCAGCTCACCGACCAAGTCGATCAGCCGGTCCACCCGCGCCAGGTCGACACGGATGGTCGGGGCGGCGGCAGCCGCCGCCTCGTCCCGCGATGGCGGCCGGACCGCGGCGGGCGGCGAAACGGCAGGCGGGGGAACGGCAGGCGGGGGAACGACGGTCGGCAGGACGGCAGGGGGCGCGGATGGCTGCTCCTCCTGCAAACGGCGGATCAGCGCCATCACGTCATCGGAAGCATCCGGGACCGGTTCGGGAGGAAGCTCCAGCGCCGGCCCCGCCGAGGATACCGTGAGGTCGCAGTCGCCCTCGACGAACTCGAACACCTCCTCGATCGCCGCGGCAGGCTGGTCCGTGCACAGCGTCACCGTCCAGGCGAGGACCGCGCCCTCGGGGTCGAGCGACGGCAGATCCGGCAGGTCATCGGCGTGCAGCGTGACCTCCGCGCTGCCAAGCCGGGCCAGCTCCCGCAACAGCGCCGCGGCGTCATGCGCCTTGGCATACATGGCCGCGTGCGGGCGGAACCAGACCGTCCAGTGTGCCGGCCCTGCCAGGGATTCGGCGGGAAGCGGCTGGAATGCCAGCCCGGCCATGCCGTCATCATCGGA
>CAXTLC010000027.1:36627-52407 GCA_964245075.1 uncultured Acetobacteraceae bacterium
GCCAGGCTGGGAGCCGCCAGGCCGGGGGCGGTCAGCGCGGCAAGTTCGGCGGCCGAGCCATCCGCGTGCGTCCCGTCCAGCTCGCGGCCATCGCGGGTGGCGCGGAACAGGTCCGCCAGCACGTCCGCCGCGCGCAGCAGCACCTTCAGCATTGGCCCGTCCGGAACAAGGCGGCCGGACCGGGCCGCATCCAGCGCCGTCTCGAACAGGTGGGCGAACCGCACGAGCGCATCCAAGCCGAACGCCCCGGCGCCGCCCTTCACCGAGTGGACGGCGCGGAACACGGCGTTCACGGTCTCGCTGTCCCGCGCGCCGGCGTCCATGGCGAGCAAACCACTTTCCAGCTCGGCGAGCTGCTCCTCGCATTCCTGGAAGAAGGTCTGGCGGATGGAGTCCATCGGGTCCATGGCCAATGGTCCTAGGCCGCCACGCGGCGCAGCGCATCGACCAGCTTGGCCGGGCTGAACGGCTTGATGATCCAGCCGGTGGCGCCTGCCTCACGCGCGCGCGTCTTCTTGACGGCGTCGCTTTCCGTGGTGAGCACCAGGATGGGAATGGCGCGGTGCCGCGAGTCCCGCCGCACGCCCTCGATGAAGCCGAAGCCATCCATGCGGGGCATGTTGATGTCGGTGACGATCACGTCCGGCCGCTCGCCTTCCAGCACAGCCAGCCCGTCCACGCCGTCCACGGCCTGCACCACGCGGTAGCCGGCTTCCGACAGCGCGAGGTGCAGCATCTCCCGCATGGTCCGCGAATCGTCCACGGTCAGCACGGTCTTGGTCACGCGGCAGGCTCCTCTGCAGGCGGGGAAAGCAGGCTCGCAGCACCGAGCAGACCCAAGGTCTCGACAAGGGCTGGCGACGGGGCAACGACCTGGAATTCGTGGCCGTCCGCCTGCCAAGTGGCGCGGGCGGCGAGCAGCACCTGGAGGCATTGCCCGCCCAGGCGCTCCACGGCGGACCCATCGACCGCCAGCGGCGCGCCCCGGTGCTGCAACAGCTCCGCGGCGAGCGGGGCGGCGGCAGTCAGGTCCAGCGCCGGGCAGAGATGGGCTGTGTGAGGCATATCAACCCGCCCGATCGGCAATGATCGCGGCAGGCCGGCAAGGCAGCGGGTGAATGACCACGGGGGCACTCTCCTGTGATGGCGCGCGGGGCGCCGGCGAACTGGAGAGCAGGATAGGCGCGCCCGCTGAAAGAACAGTTAAGGCGGCGGCATCAGACCGCTTTTTGGCTGACCGTAAACGGTCAGCGCGGCCTAGCTCCTCGTTTGGCCTGGCAATTGACGCCCTGACTGCTTCCAGTCAGGGCGATTGCAGGCTAGAGCGCGATGACATTCGGCAACTTCGCCAAGTGTCAGGATCGCCCTCTCAAGGGAGGCTGGAGCGGGATGGATAAGCGGAAGCGGTGTCATCCCGCTTCTAGTGCCAGGCGAGCGCCGCCCCGACCCAGTGCGCCGCCGCCAGCGCCGCGGCGTCCTCCCCTGCCCGGCCGACGACCTGCAAGCCGAGCGGCAGCCCGGCCGGCCCCATGCCAGCCGGCACCGTCACGCAGGGCAGGTGCAGGCCGGTCCAGAGGGCGTTGAACATCGGCTCGCCGGTCCAGCCGAGCCCTTCGGGCGCTTCGCCGGGCGCCGACGGGGTCAGCAGCACGTCCACGTCCGCGGCGGCGGCCGGGAACGCGCGGCGGGCGGCGGCCAGGGCGGCGCGCGCCGCGTCCAGCTGCGCGGGCGAGTGCGACAGGCCCCATTTGAGCCGTTCGCGCAACCCGGCGCTGATCCCGTCGCGGTGGGCGAGCATCTCCCAGCCCATGGCGCGGGCGCTTTCCCCGTTCATGACGGCCGCGTGCGCGTCCGCAGCGGCGGCGAACACCGGCGGCAGCTCCCGGTCCACCACCGCCGCCCCGGCGCGGCGCAAGCGGCTGGCGGCGTCGTGCAGCAAGCCCTGCGTCGCCGGGTCGGCGGCTTCCCAGGCGGGGGAGCGGCACAGCCCGATCCGCGGCGGCGCGGCCCGGCGCTCCGGATCGCCGAACTCCCGGCCGGACACGGCGCCCGCCAGCAGCGCGCAGTCCGCCACGCTGCGCGCCATGACCCCCACCGTGTCGAGGGTGGACGACATCAGCTTCATGCCGTGCCGCTCGATCGTGCCGTAGCTGGGCTTGAAGCCGACCACGCCGCAGTAGGCGGCCGGCCGGATCACGCTGCCCGCCGTTTGGGTGCCGAAGGCAAACGGGAAGAACCCGGCCGCCACCCCGGCCGCGGAGCCGCTGCTGGACCCGCCGGGCGTGTGGGCCGGGTTATGCGGGTTGGTGGTGGGGCCCGGCTGCCGGGTGGCGAACTCCGTGGTGACGGTCTTGCCCAGCACGGCGGCGCCCGCCGCGCGCGCCCAGGCGACGGCGGCCGCATCCGCGCGCGGCCGGTGGCCTCGCCAGATCGGCGAGTTGTACTCGGTCGGCATGTCGGCCGTGTCCAGCACGTCCTTGACCCCGAGCGGCAAGCCGCCGAGCGGGCCGGAACGCGCCTCGGCCGCCGAGCGGGACGCGAGCGCCGGGTCCAGGAAGGCCATCGCCCGCACGACGGGCTCGCGGGCGGCGATCCGGGCCAGGCACGCCTCCATCAAGGCGGCGGGCGTCAGCCGTCCGGCGGCGATGGCTGCGCGCGCGGCGGCGGCGGTCAGGTCGGCGGCGTCCATGCGGCGGCTCCTTTCGCGTCGGGTTACCGGAAATCAGGGGCACGGCGCTGGTCGGGGATCACTTCCTGGACCGCGCCCGCACGGGCCGGGCCGGAGCAGGCTCGGCCGGGACGGCGACGGGAGCGCCGCGGCGGACGAAGCAGATGGCCTGGAACAGCAGCCAGCCGGCAGGGCCGAGAAGGAACGTCAGCGGCAGCACCGGCAGCAGCAGGATGCGCGGCAGGCGGTCATCCAGGAACCGCTCGGCGATGGCGACCCCCACCAGGAGATCGAACGCCAGGTAGTGCAGCCAGCCCGCCAGCAGCGCCGCCGGCTGGCGGAACAGCGCACCCACGCCCGCCAGCGAGGCGACGTCGCGCGGGGCGCTCCAGTGCGCCAGCAGCAGCACGACGTAGGCGGCGGCCAGCAGCAGGGGCACCAGCCCGCCGCAGAACCGCCGCAGCGGGCGGCGCCAGCCGAAGGCGGCGGAGGCAGCCAGGATGATCCAGGCGATCACCGCGCCGAAATTGGCAACGCGGAAGACTGCTTCCAGCGACGCCACCGCCGGGGTTCAGCGCCCGGGTTTCAGGAAGCCGACCAGGCGCTCCGCTTCCTCCACGATCGGGTCGGCGATCGCGGCGGCGCGCCTGGCGCCTTCGGTGAGGCGGCGGTCGATCGCGCCGGGGTCGGCCAGCCAGCGCCGGGTCTCGCCGGCGATCGGCGCCAGCTTTTCCACGAGGAGGGCGGCCAGCGCTTCCTTGAACACCCCGAAGCCCTTGCCGCCGTGGTCGCGCAGCACCCCGGCGTGGTCGGTGCCGGCCAGGGCGGCGTAGATGCCGACCAGGTTGCGGGCTTCCGGGCGGTCCTCCAAGCCCGCCGGGTCCTCCGGCAGCGGCGCCGGGTCGGTCCTGGCCCGGCGGATCTTGTGCGCGATCGCGTCGGCGTCGTCCGTCAGGTTGATGCGGCTCTGGTCCGACGGGTCGGACTTGCTCATCTTCCTGGTGCCGTCGCGCAGGGACATCACCCGGGCGGCGGGGCCGAGGATCAGCGGCTCGATGGCCGGGAAGAACTCCACGCCGTAATCGTGGTTGAATTTCTGGGCGATGTCGTTGGCCAGCTCCAGGTGCTGCCGCTGGTCGTCGCCCACCGGCACGCGGGTCGCGTGGTAGGCGAGGATGTCGGCCGCCATCAGGTTCGGGTACACGTACAGCCCGGCGGACACGTTCTCCCGGTCCGCGCCGGCCTTGTCCTTGAACTGCGTCATGCGGTTCAGCCAGCCGAGCCGCGCCACGCAGTTGAAGATCCAGGCCAGGCGCACGTGCGCGTGCACGGCCGATTGGTGGAACAGCACCGCACGCTCGTCGATGCCGGCCGCGACGTAGGTGGCCGCGATCTCCCGCGTGGCCTGCGCCAGGGAAGCCGGGTCCTGCCAAGTGGTGATGGCGTGGAGGTCCACCACGCAGAACAGGCACTCGTGGTCACGCTGCAGCGCCACCCAGTTGCGGATGGCGCCGAGATAGTTGCCGAGCGTGAGACGGCCGGACGGCTGGATGCCGGAAAGGATGCGCTGCATGGTACAGCTTCCCCGGCTCCACAACACGGGTCAAGACACGGCGGCGCCCCGCATCCGCGCCACCTCGCGCGCGACGGCCTGGTCGTGCGCGGCCTCGTCCGCCCGGGCGGCGGCGGGGCTCCAACGGCCGCGCATGGCGAAGATGCTCAGCACGAAGGCGGCGATCCCCGCGGTGCAGACCCAGTACCAGGCCCGCCACTGGCGCGGCGCCTCGGCCGCGGCGTGCTGGATGATGCCGAGCTGCGCCATCAGCTCCGGCGAGGGAGCGGTGTGGGCCGCCTGCGCCTGGGCCAGCGCCGCCAGGGCGGGGCCGGCGCCGATCAGCGGCGTCACCGTGTCGATCACGTAGGGAATGGCCACGAACGCCGCCGTCACCACCAGCCGCAGCAGCCAGCCCCAGATCGCCAGGCCGGTCGCGGTGAGCGCCGGGTTGCGCGCTTCCACCGTTTCCGTGAAGCTCGCCATCCAGGTCGCGTACGCCCCCCCGACCAGCACGGCCTGCGCGCAGCTCAGCGCCGTCAGCGTGCCCCAGCTCGCGTTCGTGCCGGCCTGCATCAGGTAGAAGGCCGTCACCACCAGCCCTCCCACGCCGCCCACCAGCATGAACGGCTTGCGGACGCGCAGCCGGTCCGACAGCATCCCGGCCGCGATCAGCGCCACGGCATTGGCGGCCCAAGTCCAGTTGCCCAGCGCGTTGGCCTGCGACAGGGTGAAGTGGAAGACGATCACCAGGTAGATCGTGCCGAACGCCACGGCGGTGTAGTAGAACAGCAGCAGCACCGAGACGCCGAGCGCGGAGGCGAGCACGTCCCCGTGCATCAATTGCCGGAACGGGGCGCGGAGGTTGGCGTGCACATCCATGCCGCGCGCCCGCGCCTCCACCAGCGCCCGGTCCCGCAGGCTGACCATGATCTGGTCGCGCAGGGGGGGCGCCAACTCCCGCAGGAAGAAGAAGGCCAGGACGAACACGACCAGGCCGAGGGCGCCGCAGATCTCGAACTGGCTTTCCCAGGTCTTGAACGTGTCGAGGGTCAAGGTGGTGACCAGGCTGACGCACAGGCTGCCGAGCACCGGGCCGACCGTCCAGAACCCCATCGCCGTGGCGCGGCCCACCTGCGGCGAGAAATCCCGGATCAGCGCGGGAGTGGCGACCAGGATCACGCCTTCCACCAGGGCCACCGCCGAGATCTCCACCGCGTAGGTGAGCCGGTCCGGCGCGTTGGGGATGGCGAACAGGATGATGAGGCTGACGACCAGCAGGCCGTACACCACCAGGTTGGCGCGCCCGAACCGGTCGCACAGCCCGGCGGCGAGCGAGGCGAAGGCGCCCAGCAAGTTGCCGATCGCCAGGACGCCGACGAAGTAGCCGAACGGCATGCGGAAATGCTCGAGCAGCAGGGTGGCGACGCCGCCGCCGACGTACAGCTCGTAATACAGCGCGACCGTGATCGCCACCACGAGCAGCAGGTAGCCCCGCCGCGCGCCCGTGGCGGGGTAGGCGGCCAGCTCCCTCCTGTGCAGCCAAGACGCGGCGACAGCTTCGCCCGTGACAGCCGACATGGCCACCTCCCCCGATTGATTGTTGAAGGGAGGCTAGGGGCTGGGGGGTGCGGGAGTCAAAGCGGGATCGGCCACGCGGCGGCGGCGCAGGCGGCCGGCCAACTCCTTCGCGTCGAGCGCGCCCAGCACGAGGCCGGCAGCTCCGAAGATGGCCGCGCCGCCGCCGACAAGCAGGGCGAGGCCGGCCCAGCGCAGGCCGGGCGCCATGGCGGCGGGGTCGAACAGGTCGCGCTGCGCCAGCCACAGCGCCGCAGCCATCGCCAGCGCGGCCGCGGCGATGCGCGGCGCCCGGCGCCGCAGCCGCGCGTCCGGGCGCAGGAAGCCGCGGCGGCGCAGCACGGCGGCCAGCGCGCCCGCGTTGAACAGCGCGGCAAGGCTGGTGGCCAGCGCCGGGCCGACATGCTGCAACGGGTTCATCAGGGCGAGGTTCAGCGCGAAGTTCAGGATCAGCGTCAGCAGGCCGATCCGCACCGGCATGGCCGTGTCGCCGCGGGCGAAGAAGGCGGGCGCCAGCACCTTGACCAGCACGAAGAACGGCAGGCCGAGCGCGTAGGCCGTCAGCGACTGGGATGCCAGCAGGGCGGAATGGGCGTCGAACGCGCCGCGCACGAACAGCACGGCCAGGATGGCGCGCCCGGCCACGGCCAGCGCCAGCGCCGCCGGCACGGTCAGCAGCAGCGCGAACTCCAGCGCGCGGTTGAGCGTCGCCACCGCCTGCGCCGGGTCCGGCCCGCGCACCTGGCGGGACAGCGCCGGCAGCAGCGCGGTGCCGACCGCCGCGCCGATGGTGCCGAGCGGCAGTTGGTTTACCCGGTCCGCGTAGTACAGCAGGGAGATGGCGCCCGGCGGCAGCAGGCTGCCGATGATGACATCCACCACCTGGTTGAGCTGCATGGCCGACGCGCCGACCAGCCCCGGCCCCATCCGCCGCAGCAGGACGCGCATGGCCGGGGTCAGCCGCGGGCGCGGGATGGCGAGCCGCATGCCCGCCCGCCGCGTGGCCCAGACCAGCAGGGCGAGCTGCGCCACCCCCGCGCTCGACACGCCCCAGGCCAGCGCGTGGCCCACCGTGGGGACGTACGGGGTGAGCAGCAGCATCGCCGCGATGGAGCACAGGTTGTAGAGCACGGGCGCCCCCGCCGCCGCCGCGAACCGGTCCAGCCCGTTCAGCACGCCGGACAGCAGCGCCGCCAGGCAGATCAGGATGAGGTAGGGGAAGGTGATCCGCGCCAGGTCCACCGCGAGCGCGAACTTGGCCGGGTCCGCCTCGAAGCCCGGCGCCAGGACCTGCATCACGTCCGGCATGAAGATCTCGCCCAACACGGTCAAGCCGAGCAGCCAGAAGGCGAGCACGCTGATGGCCTGCTGGGCGAAGGCGGTGGCGGAGGCCTGGCCTTCGGTGGCGAGCAGGCCGGTGAACTCAGGGACGAAGGCGGCGTTGAACGCGCCCTCGCCGAACAAGCGGCGGAACATGTTGGGCAGCTTGTTGGCGACGAAGAACGCGTCCGCCACGCCGGCGGTGCCGGCGAGGGCGGCGATCAGCATGTCGCGCGCGAAGCCCAGCAGCCGGGACCCCATGGTCCAGCCGCCGACGGTGAGGATGCCGCGGAGCATGGCGCTGGCTTAGCCCGGCGGGCGGCGCGGGCACAACGGGGTTTTGGCTGGCGTCACACGCGAATCGTGGTGGCGGCCCTGCGCAAGCAGTGCTTCAATTTCGTCGGCTCCAGGCGTCCCGTCAGTGTCCAGGCCGACTTCAACCGCGACCCTCACGCCGAGATCGGAGAGTTCATGCGTTCCATCCCGCTCGCCCTTGCGCTGACGCTCGCCTGCACCCCGGCCTTCGCCGATGAGGGCATGTGGACCCTGGACCACTTCCCGGCCGAGAGGATGAAGGCGCAGTACGGCTGGGCGCCGGACGGGGCTTGGCTCGACCACGTGCGCCTGTCGTCAGTCCGCCTGGCGCAAGGCTGCTCCGCCAGCCTGGTTTCGCCGGACGGCCTGGTGATGACCAACCACCACTGCGCCCGTGATTGCATCGGCGCCCTGTCCGATCCCGGGCACGACTATGTCGCGGACGGCTTCACGGCCGCGCTGCCCGGCGACGAGAAGCGCTGCCCCGAGCTGGAAGCGAACCAGTTGACCGACATCACCGATGTCACCGCCGCGATCGGGAACGCCACCGCCAACAAGTCCGGCCAGGAATTCGCCGAAGCCGAGCGCGCCGCCATCGCGAAGGTGCAGAGCACATGCGGCACGGCGGACGACGTGCGCTGCCAGGTGGTGACGCTCTACGGGGGCGGCCGGTACGACCTGTACAAGTTCAAGCGCTACCAGGACATCCGCCTGGTTTGGGCAGTCGAGGACGCGGCGGCCAACTTCGGCGGCGACCCCGACAACTTCACCTTCCCGCGCTACGCCATCGATGCCGCGTTCGTCCGCATCTACGACGGCGGGCAGCCGCTCAAGTCGCCGGACCACCTGCGCTTCGCCCGCGCCGGCGTGCGGGACGGCGACATCGTCGTCACGTCCGGCAACCCGGGCCAAACCGAGCGGCAGGACACCGTGGCCCAACTGGAGCTCGTGCGCGACGGGACCGAGCCGTTCCTGATCGCCCTGTTCTCCGAGATGCGCGGCGTGCTGTCCGAGCTGGGCACGAGAGGGCCGGAGCAGCGCCGGTTCTCGCTGACCGACCTGTTCTTCACCGAGAACACGCTCAAGGCGCTGAAAGGCCGCCAGTTGGCGCTGGTGGAAGGCGCCATCATCCCCGACGCGATGCGGACCGAGGCGGCGCTGCGCGAGCGGGTCCGCGCCGACCCGAAGCTCGCCGGGACCGCCGGAGCGTGGGACGCGATCGAGGCCGCGGTCGCGCACGACAGGCAGATATACCAGCGCTACCTCCTGCTGGAACGGCTCGTGCGCGCCACCACGTCGGACACGCTGCGCCAAGCCATCGCCCTGAACCGGCTGGCGGCCGAGGCTTCCAAGCCGGACCCGCAGCGGCTGGAGGAGTACCAGGACGCCAACGCCCCGGCGCTCAAGCTCGGCATCGGCGCCGCGAACCCGGTGTACCCCGAGCTGGACCGGACCCGGATCGCGTGGTGGCTGACCAAGGTGCGCGAATGCCTCGGCGCCGGCGACGCGGACGTGCGCGCGATCCTCGGCCAGCAGTCGCCGGAGCAGGTCGCGGCCGCCATCGTGGACGGGACGAAGCTGACCGACCCGCAGGCGCGCGCGGCGCTGCTCGCCGGCGGCGCCGACGCCATCGGCGCGTCCGACGACCCGATGCTGGTGTTCGCCCGCCGCTTGGACGGCCCAGCGCGCGCCGTGCGGGCGGACTACGAGAACAACGTCAAGGCCGCCGTCACGCAGAACGCGGCGGCGATAGCGCACGCGAGGTTCGAGCTGGAAGGCACGTCCAAGTACCCGGACGCCACGTTCTCGCTGCGGCTGTCCTACGGCACGGTGAAGGGCTACGGGCAGGACGGCAAGCCGGTGGCGCCGTTCACGGACTTCGCCGGCGCCTTCGCCAGGGCCACGGGCAACGAGCCGTTCAAGCTGCCGCCAAGCTGGCTCCGGGCGGCCGGCAGCATGGACCAGGCGGCGCACCTGGACATGGCGACGACCAACGACATCATCGGCGGCAACTCGGGCTCCCCGGTGATCAACCGCGACGGCGAAGCGGTGGGCCTCGTCTTCGACGGCAACATCCAATCCCTTGGAGGGGATTTCGGCTACGACCCGGCGCAGAACCGCGCCGTCGCGGTGGACGTCAGCGCCCTGCGTGAGGCGTTGTCGAAGATCTACGGTGCGGACCGGCTGGTGCGGGAATTGGGCCAGCCTTGATCCGCCGCCGCGCATCCCGGGACCGATCACCCGCCCGGAGCGTGCTGCTGCTGCTGCTGGGGGTGGCCGGCTGCAAGCCCGCGGCCAAGACCGCCGCCGCCCCGCCGCCGCCCGAGGTCGTGACGGTCGCGGTGCAGCCGCACGACGTGGGGCTGACCTACGTGTACGGCGGCCGGGTCACGGCGTTCCGCCAGGTGGAGGTCCGCGCCCGCGTGGGCGGCATCCTGCAACGGCGCAACTTCGCCGAGGGCGCCCGCGTGCATGAGGGCGACGTGCTGTTCCAGATCGACCCGGCGCCCTACCAGGCCGCCGTGGCCCGCGCCGCCGCGCAGGTGCAGCAGCAGGCGGCGCAGAAGGACAAGGCCGAGCGCGACGTGCGCCGCACCAGCACCCTGCTCGCCACGCAGGCCGGCACCGTCCAGGCACGGGACGACGCCGTTTCCGCCGTGGCGCTCGCCGACGCCCAGCTCGCCGCCGCGCAGGCCGACCTGCGGACGGCGGCGCTCAGCCTGTCCTACACGACCGTCACGGCGCCGGCCGGCGGCGCCACCAGCTTGGAGGCCGTTCCCGAAGGCAGCCTGGTCGGCACCGCGACCGACAACAGCCTGCTGACCCGCATCACGCAGACCGACCCGATCTACGTGGCGTTCTCGTTCGACAGCGACGACCTGGCTCAGGTGCGCTCGCTCGCCGGGCGGGATGCGGGCCTGACCGCCCGGGTGGTCGCGGAAGGGCGCACGCTGGACGGCCGGGTGGATTTCACCGACAGCAGCATCGACGGGGCGACCGGCACGGTGCGCGGGCGGGCGCTGTTCGCCAATGCGGACGACCGCCTTTCGCCCGGCGCGTTCGTGCGCGTCACCCTGGGCGGCGTCATGCTGCGCGACGCGCTCACCGTGCCCAAGGCCGCCGTGGAACAGGACGAGGCCGGCGCGTTCGTCTACCTGGTCGAGCACGGCCGCAGCCGCCGGGCGGACGTCAGGCTCGGCCCGGACAGCGGCGGGGACTGGGTCGTGGACGGCCTGCGCCCCGGCGACGCGGTCGTGTTGGACGGTTTGGCGCATGTTCACGAGGGCGGGGCGGTGCGCGTTCGCCAGGCGCAAGCCGCCCAATGATCGTCCGCCGCTTCATCGACCGGCCGGTGACGGCCTCCGTGCTGTCCTTGCTGATCGTCCTGGCGGGCCTTGCCTGCCTGCGCAGCCTGCCGGTGGCGCAATACCCGGACATCGTGCCGCCGCAGGTGTATGTCCAAGCCAACTACCCTGGCGCCGACGCGGAAACCGTGTCCCAGGCCGTCGCGGCGCCGCTCGAGCGCGCGATCAACGGCGTGGACGACATGATCTCGCTCCAATCGCAGATCAGCGCCGGGCAGGAGCAACTGAGCGCCACCTTCGAGGTCGGCACCGATCCGGACCTGGCCGCCATCAACGTGAGCAACCGCGTGCAGGGCGTGCTCAGCTCGCTGCCGCAGGAGGCGCAGCGGCTCGGCGTGACGGTGCGCAAGCAGTCGGGGTCGCTGGTGACGATCCTCGCGCTGACGTCGATGTCGGACCGCTACGACGACGTGGCGATCAGCAACTACGCGCTGCGCAACGTCATCGACGAGCTCAAGCGCGTGCCCGGCGTCGGCAACGCCGAGTTCTTCGGCAAGAAGGACTACGCGATGCGCGTCTGGCTGCGTCCGGACAAGCTGGCGCAGTTCCGCCTGACGGCCAGCGACGTTGCCGCGGCGCTCAACGAGCAGAACAAGGAATTCGTCACGGGGCAGGTCAACGGCGCGCCGGGCGACGCCGAGCCGTTCACGGCGTCCATGACCGCGCACGGCCGCCTGTCTTCCCCGCAGGCCTTCGGCGACGTGATCCTGCGCGCGTCGCCCGACGGCTCGGCCCTGCGGCTGCGCGACGTGGCGCGCGTCGAACTGGGTTCGGAGGACTACACCTTCAACGCGTTGCAGGACGGGCGGCAGACGGTGCCGATCGGCATCTTCCTCAAGCCGGGAGCCAACGCGCTGGACATGGCGGCGGCGGTCAAGGCCCGGGTGGCGGAACTGGCGCAGCAGTTCCCCGACGGCATCGGCTACTCGTTCCCGTACGACACCACCGGCTTCGTGCGCGCGTCCATCGCGGAGGTGCTGCGCACCTTCGCGCTGGCGCTGCTGCTGGTGGTGGGCGTCACCTACCTGTTCCTGCAAAGCCTGCGCGCCACGCTGATCCCGCTGATCGCCGTGCCGGTGTCGATCTGCGGCAGCTTCGCCGGGCTGCGCCTGCTGGGCTTTTCCATCAACCTCGTCACGCTGTTCGGCCTGATCCTGGCCATCGGCATCGTGGTGGACGACGCGATCGTCGTGCTGGAGAACGTGGAGCGGCTGATGCACGAGCAGCGCCTGCCGCCCCGCCAGGCCGCGATCCAGGCGATGGAGGAGGTGAGCGGCCCGGTGGTCGCCATCGTGCTCGTGCTGTGCGCGGTGTTCCTGCCGGTGGCGTTCCTGGGCGGGTTGAGCGGGCAGCTTTACCGCCAGTTCGCGGCGGCGATCGTGGTCTCGGTCGTCATCTCGGGCGTGGTGGCGCTGACGCTCACGCCGGCCCTGTGCGCCCACGTGCTGCGCCGGCGCGACGCCGAGCCGCCTGCCGTGCTGCGCTCCTTCAACGCCGCCTTCGCCGCCTGCGGCCGGGGCGCGGTGGCCGCCGCCTCCGTGTTCGTGCGGCGGCGCTGGCTGGCGGGGCTGGCGCTGGCCTGCATCTGCGGCGGCTGCGCGCTGCTGGCCACGCGCGTGCCGGCGGGCCTGGTGCCGGACGAGGACAAGGCGATCGTGCTGCTGGGCTGGTCGCTGCCGCCCGGCGCGTCGCTGGCGCGCACCACGGCGGTGACCAAGCAGGCCGCGGACGTGCTGCGGGGCCTGCCCACCGTGAAGGCGGCGACCATGTTCGCGGGCAGCGACCTGCTGTCCAACGCGACCCGCCCCGACTCGGGCCTCGCCTACCTCACGCTGACGGACTGGTCCCAGCGTGGCGGAGCCGGGCAGGACGCCAAGACGCTGGCCGGCGACATCAGCCGGGCGCTCGACCGCCTGAGCGGCGCCCGGTTCACCGCCTTCACCCCGCCCGGCATCAACGGGCTGGGGCAGATCGGCGGCTTCGAGGCGCACCTGCTGGACCGTGAAGGGCGCGGCACTGCGGACCTGACCCGGGTGACCAAGGCGTTCGCCGCCGCCGCCGCCAAGCGCCCGGAGTTGCAGGGCATCGACACCACGTTGCAGGCCGGCACGCCGCACTACGCGGTGGAACTGGACCGGGACCGCGCCAAGGCGCTCGGCGTGTCGGTGTCCGAGGTGTTCGACACGGTGCAGGCGACGTTCGGCAGCCTTTACGTCAACGATTTCACGTTGTACGGCCACAACTACCACGTGAACCTGCAATCCGACGCCGCCTTCCGCCAGGACCCCGGCGGCATGCGGCAGGTGTTCGTGCGCGCGGCCGGCGGCGAGATGGTGCCGCTGTCCTCCGTGCTGAGCCTGCGGCGGGAGGTCGGGGCGGACAGCCTGGAACGGTTCGACGTGTACGAGTCGGCGCAGGTGACCGGGTCGGCGGCGCCCGGCTATTCGTCCGGCCAGGCGATCGCGGCGGTGGAGCGGGTCGCGGCGGACACGCTGCCCCCCGGCTACGGCCTGGCCTGGAACGGCACCGCGTACCAGGAAAAGGCGGCAGGCGGCGCCGGGCTGCGGGCGGCGGGCATGGGGATCGTCGTCGTGTTCCTGATCCTGGCGGCGCTGTACGAGCAGTGGAGCCTGCCCTTCGCCGTGCTCCTGGTCGTGCCGCTCGCCTTGTTCGGCGCCTTGGCGGCCGTGTGGCTGCGCGGGATGCAGGACGACATCTATTTCCAGATCGGCCTCGTGACCCTGGTCGGGCTGTCGGCCAAGAACTCGGTGCTGATCGTGGAGTTCGCGGCGCGGCGGCAGCTCGCGGGCGCCACCGCCGCGGAGGCCGCGCTGGCCGCGCTGCGCCTGCGCTTCCGGCCGATCGTGATGACGTCGCTGGCCTTCATCCTCGGCTGCCTGCCGCTGGCTTTCAGCACGGGAGCGGGAGCCGGGGCGCGGCGTTCCATCGGAACGGGCGTGGTCGGCGGGATGCTGGGCGCCACGGTCCTGGCGCTGTTCCTGGTGCCGGCCTTCTACCGCATCATCGCCGGCCGGCTTGTCCGCACGCGGGCCTCGACGATGCTGGAACCGGAGGCGCAGATTGCTTTGAGGCAATCGTAACGCCGGGCGAGACCGGTCGGGGGCACGCGCATGAAGAAGCTGATCAACGAACCCGCCGCCGTTGTCCGCGAGATGCTTGAAGGCGCCGTGGCCGTGTCGCCGTTCCAGGCCGTGCTGGAAGGGGAAACCGTGGTGGTGCGGCGCACGCCCGTCCCGCGCGGGACGGTCGCGGTGATCTCGGGCGGCGGCAGCGGGCATGAGCCGGCGCATGCGGGCTACGTCGGCGAGGGCATGCTGGCGGCGGCGGTCGCCGGCAACGTGTTCACCTCGCCCTCGGTCGACGCCGTGCTGGCCGGGCTGCGCGCGGCCGGCGGGCCGGGGGGCGTCGCCATGATCGTGAAGAACTACACGGGCGACCGCCTGAACTTCGGGCTGGCCGCCGAGATCGCCCGCGCGGAGGGCATTCCGGTCGAGGTCGTCGTGGTCGCAGACGACGTGGCGCTGCGGGACACGGTCGAGCGGGGGCGGCGGCGCGGCATCGCGGGCACGGTGCTCGTGCACAAGATCGCGGGCGCCGCGGCGGGCGCCGGGCAGCCGCTGGGCGCGGTGGCGGCGGTGGCGCGGCGGGCGGCTGGCCGCGTGGGCTCGGTGGGCGTGGCGCTCAACGGCTGCACGCTGCCCGGCGCGCCGCGCGGCGGCTTCGACCTCACCGGCGACGAGGTCGAGCTGGGGCTCGGCATCCACGGCGAGCCCGGGGTGATGCGGACGGCGATGAAGCCCGCGGACGAGCTGGTCGGGATCATGGTTGGGTTGATCCTCGATGACCTCGCGGCCGGGGCGGGAAGCCGCGTGGCGCTGCTGGTGAACGGGCTGGGCGGCACGCCGGCGATGGAACTCGACATCGTGCTGCGCGCCGCCTTGGCGCAGTTGCGCGCGCGCGGCTTGGACGTGGCGCGGGCTTGGCGGGGCACGCTGCTGTCGGCGCTGGACATGCCGGGATGCTCGATCAGCGTCATGCCGCTCGACGATGAGCTGCTGGCGCTGCTGGACGCGCCGACGGACGCGCCGGCCTGGCCCGGACGGGGGCTGCTGAACCCGCAGCCGACCCTGCGGGGGCGGCCCGCCCCCGCCCCGGAGGAGATGCCGGCCGCCACCGGCAACGCGGAGGGCGGTGTGGCGCTGCGCCGCGTGGCCGTCGCGGCGGCCGAGGCGCTGCTGGCGGCGGAGGCGCACCTGGCCGAACTCGACGCGCGCGCCGGCGATGGAGACCTCGGCGCCAGCATGGCGCGGGCTGCGCGGGCGGTCATCGACCTGCCGGACGGCGTTTGGGGATCGCCGGCCGGGGCGCTGGCCGCCATGGGCAACGCGGTGCGGCGCGCCGTGGGCGGCAGCTCCGGCCCGTTCTACGCGACGGCGCTGCTGCGGGCGGCGCGGCGGCTTGGACCGGGGGGCGCGCCCTCGGCCGGGGACTGGTCGGACGCGTTCGCGGCCGGGGTGGCGGCGATCACCGAGCTGGGCGGCGCCACCCCGGGCGACCGGACCATGGTCGATGCGCTCGCCCCGGCCGCGGACGCGCTGGCCGCCGCCGTGGCGAAGGGGATGACGGCGCACGGTGCGGCACGGGCCTGCGCCGGGGCAGCCGCGGCGGGTGCGGCCTCGACCGCCTCGATGACGCCGCGTCTCGGGCGCAGCCTCTACCTGGGCGACCGGGTGCTGGGCAGTCCCGACGGGGGCGCGGCCGCGGTGCGGATCTGGCTGGGCGCGGTTGCGGAGGCGGTTGGGCGGGAAGGGGCTTAGCGGTCGAAAGTCGACGGTCTGGTTTGGAATTGTGGCGCACAGAATCCAGACAGCACATCCTAATGGTGAAACCTGACGGAAAGGACCGTCCGGTTTCCACCACTAGAGCTTTCTTCCGATCGAAGTGGATCGGAAGAAAGCTCT
>CAXTLC010000028.1:0-3647 GCA_964245075.1 uncultured Acetobacteraceae bacterium
ACGCGATGTTGTCGTAGATCGACATCGGGAACGGCGTCGGCTTCTGGAACACCATCCCGATCCGGCTGCGCAGCATGTTCACGTCCACGGACGGGCTGACGATGTTGACGCCGTCCATCATCACCTCGCCGGTCGCGCGCTGGCCGGGATAAAGGTCGTACATCCGGTTCAGCACCCGCAGCAGGGTGGACTTGCCGCAGCCGGAGGGCCCGATCATGCCAGTCACCTGCTTGGCCGGCAGGTCGAGCCACACGCCTTTCAGCGCCCGGGTGGTTCCGTAGAAGAAATCCAGGTTGCGGATGGAAAGCCGCGCCGGGTTCAGCGCAGTCCCCGGCGGGCCATGCGCCTCGCTCGGACGGGAAGACCTCACGCCACCCTCGCTCATGCTTGTTCCACTCATTCCTACTTGCGCCGGCCGAGCGCCGCGCGCGCGATGATGTTCAGCGCCAGCACGCCGAAGGTGATCAGCAGCGCCGCGACCCAGGCCAGCTCCACCTCGTCCGCGTACGACGACCCGGCGTAGGCGTAGATGGTCAGCGGCAGGCTGGACATGGCCTCGCCGAAGGCGGTGAGGATCGTCGCGGGATGGCGGACATCGACCGTGGCGTTCAGGTTGCCCAGGCTGGTGAACAGCAGCGGCGCCGTTTCCCCGGCAACCCGCGCGACCGCCAGCAGCAGCCCGGTCAGCAGGCCGTCGCGCGCCGCCGGGTAGCAGATGGACACGATCGCCCGCCACTTGGGCGCACCCAGGGCGACCGCGGCCTCCCGCATGGAAATCGGGACGAGACGCAGCATGTCCTCCGTGGTGCGGACCACGATGGGGATGACGATCAGCGCCAGCGCCACCGCGCCGGCGAGGCCGGAGTAGCCGGTCACGTGCAGCACGAAGATCTGGTAGACGAACAGGCCGATCAGGATGGACGGGGCCGACAGCAGCACGTCGGACACGAAGCGCACCGAGTTGCCCAGCGCCGTCGTCCCGGCATACTCCGACAGGTAGGTGCCGACCATCATCCCGACCGGGGTGCCGATCAGCGTGCCCACCGCGGTCTGTAGCAGGCTGCCGATGATGGCGTTGGCCAGCCCGCCGCCGGAGCCGTGCGGCGCCGTGTTGCGGATGACGGCGCCGAGCGAAAGCCCGCCCAGCCCGCGGACCACCAGCGTGAGCAGGATGGAGGCGAGCAGCGCCAGCCCGATGACGGTGGCGGCGATGCAGAGGCCGGCCACGATCCGGTCGGACACGCGCCGGCGCCGGGCCAGGCGTGCCGCGACCGGGCGGTTCAGGCCCCGGCCCGGATCTGGACCCGGACCTGGGCCCGAACCTGGGCCAGGGATGGGGGCGGAAGCCGTGCTCATCCTGTCACCCGTGGGTCCGCGGGCGCAGCAGCAAGCGGGAGATGGCCAGCACGATGAAGGAGATCACGAACAGGATGAAGCCCAGCGCCAGCAGCGCCGAAAGCTTAAGGCTGCCGGCCCCCGCCTCGCCGAATTGCAGCGCCACCAGCGACGCGATCGTGTTGCCCGGCGCGAACAGGGACGGGGAGAAGCGGTTGGCGTTGCCGATCACGAAGGTGACGGCCATCGTCTCGCCCAGGGCGCGGCCGAGGCCCAGCATGATGCCGCCCACCACGGACGCGCGGGTGTGGGGCAGCACGATCGAGCGCATCACCTCCCACCGCGTGCAGCCGACGCCGTAGGCGGATTCCTTGAACATGGGCGGCACGGCGAGGAACACGTCCCGCATGATGGCGGTGATGAACGGGATGATCATCACCGCCAGGATCAAGGCGGCGGTGAGGATGCCGGTGCCGTACGGCGCGCCGGAGAACAGCAGGCCGATGCCGGGCACGTCGCCCAGCGTGTCGCCCACCCAGGGCTGCACGTCGTCGGACATGAACGGGACGATGACGAAGAATCCCCACATGCCGAAGATGATGGAAGGCACGGCGGCCAGCAGCTCGACCGCGGTGCCGACCGGACGGCGCAGCCATTGCGGCGCCATCTCGGTGAGGAAGAACGCGATGCCGAACGCGAGCGGCACGGACATGATGAGGGCGAGCACGGCGCTGACCACCGTGCCGTAGATCGGGATCACCGCGCCGTAGGTGTCGCGCACCGGGTTCCAGACGGTGCTGAACAGGAAGCCGAGCCCGAAGGTGCGGAACGCCGGCAGCCCGCCGATGAACAGCATGACGATGATGGCGCCGAGCAGCAGCAGCACCAGCACGCCCGACGCCCGGGCCAGCCCGGCGAACACGAGGTCCCCCGCCGTCCCGGTGGACATCGCCGCACGGCGCCGTGCGGGTGCGGCGGGAGGCTGGGTTTGCGGGGTGGCGGCGAGGATTTGCTGCACGCGGCGTCCAACGGGCTCGGGAAAGAGGCGGGATGGGCGGCTCAGTTGTACACGGGCTTGCCGCCGGCCAGCACATCCTTCTGCCAGGCGGCCCGGACCAGGGTGGCGACGGAGGCCGGCATCGGGATGTAGTCCAGTTGCGTGGCGATGGAACCGCCGTCCTTGTAGCACCAATCGAAGAACTTCACGGCGGCGGCGCTCTTGGCCGGGTCCTTCGGGTCCTTCGGCAGCAGGATGAAGGTGGGGGACACGATCGGCCAGGTGTCGGCGCCGGGCAGGTCGATCAAGCTGACGGCGAAGTTCGGCGCAGTGGCGAAATCCGCGGCGGAGGCGGCGGCCTGGAAGCTTGCCATCGTCGGCTTGACGAAGTTGCCGGCCTTGTTCTGAAGCTGCACCGTGGTCAGGTGATTCTGCGTGGCATAGGCGTTCTCCACGTAGCCCAGCCCGCCGCGGGTGTGCCCCACGGTTGCGGCCACGCCGTCATTGCCCTTGGCGCCGGAGCCGGCCGGCCAGTTCACGCTGGTGCTGGCGCCGACGTCCGATTTCCAGTCCGGGCTGGCGGCGGACAGGTAGGAGGTGAACACGAAGGACGTCCCAGAGGCCTCGGCGCGGTAAACCGGCGCCACCGCGACGTTCGGCATGGTGGTGCCGGCGTTCAGGGTGGCGATCTTGGGGTCGTTCCACTTGGTGATCTTGCCCTCGTACATCTCGGCCAGCACTTCGCCGGTGAGCTTCACCTGGTCCGCGGCGATGCCCGGCAGGTTCACGATGGGGACGACGGCGCCCATCACCGTGGGGAACTGGAGCAGGTTGGCGGATTGCAGCTTGGCCGGGTCCATCGGCGCGTCGGACGCGCCGAAATCGACGGTGCGGGCGGTGATCTGGTTCTGCCCGCCGCCGGAGCCGATGGCCTGGTAGTTCAGCTCGACCCCGACGGCGCCCTTCGCGGCCTCGCCCCACTTGGCGTACACCGGGGCGGGGAACGTGCCGCCCGCGCCGGTGATCTGCTGCGCGCTGGCCGCGAACGAGACTCCGGCGAAGGCGACCGTGATCGCCATGCGTGACAGCTTCATGCGTTCTCCTGGATCCTTGCGGCCGGCGTGCTCCCGCCTGGCCCATCGTGAGCGGGGCGGAACCTAGACGGCAGACGCGACGAATTTGTGACAGAACGATGAAGCTAATGTTACAGCGGCCCGTTGCCTCGCCTCCATCGCAGTCGCGACGGGTCGGCTGGTGCGCGATGAGGCTAAGGGCCGTTGGCGCCCGGTGACTTGCGTGCGGGTGACTTGCGTGC
>CAXTLC010000028.1:3747-16807 GCA_964245075.1 uncultured Acetobacteraceae bacterium
TGCTTTGACGCTCCTGCTTTGACGGGGACGCCGTATCCCGCCGATAAAGCTCCATGCCGCGCCGCACCGAATACCCAGCCCCCGCCCTCGTCACCGACACGGACGCGCTCGCCGCCCTGTGCGCCCGTTTGCAGGCCGAGCCGTTCGTCACGGTGGACACCGAGTTCATGCGGGAGCGCACCTACTACCCGGAATTGTGCGTCGTGCAGCTCGCCGGCGAGGGGGAGAACGCGGTGATCGACGCGGTGGCGCCCGGGCTGGACCTGGCGCCGCTGGGCGCGCTCCTGCGGGACGAGACGACGCTGAAGGTGTTCCACGCGGCGCGGCAGGACGTGGAGATCTTCCTTGAGCTGTTCGGCGCCGTGCCGACGCCGCTGTTCGACACCCAGGTGGCCGCCATGGTGGCCGGGTTCGGCGACCAGGTGGGGTATGACGCCCTGGTTTCGGCGCTGACCGGCGGGCAGATCGACAAGGCGCACCGTTTCAGCGACTGGTCCGCCCGGCCGCTCTCGCCGGCGCAGGTGAGCTACGCCGCCGCGGACGTCACGCACCTGCATACGGCCTACGTCCGGCTGCGCGAGCGGCTGGAACGCGAGGGGCGCAGCGAGTGGGTGGAGGAGGAGATGCGGGTGCTGAGCCGCCCGGACACCTACCGCGCCGACCCGGAGGCGATGTGGGAGCGGCTGCGCCCGCGCACCGGCAACCGGCGCATGCTGGGCGTGCTGCGCGCCGCCGCCGCGTGGCGGGAGCGGGAAGCGCAGCGGGTGAACATCCCGCGCCAGCGTCTCGTGCGCGACGAGAGCCTGTTGGAAGTCGCGGCCACGGCCCCCGCCACCGCGGACGCGCTCGCCCGATGCCGTGGCATCGGGCGCGGCTTCGCGGAAGGCCGCGGCGGCGCCGGGCTGCTGGCGGCGGTCGCCGCCGCGGCCGACCTGCCGGAGGACGACCTGCCGGAAGCGCCGCGGGGACGCGAAGGCTCCCGCCCCTCCCCGGCGCTGGTTTCCCTGCTCAAGGTGCTGCTCGCCGCCAAGTGCGAGGAGCATGACGTGGCGCCCAAGCTGGTCGCGTCGTCGGACGACGTGGACCGGCTTGCCGCGGAGGACGAGCCAGGAATCCCGGCGCTCTCGGGCTGGCGGCGGCAGGTGTTCGGCGAGGACGCGCTGGCGCTCAGGAGCGGCCGGGTGGCGCTGGGGGTGGCGGGCAAGCGGGTCAGCCTCATTCCGGTGGGCTGACCTCTCCCGGAGGCGCGAACCTCAGGAAGGCGGAGCGCCCGGGTCGGGCGGGCCAGGCCGCGGGGCACGGCCGATCGGGGGCACGAAAAGCGGCGCGGTGTCCCACGGGAACAGCACCCAGGTGTCCTGCGCCACCTCCGCCACGAAGGTGTCGGCCAGCTTGCGGCCCGCGGGCTTGGCGTAAAGGCAGGCGAAGTGCGCCCGCGGCAAAAGGCCGCGCACCAGCCGGGCCGTGGCGCCGCGATCCACCAGGTCGTCGATCAGCAGGAAGCCGGCGCCGTCCCCCGCGGCGGTTGGCGGCTTCAGCAGCCTCGGCTCGCCCGGCCGCTCCTCGTCATAGGCGGCGACCGACACCGTCTCCACCAGGCGGCATTCCAGCTCGCGCGCCACGATCGCGGCGGGGATCAGGCCGCCGCGGGTGATGGCCACGATGCCGCGCCAAGGGCCGAGCGGCGCCAGCGCGGTCGCCAGCGCGCGTGCGTCCCGGTGCAACTGGTCCCAGGTGACGGTCGCGTAGGCGGGCGTCAGAACAGCCGCCCGCCATTCGGCACGGCGAGGTCGGGGCGGACCAGCACGACGTCCCCGTTCCCGTCCGGCATGCCGAGGGTCAGCACCTCGGACTGGACGCCCGCGATGCGCCGGGGCGGGAGGTTCACCACGGCGCAAACCTGGCGGCCGATCAGCTGGTCCGGCGCGTAATGCACCGTGATCTGGGCGGAAGACGCGCGGACCCCGATCTCCGCGCCGAAATCGACCAGCAGCTTGTAGGCCGGCTTGCGCGCGCCTTCGAGCGGCTGGACGTCCTTGACGGTGCCGACGCGAATGTCGACGCGGTCGAAATCCTGGATGGTTGCTTGCTCGGTCATGCGCGGGATCATGCCTGATGCGCGCCGGTTGCCAAGCCGGGATCGGCATGGGAGCAATCGCCATGCGCGATTTGCACCTGCCGGGCCGCTCGCCGGTCTATGCCGCCCACGCCATGGCCGCGACCTCCATGCCGGCGGCCACCCTCACCGCGCTGGACGTGCTGCGCGCCGGCGGCAACGCGCTGGACGCGGCGGTGGCGGCCGTGGCGGCGCTGGGGGTGATCGAGCCGCAATCCACCGGCATCGGCGGCGACTGCTTTTGCCTGTGGAAGCAGCCGGGCAAGCCGGTGGTGGCAATGAACGGCTCCGGCCGCGCGCCCGCCGCCGCGACGATCGACTGGTTCGAGGCGCAGGGCATCGCTGCGATCGCCGATGACGGGCCGCATTCCGTCACCGTGCCCGGCGCGGTCGGCGCGTGGGAGGCGCTGCTGGCCGCCCACGGCACCAAGGGGCTGGACGAGCTTCTGCAACCCGCGATCCGCTTCGCCGAGGAAGGCTGGCCGGTGCACCAGCGGGTCGCGTTCGACTGGGCCTTGGCGGCGGGCAAGCTGCGCAAGAACGGCGCGGACGCCTTTCTGCCCGGCGGCGCCCCGCCGCAGCCGGGCCACCTGTTCAAGCAGCCGGCGCTGGCCGGAACGCTCCGCGCGGTCGCCCGGCACGGCGCCCGCGGCTTCTACGAGGGTGCGGTCGCCGCCGACATCGTCGCCACCCTGCGCGCCCGCGGCGGGCTGCACACGGAGGCGGATCTCGCCGCCGGATGCCGCGCCGCGCAGTTCGTGCAGCCGATCCGCGCCGCCTGGCGCGGGTACGAGGTGTGGCAATGCCCGCCGAACGGCTCCGGCCTGATCGCGCTGATGATGCTCGGCATCCTGGACGGGTTCGCCCCGGCAGCGGACCCGCTGGCCCCCGAACGGCTGCACCGGCACGTCGAGGCGGCGCGGCTGGCGTACCGCGACCGCGACGCGTTCCTGGCCGACCCGGAGCAGGCGGACGTGCCCGTGGCCCGCCTGCTCGACCCGCAGTACCTCGCCGGGCTGCGGGCGCTGATCGACCCGGCGCGCGCCTTGCCGGACCTGCCGCGCGCGGGGGAGGCGGCGCTGCCCGCGCACCGGGACACGGTGTACCTCTGCGTGGTGGACCGGGACGGCAACGTGTGCTCGTTCATCAACTCGCTGTTCAAGAGCTTCGGCAGCGGCATCCTGGCCGGGGACTCGGGGGTGATGCTGCACAACCGCGGCGCCGGGTTCGTGGCGCGGCGCGGGCATCCGAACTGCATCGCGCCGGGCAAGCGGCCCATGCACACCATCATCCCGGGCCTGCTGACGAAGGACGGCGAGGCGGTGATGCCGTTCGGCGTGATGGGCGGGCATTTCCAGCCGATGGGGCAGACCTGGTTCCTGCACAACCTGCTCGAGTACGGGCTGGACATCCAGCAGTCGCTCGACCTGCCCCGGCTGTTCCCCTACGGCGGCAAGCTGGAAGTGGAGCGCGGCATCCCGCAGGCGGCGGTGGACCGGCTGGCGCGCATGGGCCACGCGCCCGTGCTGGCGGACCGGCCGCATGGCGGCGGCCAGGCGATCTGGATCGACCGCGCGGGCGGCACGCTGGCGGGCGGGTCGGACCCGCGCAAGGACGGCATGGCGCTGGGGTATTGACAGAGATGCCGATCATCCGCGCCTTCCTGCCCCTGATCATCTTCACCGTGGTGATTGGCGCCGTGGCGATCCTGCTGCTGTCCGCCTACTTCAACGGTGGCTGGTGGTGACCGAACCCTGCGACCTGCCCGCCACGGAAGCGCGCGCGCTGATCGGCCGTCGCGCGCTGTCCCCGGTGGAGCTGCTGGAAAGCTGCATCGCCCGCACGGACGCCGTGGACCCGGCCGTCAACGCCATGCCCGCGCGGGACTACGCCGCCGCCCGCGCCGTCGCCGCGCAGGCGGAGCGCGCGGTGATGGCGGGGGACGCGCTGCCGCCGCTGCACGGCCTGCCGCTGGGCGTGAAGGACCTCACGGCCGCCGCAGGCCTCCTGTTCACCCGCGGCAGCCCGATCTTCCGCGACCACGTGGCGCCGGAGGACGAGCGCGTGGTGGCCGATCTGCGCCGGGCCGGGGCGGTGGTGCTGGGCAAGACCAACACGCCGGAGTTCGGCGCCGGCGCCAACACGCGCAATTCCGTGTGGGGCGCGACCGGCAACCCGTTCGACCCGGCGAAGTCCGCCGCCGGTTCCTCCGGCGGCTCCGCGGTGGCGCTGGCCTGCGGCATGGTGCCGCTCGCGACCGGGACCGACATGGGCGGCAGCCTGCGCAACCCGGCGGCATTCTGCGGCGTGGTCGGCTTCCGGCCCAGCCCGGGCGTGGTGGCGGGCGGGGCGCGGGCGCATGGCTCCCTGCCGCTGGGCACCGACGGCCCGATGGCGCGCACGGTGGCGGATGCGGCGCTGCTGCTGTCCGCGACAGTGGGCGAGGACGGGCGTGACCCGTATTCCCGCCCGGTGGACCCGGCGCCGCTGCGCCGCCTGCCCGCGGTGGACCTGGCGTCGCTCCGCGTGGCGCTGACGCCGGATCTCGGCTTCGCGCCGGTGGAGCGGATCGTGTTGGACGCGTTCGCGGCGAAGACCGGGCTGTTCCGCCACCTGTTCGGCGCGGCGGAGGACGCCACGCCCGACTGCACCGGCGCGGACGAGGCGTTCGCGGTGCTGCGCGCGGTCGCCTTCCTCGGCAGCCACGAGGAGAAGGTGCGCACCCGGCCGCAGGATGTCGGCCCCAACGTGCGCGCCAACGTGGCCGAAGGGCTGCGCTACGGCGCGGCCGACGTGGCGCGGGCGCTGACGTTGCAGACCGCGCTGCAACGGCGCTGGCACGCGTTCTTCGAGCGGTGGGACGTGCTGCTGGCGCCGGCGATCAGCATCACGCCGCGGCCGTGGACGGAGCTGTACCCGGCCGCGATCGAGGGCCGGGTGCTGGACAGCTACTACCATTGGCTGGCGCTGGCGTATGCCGGGACGCTGGCGGGGCATCCCTGCTTGTCGCTGCCCGTCGGGCTGGATGCGGCGGGAATGCCGTTCGGCTTGCAGATGATCGGGCGGCGCAACGGGGACACGGCGCTGCTGGCGGCGGCGGCGGCGCTGGAGGCGGCGCTGGCGGGCGATGCGCGGACGGCGCGGCCGGCGCCGGATATCGGGCGGCTGCGGACAGCGCCGGCGATCAGCGGGATGGCTGGGTTTCTCGGATTTGGCTGAAGGCGCCAGGGCTGGCCCTGGGTTCAATGCGGAATCAGGCATGATGCTGGAGCAGATCAAGGCGGCTAGCGGCAGAAGAGAGTGACCCAGCACGACGGCCCGGCACACGCGGCCTTCCGCCCGGGCCGCGCCGCCGAACGTGGCTTCACCCTGCTCGAAGCGCTGGTCGCCTTCCTGATCGCGGCCATGGCCGTCGCAGCCGTCGTGCGCGCCGCCACGCGCGCCGTCGCCGCCACGCGCGCCGCCAGCCAGTACGAGGAAGCGGTGGCGCGGGCGCAGTCGCACCTGGCAGTGCTTTCCGCCGTGCGGCTTGCCGAAAGCGACCGGCAAGGCGATGAGGCGGGCGGGTTCCATTGGCGGGTGCGGATCGCAGCCGCCGCGGCGGGCCACGTCGCAGGCCAATTCCGGTTCGTCCCCGCAGGCGCCCTGACGCTCTACCGCCTCACGGTGACGATCTCGTGGCGGGAGGACGGCCGCAGCCGCGCGGTGCGGCTGGACAGCGCCCGGCTCGGCCCAGTTACGTGAACGGGGTTACGTGAGCGGGGTCACGTGAGCGGCCGGGCTGGGCCGCGCCAGGCCGGGTTCACGCTGCTGGAGGTATTGGTGGCTCTGGTCGTGCTGGGCTTGGTCGTGTCCGGCCTGGCGGGCGTCACCCGGTTCGGCCTCGCTTCGGTCCGGACGCAAGCGCGGGTCGCGGCACGGCAAGGGGACCTGGAACCGGTGGACCGGCTGCTGCGGCGGCTGGTGGCGAACATGGCGCTGCCGAACGACGACCGGCAGCCGGGGCTGGCCGGCGACGCCACGGGATTCGCCTGCATCACGAAAGCGCCGGCCGAAGGCGGGCCGGCGGGCCGGGTGGACGCGTCCGTCGCCACCGATGCGGCCCGCCGCCTCGTCCTGCGCTGGTCCCCCCACCTGCACGCCGACCGCCTGGCGCCCCGCCCGTCCTCGGCCGAGGAAACGCTGCTGGAAGGGGTGGACCGGATGGAGGTCAGCTACCTGTCCCCGGACCGGGCCGGCTGGCTTCCGGGCTGGGACCGCACGGACTTGCCGGCGTTGATCCGCGTGCGGCTGGTGTTCGCGCCGGGCGACCCCCGGCGCTGGCCGCCCATCATCGCGGCCACCACGGAGCAGAGCCGGGCGCGGGAGCGCCCGAATGGCTGAACCAGGCGAGCATGGGGACGAGCGCGGCTTCGCCCTCCTGGTGGTGCTGTGGTGGGCGGTGCTGCTGGCGCTGCTGGGGACGGGGCTCGCGACCTCCGGACGGCTGGAAGCGCAGCGTGCCGGCAACCTGCGGGCAGCGGCAGCGGCAGCGGCCGACGCGGACGGGGTGCTGCAAGAAGCCATCTTCCACCTGCTCGACGCATCGTCCTCCGGCTGGGCGGCTGACGGCTCCTCGCATGACATCGCGCTTCCCGGCGGGGTGGCGCACGTGGAAGTACGCAGCGAGGCCGGGAAGATCGGCCTGAACCAGGCGTCTGCCGGGCTGCTCACGGCCCTGCTGTCCCGCCTGGGCACTGATCCGCGCCGCGCCGCTTCCCTGGCCGACGCGATCCTGGACTGGCGCACCAACACGGACCGGCGCCGGCCACTCGGCGCCAAGGCGCCGGAATACGCGGCGGCGGGGCTGGGCTACGCACCGCCGAACAGCGACTTCGAGACGCTCGACGAGCTGGGCCTGGTTCGCGGCATGACGCCCGAGCTGATGGCAAGCCTGGCGCCCTATGTCTCGGTGTACCAGACCGGCGACCCGGACCTCTCGCTCGCCGACGCGGCCGTTCGCCTGGCGGTGGCGGATTCGGGGGAGGCCGGCGTGGGTGAGACCGACCGGGCCGGCCTGGAAAACCCGGCGGCCCCGGTCGTGACCGTGACCGTGGCGGTCGAGATGGCGTCGGGCGGGCGGGCGCTGCACCACACGGCCGTTCGCCTCGCCGCGGACGCGATGCGGCGGCCCTACCAACTGCTCGGCCACGATTGATCAAGCCTGACTATGGCCTGATCAGCGATCCGCTGTTGACGGAGCCGTGAGCACCCATCACGGATGGCAGGCTGCGCGGCTGAAAGCGGGGCAAATAAGAACAAATACGGGAGGGATCCATCACGATGCCGAACAAGAACGCGAAGTTCCGTCTTGCTTGGGGCGTGGCAAGCGCCGCCGTCATGGCGACGGGCCTGATCGCTGGCCAGGCGCAAGCTGCCGACCCAGGGCTGGACGCCAAGATCGCCCAACTGCTAGGCGGCGCGCCGGCCACAACCCTTTCTCGCGTGACCACGATCCCCGTTCCCGGCAAACCGTTGACCTCGTTCGATTTCACTGCCGTCGATCCGGTCCTGCCGCTGTACTACCTCACGGACCGGTCGAACGGCGCGATCGACATCTTCGACACCCGGACCAACACCTTCGCAGCGCGGATCGGCGGCTTCGTCGGATCGCGCAACGACCCTGCGACCGGCCAGCCCAACCCGGACCTTTCCGGCCCTGCGAGCGTGCAGCCCACCAGTGTCGGCGAGGTCTGGGCGACGGACGGCGACAGCACCGTGAAGGTGCTGAACCTGCTGTCGCAGCAGATCGTGGCCACGATCCCCACCACCCTGCCCGGCCAAACCGCCGACCAGGCGCTGCGGGCTGACGGGATGTCCTGGGACCCGCGCGACCAGGTCATGGTGGTGCAGAACGGCGCCGCGACGCCGCCGTTCATCACCTTCATCTCGACCAACCCGGCGAACCGGCAGGTGCTCGGCCACATCGTCTACAGTGACGCGGAAGGGGCCGAGGGAAGCGTTTACGACCCGGTGAACGGCCTGTTCTACGTCAACATCCCACAGGTCGGCGACGATCCCAACGTCGGGGCGGTTTCCGTCGTGAACCCGCGGACGCTCGCCGAGGTCAGGCGGTTCCCGCTCACTGGCTGCAACGGCGCCGGGATTGCGCTGGCGCCAGGGCAGAAGCTGCTGATCGGCTGCTCGCTGGCCAACAACTCGCAGATCATCAGCGCCCGGGACGGGACGGTGCTCGCCACCATCCCGCAAGTGTCCGGCTCCGACCAGGTCGCCTACAATCCGGGCGACGGCAACTTCTACCTCGCGGCCCGGGACAACCCGGCGGCGAATGGCGGCCCGGCCCTCGGCGTCATCAATGCGTTCACCAACCAATTCGTCGCCAGCGTGCCCACCAACGTGAGCGCGCACGCCGTTTCGGCGGACTACCGCACCAACCACATCTTCGTGCCGAGCGGCCCGATCGCCGGCGACCCGGCCTGCGCTTCCGGCTGCGTCGGCGTGTATGCCGGCCAGCAACAGGACAGCAAGCTCGCGAGCACGGTGGAGCGGCTCATCGCGGACATCGAGGCCAAGTAGCGGCCCGGCCCCTGGCGCGGCTGCCGTGCGCTCAATGGTGCACCCGGTCCCCCATCAGCCGCGCCAGGGTCGGCTCGATCGCTTCGGACATGCGTGCCTGCGCCTGCGCGGTCGGGTGCAGCAGCGGCTCGGGCGGGGTCAGGTAGCCATCCAGGAAGGCGGCCCGGTCCAGCTTGCCGTCCTGCATGAACACGCCCGTCACGTCCAGGTAGGTCACCGCCGGGTCACCGCCACGGCCATACCGCTCGGCGAGGCCGCGGTTGATGGCGGCCGTGGTCTCGTCCACCCAGGCGGAGCGGTCGGACGGCAGCACGGGAAGCAGCAGGATCCTGGTCGCCGGCAGCTTGCCGCGCACGGCGGAAACCACCGCGGCGACGCCGCCGAGCGTCTGCTCCGCGGACCAGTGCACCCGGCCGTTGTTGTTGGCGCCGATCAGCACCACGGCCGCCTTCGGCTCCATGCCGTCCACCTCGCCGTGCAGGACCCGCCATAGCAGGCTGGCGGTGGTGTCGCCCTTGAAGCCGAGGTTCACCGCCCGGCGGTCGCCGTAGAAGCGCTGCCACGCGGGGACGAAATCCCGCCAGTCCGGCGGGCCGCGGTCCTCCCAGTCCTGCGTGATCGAGTCGCCGAGGAACACCAGGTCCACGCCGCCGTTCGCGTTGCCTTGGCGCACCCGCGCCAGCGCTTCCTCGTGCCGGGCGTGCCACCAGGGCAGGTTGTCGCGGGACAGCGGCGTCGCGGCCGGGTTGGCCGCGCCGGCGGCCGTGAGCAGCAGGGCCAGCAAGGGGACGCATCGCCTCACGCGCGCAGCCCCAGGTAGGCCAGCGCGCCGAGCCCGGCCACCACGCAGTAGTACGCGAACGGGTTGAGCGCCCAGCGGTCGTTGTGGCGGAAGTACCGCATCAGGAACGCGGTGCTCGCCAGCGCCACGATGCCGGCCACCATCGCCGCGATCAGCGACAACTGGAGCGTGCCCGGCGGCATGTCCGTGTGCAGCAGCTTGGGCACCTCGAGCACGGTGGCGCCGAGGATGATGGGTGTCGCGATCAGGAACGAGAAATGCGCCGATCCCTCGTGGTTGACCCCGCGCAGCAGGCCGCCGACGATGGTGGCGCCCGAGCGGGAGATGCCCGGGATCAGCGCCGCGCACTGCCAAACGCCGATGGCCGCCGCGTCGCCGATCGTCAGCGTGGCCAGCGTGCGCTGGCCGCCGCGCGTGCGCCGCAGCCGCTCGCCGAACAGCAGCAGGGCGCCGTTGACCACCAGGAAGGCGGCGGCGATCACCGGCGAGGCGAACAAGCTGCGCAGCAGGTGCTCCAGCGCGAATCCCAGCACCACGGCGGGGATCGTTGCGACCACGATCAGCACGAACACCCGCCGGCTTTCGCGGTTCTGGTGCGCCGCCGAAAGGCCGACGACGCCCATGATCAGCGCCAGCCAGTCGCGCCAGAAATAGCCGAGCAGCGCCACCGCCGTGCCAACGTGGAGCATCACCAGGAACGGCAGGAAGGCCGGCGAGCCTTGTTCCAGCGGCCAGCGCAGCAACGCGGGCAGCACCACGGCGTGACCCAGGCTGCTGACGGGAAACAACTCCGTCGCACCCTGCAGGATGGCGATCACGACCGCTTGCAGCGTGTCCATTTGATATCCTTAACAATGACGGCTGTTCCTGCCGGAGGCGGAAAGCGTACGCAAGGTGCGACCGGCCCGGGATTGCAGCCGGTTCCCTTGAGGTCCGTTGCGTGCCTATGCTGCTGGAGCAGCGGTCCGGCCATAAGGGCTGCACCAGGGAGAGGCATCCATGATCACCCGCCGTTTGTTCAGCGCCGCGGCAGCCGGTGCCGCGCTCCTGCCCTTGGCGGTGCGCGCCGCCCCGGACGGGCCGCTGGACACGAGCAAAACCCCGGGCAGCATCAAGGCGGCGGCGGGCAAGAAGCTTGCGATCGCAACCGTCGTCAAGGTTGACGGCATCGCATGGTTCGACCGCATGCGGGTGGGCGTGGAGCAGTTCGGCCGGGAGACGGGCCACGACACCTGGATGGTCGGGCCGAGCCAGGCCGACGCCGCCGCCCAGGTGCAGCTGATCGAGACCCTGATCGCGCAGGGCGTCGATGCGATCTGCGTCGTCCCGCTCTCGGTCGAGGCGGTTGAGCCGGTGCTGAAGAAGGCGCGGGCGCAAGGCATCACGGTGGTGGCGCACGAGGCCAGCAACCTCGTGAACGCCGACTACATCATCGAGGCGTTCGACAACCGCGCGTATGGCGCGAAGCTCATGGAGCAGCTTGGCCACCTGACCGGCGGGGAAGGCAAGTACGTCGCCACCGTCGGCAGCCTGACCAGCCAGTCCCACAAGGAATGGATCGACGGCGCGGTCGCCTATCAGAAGGAGCACTTCCCGCGCATGCAGGAAGCGACGTCCCGGGTGGAAAGCAACGACGACGCGGAGGTCGCCTACAACAAGCTTAAGGAGGTGCTGACCGCGCATCCGGACCTGCGCGGCATCATCGGCGCGCCCATGCCGGCAGCGGCCGGGGCCGGGCGGCTGATCGCCGAGCGCCACCTGGCAGGCAAGCTGGAGTTCAGCGGGACCGGCCTGGTGTCCGTGGCGGGGCAGTACCTGCGCGACGGCGACATCGAGTACATCCAGTTCTGGGACCCGGCGGCTGCCGGCTACGCGATGAATACGATCGCGGCCATGGCGGTGTCCGGCCACAAGGACCAACTGCGCGCCGGCGGCGACCTCGGCCTGCCCGGCTATACCAGTCTGCTGGCGCCCGACGCGGCGCGGCCGGGCTTGTTCTACGGCGCCGGCTGGGTCGGCGTCACGAAGGAGAACATGGGCGAGTATAATTTCTAGCGTCCGGCGCCGGCGGACGGCGCTGCGCCCTTCCGCCGCATGACTGCTGCCGTGACGCCGCCCCTGCTGGAACTGCGTGGCGTGTTCAAGGCGTTCGGCGGCGTCCGTGCGCTCCACGACGTCTCGTTCGCCATCGGCGCGGGCGCCGTGCACTGCCTTGCCGGGGAGAATGGGTCCGGCAAGAGCACCGTCATCAAGGTGGTGAGCGGCGTGCACCGGCCCGATGCCGGCGCCGTGGTCATCGACGGGCAGAGCCACGCGTCGCTGTCCCCGCGCGGAGCCATCGCCGCCGGGGTGCAGGTGATCTACCAGGATTTCTCCCTGTTCCCGAACCTGACGGTGGCGGAGAACCTGGCCCTTCCGCCGGAACTGGCCCGCATCCGGCGGACCGTGTCGCCCCGCCGGATGCGGCAGATCGCCGACGAGGCCTGCGCCCGGCTCGGCACGCCGCTCCCGCTCGGGCGCGAGGTGGGGCGGCTGCCCGTTGCCGGGCGGCAGCTCGTGGCCATCGCCCGCGCGCTGGCGTCGGACGCGAAGCTGCTGATCATGGACGAGCCCACGACCGCGCTCACCCACCAGGAGGTGGAACGGCTGTTCGAGCGCGTCACGGCGCTCAAGGCGGCCGGCATCTCGGTGCTGTTCGTCAGCCACAAGATGCGCGAGATGCTGGAGATCGCGGACACCCTGACCGTGATGCGCAACGGCCGGGTCGCGGCCGGCGGCGCCATGCGGGACTTTTCGGAAGCGGCGATCACGCGCGCCATGACCGGGCATGACCCGGATGCGTCGCGCGCCGCGTGGACGCCGCCGCCGCCGGGCGTCCCGCCGCGGCTGGAAGCGCGCGGCCTCGCCGTGCCCGGCCACGTGGCCGGGGTGGACCTGGCGCTGATGCCCGGCGAGATCGTGGGCGTCGCCGGGCTGCTCGGGTCCGGGCGGACGGAGTTGGCGATGGCGCTGTTCGGGTTGCAGCCGCATGCCGGCGAGGTGCGGATGGACGGCGCCGCCGTGACGCTGCGCGGGGTGCACGACGCGATCCGCGCGGGCATCGCCTATGTGCCCGAGGACCGGCTGACCGAGGGCCTGTTCGCCAGCCAGAGCATCGCCCGCAACCTGGTGGCGTCCTCCATCGGCCGGCTCGGGCGCTGGGGCTGGGCCGCGCCTTCCCGCGCTCGGCGGCTGGCGCGCGGCGCGGCGCGGGACATGGCGATCAACACGGCGGACACCGAGCGCGACGTGGGCACGCTGTCCGGCGGCAACCAGCAGCGGGTCGTGATCGGGCGCTGGCTGCTGACCCGGGCGCGCGTGTTGCTGCTCAACGGCCCGACCGTCGGCGTGGACGTGGGCAGCAAGGCCGGCATCCACCGCAAGCTGCGCGAGCTCGCCGCCGACGGCCTGGCGGTGCTGATGATCTCCGACGACGCGCCGGAGCTGGCGGCGCATTGCCACCGGGTGCTGCTGATGCACCGCGGCCGGCTCGGCGGCGAACTGGCCGGGGCGGCGCTGACCGACGC
>CAXTLC010000028.1:16907-45676 GCA_964245075.1 uncultured Acetobacteraceae bacterium
TGACCCGCGCCCTGCGCTCCCCCGAGTTCCTGCTGCTGGTTGTTCTGGCGGCGCTGGCTGCCGGCATTGGAGCGGTCAACCCGGCGTTCTGGGACTGGGGCAACCTGTTCGGGCTGCTGCGCGCCTCCGTCGTCAGCGGGATCATGGCGCTGGGCGTCATGGTGGTGCTGGTCAGCGGCGGGATCGACGTGTCGTTTCCCGCCTTCGCCGCGGCGGGCATGTACCTGGCGGTGCGGGCGGCGGTGGCCTGGGGACTGCCCGGCGTCCTGCTGCCGCTGCTGCTGGCGGGCGGGATCGGCCTCGGGCTCGGGCTGCTGAACGCGGCCTTCGTGCACGGGCTGCGCATGGTGCCGCTGATCGTGACGCTGGGCAGCGGCGCGGTGGTGCGCGGCTTCCTGCTCGGCATCGTGGGCACCAGCGTGGTCAACGTGGGGCAGATGCCGCCGGACCTGGTGGCGTTCGGCCGGACGGACCTGCTGGCGTTCGACACGGCAGGCGGCGGCCGGGTGTCGCTGCCGCTCGCGGTGTTGTTCTACGCCTTGGCCGCGGCCGGCGTGCACGGGCTGCTGACCCGCACGGTGGCGGGGCGCGGGCTGTATGCGCTGGGCGGCGACGCGGAAGCGGCCAAGCGCGTCGGCTTCAACGTCGCCCGGCTGCACGCGCTGGCTTACGGGCTGGCCGGCGCGCTCGCGGGGATGGCCGGGATGCTGCACGCCTGCCTGTCCTGGCAGGCGAACCCGCGCGAGTTCATCGGCATCGAGCTGGACGTGCTGGCCGCCGTCGTGCTGGGCGGCGCCAGCATCTTCGGCGGCCGTGGCAGCGCGCTGGGCACGGTGCTCGGGACGGTCCTGCTGGTGGTGCTGGGCAACAGCCTGATCCTGCTCGGGGTGCCGACGACGTGGCAGCGGGTGGTGCTGGGCGCCGTGCTGATCGGCGCCACGGCGGCAACCGCGCTGCGGGAACGCCGGCTGCTCGCGGCCGAGGCGATGGCGTAGGTGGAGGCGCCCGCTCCCACCCTGCCGCCGCCCGCGTCCGGCCTGGCCGTGCTGGTCCGGCGGCATGCCGGGTTGCTGGCCTTGGCGGCGATGGCCCTGGCGGTGTTCGCCGCCATGGCCGTCCTGGTGCCGTCCGGGCGCTTCCTCCGGCCGGCGAACTTCGCGAGCCTGTCCTTTGTGTCGCCCGAGCTCGGGCTGCTGGCCATCGCCACCATGACGGCGATGCTGACGGGCGGCATCGACCTTTCGGTCATCGGCATCGCGAACCTGGCGGGCATCCTCGCGGGCTTGTTCTTCCATTGGGCGGCCGGGGCGGCGCGCGGCCCGGCGCTGGCCGGGCTGCCGGCCGCCACGGTGATCGAGGGCGTCGGCATCGCGCTCGGCGCCGGGCTCGCGACGGGGGCGCTGAACGGCGTGCTGGTCGCACGGGCGAGGATCACGCCCATCCTCGCCACCATCGGCACCGGGCAGGTGTTCACCGGCCTTGCGCTGGTGCTGACGGGTGGGCCGGCCATCGTCGGCTTCCCCGAGGGCTGGCAGGCGCTCGGCAGCGGCACGGTCGGCGGGGTGGCGACGCCGCTGGTGGTGCTCCTGGGGTCCGCCGCCGCCGTGAGCGTGCTGCTGGCCCGCACCGGGTTCGGCCTCACGCTCCAGTTAGTGGGGACCAGCCCGCGCGCGGCGCTGTTCGCCGGGTTGCGGGTCAGCCGTGGCCTGGTGCTGTCCTACATGCTGACTGGGCTGCTGGCCGCCGCCGCGGGCATCCTGCTTTCGGCCCGCACCAACGCGGCCAAGAGCGATTACGGCACCAGCTACCTGCTTCAGGCCGTGCTGATCGCGGTCCTGGCGGGCACCAACCCGGCAGGGGGACGCGGCTCGGTGCCGGCGGTGCTGCTGGCCCTGCTCTCGCTCGTCCTGCTGTCGAGCGGGTTCCAGCTGATGCGGTTCAGCAACTTCCTGGTCGATTTCATCTGGGGCGCGGTGCTGCTGGGCGCGATCGGGCTGACCGCGCTGCGCCGCCGGCAGCGGTCGTGATCCAGCGTTACGCGGCAGCCTGCGCTGCGGTCGGGTAGTCGGTGTAACCCTCCGCGCCGCCGCCGTACCAATGCGTCTTGTCGCTGGACGGCGCGAGCGGGATGCCGCGGCGCAGGCGGTCCACGAGGTCCGGGTTGGTGATGAACGGGCGGCCGAAGGCGATCAGGTCGGCGCGAAGCTGGGCCCGGGCATCCTCCGCCAGGTGCAGGTCATAGCCGTTGTTGGCCATGTACAGCCCGCTGAACGTCTTCTGCAGCTTGACGTAGTCGAACTTGACGTTGTCCCGCGGCCCCTGGGTGGCGCCCTCGATGATGTGCATGTAGCCCAGGCCGAGCCGCTCGATGCCGGCCACCACGGCGTCATAGATCTCCTGCGCGTCCTCGAAGCCGGCCATGTCGTTCGCCGGGCTGACCGGGGAAAGCCGGATGCCGACGCGGCCGCCGCCGCCCCAGACCTCCACCACCGCCTCCGTCACGTCCAGCGTCAGCCGCACGCGGTTCTCCACGCTGCCGCCGTACTGGTCGGTGCGCCGGTTGGTGTGGGTGCGCATGAACTGCTCCAACAGGTAGCCGTTGGCCGCGTGCACCTCCACGCCGTCGAACCCGGCGCGCTTGGCGCAGTCCGCGGCGTGCCGGTAGTCCTCGATCAGGCCAGGGATCTCCGCGGCTTCCAGCGCCCGCGGCTGCACCAGCGGCTGGAACCCGCTTTCCGTGAAGGCCTGGCCCTTCGGCGTCACGTCCGAGGCGGAGACGGGAAGCCCGCCGCCGGGTTGCAGCGAGGGATGGCTGATGCGGCCGACGTGCCACAACTGGCAGAAGATCCGCCCGCCCTTGGCGTGCACCGCCGATGTCACGGCGCGCCAGCCGGCGACCTGCTCTTCCGTGTAGATGCCGGGGGTGTAGGCGTAGCCCTTGCCCTGCTGGGAGATGTTCGTCGCCTCGGACACGATCAGACCGGCGGTGGCGCGCTGGGCATAGTACTCGGCGTTCATCGGGCCCTGCACGTCACCCTTGCCGGCCCGGCTGCGGGTGAGCGGCGCCATCACGATCCGGTTCGGCAGCGGCAGGTCGCCCAGGGTCACGGGCTGGAACAGGTCGGTTTCCGTCATTGAAGCCCTCAGTCGTTGGTGGGATAAGAGGCCATGAGGCGGAGCTGGAGCCGCCATTTCTCATACACGGTGCGGATGCCGCTGGGCTTCACGCCGCGGGCGCGGTTCGCGCGGCCTATCTCCCATGCCGCCCGGTAATGGGCGAACTGGGCGGCGTAGGCTTCCCGCAGGGTACACCGCGCATCCCAGATATGCGTCGCTTCCGACCCGGCGCCGTTCACCTCGATGATCGTAAAGCCCTGCCCCAGGCGCAACGCCGCTTCCGAGCCGAACCGCACGTCGATGCGGCCGAAGTGGAAACCGGGGATGTCCCGGGCGATGGCATCCACCTGCCGGGTCAGCGCGGGGGTGATGCGGTCGGCGCCGTTGAGGAAGATGGAACCCTTGCAGTGGTTGCCGGTGAACACGAGCGGGACGATCTCGCCCGCCGCCGGCACCTCCGCCAGCCGGTCCGCCAGCCGCGGCAGGTAAAGGTGCGGCACCTGGCCGGCGCGCGGGTCCGCCCGCACCAGCGCTTCCACGGTGGAACGCCCGTCCCCGGCCACGCTCGGCTGCAACTTGAGCGTCAGCGAGGTGAGGCGCCCGGCCGTCTCGTGGGGGTGGCGGATATAGAACAACCCGGCTTCGCCCGTGTCCGGCACGTAGCGTTGCAGCAGCAGGCGGGTGCCGTGCGGGAAGGTGGCCACGACGGCGCACAACGCGCCCGCATCCGCCACGAAGCGCACCCCGGCGCCGTTGCAGCCGATGTCCGGCTTGAGCACCGCCGGCCAGCCCAGCGCGGCCTCCTCCGCGACGCGCACGGGGTCGTCGATGCCGGCGTCGAAGCCGGCATAGGGGGCGATCCAGTCCCGCGCCTGCGGCCCGGCCAGGTCCAGGATGGCGGACTTGCTCTCGCCGCACAGCCCGCCAGTCTCGATGGAGGGGTTGGCCGCGGTCGGCAGGCTCATGTCGCCGTAACGCAGGCCGAGCCAGATCCACTGCGCCGCCACCGGGGCGTAGAACAGCCAGCCGGGCCAGAACTCGAATGGCGAAAGCACGCGGTCCTGCTGGCGCGGGACGCGGGTGGCGGCAAGGGCGCGTTCAATCATGTGTGTGCCGCCTGCAAGCGCGCGGCCAAGCGGCCGGCTATGACGATGGTGACGGCAAATCCGGCCATTCCGGCCCAGCGCCACGCGCCGAGGTGTTCCGCCATGAAGCGGCCGAGATGCAGCGACACGCTGAACAGCAGCGTCGTCCAGATCAGCGTCGCCACGATGGCGGCCATAGCGAAACGGGACAGGCTGGCCTGGAAGTAGCCGCACGCGGTGTAGGTCGGCAAGCGCGCCCCGGGCAGGAAGCGGCTGATGAACACGACGGTCATCACGCGCCCCCGCAGCCAGTCGCGGCTATGGCCGAAGCGCTCCGGCGGCGCCCAGCGCCGGGCCAAGGGCGTGGCGACGGCCAAGCGTCCCAGCCCGTACAGGCCGAGGTCGCCCAGCACGATGCCCAGGTAGAGCGCCGCGAGCGCCACGGCCAGCGACACCTGCTGCACCTGCACGTCCATCGCGGCGAGGATGGTCGCCGCGTCCTCGAGCACGAAGGTTCCGAGCAGGATCAGCACGGACTGCGTCAGCGGATCATGCCCGTGCAGGCTCAGCCAAGCGGGCAGGACGTTCCCCAGGGTCGGGCTCCTCGACGAAAATACGCGGCTGGCAACGCCCGGGGGCGGACGGGGGTTCGCCGGGCCGCTTGCCACCGCGGGTGCTTCGTGGCGGTATCGTGCCCAAGAAGACACGGCAAGAGGGGTTGCACCGCCATGGAGTTCGAATTTTCCGAAAAAGTCCAGGTGTTGCGGGCACGGGTGCAGGCCTTCATGGATGAGCACGTCATCCCGAACGAGGCGACGTACTCCGCGCAGCTCGCAGGGGCGGCGGACCGCTGGCAGCCGGTGCCGATCGTGCAGGAGCTGAAGGGGCGGGCGAAGGCGGAAGGCTTGTGGAACCTGTTCCTGGCCCACAGCAAGCGCGGCTACGGCCTGAGCAACCTGGAATACGCCCCGCTGTCGGAGATCATGGGTCGCGTGCAGTGGGCCAGCGAGGTGTTCAACTGCTCCGCCCCGGACACCGGCAACATGGAAACGCTGGAGCTGTACGGGACGGAGGAGCAGAAGCAGCGCTGGCTGGCGCCGTTGCTGGAAGGCGAGATCCGCTCCGCCTTCTGCATGACCGAGCCGGCCGTGGCCTCCTCCGACGCGACCAACATCGAGACGCGGATCGAGCGGGACGGCGACGAATACGTGATCAACGGCCGGAAATGGTGGTCCTCCGGCGCCGGGGACCCGCGTTGCGCCGTGTTCATCGTGATGGGCAAGTCCGATCCGGCCAACATGGACAAGCACCGGCAGCAATCCATGATCCTGGTGCCCCGGGACGCGCCGGGCGTCACGATCCACCGCATGCTGCCCGTGTTCGGCTTCGACGACGCGCCGCACGGCCATGCGGAGATCAGCTTCGAGAACGTCCGCGTGCCGGCAGGCAGCATCCTGCTGGGCGAGGGCCGCGGCTTCGAGATCGCACAGGGGCGGCTTGGGCCGGGCCGCATCCACCACTGCATGCGCACCATCGGCCTGGCGGAACGGGCGCTGGAGATGATGTGCCAGCGTTCGCTCGCCCGGCACCCGTTCGGCAAGCCGCTGGCGGACCAGGGCGTCACGATCGAACGGATCGCCAACAGCCGGATCATGATCGACCAGTGCCGGTTGCTGGTGTTCCACGCCGCGTGGAAGATGGACACGGTCGGCAACAAGGCCGCCCGGCGCGAGATCGCGGAGATCAAGGTGTCGGTGCCCAACATGGCGTGCCAGGTGCTGGACTGGGCGGTGCAGATGCACGGCGCCGGGGGGGTCTCGAACGATTTCGGCCTGGCGAAGATGTACTCCAACGCCCGGACCATGCGCATCGTGGACGGCCCCGACGAGGTGCACCGCAACCAGCTCGGGCGGCTGGAGCTGGCGAAGTACAAGCCAGCCCGTCCCAACATCGCGGCGGAGTGACGGCCATGGGCGGGCTGTTCGACCTTTCGGGCAAGGTCGCGCTGGTCACCGGCAGTTCCAAGGGGATCGGCCGCGCCATCGCCGAGCGTATGGCGGAGCACGGCGCGAAGGTCGTGATCTCCTCCCGCAAGCGAGAGCCGTGCGAGACGGTGGCGGCGGGCATCCGCGCCAAGGGCGGGGAGGCGATCGTCCTGCCGGCCAACATCGGCCACAAGGACCAGTTGCAGGCGTTGGTGGCCGGCACCGTGGCGGAATGGGGCGGGGTGGACATCCTGGTCTGCAACGCGGCGGTGAACCCGTACTTCGGGCCGTCGATCGATTGCCCGGACGACGCGTTCGACCGGATCATGGGCTCCAACGTCCGCTCCAACTTCTGGCTGTGCAACATGGTGCTGCCCCAGATGGCGGAGCGGGGCGGCGGGGCGATCATCGTGATCAGCTCCATCGCCGGCATCCGCGGCACGCCGACGCTGGGCGTTTACGGCATCTCCAAGGCTGCGGACACCGCCCTTGTGCGGAACCTGGCCGTGGAATGGGGGCCGAAGAACATCCGCGCCAACTGCATCGCCCCCGGCCTGGTGCGGACCGACTTCGCCCGCGCGTTGTGGGAGGACGAAGCGGTGCTGAAGAAGCGCGTGAAGGACAGCCCCCTGCCCCGTATCGGCGAACCGGACGAGATCGCGGGCGCGGCCGTGTTCCTGGCCAGCCCCGCCGGGAACTTCACCACGGGGCAGACCTTCGTGATCGACGGCGGGGTGACAATCGGCGGCGCGGCGCTGGAGTGACGCCAGCACCCGGGTCGCCGGCCCCCTCGCCCAACGTTCCTTCAGAGCCCCCTCCAGGGGGAGAAGGCTTCTCAGGCACGCCGGTGCTGGTGCCGCCGCTGGCCAACCACGTGTTCGACGAGGCACGCCTGGCCGGATACCTGACGGCCGAGTTGCCCGGGTTCGCCGGGCCGCTCGCCGTGCGGCAGTTCCAGGGCGGCCAGTCCAACCCGACCTTCCACCTGCACACCCCGGACGCAGACTACGTGCTGCGCAAGAAGCCGCCGGGCACGCTGCTGCCGTCCGCCCATGCGGTGGACCGCGAGTACAGGGTGCAATCCGCCCTGGCCGGATCGGCCGTGCCGGTGGCGCCCATGCGGCTGCTTTGCCGGGACGAAGGCGTGATCGGCACCATGTTCTACGTCATGGACCATGTCCCGGGGCGCGTTTTCGCCGACCGCACCCTCCGCGGCGTGGCACCCGCCGACCGGGTGGCGATGTATGACGACATGAACCGGGTGATGGCCGCGCTGCACGGCGTGGACTGGCAGGCAGCCGGGCTGGAAGGGTTCGGGCGGCCGCAGGCCTACGTCGCCCGGCAGATCGGCCGTTGGAGCAAGCAATACGTCGCGTCCAGGACAGGCGACGTGCCGGAGATGGACCGCTTGATGGCCTGGCTGCCCGCCCACGCGCCGGCGGGCGACGAGACGGCGATCGCGCACGGCGATTTCCGGCTGGGCAACCTGATCTTCCACCCGGCCGAACCCCGCGTGGTGGCTGTGCTGGATTGGGAGCTGTCCACCCTTGGCCACCCGCTGGCCGATCTCGCATATAACTGCATCCCATGGCGCTTGCCGGTCAGCATGGAGGGCCTGGCCGGCGCGGAAGCGCCCGGCGTCCCATCCGAGGCTGAATACGTCGCAGCCTATTGCGAGCGGACCGAACGCGCAGGCGTGCCGGAATTGGACTTCTTCGTCGTGTTCTCGCTGTTCCGCTGGGCGGCGATCGCGGCCGGGGTGTATCGCCGGGCGCTGGACGGCAACGCGGCAGACGCGCGGGCGCTGACCATCGGCGAGAAATACCGGACCCTGGCGGAAGTCGCCTGGGCCTTGGCGCAGCGAACGGGCTAGGGCGCGACTAGCAAGGCAGCGATCGCGGCCAGCATCTGCGCCGCCCCGAACGGCTTCCGCAACAGGGTCTGGCACGCGGACAACCGGCCCACGCGGCACAGCATGTCCGGCCGGCCGGTCATGAACACCACCGGCCGGTTCGGATGCCGCTCGTGGAAGTTGCGCGCGACATCAATGCCGTCCGCGGAGCCCGGCATCTGGATGTCCGTCAGCAGGACGTCGAACGAATGCTTGCTGCACAGCAACTGGCAGGCTTCGTCCCCCGTCTCGGCGGCAACCACGGTGTAGCCCGCATCCTCCAAGGTTTCGGCCAGGGTGACGCGGATCAAGCCTTCGTCCTCGACCAGCAGAACATGCTTTGACATCTAACCTTTTCGGCCTTGTGCAATGGCTTGCAGACAACAATTAGACTTAAGACAATTGCATCCTAAAACCTTGGTAAGATTCCCGAGAGGAAAGCCGGCTCACGCCGGTTTGCGCGAACCGTGATCCGGACGCACCACCCTGCGTCCTGCTTGAAGTCGCGAGGAGTTGCCGCACCCGCCTCGATCAGCTAGGAATTGAGGATTGTCAGCCCCCCCTGGAGGCTGACCGCACGCATTTGCGGCGTTTGCCGCGGCATATCGACGGAGTACCTCATGACTAGCTTCACCACCATCCAGGCCGAAGCGCGCGAGCTTGCAGGCAAGGGCGGGGCACGCGCGGTCCGGCGGGCAGGCAAGGTTCCCGCCGTCATCTACGGCGCCAAGGAAGCTCCGTCCCTGATCACGCTCGACCCGCGCGAGGTGGTGCGGGAGCTGACCCGGGGCGGCTGGCGGTCCCGCTTGTTCGAGGTTCGGGTGAACGGCGCCACCCAGCGCGCACTGATGCGGGATGTCCAGTTCCATCCGGTGTCCGACCGGCCGGAGCACGTCGATTTCCAGCGGCTCGCAGCCGGCGAGCCGATCCGGGTCGCCGTTGCCGTGGTGTTCCAGAACGAGGCGACATCCCCGGGGCTCAAGCGCGGCGGCGTGTTGAACGTGGTCCGCCACACGGTGGAAGTGTTGTGCGACCCGGACAGCGTGCCCGAGCAGTTCGAGGCCGACCTCGGCGCGCTTGACATCAACGACAACGTCCGTTTCTCGGATCTCGTCGGCATCGGCGACGCGAAGCCGACGATCACCGACCGGGATTTCGTCATCGCAACCGTAGCAGCGCCCACCAAGGCGGCGGAGGTTCCGGCAGACACGGTCAGCGCGGCCCCTGCCGCCGCTCCGGCGAAGGGCAAGGCTCCAGCAGGCAAAGCTCCTGCGGCCAAGGCTCCTGCGGCCAAGGCTCCGGCGAAGCCCGCCGCCAAGAAGTAGGCTCCCGTGCGGCTCTGGGTTGGCCTCGGCAACCCGGAGCCGGGCATGGCACGGCAACGCCACAACGTCGGCTTCATGGCTGTGGACCGGATCGCCGAACGTTACGGCTTCTCGCCCTGGCGAAACCGGTTCAAGGGGCTGGTGGCGGAAGGCCAGGTTGGCGGCGAGAAGGTGATGGCGCTGAAGCCGCTCACCTACATGAACGACAGCGGTGCAGCGGTTCAGCCGGCCGCCGCGTTCTTCAAGCTGCCGCCCGGCGACATCACGGCATTCCATGATGAGCTGGACCTGCTGCCCGGCAAGGTCCGGGTCAAGCGGGGCGGCGGTGCCGCCGGGCATAATGGGCTGCGGAGCATGGATCGCTTGCTGGGCAGCCCGGATTACTGGCGGGTGCGCCTCGGCATCGGCCACCCGGGCCACAAGGACCGGGTGACCGGGCATGTGCTGGGCGACTTCGCCAAGGTGGATGCGGCATGGCTGGCTGCCATGCTGGACGCGGTGGCGGACGGGGCGGGCCTGCTCGCGGCCGGGCAGGCGGAATTGTTCATGACAAAGGTCGCGGCGGCAACGCAGGCCGCAGCCTAGGGAGCAGGGCGATGGGATTCAATTGCGGCATCGTCGGCTTGCCGAACGTGGGCAAGTCCACCCTGTTCAACGCGCTCACCGCGACGGCAGCCGCGCAGGCGGCCAACTACCCGTTCTGCACCATCGAGCCCAACGTGGGCCGTGTCGCGGTGCCGGATGGCCGGCTGGCCACGCTCGCGGCGATTGGCAAGTCGGCCAAGATCGTCCCTACCAGCCTGGAATTCGTGGACATCGCCGGGCTGGTGCGCGGCGCCAGCCGGGGCGAGGGGCTGGGCAACCAGTTCCTGGCCAACATCCGGGAAGTGGACGCGATCGTCCATGTCCTGCGCTGTTTCGAGGACGATGACATCACCCATGTCGAGGGCAGCATCGACCCGATCCGCGATGCCGAGACGGTGGAAACCGAGCTGATGCTCGCCGACCTGGACAGCCTGGAGAAGCGCCTGGTTCCTGCGCAGAAAAAGGCGCGCGGCGGCGACCGTGACAGCATGGCGTCCGTTGCCGTGATGGAGCCGCTCGTCGCGGCACTCCAGGCCGGGCGCCCCGCCCGCTCGGCGATCCCGGCCGGCGAGGCGGAAGCGGTGCGCCGGCTGCAACTGCTCACCTCCAAGCCGGTGCTCTACGTGTGCAACGTGGCCGAGGGCGATGCGGCGGACGGCAATGCCTGGGCGGCGGCGGTGGCGGCGATGGCGCAGAAGGAAGGCGCCGCCTGCGTGATCGTTTCCGCCGCCATCGAGGCCGAGGTCAGCCAATTGCCGGAGGAGGACCGCGGTGAGTTCCTGTCCGGGCTCGGCCTCGCCGATAGCGGGCTGGACCGGGTGATCCGCGCCGGCTACGGGTTGCTCGGGCTGATCACCTACTTCACCGTCGGCCCGAAGGAGACCCGCGCCTGGACGATCGTGACCGGCACGAAGGCCCCGAAGGCCGCCGCGGTGATCCACAATGATTTCGAGCGCGGCTTCATCGCGTGCGAGACTATCGCCCATGACGACTACGTGGCGTTGGGAGGCGAAGCCGGCGCCAAGGACGCGGGCCGGATGCGGGTGGAAGGGCGTGACTACGTCGTGCGGGATGGCGACGTGCTGCTGTTCCGCTTCAATGTCTGAGCATCGGTCTGGGCATCGGTCCGGGCATGGCAACCCGGCCGCGAGTGCGTTGTTGAACAAGGGTCAACGGTAAGGGGGAACTTCGGTGAGCATCATCGGCTGGATCGTGTTCGGCTTGATCGCGGGCTTCGTCGCCAGCAAGCTCGTCAACAAGCAGGGCGAGGGTTTCCTCCTCGACGTCATCCTGGGCATCGTCGGCGCCGTTGTCGGCGGCTATCTCATGGCGTTCTTCACCGGTGGCGAGTGGCAGACGCATTTCGACATTTACAGCATGCTCGTCGCAATCTTTGGCGCAGTCATCGTGCTGATCATCTATCACGCGATCACCGGGCGGCGATCGACTTACTAGGGCCTTCCCCGACCGAAGGAGATCGGGAGAAGCGTCAGCTTGACGTGTTCACGGGCATCCTCACCCGACCGCTATGGCGTTCGGCCGGGTGACGCCTAGACCGTGAACTGCTCCGCGATGATCCGCTCGGACAGCGGGATGTCAGGGTCGAACAGCACGGTCCAGCCTATTTCCCGGTCCTCCCTGACCGCGACGGAGGCGACGTCGCGGACCTCGAAAGCGTCCGCCACCGCTGCGATGGGGCGCTTCTCCGGCTCCAGCACCTCGAACAACACGTCAGCCGTGCTGGGAAGCAGCGCGCCGCGCCAGCGCCGCGGGCGGAACGCGCTGATCGGCGTGAGCGGCAGCAGGTTGGCCGAGAGCGGCACGATCGGGCCGTGCGCCGACAAGTTGTAGGCGGTCGAGCCGGCGGGCGTCGACACCAGAACCCCGTCGCAGATCAGCTCTGCGAGCCGCACCCGCCCATCCACCGAGATGCGGATCTTCGCCGCCTGCCGGGTCTGCCGCAGCAGGCTCACCTCGTTGAGCGCCACCGCTTCCTCGACCGAGCCGGTCTGGGTGACGGCGTGCATGCGGAGCGGATGCAGCAGGGCCGCCTGCGCCCGGCTGAGCCGGGTCGGAAGGTCATCTTCGTGGAACGGGTTCATCATGAACCCGACGGAGCCGCAATTCATGCCGAAGATGGGGATCAACCGGTCCGCCATGCCGTGCATTGCGTCCAGCAGGTGGCCGTCGCCGCCCAGCGCCACCACGACCTGCGCGTCCGCAGGGCTGGCATTGCCATAACGGGCCACCAGGCGGGCCTGCGCTTCCGCTGCCGCCGCGGTGCGGGCGGCGACGAACGCGATCCGCTCGATCGGCTCCTCGATCGGGTTCGGCGCGACGGTGGCGCTCACGCAAAACTCAGTTTGGATCGAAACGCGGTTCCGCCCGGGACTGACGCACGGGAGACACCCGGCGGGTCGGCGGCGGCGGCGGCCGGTCGGCTTCCGCGGTCCGCGGCGGGATGGGCGGGCGGGCGGGCGGCTCGGCCCATTGACGGCGGTCCGGCTCGTCCTCCTCGTACTCGACCCGGCCCCGTGGCGCGCGCATCGGTTCCGGCAGCCGGAGCGCCAGGCTGCGGATCTCCCGCTGTATCTCATCCAGCCGTGCCTCGACGACGTCCAGACGCCCTTTCAGCCCGAACACGCTGAACGGCATGGCGAGGAAGGCCAGAAAGAACAGCCCAGCCACCACGATGGCGGCAAACCCCACCCACGGCGGCACCCAGTCAGGTAGGCTGAACGGCAGCAGCATGGACATGAGCCTAGCCGAGCAGCCTAGCCGCCGCTAGTTGCCGCTTTATGTATGATGCTGAACGGGTGATAGCAGGAGCCGCCAGAGATGAGCGCAGCATGAAGCTTCTGATCCCGGGGCCGGTTTCCACCCACTCCGCCACCCGCGCCGCCGCCGCGCAGGACTTCGCACCCTGGGACAACAGCGTGCGCCCGCTGAACGTGGACGTCCGCGCCCGCATCCTGCGCATTGCCGGGTCCACGGCCGGCGAGCACGCGACCCTGCCATTGCAGGGCTGCGGCCACTTCGCGCTGGAAGCGGCGGTCCGGACCTTCGTGCCGCGCGGTGGCAAGCTGCTGGTGCCCGGCACTGGCGCCTACGCCGGCCGCGCCGTCCGGCTGGCGCGGGAAGTGGGGTGCGAGGTGGCCGTGCTGCCCGTTGGCGAGAACGACCACGCTGACCCGGCAGCGCTGGAAGCCGCCTTGCGCGCAGACCCGGCGGTTGGACACGTGCTGTTGATCTACAGCGAGACCAGCAGCGGCATGGTCCACGATGTCCCGGCCCTGGCGCGGGCCGCAGGGCGCGCTGGCTGCCGAGTCATGGTGGATGCGGTGTCCGCCTTCGGGGCGTTGCCGCTCGACCTGTCGACGCTGCCGATGGTGGATGCAGCCGTGTTTACCGCGAACAAGTGCCTCGAAGGGCTGCCGGGCCTCGCTTTCGCGGTGGCAAGGGTGGACCGCCTGATCGAATGCCAGGGCCGTGCCGGCAGCTGGTCGCTGGACCTGGCCGACATTTACCAGCACGCCTTGCGCGTCGGCTGGGGCAGCTTCCGCTTCACGCCGCCGATCCAGGTCATGGCCGCGTTGCAGGCGGCCCTCGACCTGTTCGATGCGGAAGGCGGCGCGCCGGCGCGCCTGGCGCGCTACACTGCCAACATGCGGATGCTGCACGATGGCGTGCGCCAGTTGGGCCTGATGCCGTACTTGCCCGCTGCCATTCAGGGGCCGATCGTGGTGAATGTGCACGCGCCGGATCACCCGGCTTGGTCGTTGCAGGGCTTCGTGGACGAGCTGAAGACCCGCGGCTACCTGATCAGCAACTTCTACGACACGGCGCAGCCCTCGTTCCGCGTCGGCTGCATCGGGGCGATCACGCCGGACGACATGCGGGGCGCGGTTGCCGCCATGGGCGAGAGCCTGGAAGCCATGGGCATCCACCTGAAGCGCGCCGCCTGATGCGCAGCGACATCGAGATCGCCGACGCGACAACCTTGCGCCCGATCGCCGACGTCGCGGCCGGGCTGGGCATACCGGCCGAGGCGTTGGAACCGCACGGCCGCTTCAAGGCGAAGATCGGCTTCGATTTCATCGACGGATTGGCCGGACGGCCAGACGGCGCCTTGGTGCTGGTGACGGGCATCAGCCCGACCCCGGCCGGCGAGGGCAAGACCACCACCACCATCGGCCTTGGCGACGCGCTCCGGCGGATCGGCCAGCGCACGGCGATCTGCTTGCGGGAACCCTCGCTCGGCCCTTGCTTCGGGGTCAAAGGCGGGGCGACAGGCGGCGGGATGGCGCAGGTGGCGCCGATGGCCGAGATCAACCTGCACTTCACCGGGGATTTCCACGCGATCACCGCGGCGAACAACCTGCTCTCGGCCATGCTGGACAACCATGTCCACTGGGGCAACGCGCTCGGGATCGATACGCGCCGGATCAACTGGCGCAGGGCCCTGGACATGAACGACCGCGCCCTGCGGGACGTGGTCGTCGGGCTGGGCGGCCCAGGCAACGGCTTGCCGCGGCAGGATGGGTTCGACATCACGGTCGCCTCGGAGGTGATGGCGGTGTTCTGCCTCGCCCGGACACTGGCTGACCTGAAGGAGCGGCTCGGCCGCATGATCGTGGCGCAGGGGCGGGATGGGCCAGTGACCGCGCGGGACCTCAAGGCAGACGGCGCGATGGCGGTGCTGTTGCGGGACGCGCTGCAACCAAACCTGGTGCAAACGCTCGAAGGCTCGCCCGCGTTGGTGCATGGCGGGCCGTTCGCCAACATCGCGCATGGCTGCAACTCGGTGATGGCGACCCGGCTGGGATTGAAGCTGGCCGACGTCGTGGTGACGGAAGCCGGATTCGGCGCGGACCTGGGTGGCGAGAAGTTCCTCGACATCAAGTGCCGCCTGGCCGGGCTGCGGCCGGCTTGCTGCGTCGTGGTGGCCACCGTTCGCGCCTTGAAGATGCACGGCGGAGTGGCTCGGACGGCGCTTGGGAGCGAGGATGTCGCGGCCGTGCGCAGCGGGGTTGGCAACCTCCTGCGGCATGTCGAGAACATGAGGAAGTTCGGCCTGCCCGTCCTCGTGGCTGTTAACCGGTTTGGCGGGGACACGGACGCGGAATACGCCGCCATCGAGGCCGCGCTTCCCGGGGTTGAGGTTGTGCTTTGCTCGCATTGGGCGGACGGCGCCGCCGGCGCTGAAGCGCTGGCCAGGGCAGTTCTGCGCCGGATCGGGTCAGCCGAGGCGAACTACCGCCCGCTCTATCCCGACAAGATGGGCCTGGCGGACAAGCTGCGGACGATCGCCCGGGAGATCTACCGCGCCGACGACATCGAGCTACCGCCCCTTGTCGCCAAGCGGCTGGATGCATTCGAGCTGGCCGGTTTCGGGAGCCTGCCGGTGTGCGTCGCGAAGACGCAATACAGCTTCACCGCCGATCCCAAGGTCATGGGCGCTCCGACCGGGCACACACTTCCAGTGCGCGAGGTGCGCCTCTCGGCCGGCGCGGGATTCGTCGTGGCTATGTGCGGCGACGTGATGACGATGCCTGGCCTACCCCGGCACCCAGCCGCGGAAGCGATCGGGTTGGGAGAGGACGGCCGGATAACCGGGCTTTTCTAGACGATGCTAGGGTCCGGAAGCTGGCCGCAGCAGGTCGAGCAAAGCTTCTGGAACCGGCTCCCGCAGGGTTGCGGCGTAACGCTGCTTCAAAGACATGCGCAACCAATGATCCAGCGCGCAAATCTCCTCCGGTCGCGATGCAGCCATTGCTTGTTCCCCTGATCGAGTACTATCGTCCACGGGATCACAATGACTTAGAGGACGGCGTGGTTCCCGGCCTTCACGGCCTCAAATGATGGCAATGCTGTGAGCTTGATCGCGATTTCGCGAGATGCAGGCCAGCTTGAACCCTAAGGCCAGTCACGATGGCGTATGCGCCCCTTCCGTGATCATCCGTGCCAAGTGGACGCCAAGGCAGGCGTGCAAAGTCTCCACGGTGCTCAGCCTCTGCGCTTTGGGCGTGCGTTCCAAGTCGATCGCGCCCTCGTTGGCCCAGTAGCGCATCAACTCGAAGCGGTGGAACAGCATCGTGTCCGGCTGCGCAGCGATCTGCTGCATCGCCTGGGCATAAGGATCGAGGTCCGTGTTGGCGCGCAGGAAGCGGCTGAATTGGGGGTCCACCAAGATCAGGTCTGCCCCGGCCTCGTCGACGGCTGCGGAGCCATCTGACAGCGTCTGGTAGAAATCCCTGGCCGGAACATTGCGAACGGCTTCCACCGTGCCGGTCTGCCAGATCACGAGTTGATAATGGTGGGTGGGCAACTCTCGGTGCAGAAGGTCCAGCATCTCGCCGGCCGTCATGCCGCGGCCGCCTTGCACGTTGACGTTCACTGTCAAGCCCGGCACCGCCGCCCGCAAAGCCTGTGCCATCTGCAAGGGAAACGCCGCTTCATCAAGGCTTGGCTTGGCATGAGCAGGCAGCCCGCCCAGGCCAAGCGCATTCCCCGTGATCGTACCCGGTTGCAGACTCTCTATCGGGCTGAAAACAGTTGCAGACCCGATGGTCAGTATGTCCAGCGTGGCCCCTGGCTTGAACACGGCGGCGACGTGCCGCAGCGGCTCGATCATGCCGCCAAGATCATCTGGGGCGTCGCATGGATCGGCGGCCGCAGCCTGACTGATTGCGGCCGAGACGATGACGCAAAACAAGACAAGAAAGCGCAAGGCCGGATAAAGCATTATCATTCTGGTAATGCTATCAAGGCGTTACACCTTCGGCAACCCGCTGCGGCACGACGCGGCCTTTTTCGCGGTAATATGCGCCCAGCGCGCCGACCCCGACCAGCAGCAATGCTCCAGCGACGTTCACGGCAACCTGCACCCACCAATCGTCCGTTTCCTCCATCACCAAGCGGCCGAGAAAAGACAGGAAGATGCCGCAACAGAACACCGGCAGCGAATGCTGCCCGCACAGCACGAAGGGCGCGGCCCAACGCGAGGACAACCAGCGTGTGTTGGCTGGAATCAGCCGCGACACCGTCCAGGTCAGCGCCAAGATCGACAACAGCCGGAACGGGTGCAAACCGCCCTTGTCCACGGACAACAGCACGCGGGCGACACGGGCAGGCAGGTGGGCAGTGACTTCCGGGTGTTGCCAAACCACGAACTGCATCAGCAGCCCGAACACGATGATGCAGCCGCTCGCCCAATCTGCCGCCTTCCTTGCCACGGGGCTGGGCGTGTCGGGCGGGCCATACGCCATGATCGCCCCCAGCACGAACAGCAGCTGCCACGTCAGCGGATTGAAGTACCAGCCGCCGCCGGTCATCGACGGCAGGTTCAAACCTGCCAGCCGGGCGGTGGCGTAGAGGGCGAAGGACAGGAGCGCCAGAACGTGCGGCCAGCGCAGCATCGGCAGGATCACGGCGAACAACGTCAGCAACGCGATGTACATCGGCAGGATATCGAGGTAGGCGGGCTGGAAACGCAGCAGCAGCGCTTCCAGCATTGCGCGATATGGCTCCTCGCCGAGCACATCCAGGTGGATCTCGTCCAGGTAGTCCGCTCGGTCCAGCGTCGTGGCCGAATAGGAGACTTGCGCCGCGAACACCACGAAGAGGAAGATGTGAGCGATGTACAGCGTCCATGCCCGCTTCAGCGTGTCCGCCGCGGCGAACACCCAGCCGTTGCGGTCCATGGACCGCCCGTAGGCCAGGCCGGCGCCGTAGCCGGCGAGCAGAACAAACACCTCTGCCGAGTCGCAGAGCGCGAAATTCCGCAAGCTGAACTGGTTGAGCCAGTTGGAAGGCATGTGGTCGATGAAGATCCACCACAGCGCCAATCCGCGGAAGAAATCCACCCTCATGTCGCGACCGACACGCACTAATCGCATCGCGCTTCCTTTGCCGCGGCCGCGAGTGGAATAAGGGCGGCAGCCCAGGCGGTGCAAGCATCGCCGGGTGACGGTGTGTGACGGGCCGGGCCGGCAAGCCAGCTTCCTAGGCTAGCAGCCCGGCAGCCAGCCCGGCCACATCCAGCGCAGCCGGTGCGTTGGGGTGCCGCACTTGCAGCAGCACTTGCCGGCGGATCGCATCGCGCACCTTGTCGTCCCTGCGCACGATCGCGGCGAGCGGCGGCTTGCTGCCGAGGAAGTTGGCGCTGGCCCGGGCAAGGGTGGCGTACGTGCGTTCCCCGGCCGACACGCTGCTCGCTTGGTTGATCACCACCCGCACGTCCCCGCCCGGCCGGTCCGCCGCGGCCAGCTTCAGCACGGCGTAGGCGTCCGTCAGGCTCGTCGGCTCTTCCGTGGCAACCACCAGCAGCGTGTCGGCGACAGCGGCCATGCGGCGGACGGAGCGGTCCAGCCCGGCGCCTAGGTCCAGCACCACCTCGTCCACCGGGCATTCCGCGGCCAGGGCAGCCAGCACCCTGTCCAGCACGACCGGGTTGAGAGCGGACAGCGCGCCCGATCCGGAGCGGCCGGCCAGCACCGAGAAGCCGCCAGGGACGTAAGGCACGACACTGTCCGTCAAGCCGCGCCGCCCAGCGATCACTGCGGACAGGTCATGCTCGGGCATGAGGCCGAGTTGGATGTCAACGTTCGCCAACCCCAGGTCCCCATCGAACAGCAGCACGCTGCGGCCGGCCTGCACCAATGCCCTGGACAGCGTGACGGCGAGCCATGTCTTGCCGACGCCGCCCTTTCCAGAAGCGATGGCAACCAAGCGAGGTCCGCGCGCCGGGGCGGCGGCACGAAACGGCGCGAGCGCGCCAGCAGCGTCATTCATTCCGCAACTCCGCATAAGGGGGCGACCGGGCGGGCGCCGCCGGTGCGGCCGAGGCGTTCAGCCAGCAATGCCGGCGTCAGCGCCGCCAGCCCATCCGCTGCGCCCGGGCCGATGCCGGCCTCCGCGAAGGCGAGCCGCCCGGCATCCGCGGCAGCCAGCAACCCGCCGAGCCGCTGGGCCAAGTCGATCCGCGTGCCGACCAGCAGACTGGCGCCAGCGGCGGCGAAAGCGACGGCCAGGTCCGCCGACTCGGCAGGGTCCAGCCCGGCCGGCAGGACGAGCGCGGTGACGGCGTCAGCCGTGGCGGCGAGCCCGGCGACCTCATCGCTCTGCGCCGGGTCAAACGGATCGGTCCCGGGGGCGTCGATCAGCACGGGGGCGCCCGGGGGGCGGCGCAGCAGCGCACGGGCCAGGGTCGCAGGGTGGCTGGCAACGATCAGCGTCAGCCCCAGCAGGCGGGTGAAGGCGGCCAACTGCTCGGTGGCGCCGGCACGCCGCCCATCGGTGGTGATGATCAGCGGCGCCGAGCCGGCCATCACCAGGCGCGTCGCCAGCCGCGCAACCGTAAGGGTCTTGCCGGCGCCGGGCGGGCCGGCCAGCAGCAGCGGGCTCGTCCCGTCCCCATCCAGATCCAGGCGCCCGAATGGAAGCGCTTGCCCGAGCGCGCTCGCCAGCGTCCCGCCCATGAGCCGTTCCGCCAGCGGCGACGGGACGCCGTGCCATGCCAGCAGCCGTTGCCGTTCCGGATCGGCTGGCGGGGGGACCGCGTCTTCCGGCTCCAACGCCGCCGTTACCTCCACGCCATCGGCTACCCGGCGCGTCGCCAGGATCAGCGCTTCCGGCCCCAGTTCGGCACGGACGCGGGCCATCGCCTCCGCCACGCCGGGGGCCCGATAAAGCTTCATGCGCATGGCTGCGAGACTAGCGGAGCACGGTTGCCAACTGGTTAACGGACGCTAGGCTGACCACCATGACCGATCTGCGCGCCGTCCTGTTCGATACGTTCGGCACCGTCGTGGATTGGCGGTCGAGCCTGCTCGATGAGCTGACTGCGTTCGCCGCCGCGCGCGGGCTTTCGGCGGACTGGGCCGGGCTGGTGGACGCCTGGCGCGGCGCCTACCAGCCATCCATGGATCGGGTGCGCCGGGGCGAGCTGCCGTGGACGAAGCTTGACGCGCTGCACCGATCCTCGCTCGACCGGCTGGTGGAGGAGCGGGGAATCACCGGCCTGACGGATGCGGACCGGGCGCACATCACCATGGGATGGCACCGGCTGCGGGCCTGGCCGGATGCCGTCAACGGCATCGTCCGGCTGCACCGCCGGTTCATCGTGGGGCCGCTGTCGAACGGCAACGTGTCCCTGCTGATCGACCTGGCCCGTTTCAACGGGCTGCCCTGGGACGTGATCTTCGGCGCCGAGGTGTTCGGCCACTACAAACCAGACCCGCAAACCTATCTCGGCGCCTGCGGGCTGCTGTCCCTGCCACCCTCCCAGGTGATGCTGTGCGCGGCTCACAACGACGACCTGGCAGCAGCGCAGGCGCATGGCCTGCGCACGGCGTTCGTCGCCCGCCCCACGGAATACGGGCCGCACCAGGTGAAGGATACGGAAGCCACCGGCCCGTGGGACTACGTTGCCGGCAGCATCGAAGAATTGGCCGAGCGGCTGGGTGCTTGACGGTTCCGCCACGGCCGGGACCGCTTAGGACGGCGTCAGGGTCTGTGCGGTAAGTTCACAGGGGATCGCATCCCGCAAGCCACTTACGGGTGTCATTCGTTGCAGCAGGCGTAAGGCTTATAAGCGTAGCGCCATGCGCCACCACCCCGCCCCTCGTAACGACGCGCCGCCGAAACGGTGGCCGCCCCTTGCGGCGGTCCGGACCGCCCCCCGATATAGCGCCCATGCAAGCCACCGAGGCCCGCCCGCGCCCGCCGTCCGTGGATGCCATCCTGTCCCACCCCGGCTTCACCGCGCTCGCCGCCGAGTATGGCCGCACCGCCACCCGCGACGACCTGCGTGCCGTGCTGTCCGCCCTGCGCGCCGCCCGCGCGCCCGCCCCGGACCCCGGCGCCCTCGCCGCCACCTGCCGGGCGCGCCTCCAGGCTCTGCTGCAACCCTCCTTGCGCCGGGTGTTCAACCTCACCGGCACGGTGCTGCACACCAATCTCGGCCGTGCCCCGCTCCCGCCCGAAGCCCTGGCGCAGATCGCCGCCGCCGCCGGCGCCTGCACCCTGGAATACGACCTGCAAACCGCCGGGCGCGGCCACCGGGACAGCCACGTCGAGGCGCTGCTTTGCCGCCTGACCGGCGCGGAAGCGGCCACGGTGGTCAACAACAACGCCGCCGCCGTGCTGCTGGTGCTCAACACCCTGGCCCAGGGCCGCGAGGCGGTCGTGTCCCGCGGCGAGCTGGTGGAGATCGGCGGCTCCTTCCGCATCCCGGACATCATGGCCCGCGCCGGCGCCATCCTGCGCGAGGTCGGCACCACCAACCGCACCCACGCGGCGGACTACGCGGACGCGATCGGGCCGCACACGGCGCTGGCCATGAAGGTCCACACCAGCAACTACCAGATCCAGGGCTTCACTGCCGCCGTGCCGGAAGCCGATCTGGCCGCGATCTGCCGCCGGGCTGCCATCCCCTTCGTCAACGACCTGGGCAGCGGCACCCTGGTGGACCTGTCCGCCTGGGGCCTGCCGCGCGAGCCGACCGTGCGGGATGCCGCCGCCCACGCCGACCTGGTCACCTTCAGCGGCGACAAGCTGCTGGGCGGCCCGCAATCCGGCTGCATCGTCGGCCGGGCGGAACTGGTGGCCAAGCTGCGCCGCAACCCGCTGGCCCGGGCGCTCCGCCTCGGCAAGCTGTCCCTCGCCGCGACCGAGGCGGTGCTGCGCTTGTACCTCAACCCCGAGCGCCTCCCCGAACGCCTGCCGACCTTGCGCCTGCTGGCCCGGCCCCGCGCCGGGATCGAGGCCGCCGCCCACCGCCTGCAACCCGCGCTGGCCGCCGCGCTCGGCCCGGCGGCGCGCGTGGCGGTGGTCGCGTGCGAGAGCCAGATCGGCAGCGGCGCCTTGCCCTTGCGCACCCTGCCGAGCGCCGCCCTCGCCATCGGTCCGGCCGTGGCGGGACGCGGCGAAGGCGGCTGGCTGGAGCGCACCGCCGCCAGCTTCCGTGCCCTGCCGGTCCCGGTGATCGGCCACCTGGAAGCGGGCACGCTGCGCCTGGACCTTCGCACCCTGGAGGACGAGCCCGCCTTTCTCGCGCAATGCTCCGCCATCGGTCCGGCCGCTGCCGCTGGCGGCTGGTAGTCTTTCACGAACGCGTGCTGTAGCTTGATACGGCTCATCGTACACAGGAGCGTCTCATACTGGACGACTTGGTCAGGAAGAGGGGATGATGCCCACGGATAACCTTGCCTGGCCCAGTCTGCCAAAGGCGCCCACCGGAATCGCCGGGTTCGACGAGATCACCCGTGGCGGGCTGCCCGCTGGCCGCCCGACGCTGGTTTGCGGCGACGCCGGCAGCGGCAAGACCCTGTTCGCCACCACCTTCCTGGTCAACGGCGCGGTGCAGTTCGGCGAGCCCGGCGTGTTCATGAGCTTCGAGGAACGCGGGGAGGACCTGGCCGCCAACGTCGCCTCGCTCGGCTATGACCTGCAAGGGCTGACGGCGGCGGGCCAGGTCGCCGTGGACTACGTCAGGGTGGAACGCAGCGAGATTGAGGAAACCGGCGAGTACGACCTGGAAGGCCTGTTCGTCCGCCTCGCCCTGGCCGTGGCGTCCGTCGGCGCCAAACGGGTGGTGCTCGACACGATCGAGGCGTTGTTCTCCGGCCTGTCGGACGAGGCGGTCCTGCGCGCGGAGCTGCGGCGGCTGTTCGGCTGGCTGAAGGACAAGGGCCTGACCGCGGTCATCACCGGCGAACGCGGCAAAGGCAGCCTCACCCGGCAAGGACTGGAGGAGTACGTCTCCGACTGCGTCGTGCTGCTGGACCACCGGGTGCGCGACCAGGTCAGCACCCGGCGGCTGCGGGTGGTGAAGTACCGCGGCTCCGCGCACGAGAGCAACGAGTACCCGTTCCTGATCGACGGCGAAGGCATCAGCGTGCTGCCGGTCACGTCAGCCGTGCTGACCCACCGCGTGTCGGACGAGATCATCTCCACCGGGATGTCCGGGCTGGACGCGATGTTCGCGTCCGGCGGCTTTTACCGCGGGTCCAGCGTGCTGATCTCCGGCAGCACCGGCACCGGCAAGACGACGATGGCGGCCTTCCTGGCGCATGCGGCCTGCATCCGGGGCGAGCGCTGCCGAGTCTACCTGCTGGAAGAAAGCCCCGGGCAGGTGTGCCGCAACGCCAGATCGATCGGATTGGACCTGTCCGTCCATGTGGACGCCGGGCTGCTGAGCTTCGGGGCCGCGCGGCCCAGCCTCTACGGCCTGGAAACGCACCTGACCCGTCTGCATCGGGACCTGGAGCAGCTTCGCCCGGACGTGGTCGTCATCGACCCGATCTCCGCTTTCCGCGGCCCGGATGCGGAGCTGCACGCGACCATGCTCCGGCAAGTGGACCTGCTGAAGTCGCGCGGCATCACCGCGGTGTTCACCAGCCTGCCCGCCGAGGAGGTCTCGTTCGAGACAACCCACCTTGGCTTGTCGTCGTTGATGGACACCTGGATCAGGCTGAATTGCGTGGAAGCCAACGGCGAGTTGAACCGGTCCCTGCATGTGATCAAAGCGCGCGGCATGAGCCATTCCAACCAGGTGCGTGAGTTCCGCATGACGCCGCGCGGCATCGAGCTGACCCCGCCCTATATCGGCCCGGCCGGCGTGCTGACCGGGACCGCGCGGGTGAGCCAGGTCGCCCGTGAGCGCGCCGAGGAACTGCGCCGCCGCCAGGACCTGTCCCGCCAACAGCGCGCGCTCGCCCGCCGCCGGGACGCGCTGGAGCGCAAGATCGCCGGGATGCGGGCCGAGTTGGAAAGCGAGGAGCAGGAGGCCCAGCGCCACCTGGCGGAAGAAGCGGCGCGCGAGGCGCGTCTGGAGGAGGACCGCGTGGAACTCGCCGCCTGGCGGAGCGCCGTGGAATGAGCGACACGGAGCTGCGTGACGATCCCGCCGGGTTCTACCATCTCCGCCTCTACGTCGCGGGCCAGACCACGAAATCCCTCGCCGCGATGGCCAACCTCAGGCGGGTCTGCGAGGAGCACCTGGCCGGGCGTTACGAGATCGAGGTCATCGACCTGGTGCAGAACCCCAAGCTGGCCGCGACCGACCAGATCCTGGCCATACCCACCCTGGTGCGCCGCTTGCCGGAACCGCTGCGGCGCATGGTCGGGGACTTGTCGAACACGGAGAAGGTGCTTGTCGGGCTCGATATCAGGCCGGCGGTGTGACGGCCGGCGGGGAACCCGCGCCCGGCTCCCCGCCCTACCGCCTGCGGTTGTTCGTGGCTGGGAGCTCCCCCTTGTCGGTCAGGACCATCGCCACCCTGCGCGGCTTGTGCGACCGGCTGCTGCCGGGCCAGGTGGATCTGGAAGTGGTGGACATCTATCAGCAGCCCGCCCTCGCCGTGCGCGATCAGGTCGTCGCGGCGCCCACGCTCCTGAAGCTGTCGCCAGACCCGGTCCGGCGCATGGTCGGGGACCTTTCGGATGAGCGGCGGGTCTTGCGCGCCCTGGGCCTCGCCTTTCCTTCGGAAACCAATGGACGCTGAGCTGAGCACGCCGCCCGGCGAGGCGCTGGCGGACGCCCGGCGGCAGGTCCGGGACCTTCAAGCGCGGCTGGAGGAAAGCGAGCAAACGCTCGACGCCATCCGCACCGGCCGGATCGACGCGCTCGTGGTCGGCGATGAGGCGGCCGAGCAGCGGGTTTACACGCTGGAAAACGCCGACCGGCCGTACCGCGTGCTGATCGAGCAGATCGGCGAAGGCGCCGTGACGCTCGGCGGCGACGGCGCCGTGTTCTACTGCAACCGGCGCCTGGCCGCCATGCTCGCCACCCCGCAGGAGCGGGTGGTCGGGCAGATGCTGCAGCCGTTCCTGCACCCGGCTGAGTTGCCATCCTTCGCGGACATGCTGCGGCGGGCCAACGACGCCCCGGTGCGCGAGGAGCTCACGATCGTGCAGCCGGGCGGGCTGGAGATCCCGGTCATCCTGTCGCTCAGCCTGCTCCAGCGCGACGCGGGCGGCCCGCTGCTGTGCGGCGTGGTGGCCGACCTGACGGAGCAGCGCCGCCACCTGCGCGAGCTTTCGGCCGCCAACGCCCGGCTGGTCACCGAGGGCAAGCAGCGCGAGGTGGTCGAGGAAGCGTTGCGGCAAAGCCAGAAGATGGAAGCGGTCGGCCAGTTGACCGGCGGCCTGGCGCACGACTTCAACAACCTGCTGACCGGCATCATCGGCAGCCTGGAGCTGATGCAGACCCGGGTCAGCCAGGGCCGCACCGCCGAGCTCGCACGCTACGTCACCGCCGCAATGGGCTCGGCCAACCGCGCGGCGGCGCTGACCCACCGGTTGCTCGCCTTCTCCCGCCGGCAAACGCTGGACCCGAAGCTGGTGGTGGCGAACCGGCTGGTCGCCGGCATGGAGGAGCTGCTGCGGCAGACCGTCGGGCCAGCCATCCCGGTGGAGATGGAGTTGCGGGCGGACGCCGGGTCCATCCTGTGCGACCCCAACCAGCTCGAGAACGCCCTGCTGAACCTGGCGATCAACGCGCGGGACGCGATGCCCGGCGGCGGACGCCTCGTCATCCAGACGCAGGCCGCGGCGCTGGACGGGATGGAAGCCGCCGCGCGGGACATGCCGCCCGGCCACTACGTGGTGCTTTCGGTGACCGACACCGGCACCGGCATGCCGCCCGGCGTGGCGGCGCGCGCGTTCGACCCGTTCTACACCACCAAGCCGCTCGGCCAGGGCACCGGGCTCGGCCTGTCGATGATCTACGGGTTCGCCAAGCAGTCCGGCGGCCAGGCGCGCATCCACAGCACCGAGGGGCTCGGCACCACCGTGAGCCTGTATCTGCCGCGGCATGGCGGCGGCGTGCCGCCGGGGCCGGAGAACGCGCCGCAGGCCCCGCCGCAGGCGGCCGGCAGCGGGGACGTGCTCGTAGTGGACGACGAGCCGGTCATCCGCATGCTGGTGACGGAGCTGCTGCGCGATCTCGGCTACCGCGCGCTCCAAGCGGAAAGCGCCGCCGCCGGCCTGCAAATCATCACGTCCGGCGCGCGGGTGGACCTGCTGGTGACGGATGTCGGCTTGCCCGGCGGAATGAATGGCCGGCAACTGGCGGACGCCGCCCGCGCGCAGCGTCCCGGGCTGCGCGTGCTGTTCATCACCGGATTTGCCGAAACTGCGGTGCTCGGCAGCGGCGGGCTGGAAAGCGGCATGGCAGTCATGGCCAAGCCGTTCGCGATGGACGCCCTGGCCGCCCGCATCCGCGCGATGATCGGGGACGAGGCTTGAGCGGTCAGATGCCGCTGAACCAGTTGAAGCCCAGGTTTTCCCAGTAGCCGCCCGGATTCGTGTTGGTGACCTCGATCGCGGTAATCCATTTTGGGTTCTTGAAGCCGAGCTTGGTGGAGGTGCGCAGCCGCAGCGGAAAGCCGAACGGGTCCGCCAGCGCGTCCCCCGCGTATCTGGTGGCGAGCAGGGTTTGCGGATGCAGCGCGGTCGCCATGTCGATGCTGCTCGGGTAATCGTCGGCGGTCTTGAAGCCGACGAAGCGGGCCGTCAGGTCGGCGCCGACGCGTTCGAGGAAGCTGCGCAGCGTCGGGCCGGACCATTGGCCGATGTAGTCCCAGCCTTCGACGCAGACGTGGCGGATCACCATCTCCGTTTGTGGCAGGGCGGCGACATCTTCCGTGGTCCACGGCCGCTTGTCCGCGATCAGCCCGCCCAGCTCCAGCCGCCACGCCTGCCCGTCCACCGGCTTGACGTCCGTGATGTCGTAGTACGCGTTGAACTTGGGCGGCTTGAGCACCATCGAGGCCGGGTAGGTCGGCGCCAGCCGGTTCGGGTCGAACAGCAGCGCCTGCACCCGGTCGTTGAACCTGGAGATCGCGCGCAGCCCGGCCTCCACCGAGGCGGGGGTGGCGAGGTCGCAGCCGGTCAGCATCGTCAGCGCGCCGAGCGACAGGCCGCCCCGGATCAGGCCCCGGCGCTCGATCCGGCGCAGCAGGGGACGGTGGTCGTCCAGCACCGCCCGGTCGGGCGCCGCCGCCGGGCGGAACGGCGACCTCATGGCCTCACCCTGGGCCGCGGCAGCTTGGGGCCCCCCGCGAGCATGGCCCACAGCGTGCCCGGCACCAGGAGCGACAGCGCCACGTGCACCAGCAGGAAGCCGACGATCACCGACATGCCCAGGAAATGCGCCAGCCGCGCGCCTTGGAAGCCGCCGAGCAGGGCGGTGAGTCCGGAGAACTGCACCGGCTTCCAGATCGCCAGCCCGGTCACGACCTGCGACGCCGCGGCCAGGATGACGACGATGTACAGCAGCTTCTGCACCGCGTTGTAGGTGGTCAGGTCACCGTGCCCGATCCGGAGATGCAGGGTGTCGCGCACCGTCCGCGCCAGCTCGGCCGCGCGGATCGGCAGCAGCCGCTCCCGCAGCCGCCCGGTGACGACTCCGTAGGCGAGGTAGGCCAGCCCGTTCAGCACCAGCAGCCACATGCCGGCGAAATGCCACAGCAGGCTTTCCGCCGCCCAGCCGCCCAGCCGCAGCGAGCGGCTGAAATGCAGGCCGTGCACGATCACGGCGTCATCGTAGATGCCCCAGCCTGACGTGATCATCACCAGCATGACGAGCGCGTTCACCCAGTGCATGATCCGCACCGGCACCGGATGCAGCCGTCTCGTACCGGCTGGGGCTGCGGCGGTGGTTGCGCTCATCGGGCGTTTCTGCCTCGCTCGGGATAAGCTTCATCCATAAACGACCGGCGTTGTCCCGGCACGTTGTTTCGCGGTAACGAGCCGGCCAGGAGAGGCAGGAGGGGAGGATGAGGCTTCGAAGCCGCCGTGCCGTATTGGCAGCATTGTGGCTCGGCGGCGGTGCGGCGCTCGCCCAGGCTCCGGCGCCTGCCGGCACGGGACTGGCCCAGGCAGCCGCGCGGCGCTTCCCCCAGCCCGTGCGCGTCGGCGACCTGACGGGCCGCACGGTTCTGCGCCCGCTGGAAAGCCAGCCGGTGCTCGGGCACGTGGCGCAGATCGTCCGCCGCGGTGACGGCGTGGTGGAGGCCGTGGTGGACTACGGCGGGCTGCTCGGCATCGGCGCCAGGCCGATCGCCGTGCCGGTGGACGCGATGGCGCTGCTCGGCCGCGACATGGAGATCGTGGACTTCACGCCGCAGCAACTGAGCGGCTTCCCGACCTATGACGGCGCCGGCGCCAGCACGCTCGGGCCGGACGAGTCCATCCGCGTGGGCCTGGCGCGTCCTTCGCACTGATCGCGCGCCCAGCCTTGTCGCGTCCAGCCTTGGCACTGGCCTGGCTCTGCCGCTATCTTGCCGCCTGTGACACGCCTGTTCCGCCACTTGATGCCAGCGCGCCTGGCCGCTCTCGCCGTCATCGCGGCGATGCTGCTCCAAGGCGCGCTGGGGTTGCCGGCAACCTTGCGGATGCAGGCCGGGCCTGGCGCGATCTGCGGCGCCGTGCACCCGGCGTCCGGCGGCGGGGACACGCCCGCTCCCCTCGCGCACCACCACGCTCACTGCCTCCTGTGCCAAGGCGGCCTGCTCCCGCCGCTGATCCCCGCGGCCGAAGCCGCCGCCGTTCCGATGCAGGCCCCCCTCGCCGCGCCTGCCGGCAACACGCCGTTGCCGGTTCCGCAGCGCCCACGTCCGGCTTTCGCCTCCCGCGCGCCCCCTGCCTCCGCCTGACGCTGACTCAGTTCATACGTCACGCCGAGGAGTTCGCATTGCCATGTCCCGTATCCTTTCCGCGGCAGCGCTGCTGGCGCTTGCCCCCCTCGTTGCTTTCGCCCCCGTTGCTTTCGCCC
>CAXTLC010000028.1:45776-52204 GCA_964245075.1 uncultured Acetobacteraceae bacterium
GCAGCGCTGCTGGCGCTTGCCCCCCTCGTTGCTTTCGCCCCCGTTGCTTTCGCCCCCGCCGCTTTCGCCCACGCCCATCTGCAATCCGCCGCGCCCCCCGTCGGCGCCACCGTCAAGGCCGCGCCAACCGAGGTTTCGATCGGCTTCACCGAAGGGGTCGAGCCCGCCTACAGCGGCATCGAGGTGCTGAACGCCACGGGCGCCCATGTCGAGGCCGGGCCTGCCCAGACGGCGCCGGGCGACAACAAGCATCTGGTCGTGCCGGTGCGGGCGTTGCAGCCCGGCACCTACAAAGTGCAATGGCACGCCACCGCGGTGGACACGCACAAGACGGACGGCAGCTACAGCTTCACCGTCGGCGAGTAGCGCCGGTGTTGCCGGAGGGCGGCTGGCCGCTCGCGGCGGCGCGCGCCGCCGCGGATGCCTCCCTGTTGTCCTTGTTCGGGGCGCTGGTGCTGCATGCGGCGGTGGCCCCCGCCGGGCTGCGTGTCGCGCGATGGAGCGCCGCCGCCGCCGCCGCCGCCCTGCCGGCGTGGCTGGTCGCGGAGTCGGTGAACCTCGGGGGCAGCCTGGCAGCGGCGCCGGACGTGCTGCTGCACACCGCCTACGGCCACCTGGTCGCCGGAAGCTGGGCCTGCGCGCTTGTGGCGCTGGCAGCCACCGGGCCGGGATGGCGGCTTGCCGTGGCGCTCGCGGCGGCCGGGAGCGGGCTGCTGCTGCAAGCCGGGCACAGCCATGCCGCGGCGATGCAGCCGGGCATCAGCCTCCTGCTCGCCTCCACTGCTTTGCACGAGTTGGCGGCGGGCGCCTGGCTGGGCGGTCTGCTGCCGCTCGCGCGCTTCGTGAGGGCGGCGCCGCTGCCCGCGGCGTCCCTGGCGGTGCGGCGCTACTCCGTGCTGGGCATCGCCTGCGTCCTGGCCCTGGCAGGCACGGCGGCGTGGCAATCGTCCCTGCTGGTGGGCGGGCTCGCCGGGTGGGTCGGCACGGAATACGGCCGGGTGGCGCTGGCCAAGCTGGCGCTGCTCGCCGCGCTGGTGGCCATCGCGGCGCTGAACCGGCAAGCCCTGGCGCCGGCGCTGGCCGGGCGGGACCCGGCGCGCGCGCGCCGCCGCCTCGGCCTCAGCATCACCGTGGAGACTGGGCTGGGGCTCCTGGTGGTGAGCGCGGCTGCCTTGCTGACCAGCCTGGAGCCGGCCATGCACCAGCAGCCGGCCTGGCCGTTCGCCGTGCAGCCGAGCCTCGTCACGGTCAACGAGGACCCGGATTTCCGCTGGGAAGTGATCGAGGCTCTCGGCGCGCTCGCCGCCGCGTCGGCAGTGCTGGCGGCGGCGGTCGCGCGGCGGCGGTTCCGCATCCCCGCCGCGGCGGCCGCGGCGGCCGTGGCCTGGTTCGCGCTGCCGCACTTGGACCTGCTGTTCATCCCGGCCTACCCGACCAGCTTCTTCCGCTCGCCGACCGCCTTCGCGGCCACTTCCATCGTCCACGGCGCGGCACTCTACCCTCCGCATTGCGCCGCCTGCCACGGTGCCGACGGGCAGGGGAACGGACCTGCCGCCGCCAGCCTCCCGGTACCGCCGGCGGATCTCACGGCGGAACACCTGTGGATGCACCCGGACGGCGAGATGTTCTGGTGGCTGTCGCACGGCATCGAGGCGCCGGAGGGCGGCCTGGCGATGCCGGGCTTCGCCGATGCCCTGTCCGAGGACGACCGCTGGGCGCTGATCGACTATGTCCGCGCGCACAATGCCGGGCTGGTGCGGCACGCGACCGGACATTGGTCGCCCCCGCTGCAGGCGCCGGAACTGGACGCGAGCTGCCCGGACGGACGGACCCTGAGCTTGGCGGATCTGCGGGGCCGGGCCGTCAGGCTGGCGTTTCCCGGCGCCGCCGCCCCGCCGCCGCTGGATGACGCCCTGGCCGTCACGATCACGGTGGGCGAGACCGAAGCCGGATGCGCCGCCACGGACCCGGCGGTGCGGCAGGCCTACGCGGCCGTGCTGGGGATTCCGGACGCGGCGCTCGCGGGCATGACGGTGCTTGTCGACCCGAACGGCTGGTTGCGCTCCGAGGAGCCTAGCGCCGTTTCCCCCGCATTGCTGGCCGAGCTGGTCCGGCAGATCTGCGGCCACCCCCTCGCACTCGCCTCCGGAGGCCACCACCATGCCGAATGACAGGAAAACACCCCCGCTCCGGTTCGTCCTTGCGGGACTGGCCGCGCTGCTGCTGGCCGCGGGCGGCGCGGTCATGATGTTCGGCGCGCCCGCCCCGGTGCAGCAGGCGGTGGCGATCGGCGGGCCGTTCACCTTGACGAACGGGGCAGGCAAACCGGTGTCGGACACGAGTTTCCGCGGTAAGCTCATGCTGGTGTACTTCGGCTACACCTTCTGCCCGGACGTGTGCCCAACGACGCTGAACGACGTGGCGCAGGCGATGGACAAGCTCGGCAAGCGGGCCGACGGGGTGCAGCCCGTGTTCATCACCGTGGACCCGGCGCGCGACACGCCGGACGTGGTGCGGCAATACGCTGCCGCGTTCAGCCCGCGCCTTGAGGGACTGACCGGCACGCCGGAGCAGATCGCCGCCGTGGCGCACGAGTACCGCGTTTATTACGCGCCGCACAAGACCGGCCCCAACCCCGGCGACTATACGATGGACCACAGCTCGATCCTCTACGTCATGAACGCCAAGGGGCAGTTCGCCGGCATCATCCGCGCCGACGAAGGCCCCGACGCGATGGCGGCCGACCTTGGAAAGTACCTCTCATGATCAAACGCCACCTGCTGACTGCCGCCATCCTGCTGGCCACGGGGGCGGCCTGGGCACAGCCGCCCCCCGTGGCGGTGACGCAAGCATGGTCCCGCGCCACCACCGGCGCGGCGCAGACGGCGGCCGTTTACGTCACCGTGACCGCGGCGGAGCCGGACCGGCTGACCGGCGCCAGCACCCCGGCGGCCAGCACGGCGGAGATCCATCTCAGCGGCATGAAGGACGGGGTGATGGAGATGCGCCCGGTGCAAGGCGGCCTGCCGGTCACGCCGGGAGCGCCGATCCGTATGGCGCCGGGCGGCTACCACATCATGCTGCTCGGGCTCAAACAACCGTTGCGGCAGGGGGACCATCTGCCCATAACGCTGCTCTTCGAGCACGCCGGCGCCGTGGCCGCCGAGGCGGCGGTGGCCGGCCCCGGCGCCAGCCAGCCGCCCGTGGCCGGAGCGGCGCATTAGAGCGCGATGACATCTGGCGAACTCGCCAGATGTCAGGATCGCCCTCTCAAAGAAGGCTGGAGCAGGATGGCTGAGCGGAAGCGGTGCCATCCCGTTCCAGACCACATCGTCCAAGGAGTGTTGCCATGCCCGTGACCACGCTGGATGCGAACACCGCCCTCATCCTGATCGACTTGCAGAAAGGCATCGTCGCCCTTCCCACCGCGCACCCGGCCGGAGAGGTGGTGGGACGGGCCAGCGCGCTGGCCGCCGCGTTCCGCCGCCACGGCCTGCCTGTCGTGCTCGTCCATGTTGCCGGCGTGGCGCCGGGCCGGGCGGAACAAGCCCGCAGCATGGCGCAGCTTCCCGCCGACTGGGCCGAGCTTGTTCCCGAACTGAACCAGCAGCCGCAAGACCACGTCGTGACCAAGCGCACCTGGGGGGCGTTCACCGACACGGGGCTTGACGGGCACCTCAAGCAGCAAGGCGCGACGCAGGTCGTCATTGCCGGGGTGGCCACCAGCATCGGCGTCGAGTCGACCGCGCGCCAGGCGTCCGAGCTGGGGTTCAACGTCACCCTTGCCGTGGACGCCATGACGGACATGAACCTCGACGCCCATGCCAACAGCCTGACCCGGATCTTCCCGAGGCTGGGCGAAACCGGCACGGCCCAGGAGATCATCGACCTGCTCGGCCAGACCCGCGCGTGAGCCTGCCCGCGGATCAGGGGGGCGCATTGCAAGCGGTCCGGTGAAGGGTGCCTTCCGTTCGCTGAACGGCTTCAACTACCGCGTCTGGGCCGGCGGCGCGCTCGTGTCCAACGTGGGAACCTGGATGCAGCGGATTGCCCAGGACTGGCTGGTGCTCACCCAGCTGACCCATCACAACGCCGCGGCTGTGGGCACGGTGATGGCGCTCCAGTTCGGCCCCCAGCTCCTGCTGCTGCCCTGGACTGGTTTTGCGGCTGACCACCTGAACCGCCGCCAACTCCTCATCGGCACGCAGGCGGCCATGGGAGGGCTGGCCTTGACGCTCGGCGTCCTCACCGTGGCCGGGCTCGTTCATCTGTGGCAGGTGTACGTGTTTGCGCTGCTGCTCGGTTGCGTCACCGCGTTCGACGCACCGGCGCGCCAAACCTTCGTTTCCGAACTGGTCGGGGAAACCAGCCTGTCGAACGCGGTGGCGCTGAACTCCCTGTCGTTCAACGCCGGGCGGATGGTCGGCCCGGCGGTCGCCGGGCTGCTCATCGCTGCCGTGGGCACCGGCTGGGTGTTCCTGATCAACGCGCTCTCGTTCGCCGCCGTGATCGGCTCGCTTGGCCTGCTCCGGCTGGGCGAACTCCATCAGAGCGGCAGGGCCGTGCGCACCCGCGGCAGCCTGGCCGAGGGGTTCCGCTACGTCTGGAACAGGCCCGACCTGAACGCGATCCTCGTCATGCTTTTCCTTATCGGCACGTTCGGGCTGAACTTCCCGATCTTCATCTCGACCATGTCCGTCACCGCCTTCCACGCGGGAGCAGGAGAATATGGTTTCTTGACGTCGATCCTGGCGATCGGGTCGGTCACCGGTGCGCTCCTTGCCGCCGCCCGGCGCGAGGCGCCGCGCGTCAGCCTGCTCTGCGTCAGTGCGGCGACCTTTGGGTTTGGCTGCGCGTTGGCCGCTGTCATGCCCAACCAGTGGCTCTTTGGCCTCGCTCTCGTCGTCGTCGGCGTATCTGCCCTGACCTTCACCAACTCGACCAACAGCTTGATGCAACTGTCCACCGAACCTGTCATGCGCGGGCGCGTGATGGCGATACGCCTCGCCATAGCATTGGGCGGAACACCCATCGGCGCTCCCATCGTCGGCTGGGTCGCTGACAGGTTCGGCCCGCGCTGGGGGCTTGGCATCGGCGCCGTCTCCGGCTTTGCCGCCGCCGCGGTCGGCGTGCACTACCTTGCACGATGCTGCCGCTTGCGCGTGGGCGTCGCGGCCGGGCGCCTTCGCGTCAGCATCGACGAGCGCACGCCTCCGCTTGGTTCGGGCTAGAGCATCGTCCGACCGAACGGGATCACCCGTCGGATAAAGATGCTTGTGGAAGCAAGTGGCGCTAGAGCGTCAGCCGTGCGCCTGTCAGCACGGATGATGCTGTAACCCAGCAAAGGCTTTGGCGAGCAGGCACCTACCGGGACAGTTAAACTGGGCATGCCGAACAAATCATAGGCTTTGCCAAACCGGTCGGGACCGCGGTGGCGTCATGGCATAGGCTTCTCCTTGCCGTTTCGGCTCCGGCCACGGATCTGTTGCTGACCGGAGCCCATCCGCTCAGGGTTGATGCAAGTTAGGCAGCAGCACGGTGCCGTTCCATGCTGAGATCTCTTGCACCACCATCGTCCATCCGTCAGGAATGCCGTTATTCTCTTGGCCGTTGAACCCCGGCGCGAACACCGGGACCGCTTGGTTGCCGATGATCAGGTGCATCGCCTGAACCTTGGTGGCACCTGTGGCATCCTGATAAGTGGGCGCGCGGCCATACTCCAGGTACGAGGACGCAACTTCTACGCCATCGACAAACACATAGATGGTATTGGCAGCACCGTCCCAGGACATCACGAGGTCGTGGAAGCCTGTTGACCAGTTGATCGGCAGTTCCTCAAACGGCGGGCCGCCTTCCGGGTGGTACGTATAGCCCCGCGTGTTCGCCCAGTACAAGGGATGCGGCGGAACCGTCCAGGTGTTGCCGTAGATGTTGGGCGTTCCGTAGTCGAGCTGGTACCCTGTCTGGACCGGTTTGGAGTTGTACCAGCGTGGGAAATTGTCGTTGAGATCGATCTCGAATGCGGCATTGCTGACAGGAAGTTGCAGCAGGGACCTCGCCGTGCCAAGCCCGCTATAGGGATTGCCGCCCGGTCCGGGAGATATCTGGGAGCCGGAGAACAGCCATATCGGCGCCCACGAGTACATGCCGGGCGGGCTTCTATAGCGAACCTTTACCGTCATGTTGGGCCGGATCTCGAACGGAACGCGGATCATGCCGGCATAAACGTGCCCGTTGGAGCAATCCGTGTGGTTGGCCGAGCATATCGCCCTGAGATGCAAGCCATCCGGCATCATCACGTGGACGTCGTTCGGGTCACCCACGGGGTAGTGCCGGGCGACGGCTGCGAATGCCACACCGCCTTGCCCGGTATCCGTCGGGCTCACGTTCGGCGTGTTGAGGTTGCCGACGATGTAGTTGAGAAAGAA
>CAXTLC010000029.1:0-51967 GCA_964245075.1 uncultured Acetobacteraceae bacterium
GCTTCAGCCGCCGCTCCAGCGCGCGCACCCCAAGGCTGGCCGGGTAGCTGACCGCCAGGTAGATCACGAAGATGAAGCTGTAGATCTCCAGATACCGAAAGTTCTCCGCCGCGAGCAACTGTCCCCGGAACATCAGCTCCCCGATCGAGATGGTCGAGACCAGCGCCGTATCCTTGAACAGCGAGATGAAGTAGTTGCCCAGCGGCGGGATGACGATGCGGACCGCTTGCGGCAGGATCACCCGCGGCATGTACACGCCCGGCCGCATCCCGAGCGCGCGCGCAGCCTCCCACTGCCCGTGCGGCACCGCCTCGATCCCGGCGCGGAACACCTCGCTCAGGTAGGCGCCGTAGTTGATGCCCAGCCCCAGGATGCCGGCCGGGAGCGCGCCCAGCCGCAGGCCGAAGAACGGCAGGACGTAGAAGATGTAGAACAGTTGCAGCAGCAGCGGGGACCCGCGGATCACCTCGACGAACACCGCCGCCGGCCAGGCCAGCGCCCGGCGCCGCCCGTCGAGCCGGGCCAGCGCCAGCAGCAGCCCGATGCCGAGCGCCAGCGCCATGCCGGCGAAGCACAGCAGCAGCGTCAACTGCAACCCGGCCCACAGGTCCGGCCACCACTCCCGGCCTTCGTCCAGGAGCGCGCGCACCAGCCCCTCAGGGCTTCAGGAAGAAGTCCGTGGGCGTCAGCCCCCAGCCTCCGAACAGCTTGGCCGCCGTCCCGTCGGCGCGCATGGCCGCGTAATCCTTGTTCAGCGCCGCGATGAAGGCCGGGCTGCTGTCCTTCAGCACGCCGAACGCGCAGATCGTGTCGTTCTTGTCTTCCGGCACGTAATCGGCGACCAGCTCGAAGCCCAACGCCGGGTTCTGCCGCAGGGCGTAGGCGGACAGGGTGGAATCGACCACCGCGGCGTCGATCCGCCCGGTGGACAGGTCCGCGAAGGCGTTCTGGATCGTGGGGTACAGGTGCAGGTCGAGCGGCTTGCCGGACGGGCAGGCGGCCGCCGCCTTCTTCAGCATCTCGACGTAAACGGTGCCCTCGTAGGTGCCGGCGGCGTGCCCGCACAGATCGGCCACCTTGTGCAACTGCTTCGGATTGCCCGCGGCGACGTCGAACGATTCCGGGTTGAAGAAGATCGCGTCCGAGAAGTCCATCACCTTCGCCCGCGCCGGGCGGACGTACATCGCGTCCCCCATCAGTTCGATCCGCCCGCTCTGCACCGCCGGGATCAGGCTCGCGAACGGCATGGCGACGACCTCGATCTTCGCCTCGACGCCTTCACGGCGGAGCACCTCCCGCAGGATGTCGGGCAGCACGCCCGCCGCTTCGCCGGTCTTGGAATCGACAAAGGACAGGGGGGCGTCGTTGGAAGTGCCGATGACCAGGGCGTGCTTGGCGCGGGCCGTGTCCAGCAGGTCCCCGGCGCTTGCCCGGGGCATGGCGACCAGGCAGCCCAGCAGTGCCAGCATCCCAGCCCGGTATGTCCTGCGCCGTCCCATCACACGCTCCTCGAATTGCTGCGGTGATCGAAGGAGCAACAATCATGCCCGCCCAGTCCAGGAGCGGGGCCGGGACGTGTCACTGCGCCATCTTGCACTCGCCGCCGGCGGGGAACGCGGTCGCCGCCGGAACGGTCGCCAGCACGTCGAACCACCCATGTGGCTCCGTCACCGCGTTGCCCGGCTTGACCTTCACCACGTACAGGTCGTGCACCACCATGTGGTCGCTGGCCCGGAACTCGCCGTGGTGCGCGAACATGTCGTCGAACCCGTGCCCGTCCAGTGTCTGCACCACCGCGTCCGCATCCGTCGTGCCGGCGGCGCGCACGGCTTGCAGCCACTGGGTCGTCGCCGAGTAGTCGGCCGCCTGCGCCTCCGTCGGGCGCAACCCGTCATGGCTTGCGGCGAAGCGGTCGGCCCAGGCGCGGGCTGCCCCGTCCAGGTTCCAGTACCACGGCACCGCCGCCTGCACGCCGGCGTAGCCGTCCTTCGCCCGGTCCACGTCCGACAGGTACAGCAGCGCCGTCGTCACGTGGCCCGGCAGCGCCGCCTTCGTCACGTCCGTCACCTCCGTGTCGTTGGATGCGCCGGCGTTGAACACGGCGACCACGTCGGGCTTGAGCCCCTTCGCTTCGTCCAGCACCGCGGCCAGGTCGGCCGTCGCCGGCGGGACGACGAAGGACTTCACCACCTGCCCGCCGTGCGCCGTGATCACCGGGCCGACCGTCGCCAGCGCGCCGCGGCCGAACCCGGCATCCGCCGCGATCACCACCCAGCGCTTGCCGTCCGGCAGGGCGGCGAGGCTGGCCGCCGTCGCCGTCTCGATCGCGGTCGAGTCGAACGAGTAGTGATAGACGTACTTGCTGCACGCCCCCCGGGTCAGCGCCGGCACCGCCGACCCGGTGCTGATGGCCAGCTTGCGCCGCTCCGTCGCGACCTTGGCCACGGCCAGCGCGATCGGCGAGTTCTGCACGTCCATGAGCAGGTCCGCGCCGGCATCGTAGGCTTCCGTGGCGAGGCCCGGCGCTTCGGCGGGCTTGTTGTGGTCGTTGCGGGAATCGACGACGATCGGCCGGCCCAGCACCGTGCCGCCGAAGTCGGCTGCCGCCATGCGCGTCGCGTCCACGCCGCCGCGGCCGGAGCGGGCGTCGTAGATGTCGTCGTCGAGGTCCGCGAGCACCGTGATGCGGACCGGCGCCGGGTCGGCAGCCCAGGCTTTCGGCCCGATGCCGGTGAGCGTGCAGGTGGCGAGCAGGGCGAGGGCCAATTTGGACATCGTGCCGGGTCCGATCGGGATGGGGTCAAGACGGATAGGGTCGAGACGGGGGTGCTTTGGGCACGGCAGCGGTAGCCACTTGGAAGGCCAGCGGCAAGGGCGGCCGTCCACCTTGACCGTCCGGACCTCGCGTCACACTCTCCTAAGCCAATTCGCAAGTTCGGGAGTGTAACGCCATGCCCCAGGTCAGCCTGACGGTGAACGGCACGCCTCACACGGTCGAGGTCGAGGGACGCACCCTGCTGGTGGAGCTGCTGCGGGAGAAGCTGGGCCTCACCGGCACCCATGTCGGCTGCGACACCAGCCAGTGCGGCGCCTGCGTGGTGCACATCGACGGCTATAGCGTGAAATCCTGCACGATGCTCGCCGTGCAGGCGCAGGACGGCGCCGTCACCACCATCGAGGGCCTGGCCGCGGCGGACGGGACCTTGCACCCGATGCAGGAGATGTTCCGGGAGCACCACGCCCTGCAATGCGGCTTCTGCACGCCGGGCATGGTGATGAGCGCCATCGACCTGGTGAACATGCACCCGCAGGGCATGACGGAGGACGAGATCCGCCACGGCCTGGAGGGCAACCTCTGCCGCTGCACCGGCTACCACAACATCGTCAAGGCGATCGACGCCGCCCAGCACCTGATGCACCCCATGGCGCAAGCCGCGGAATAGGAGCAGCGCATGTACGACTTCACGTTCCACGAGCCTGCCACCGTGGCGGACGCCGTCCGCATGCTGGGCGAGGACATGGAAGCCAAGGCGCTGGCTGGCGGCCAGACCTTCATCCCGGTGCTCAAGCAGCGCTTGAACAAGCCGTCCGCCATCGTGGACCTGCACAAGCTCGGGCTGGAAGGCATCACCGCCGCGCCGGACAAGATCACGATCGGCGCCATGACCAACCACAACGCGATCATGTCCCATCCGGAGATCGTCCGCCGCATCCCCGGCCTGGCGATCATGGCCGGCTGGATCGGCGACACCCAGGTGCGCCACCGCGGCACCATGGGCGGCTCCCTGGCCAACAACGACCCGTCCGCCTGCTACCCGGCCGCCGTGCTGGCCATCGGCGCCACGGTCGTCACCGACAAGCGACGCATCCACGCCGACGAGTACTTCCAGGGCATGTTCACCACCGCGCTGGGACTGGACGAGATCATCACCGCGATCGAGTTCCCGATCCCGGAGAGGAGCAACTACGAGAAGTTCCGCAACCCGGCGTCCCGCTACGCCACCGTCGGCGTGTTCGTGGCCCGCGGCCCGGCCGGCGTGCGGGTGGCGATCACCGGCGCCGGGCAGGATGGCGTGTTCCGTCACGCCGCCATGGAGCAGGCGCTGGCGGCGAACTGGTCGGCGGACGCGCTGAAGGGCATCGTGACCCCGCCCGACGGGCTGAACAGCGACATCCACGCTTCCGCCGAGTACCGCGCCCACCTGATCGGCGTGATGGCCCGGCGCGCGGTGGCGGGGGCCTGAAGCGGCCCGCGCCCACTTTCCCTCGGGAGAGGGTTGGGTGAGGGCCGAAGCGCACGACGTCGCCATCATCGGCGGCGGCATCATCGGCCTCTGCTGCGCGCTCGAACTCCTGCGGGACGGCCGCTCCGTCACCCTCGTCGAGCCGGAAACGCCCGGCGGTCCCCAGGCGGCCAGCTTCGGCAACGGCGCTTGGCTCAGCCCCGCCTCCGTCGTCCCGACTTCCCTGCCGGGCGCATGGCGCAAGGTGCCGGGCTACCTGCGGGACCCGCTCGGCCCGCTGGCGATACGGCCCCGCCACCTGCCGCGCCTGCTGCCCTGGCTTGCCCGCTACCTCTACGCCGGGGCCACCGTGCGCCGGGTGGAAGCGACCGCCCGCGCCCTCCGCCCGCTGATCGCCGACGCGCCCGACCGCCACCGCCGCCTGGCAGCGGAGGCCGGGGTGCCGGACCTGGTGGCGCGCCACGGCCTGCTCTACGCCTTCCCGTCCCGTGCCGCGTTCGAGGCGGAGGCGCTGCCCTGGCGCCTGCGCCGGGACAACGGCGTGCGCTGGCTGGAACTGGACGCTGACGAGTTGCGGCAGCAGGAGCCCGCGCTCGACCGGCGCTACACCTTCGGCGTCCTCATCGAGGACGGGGCGCACTGCCTCGACCCGGGCGCCTACCTGGCGGCGCTCCACGCCTACGCGGAGTCCCTCGGCCTGCGCCGCGTGGCGGCCGGCGCCACCGGCTTGCGCATCGAGGCCGGGCGGCTGCGCGCCGTCCGCACCGGGGGCGGCGAGATCCCGGCGGGTTGCGCGGTGATCGCCGCGGGCGCCCGCTCCGCCCCCCTGGCCGCCGCCGCTGGGGACCGGGTGCCGCTGGAAACGGAGCGCGGCTACCACGTCGCCATCGCGGCGCCGGAAGCCGTGCCGCGCCGCCCGGTGATGCCCAGCGACGGCAAGATGGCGAACACCGTCACCGCCGGCACGCTCCGCATCGCCGGGCAGATCGAGCTGGCGGGGCTGGACGCCGCCCCGGACTGGCGCCGGGCGGACATCCTGCGGGACCACGCCCTGCGGACCTACCCGGCGCTGCCGCGCGACCTGCCGCCGGAGCGCCTGACCGTCTGGATGGGCCACCGGCCCTCGATTGCGGACGGCTTGCCGGTGATCGGCCCCGCCAGCGGCTGCGCCGACGTGGTGCACGCCTTCGGCCACGGCCATATCGGCCTGGCAGCCGGGCCGGTCACCGGGCGGCTGGTGGCGGACATGCTGGGCGGCCACCCCCCGGTGATCGACCCGGCGCCATACCGCGCGTCCCGCTTCCGCCACCCCCGCTTCCGTCAAGTCCGCCTTCCTTAAGCAGGGGCCTGGCGCCGCTCCAGCATCGCCTTCGCCGCCAGGGTCACCATCGCCAGCCCGGCCAGCAGCGACGCCACCGCGAAGGCCGCCGGCAGGTTGTACTCGTTGTAGAGGATCTCGATCTCCAGCGGCATCGTCACCGTGGCGCCGCGGATGTGGCCGGACACGACGGACACGGCGCCGAACTCGCCCATCGCCCGGGCATTGCACAGCAGCACGCCGTTCAGCACTCCCCAGCGCACCCGCGGCAGGGTGATGCGGCGGAAGATCTGCCAGCCGGACGCGCCGAGCGTCCACGCCGCCAGTTCCTCCTCCTCGCCCAATGCCTGCATGACGGGAATGGTCTGCCGCGCCACGAAGGGCAGGGTGACGAACACCGTCGCCAGCACGATGCCCGGCAGCGCGAACACGACCTGCATGTCATGCGCCCGCAGGAACGGGCCGAACCAGCCCTGCGCGCCGAACAGCAGCACCCAGACCAGCCCCGAGATCACCGGGGAAACGGAGAACGGCAGCGCGATGGCGGACATCAGCAGCGCCCGCCCGGCAAAGCGGTAGCGCGTCACGCACCACGCCGCCGCCAGCCCGAAAGCGGTGTTCAGCGGCACCGCCACCGCCGCCACCAGCAGCGTCAGCCGGATCGCCTGCCAGGCCGCGACGGAGGTCACCGCGTCGGCATACACCGCCAAGCCGCCCCGCAGCGCTTCCACCAGCACCGTCAGCAGCGGCAGCGCCAGGAACACCGCCATCACGGCCGCCGTCCCCAGCACGAGCCCGGCACGCACCGCCGGGCTTTCCCCCAATCCTGTTCCTGGGCCGATCCTTGGGCCGGCGCTAGGGGGCAAGCGCGCGCGTCCACAACCGGGCGGAACGTCCCTGCACTGCGGACAGCCCCGCCAGCAGCAGCAGCGACGCGGCCAGCATGGCGCAGCCGAGGCACGCGGCGCCGGCGTCGTCCAGTTGCTCCAGCCGGCCCACGATCAGCAGCGGCACGATCTCCGACACGCCGGGCCGGTTGCCGGCGATGAAGATGACGGAGCCATACTCCCCGACCGCCCGGGCGAAGGCGAAGCCCACCCCCGCCAGCAGGGCTGGCAGCAGCGGGGGCAGCACGACGTGGCTGAACACCTGCGCAGGCCGCGCGCCCAGGGTCAGCGCCGCTTCCTCCATCCGGCGGTCCTGCGCCAGGAGAACCGGCTGCACCGTACGCACGACGTAGGGCAGGCCCACGAACAGCAGCGCCACCCAGATGCCGAGCGGCGCGAACGCGACGGGGATGCCCGCCGCCGCGAGCGGTCCGCCCAACCAGCCGTCATCCACGTATAGGGACGTGAGCGCCACGCCGGCGACGGAGGTGGGCAGCGCCAGCGGCAGGTCCACCAGCGCGTCCAGCACGCGGCGGCCGGGAAACCGGTAGCGCACCAGCGTCCAGGCCAGCAGCATCCCCGCCGGCGCCGCCGCCAGCGCCGCCAGCGCGGACATGCCGAAGCTGACCCGGAACGCCGCCACCGCGCGCGGCGAGGAGAGCACCGCCCAGATGCCGCCCAGCCCCAGCCCGGCCGCGCGCAACGCCAGCGCCGCCATGGGGACCAGCACGATCAAGCTGACATACGCAGCGGTGACGCCGAGCGTGGGCCCGAACCCGGGCAGCACCCCCCGCCGCGCCGCCCGGCGCTGGGCCGTCGCCGCCCTCACTTCAGCGGCTGGTAGATCTGGTCGAATGTTCCGCCTTCGCCGAAGTGCTCCGCCTGCGCCCGGCGCCAGCCGCCGAACGTGTCGTCCACGGTGAAGGTCGGCACGGCGGGAAACCGGTCCGCGTGCCGCGCCAGCACCGCCGGGTCGCTGGGGCGCAGGTAGTGGCTGGCCGCGATCTCCTGGGCGGCGGGCGAGTAGAGGAAACGCAGGTAGGCTTCGGCCTGCTCCGCCGTGCCGTGCTGTTCCGCCACCGCGTCCACCAGCGCCGCCACCGGCTCCGCCCGGATGGTGATCGAGGGAACGACGATCTCCAGCCGCCTGGGGCCGAGGAAGCGCACAGCCAGGTTGGCGTCGTCCTCCCAGGCGATCAGCACGTCTCCCAGGTGGCGCCGGGCGAAGGTGATGGTGGCCCCGCGCGCGCCGCTGTCCAGCACCGGCACGTTGGCGTAGATCTCGTCCACCAGCGCGCGCGCCGATTCGGCATCGCCGCCGGGCTGATGCAGCGCGTAGCCCCAGGCGGCCAGGTAGTTCCAGCGCGCGCCGCCGGAGGTCTTGGGGTTCGGGGTGATCACGGACACGCCGGGGCGGGCCAGGTCGGGCCAATCATGGATGTGCTTCGGGTTGCCTTTGCGGACGACGAACAGGATGGTGGAGGTGTAGGGCACCGAACGGTTCGGCAGCCGGCCCTGCCAATCCGCCGGCAGCAGGTGCGCCCGGCTCGCGATGACGTCGACGTCCGGCTGCAGCGCCAGCGTCACCACGTCGGCTTCCAGCCCCTCGATCACCGCCCGCGCCTGCGCGCCGGAGCCGCCGTGGGAGGTCTCAACCGTCACCCGCTCGCCGGTGCGCGCCTTCCAGTCGGCGGTGAAGGCGCGGTCGATCTCGGCGAACATCTCCCGCGTCGGGTCGTAGCTGACGTTCAGCAGGGTCGTGTCGGCGTGCGCGCCCCGTGCGTCCAATCCGGAGGCGCCGAGCAGGATGGCGAACAGGAAAGGGGCGAGGCGGGGCGGCTGCATGGCACCCACACTGGATTGCTGTATGCGATTGCGTCAATTGCTCCCGCCCGGTTTGACAGCCGGGTGAAGCGGGCCGATCCTTCCGCGCCGGCGGATCGGAGGCGCCATCCATCATGACTGAGCGGCGGCAGCTTCGGCTTGGCGCGTTCATGCGTCCGGTCAGCATCCACACCGCGTGGTGGCGCTATCCCGGCAGTTGGCCGGACGCCAACTTCAACTTCGCCCACCTCAAGCGCTTCGCCCAGACCCTGGAGCGCGGCCGGTTCGACGCGTTCTTCATGGCTGACCACCTGGCCGTGCTCAACATGCCGATGGACGCGCTGAAGCGCAGCGCCACCGTCACCTCGTTCGATCCGTTGACCCTGCTGCCGGCGCTGGCGGTGGTGACGGAGCGGCTGGGCCTGATCGCCACTGCCTCCACCACCTTTGAGCAGCCCTACCTGATCGCCCGCAAGTTCGCCTCGCTCGACCACCTGAGCGGCGGGCGCGCCGGGTGGAACCTGGTCACCACCTCCAATCCGGACGCCGCGCGGAACTTCGGCATGGACGACCAGATGGACCACGACGAGCGCTACCGCCGCGCCCGCGAGTTCTTCGACGTGGTGACCGGACTGTGGGACAGCTGGGCGGACGACGCCTGGGTTCGGGACGTGGAAAGCGGCGTGTTCTTCGACCCTGCGAAGCTGCACGTGCTGGACCACAAGGGGCCGTATTTCTCCGTGCGCGGCCCGCTGAACGTCGCCCGCCCGCCGCAGGGCTGGCCGGTGGTGGTGCAGGCCGGCGCGTCCGAGGCCGGGCGGCAGATCGCGGCCGAAACCGCGGAGGTGGTGTTCGCCAGCGCCGCGCGCATCGAGGACGCCCGCAGCTTCTACGCCGACGTGAAGGGCCGCGCCGCCCGCCTGGGCCGCGACCCGGACGGCATCAAGATCCTGCCCGGCGTGCTCGTCATCGTGGGGGACACGCTGGCGGAAGCGCAAGGCAAGCACGCCCTGCTGGACAGCCTGGTGCACACGGACAGCGCGCTACCCAACCTGTCCATGCGGCTGGGCGCCGACGCATCCAAGTTCGACCTGGACGCGCCGCTGCCGCCGATCCCGGAAAGCAACGCCAGCCAAAGCGGCCGCGCGTCCGCCATCGCGCTCGCGGAGCGGGAAGGGCTCACGGTGCGGCAACTGGCGCAGCGCGGCGCCGGCTATGGCGGGCTGACCATGGTTGGAACCGCCGCCTCCATCGCCGACCAGATGGAGGAATGGCTGCTGACGGAGGCCTGCGACGGCTTCAACGTCATGTTCCCGTTCGTGCCGGCCGGGCTGGACGAGTTCGTGGACAAGGTGGTGCCCGAGTTGCAACGCCGCGGGCTGTTCCGGCGGGAGTACGAGGGGGCGACGTTGCGCGAGAACCTGGGCCTGCGCCGGCCAGCCAACCGGTTCTTCGAGCAGCGGCGGGCGGCCGAGTAGCCGCCACCCGGACGACCTGCCGGACCGCGCCCCCTGCACGTGCGCCGGCAACTGTCAGCCCGGCGACGCCGTAAACTCGACCGAGCCGGCGTCAAACCGCTCGCGAGCCGCGCGGACGGCGGCGTAGTTATCCTCGGCCCAGGCGACCAGCCCGGCCAGGGGCCTCAGCACGGACCGGCCGAGCGGCGAAAGGCTGTACTGGACCCGGGGCGGCTTGGTCGGGAACACCTGCCGGTCCGCTAGCCCGTCGCGCTCCAGGTCGCGCAAGGTCTGGGTCAGCATGCGCTTGGAAATATCCGGGATCGCACGGTGCAGTTCGCTGAAGCGGTGCGGGCGGGCCGCCAGCGCGACGAGCGCCAGCAGGGTCCATTTGTCTCCAACACGGTCCAGCACGTTGCGAACCGGACAGGCCGCAGCGTCGAAGCCGAGGGTCCGCCAAGTTTCGAACAGCGTGTCGACCGAGGGCGCGTCGTCGCTCGGGTAGGGCACCGCGAGGTCACCTGGGGCGGAAATCATGCCTCCTTACATCGCGTGTGGATGGTTCCTATTCAATACCTCGTCTCCGTTGGAGGCGTAAGCAGGAGCCTGTCCGATGTCCCAGTCCGCACCCCGCATCCTCCTCACCGGCGCCACCGGCCAGCTTGGCGCCCTCGTGGTGGAGGAGTTGCTGAAGACCACGCCGGCCGCCGAGATCGCCGGCCTGGTCCGCCCCGGCAAGGATGGCGCCTCACCCAGGGCGGAGCGCCTGCAAGCGCGGGGCGTCCAGGCGCGCATCGGCCACTACGCCGATCCCGCCTCGCTTCGCGCCGCCCTGGACGGGATCGAGCGGCTGCTGTTCATCTCCTCCAGCGAGCTGGACAACCGCGTCGCCCAGCACCGCAACGTCGTGGACGCGGCGAAGGAGGCCGGCATCAAGCTAGTCGCCTACACCAGCCTGCTGCACGCCGACCGCTCCCCCTTGGGCCTGGCCGAGGACCACCGCCAAACGGAGGCCCTGCTCGCAGCCTCGGGCGTGCCCACTGTGGTGCTGCGCAATGGCTGGTACACGGAGAACTACATGGCGAGCCTGCCCGCGGCGCTCGCCCACGGCGCGGTCCTGGGCGCGGCCGGCGAGGGCCGCATCGCCTCGGCCGCCTGCGCCGACTACGCCGCCGCTGCCGCGGCCGTCCTGACCGCCGGGGGGGACCAGGCCGGCCGCATCCACGAGCTCGCCGGGGACACGGCCTACACCCTGGCGGAGCTCGCTGCCGAGGTGTCGCGGCAGGCGAACCGCGGGATCGCCTACAAGGACCTGCCGCAGGCGGAGTACGAGGCCGCGCTCCTCGGCGCGGGCCTGCCCCCGTTCCTGGCCGCCTTGTTGGCGGACAGCGACGCGGGCGCCGCCAAGGGCGCCCTGTTCGACGGCGGCGGCGACCTGCGCCGGCTGATCGGACGTCCCACCACGCCCTTGGCCGCGAGCGTCGGCGCGGCGCTGAAAGCCGCCTGATGGCCGCGCGGCACCCTGTCGCACCCGTTCTGGAGACGCCGATGAACCCGCCCACCCTCCACTACGTCCATGATCCGCTTTGCGGCTGGTGTTACGCCGCCGAGCCCCTGGTCCAGGCCGCCGCCCAGGCCGGCGTGCCCGTTGTGCTGCACGGAGGCGGGCTCTGGGACCCCGCTGTGCACGCCACCGAAGCCGAGCGGCGGATGATGCGCGAAACCGACGCCCACATCGGCCGGCTGACTGGCCAGGTATTCGGCCCGGCCTATCTCGACGGCCTGCTGGTTGATCCCGCGAGCGTCTGGTGGTCGCGCCCGACGGTGGCCGCCGTGCTCGCGGCCGAGGCGTTGCGGCCAGGACGGGGCGTCGCGATGATCGGCGCCGTGCAGCACGCCCACTACGTCGGGGGCCGCCGCGTGGTCGACGACGCCATCCTGGTTGAGGCGGCGCGCACGATCGGGTTGGGTCCCGCGCCCTTCCGCCAGGCTCTGTCGGAAGCGCCCGTCGACCGGCACATCCAGGATACGCGCACGCTGATGCGGCGCCACGGTTTGCAGGGCTTCCCGAGCTTCCTCCTGGAGCGGGAAGGCGCCCTGGAGCGCCTGCCTCACGAGGGCTGCTACGGCCGCCCAGACGGCTTCGTCTCGCTGATCCGCCAGGCGGCGCCGGAACGGGGCCGGCGCGTGCGCGCCTGACGCCTCAGGGCGCAGCCGACCCCTGACCGGAAGGGGTGGCGGTGGAAGCACTGTCCGGACCTGCTGCGCAGGTATTTCCTAACAGTCCCGAACTCCGGGCAAAGGCCGGACACCCCCCCCCCCGTTCGGCGTCAATCCGTCGTCGCGATGATGCGCCAGTTGGACACGGCGGCCCGGTGGTGCGGCTTTGCCAAGCGCGCGTACCGCTCGCTCTCGATGATCTTCCGGAAGTCGCCGAAGCTTTGGTAGCGCACCGCCACGAGGTCATCCCAATCGTCCTCTCCCGATGCGACCAGCCCGGCTGCGCGGTGGCCCACATAGACCGGCTCTATGCCCGTCACGCCGAGTTCCTGCGCCACTTGCGAGAAAGCCGGGACGTAGCCCCGGTACAGGGCGCTCCGCGCGTCGGGCTGCGGATTGGCGACACTCTCCGAGTAGGCGACCTTCGGCCGGAACCAGATCTGGTTCACCATGGTGACCGATCCCGTGCCGATCGCAGGCGCCGCGCCGTCGAGAGCTTCCGTCGTGAGTTCATAAAGGATCATGTCTGTGCTTCTGTCGCCTTGACGTTTATCGACATTACGTCAGACGGTGGCTTTGACAAGGGTTTTCGCCCTGTCATTCCTACGACCATGGCGATGGTGACGAATACGAAGGAGGAGCGGGTGTTGAGCGCCGCAGCCGAGGCCTTCACCCGCTACGGCTTCGCGCGGACTACGATGGCGGACATCGCCGCCGGGGCCGCCATGTCGCGTCCCGCGCTCTACCTCCTCTTCCCCGACAAGGAGGCGATCTTCAACCGGGTGATCCGCCGGCTGGATGCCGAGATGCTGGCCGGCATACGGGCAGCGACGGCCGGTGCGGGCGGATTGCGGGAAGCGCTCGCAACGGCTTGCGTCACCTGGGGGACGCATCCCGCGAAGCTGGTGAAAGCGCACCCGGACGCGGCCGACCTGTTCGACCTCAGATTCGCCGCCGTCAGGCAGGCGTACGCGAACTTCGAGGATCTGGTCGCCGCCATGATCACCAACGATGTCGAGCGCTCGGGCATGCCGGCCACGCCGACGGAGCTGGCCAGGGCGCTGGTCTTCGGAATGCGGGGTTCGCGCGACTGCTGCGAGGACCTGTCGGGCCTCGCAAGGTTGATCGAACTCCAAGTCGACATCCTGGTCCGCGCCCTTCGGCGCGACGAGTGAGGCCTGCCGGAGCAGCGGCGCGCCTTGGCGGACAGGGTGGGATTCGAACCCACGGTACGCGTTAACGCACACACGCTTTCCAAGCGTGCGCCTTAAACCGCTCGGCCACCTGTCCCCGCCTCAGCCGTCATAGCGCCCGCGCCGCCAGTGCGTCCAGCCCGGCCGTGCGGTCGCTTCCGTCAGGCGCGCGGCAGGTGCATACCTCCATCGCACCTCGATCATTCCGGACGGGAACGAAGCATGACCAGGGTTCCACAGAGCGTCGGCCCCAGATACTCCCAGGTCGTGGTCCTGGTCGGCGCCACCGGGGACCTGTCGCAGCGCAAGCTGCTGCCCGGGCTGTTCCACCTCGCCGTCGCCGGGTTCATCCCGGGATGCCGCGTCATCGGCGTGTCGCTGGACGAGTTCGGACCCGACGGCTTCCGCGCCTTCGCGAAGCAGGCGTTGCAGCACTTCTCCACCAGGGCCGTGCACGAGGCCGACTGGGACAGGTTCTCGCAATGCCTGGATTACGTCCCGTTGGCCGCCGGCCCGGACGCGCTGCGGGCGGCCGTGGCGGCGGCCGAGGGGGCGATGGGCGGGGAAAGCCGCCGCATCCACTACCTCAGCGTGCCGCCCAACGCCGCCATGTCCGCCGTCCAACTGCTGAGCGAGGCGGGACTGGTCGAGAACTCCCGCGTCATCATGGAGAAGCCGTTCGGGACCGACCTGGACAGCGCCGTGTCGCTCAACGCCCGGCTGCACGACGTGTTCACCGAGGATCAAATCTTCCGCATCGACCATTTCCTGGGCAAGGAGCCGGCGCAGAACATCCTCGCCTTCCGCTTCGCCAACGGCCTGTTCGAGCCGATCTGGAACCGCAACTTCATCGACCACGTGCAGATCGACGTCCCGGAAACGCTGGCGCTCGGCAAGCGCACCGGCTTCTACGAAACGACCGGCGCGTTCCGCGACATGGTCGTCACCCACCTCTTCCAGATCCTCGCCTTCATGGCGATGGAGCCGCCGACGGCGCTGGAGCCGGTGCCGATCAGCGAGGAAAAGAACAAGGTGTTCCGCAGCATGGTGCCGCTCGACCCGAGGGACGTCGTCCGCGGGCAGTATGTCGGCTACCGGTCCGAGCAGGGCGTGGACCCCGAATCGGACACCGAGACCTTCGTCGCCTTGAAATGCCACATCGACAATTGGCGCTGGGCCGGAGTGCCGTTCTACCTGCGCACCGGCAAGCGCCTGGCGGAAGGGCAGCGCATCATCTCCATCGCCTTCCGCGAGCCGCCGAAGAGCATGTTCCCGGTCGGCTCCGGCGTGGGCGCCCAAGGCCCGGACCACCTGACCTTCGACCTGGCCGACGCGTCCAAGATGTCCCTGTCGTTCTACGGCAAGCGGCCCGGCCCCGGCATGCGCCTGGACAAGCTGAGCCTCCAATTCGCCATGAACGACACCGGGCGGATCGGGGACGTGCTGGAAGCGTACGAGCGCTTGATCCTGGATGCCATGCGGGGCGACCACACCCTGTTCACCACGGCCGAAGGCATCGAGCGGCTTTGGGAGGTGTCCAGCCCCCTGCTCGAAGCGCCGCCGCCGGTCCGGCTCTACGAACCGGGCTCCTGGGGGCCGAAATCCATCCACCAGCTCGTGGCGCCGCACGCCTGGCGGCTGCCGTTCGAGCGGATCTGGCGCGGGCCGAGTCCGCAAGGAGGATAAGCCGCAGTCACGCCTCCGTTCCCCGGGGCCGCGGCCTGCAACCTTGGGGACACCGGGACTGTTCACCGCCGCATGGAAGGCGCCGCCAAGGTCAACGGGGAACTAGAAGTCGGTTTTGACCCGCGGTTCGAAGGCACCTGGGTCAAGGCCGAGCGCGTCGGCCACGTGGTCATGGTGCTGTTCATCGCAGCCGGGGCCGTCGGGCTGTTCGGGCGCGGCCCGCACAGCCACCGGACCAACAAGACGCCGGAATCAGACCTCGCCGTGGACTTCGAGCCGATCGCCCGCTCGCAGACCGGTACCCAGGTCACCCTGCACCTGAACAACCCGACCGAGTCGCCGACGATCGACGTCTTCATCGGCAGCAACAGCGTCGAGCCGATGGGCTTGCAGCACATCCTGCCGGAGCCGGTCGAGACCCGGGTGGTGGACAAAGGCATGACCATGATCGTTCCCGTCCCGCCCGGCACGTCGAATGCGGCCCTGCGGCTGATCCTGATGCCGACCTCCCTCGGCCCGAACCAGTTGGTGGCGCAGGTCGCCGGCCATGCGCCGCTGCGCTGGACCCAGTACGTGGTGCCCTGAACCCGTGAGCGTCATCCTCCGGGCCGCGGCGGCCTACCTCATCCTGCTCCTCGCGGTGCGCCTGATCGGCCGGCGCACGGCCAGCATGCTGGCGCCGTTCGACCTCGTCGTGCTGTTCCTCTACGGCGGCGCCCTCATGTCGTCCGTGCTCGGCGACGACCATTCCATGGTGGGGGCGGTCAGCGCCGTGTTCTCCATCGGCATGACCCACGTCGCCGTGTCCGAGATCAAGCGCCGCTGGATCTGGTTCGGCCGGCTGGTCGATGGCACGCCCGTGGTCGTGTTCGAGAAGGGCGAGTGGCACCAGCCCCGCATGCGCGGCCTCCGGATGCTGGAAAGCGACGTCATGGCCGCCGTCCGGCAGAAAGGGCTGATGCGGCTTGAGCAAGTGCGCTATGCCGTGGTGGAACGGGACGGCAAGGTTTCGATTATCCCGGAGGGCGACGATTGAGCGCGGCCATTCAGACCGACATCCCCGCCCGGCTCGACCGCCTGCCGTGGAGCCGCTTCCACCTGCTGGTGGTGATCGCCCTGGGCGTCACCTGGATCCTGGACGGACTCGAGGTCACCATCGTCGGCTCGCTCGGCCCGGCGTTGCAGGACAGCCGCACCCTCGGCCTGCTGACGCAGGACATCGGCAGCGTCGCATCCATCTATGTAGTCGGCGCGGTGTCCGGGGCGCTGTTCTTCGGCTGGCTGACCGACCGGCTGGGCCGCAAGTTCATCTTCAACGTCACCCTCGGCATCTACGTCGCCGGCGTGCTGCTGTCCGCCTTCGCCTGGGATTTCTGGAGCTTCGCCGCGTTCCGCTTCATCACCGGGCTGGGCATCGGCGGCGAGTACGCGGCCATCAACTCGGCCATCGACGAGCTGGTCCCGGCCAAGCTGCGCGGGCGCATCGACCTGATGGTGAACGGCAGCTACTGGGGCGGCGCCGCGATCGGCGCCGCCGCCTCCATCCCCTTGCTGGCGGATGGCTGGGTGCCGCTCAACTGGGGCTGGCGGCTCGGCTTCGGCATCGGCGGCGTGCTGGGCCTCGCGATCCTGTTCCTGCGCCACATCGTCCCCGAAAGCCCGCGCTGGCTCGTCACCCACGGGCGGGAAGCGGAGGCGAAGGAAACCATGGACCTGATCGAGCGCCGGGTGGGCCAGACCAGCCCGGTGCCGCCGGCCCCGGCGGGCACGCTGACCGTGCACCCTCGCAAGGTGTTCGGCTTCGGCCTGATCTTCGGCGCCATGCTGGGCCAGTACCGCGGCCGGTCCGCCCTAGCGCTGACCCTGATGATCGCGCAGGCCTTCCTGTTCAACTCGGTGTTCTTCACCTACGGCCTGGTGCTCCAGCACTACGAGGGGGTGCCGGAAGCCTCCATCGGGCTCTACATCCTGCCGCTCTGCGCCGGCAACCTGGTGGGGCCGCTGGCGCTCGGCGGCCTGTTCGACACGGTGGGCCGCAGGAAGATGATCACCGGCACCTACGCCATCTCCGGCCTGCTGCTGATCGCAGTGGCCGTGCTGTTCGGCCTGGGCCTGCTGACCGCGTTCACCCAAACGGTATGCTGGGTGGTCGTGTTCTTCTTCGCCTCCGCCGCGTCCTCCTCAGCCTACCTGACCGCGAGCGAGATCTTCCCGCTGGAAACCCGCGCGCTGGCCATCGCGGTGTTCTACGCGCTCGGCACCTTGATCGGCGGCGCGGCGGCGCCCTGGCTGTTCAGCAAGCTGATCGCCGCCGGGTCCGCCTGGGCGCTGTCCGGCGGCTACTGCGTCGCCGGCGTGCTGATGCTGGCAGGCGCCGCCATGGAGGCGTGGCAGGGCATCGATTGCGAGGGCAAGTCGCTGGAAGACATCGCCGTGCCGCTGTCGGCATGAGCGCCGTCCTGACGGTCCGCCCCGCCGTCAGGGCAGACCTGCCGGCGGTGGTCGCCATGCTGGCCGACGACACGCTGGGCCGGGCGAGGGAGGTCGTGTCCGAACCGCTGGACCCGGCCTACGGCGCGGCGTTCGACGCCATCGCCGCCAGCCCGCACAATGAGTTGCTGGTCGCCGAGTTGCAGGGCCAGGCCGTCGGCTGCTTCCAGCTCACCTTCCTCCCCGGCCTGTCCAATCGCGGCGCCTGGCGCGGTCAGATCGAGGGCGTGCGCGTCGCCGCCGGGCATCGCGGCACGGGCCTGGGCCGCCAGATGATCGCGTGGGCGACCGAGCGCTGCCGGGCGAGGGGCTGCGCCGTCGTGCAGCTCACCACCAACGCCGTGCGCACGGACGCGCAACGCTTCTATCGCTCGCTCGGCTTCGAGGGCAGCCATCTGGGGATGAAGCTCGACCTGAGATGAGGCTTGCCGCGCCGGCTGCTTTGCGTGCACTTCGCTCGCAAGGCAGCAAGGTTCTCCTCGTCGATGTCGGTTTCCATGCCAGGCGCTCCCGTGGACGCCGCACCCCGCCCGTTGCCCGCGCGCACCCGCCTGCGCGGCGTCCACGTGGAGCTGGAGCCGCTGCACCCGCGCCACGCCGCCGAGCTGTGGGACGCCGCGCAGGGCGCCGACGAGAGCTGGGCCTACATGTTCCACGGACCGTTCCGCGACCCGGCGGCGATGGCCGCGCACGTCGCCGCCACCGCCGCCACGCATGACCCGATGCTCTGGGCCGCCCGCCCGGTGGCGACGGGCGCCGTGTCCGGCTGGCTCGCGCTGATGGACATGCAGCCGGCGCACGCTGCCATCGAGATCGGCAACATCTGGTTCGCCCCCCGCATGCAGCGCACGCGCGCCGCCACGGAGGCGATGTTCCTGCTGCTCCGCCTGGCCGCCGACGAGCTGGGCTACCGCCGCCTGGTCTGGAAGTGCAACGCCGCCAACGCCCCCTCGGTGCGCGCCGCCGAGCGGCTTGGCTTCCGCTACGAAGGCACCTTGCGCGCCCACTACGTGGTGAAGGGCCGGCGGCGGGACACCGCGATGCTCTCCATCCTGGCCGACGAGTGGCCCGCCTGCCGGGACGCCCTGGCCGCCTGGCTCGACCCGGCGAACTTCGCGCCCGACGGCACCGCCCGCCGCGGCCTGGCCAGCTTCCGGGCCTGAGCGCGATGTTCAGCAAGGAGGGCCTGGAACACCTGCTCGGCGAATACGGCTACGGCCTGGTGTTCATCGTGATCATGCTGGAAGCCATGGGCCTGCCGCTGCCCGGCGAGAGCATGATCATCGGCGCCGCCATCTACGCCGCGACCACGCACAAGCTGGACATCACCATCGTGGTGCCTGCGGCGATCGTGGGCGCCATCATGGGCGACAACTTCGGCTACCTGATCGGCCGCTGGGCCGGCTTTCCCCTGCTTCGCCGCTTCGGCGCCAAGGTGGGCCTGACGGAGAAGCGGCTGAACGTCGGCCGCTACCTGTTCAAGCGCCACGGCGGCAAGCTGGTGTTCGTTGGCCGCTTCATCGCCTTTCTCCGCACCTTCGTGGCGCTGCTGGCCGGTGCGAACGGCATGGAGTGGAAAACCTTCCTGGTCTGGAACGCGGTCGGCGGGGTGGTGTGGGCCACGCTCTACGGCGTCGGCGCCTACCTGCTGGGCAACCTGGCGACCAGGCTTGCCGGGCCGGTCGGGATCGGGATCGGGATCGTTGCGGCGATCGCCGTGGTCATTTCCGTGCTTGTCCTGCGGCGCAACGAGAAGCGTCTGGAAGACGAGGCGAGCCGGTCGATGGGGAAGGAAGGCGACGCCTCCGCAGCGGAATAAGCGGCCGCCTTCCCTTCACTCTCCCGCTTCCGCCACGGCTCTCGGCGCGGAGGCGCGTGCCCGGAACAGGCGCTGGATCACCGAGTAGAACACTGGCGTGAACAGCAGGCCGAACCCAGTCACTCCCAGCATGCCGAAGAACACCGCCGTCCCCAGGGATTGCCGCAGCTCCGCGCCGGCGCCGCTCGCCGTCACCAGCGGCACCACGCCGAGCACGAAGGCGAACGACGTCATCAGGATCGGGCGCAGCCGGGTTTGCGCCGCCCCCACCGCCGCCTCGGCCGCGCTGGCCCCCGCATCCTGAGCCTGCTTGGCGAACTCAACGATCAGGATCGCGTTCTTGGACGCCAGCCCCACCAGCACCACGAACCCGATCTGCCCCAGTATGTCCACGCTCATGCCGCGCAGCAGCAGCCCGGTGACGGCCGCGAGCAGGCACATCGGCACGATCAGCACGACGGACAGCGGCAGGCTCCAGCTCTCGTACTGCGCGGCCAGCACCATGAACACGAACAGGACGGACGCGGCGAAGATCAGGATGGTGGTGTTGCCGGCCGAGCGCTGCTGGAACGCGAGGTCGGTCCACTCGAAGCCGATCCCGGGCGGCAGGGTTTCCTTCGCCAGCTTCTCCATCGCCGCCAGCCCGTAGCCGGACGACACGCCGGGCAGCGTGGCGCCCTGCACCTCGGCGGCCGGGAACAGGTCGTAGCGCGGCACGCGGTACGGCCCGGTCACGTCGCGGAAGCTCGCGACGGAGCCGATCGGCACCATGGACCCGGCGGCGTTGCGGGTCTTGAGCCGGGCGATGTCGGCCGTCGTGGTGCGGAACTGCCCATCCGCCTGGGCGACCACCTCGTAGGTGCGGCCCAGGTAGTTGAAGTCGTTGATGTAGGCGGAGCCGAGGTACACTTGCAGCGCCTCGAACACCTTGTCCGGCGAAACGCCCAGCTTCTCCGCCTTCACCCGGTCGATGTCGGCATACACGGTCGGCGTCCCGGCGCTGAACGGGCTGAACACGCCGACCAGCCCGGGGATGCGGTTCGCCTTCGCCGCCAGGTCCTGGGCGGCGGATTGCAGCGCCGCCGAGCCGAGGCCCCCCTCGTCCTGCAGCATCATCTTGAAGCCGCCGGCATTGCCGATGCCCGCCACCGGCGGCGGCGAGACCGTGATGACGAAGGCGTCCTCGATTACGGAAAGCCGCTGCCGCAGGGAGGCGAGGATGGCGTCCGCGGTCAGCCCTTGCGCGTCGCGCTGGGCGAACGGCTGCAAGCTGGAGAAGATGGCGCCGGCGTTGGGGGCGTTGGTGAACGTGGCGCCGTCGAAGCCGGAGAAGGCGACTCCGTGCTCGACCCCGGGCGTGCCGAGGATGATCTTGGTCGCCTGCTGCACCACGGCGTCCGTGCGGGCGAGGGAAGCGCCGGGCGGAAGCTGCACCACGGTGATCAGGTAGCTCTGGTCCAGCTCCGGGATGAACCCGGTCGGCGCCCGGCTGAACTGGAAGCCCGTCAGCCCGATCAGCGCCGCGTAGGCCACCAGCATCAGCGCGCTCGCCCGGATCAGCCGCGCCGTGAGCCGCCCGAACCGCTCGGACAGCCACTCGAACCCGCGGTTGAAGCCGCCGAAGAACGCCAGCACCGGGCGCGCCAGGAAGGAGCGGCGGCGCCCGGCCGCGTGGTCTTCGTGCGGCTTGAACAGCAGCGCGCACAGCGCCGGGCTGAGCGTGAGCGACACGAAGCAGGAGATCACCGTGGACGCCGCGATGGTGACCGCGAACTGCCTGAAGAACTGGCCCGAGATGCCGCTGATGAACGCGGACGGGATGAACACCGCGCACAGCGTCAGCGCGATGGCGATCAGCGCGCCGCCCACCTCGTCCATGGTGCGGTGCGCCGCCTGCCGCGGGGTCATGCCCCCGCGCAGGTTGCGTTCGACGTTCTCCACCACGACGATGGCGTCATCGACCACGATGCCGACGGCCAGCACCAGGCCGAACAGGCTGAGGTTGTTGAGCGAGAAGCCGAGCGCGGCCAGGATCGCGAACGTGCCGACGAGGGAGACGGGAATGGCGACGATCGGGATCACCGAAGCGCGCCAGGTTTGCAGGAACAGGATCACCACCACGACCACGAGCGCCACGGCCTCGATGATGGTCACCAGCACCTCATGCACCGACTGCGCGATGAACCCAGTCGTGTCGTAGACGATGTCGTAGCGCACCCCGTCCGGGAACGCCTTCGACAGCTCGGCCATCGCGGCGTGGATGTGTTCGGCCGTCGCCAGCGCGTTCGAGCCTGGCTGCTGGTAGACGATCAGCGGCACCGCATCGAGCACGTCCAGGTAGCCGTTGGAGCCGTAATCCTGCGCGCCCAGCTCCACCCGGCCCACGTCGGAGACGCGGGTGATATGGCCGTTCGAGTCGGACTTGATGATGACGTTGCCGAACTGCGCCGGGTCGATGAGCCGGCCCTGCGTCTGCACGTTCAACTGGAACGCGCCAGGCTGCGGCACCGGCGGCTGCCCCAGCACGCCGGAGGAGACTTGGACGTTCTGCGCCTGGAGCGCCGCCACCACCTCGCCGGCGGTCATGTTGCGGGCGGCGACCTTGTCCGGGTCGAGCCAGATCCGCATGGAGTAGTCCCGCCCGCCGAACACCTGCACGCTGCCCACGCCGTCCTGCCGGGCCAGCGTGTCCTTCACGTGCAGCGTCGCGTAGTTCGACAGGTAGAGCTGGTCGCGCGAATGGTCCGGCGAGGACAGGTGGATGACCATCATCAGGTCGGGCGAGCTCTTGATCACCGTCACGCCCAGCCGCTGCACGGCGTCCGGCAAGCGGGGCAGGGCGATGGCGACGCGGTTCTGCGTCAGCACCTGCGCGGTGTCGAGGTTGGTGCCGAGCTTGAACGTCACGTTGACGGTGAGCTTGCCGTCCCCCGTCGCCTGGCTGCTGAGGTACAGCATGTTCTCGACGCCGTTGATCTGCTGCTCAAGCGGCGTCGCCACCGTTTGGCTCAGCACCTCGGCCGAGGCGCCGGGGTAGGTCGCCGTCACCTGCACAATCGGCGGCGCGATCTCCGGATACTGCGAGACCGGCAGCGTGAAGTAGGCGACGCCGCCGACGATGGTGATGAACAGCGACAGCACCGACGCGAAGATCGGATGGTCGATGAAGAAGTGCGATATGCGCATGGTTGCCGTGTTTCGCCTTACTGAGCTGCCGTCTCGATCCGGCCGGGATGCGGCGTCACCTTCGCGCCGGGCCGCAGCCGCATCAGGCCGTTGATGATCACCTGATCGTTCGACGCCAGCCCCTTGGTGATCACCCGCAGGGTGTCCCCTTCCAGCGGCCCGGTCTCGACCGGCTTGGGCGTGACGGTGCCATCCGCGGCGGCCACCATCAGCAGCTTGTGCGACTGGTCGGTCACCACGGCGGCGTCCGGCACCAGCAGCACCGGGTGCGGCGCGGACATCGGCACCTGCACGCGCGCGAACTGCCCGGGCGTGATCAGCAGGTCCGCGTTGGGCACGGTGGCCCGCGCGTGCAGCGTGCCGCTGCCGCGGTCCACCTGGTTGTCCAGGAAGTCGAGCGTGCCCTGCCGCGTCCAGCCCGTCTCGTCGCCGAGGCTGATCTTGACCGTCCGGTTCAGGCCCGGCCCCCCGCTGCCGAGGTAGCGCTGGTAGATCAGCGCGTCGGACTCGCTCATGTCGAAATCGACGTGGATCGGGTCGAGCGACACGATGGTGGACAGCCCCGTCCCGTTGCCGGGGGCGCCGCTGACCAGGCTGCCGAGCGACACCTGCCGCGCCCCGACCCGGCCGTCGAACGGCGCCGTGATGCGCGTGAAGTCGAGGTTGAGCTGCGCCGCCCGGACCGCCGCCTTCGCCTGGTCCAGCGAAGCCGCCGCCGCCCGCACCACCTGGGTGCGCTGGTCCACCACTTCGCCGGATTCGAAGTCGTTGCGCTTCAGCGTGGTCGAGCGCGCGACTTCCTTGTTGGCCAAGTCCAGTGACGCGGTGGCGGTCTGCAATTGCGCCGCGGCCGTTTGCAGCGCGATCTCGTAAGGGCGCGGGTCGATCACGAACAGCAGGTCGCCCTTGTGGACAAGCTGGCCGTCCACGGCGTGGATCTCCGTCAGGTAGCCGCTCACCTGCGCCCGCAGGTCCACCTGGTTCACCGCGGAGAACTGGCCGGTGAACTCGGTCGTCTGCGCCAGGCTGCGCTGAAGCGGCGGGCTGACCGTCACGGCCGGCGGCGGCGGCGGCGCGGCCGGCGCCGCCGCTTCGCCGTGGTGGCCGTACCCCCAGTAGCCGCCGCCCGCCACGCCCAGCAGGACGAGCAGGCCGATCGTGTTGCGGACGCTCTTGCCGCCGCCTCCCCGCGCAGCGCGCGTGAACGCGGCCCCACCGGCGAGCGGATGGGCGAGCGGGTGTGGGTGGTCAGGCATGGGGCTCTCCGGAAAGCGGCTCGGTGATCAGCCCAGGAGCTGGGTGAACAACGTGTCGATGAATTGCTGCAACGGGATGCTGCTTCTGGTGACCCGGGCGCGGAGCAGCGCGCCTTCCCAGGCATTCAGCGCGAAGGTGGCCAGCGCTTCCGGGTCGGCGCGCGACGCGATGCTGCCCGCCTCCTGCCCCAGCCGGATGCAAGCGGCGATCTGCCGGGCCCACTGCGTGAACACGTCGGAGATCTGGTCCGAGATCATGGCGCTGTGGTCCGAGACTTCGGCGGTCATGTTGCCAACGAAACAGCCGCACGTGTAGCCCCTCGTCTCAACGTCGGCGACGACCTGCTCGAAGTAGCGCCGCAGCCGGACCAGCGGAGCGGCTGCGCCGTCTTCCAGGATAGCCAGCGAGCGCCCGATCTTTTCATCCCAGAAATGCTCGATCGCGGCGGCGCAGAGGCTCTCCTTGCTGTCGAAATGATTGTAGAACGACCCTTTCGGCACGCCTGCCGCCTCCGTGATGTCCTGCACGCTGGACCCGTTGAAGCCCGAACGGCTGAACACGGTGACGCCTGCTTGGAGGAGACGTTGGCGGGTGGAAGGTGCGGAGTGCTTCATCGCCGCCTTGAGATGACCGGTCATCTTGAGTTTTCAAGAGGCATGGCGCAGCGAAACGATCCGCGCGGCATTCGTTGCAGGGTGCCCTCGGTAGGCTGGACCATCGACCGAGAGCTTTCCTCCGACCCAGCTCGATCGGGAGCTTCAGGTCCCTGTCGTGGGAACCACGTGCGACGGAGCGAGCCAGGGCTGCGCCCGCAACGACATCCCGGGAAGGCCCTGGGCCGCTGCCCCGCAACGGCACCATCCTGATTGTCGCCGCACGCCGCTCCTTGTCACGGCGTGTGCCGCATCGTCCTCCAAGAAGCTTCGCGGTCGTAAACCCGGCTAACGAGTGACTTCAGCGAACCGTCATTGTGGGAGTGAGCCGATGTGCTACCTCGTTACCAGGCCAGTGAGGGTTCGGCTGCCACCCGCGTGGTTGTGGAGCGAGCATGGTGGGGCCTGAAGTGCCTTCCTTCAGTGGAGCGTACCGTCTCGAGCGCAATGCAACCGCACCTTCCTCGTGGCAGCAGCCATGGAAACTCAAGACAGATAGGCTGGCCCTTACCGCCCAGAACTGACCGCCTTTGGGAACTGACTTGTTGACGGACCTGCCGCTTCGAATCGCTGAGGCTTCTTGACGGGACATTCGAACATGCGTGTATCTGACCGCCGTGGTTTGCTCCGCTCTGCCGCAATGGCAGCGACTTGTCTGCCGATGATAAGCTCGTTCGGCAAACGAGCCCATGCCAACACGCCTGGGTCGTCCTTCCTGACGCAGGACATCTCCGCTGAAGTTCAGCTTGAGAAGGCCTGGACGTTTGCCAGGTCCTGGTACGGCTACCAGGACGACTGCGACGCGGCCAACTGGCTGTCGTTCTTCCTCAACTCCAATCAGACCGTGCTGCAAGACGCGATCGTCAACCACAACTTCAGCTACAGCCAGATAGCGGCGAGCTTCCCGACCTTTCTTAACAACGCGAGGACGATACTGGGTCCTGGCCACGTGACGAAGCTGTTCCACGTCACGGGGGATGTCCGCTACGGCATGATCGCCGAGCATGTCTACTTGCAGGACACTTTCTTCGCGACGAACGGCTACACCACCCATTCAGTGCTGGACCTTGACGGAGGGCACGTCGTCCGCAGCACGGATTACTGGGATTCCAGGGAACTGGGCCAGTCGGACATCGTCGGTCCCGCCGCAACGAACGGCGTCGTGCTGCCGTTCGGCGCGGTCAGCCCCGGTGGCACGCCGCTCCTGGTTGCCGCGCCCCCACCGCCTCCCGGCCAAGTCCAGCTGGCCGTCGGCGTCACGGGCCAGCCGTCAACCTCGCCCGACCTGCTGAACTTCGTCCAGTATTTTCATGGGGCACTTCAAAGCGGCAGCGTCGAAGACATCATGTCGTTCTTTGCCGACGATGCGACCTACGTGAATCCCTTGATCCACAGCGGCCCGGTCCTGTACGGCAACTTCAACCAGACAATCCAGATCCGGGGGCGCAACCTCATAGCGAGGTTCTTCGCCGCCACTCTCGATGGCCTTCCGGACTGTCGCGGCTCGAGGCTTGTCCACGTTGTCGGGGGTGCCCCCGGCGGCGGCTTCGAGTGGAAGGCGGGGGGACTTAGCGCCCAGACCGGCATCGACCGCACGGGCCTGGTCGGCAGCACCTCGCTTGATCTGGTCGACGGCAAGATACGCCGGATGTCCGTCAAGTTCGACACATTCCAACTGAACGTCGATCTCTACAACGCACTCAGGGCAGCATTGGCGACGTTCGGGGTCGCGGATCAATGACGTGGTCACAACGGCGCGGCGGAACTCCGTTGCCGAAGGGCGGAAGCCGCCAAGGCTGACCAGCGAGGCATTCCAGGCACTGTCAAACGCCGCGCATGGGCAGGCGTCCCTGAGTTCCTGCCCCCATCCAGCGCCGAGCCGGGTACGCCGGCATCGCCATGCTGCGTGCTGCGTGCTGTCAGCCCACCACCACCCCGTTCCGCATCTCCGCCGGATCGCATAGCGCCGCGATAACCGGCGCGACGTCGGCCGGCTGCCTCAGCGTGGCGGCATCCTCGCCGGGCATCGCCTCGCGCCGCAGCCGGGTCGCGACCGGCCCGGGGTCGAACAGGTTGACCCGGCAGCGCGTGTTGCGCGTTTCCTCCGCCCAGGACAGCGCCATGTGATGCATGGCCGCCTTGGTCGCCCCGTACAGCCCCCAGTAGGCGCGGGGCCGCGCCACCAGCCCGTCCGTCACGAACACCGCGCGCCCGGCCTCGCCCGCCAGCAGCAACGGCCCGCAGGTGCGGATCAGCCGCCAGGCCGCCGCCACGTTGACGGCTACGGCGGCGGTGAAATCCGCAGGCAGGATATGCGGCGCCGGCGTCAGCCGCCCGAGCGTGCCGGCCGCGTGCACCAGCCCGTCCAGCCGGCCGAACCGTTCCAGCAGGCTCGGCCCCAAGCTGTCGAGCGCGTCGCCGTCCGCAAGGTCGAGCGGCAACAGGCTCGCCGTCCCGCCGGCGGCGCGGACCGCGTCGTCCGTGTCCTCCAGCCCGCCCTGCGTTCGCGCGGTGATCACTAGGTGGCGTCCGCTTCCGGCCAGCGCCACGGCCGCAGCCGCGCCGATACCCCGGCTCGCCCCCGTGACGACGATGACGCGATGTTCCGCCCTGGTCGTCATTCCCCCGGCAGCAGGCTGAGCTGGCGTTCCGCTTCGTTGACGATGTCCGACACCCCGATCGGATACTCCCCGGTGAAGCAGGCGTCGCAGTAGGCCGGCCGGTCACCCCGGCCGCCGGCCTTGCCGAGCGCTCCGTACAACCCCTCCAGGCTGATGAAAGCCAGGCTGTCCGCGCCGATCAGCTGCGCCATCTCCGCCACATCGTGCCGCGCCGCCAGCAGCTTGCCCCGTTCCGGCGTGTCGATGCCGTAGAAGCAGGAATGCGTCGTCGGCGGCGAGGAGATGCGCATGTGCACCTCCGCCGCCCCCGCCGCGCGCACCATCTCGACGATCTTGCGGCTGGTGGTGCCGCGCACGATCGAGTCGTCCACCAGCACCACCCGGCGTCCTTGCAGCACCGAGCGGTTCGCCGAATGCTTCAGCTTAACCCCGAGGTTGCGGATCTGGTCGGTCGGCTCGATGAAGGTGCGGCCGACATAATGGTTGCGGATGATCCCCAACTCGAACGGCAGCCCGCTTTCCGCCGCGAAGCCCATCGCGGAAGGCACGCCCGAGTCCGGCACCGGCACCACCACGTCCGCGGCCACGGCCGACTCGCGGGCCAGCGCCTCGCCGATCCGCTTGCGCGCCTCGTACACCGGCAGGCCTTCGACCACCGAGTCCGGCCGCGCGAAGTAGATGTACTCGAACACGCAGAACCGTCCGCGCGTGGCGCCGAACGGCTTGATGCTGTGCACGCCCTTGCCGTTGATGATGACGATCTCGCCCGGGTCCACGTCCCGCACGAACTCCGCCCCCACGATGTCCAGCGCGCAGGTTTCCGACGCCAGCACCCAGCCGCCCACCCCGTCGCTCCTCGCGTCGGCGGGCGGGATCCGGCCCAGGATCAGCGGACGGACCCCGAGCGGGTCCCGCACCCCCATCATCGCCTCGTTGGACAGCGCCACCAGCGAGTAAGCGCCCACCACCTGCTTCAGCGCGTCGATCAGCCGGTCCACCACCGTGGAATACAGGCTGATGGCGATCAGGTGGATGAACACCTCGCTGTCCGTGGTGGACTGGAACAGGCAGCCGCGGCGCACCAGCGTGCGTTTCAGCGCCATGGCGTTGGTCAGGTTGCCATTGTGGGAAACCGCCAGGCCGCCGAACTCGAACTCGGCGTAGAGCGGCTGGACGTTGCGCAGGATCGTGTCGCCGGTGGTGGCATACCGGTTGTGCCCAACCGCGGCGGCGCCGGGCAGCCCGGCGATCACCCGCGCGTCGCCGTAGTTGTCCGCCACCAGGCCCAGCCCGCGGTGCTGATGGAAGCGCTGGCCGTCGAAGCTGACGATGCCGGTCGCTTCCTGCCCCCGGTGTTGCAGCGCGTGCAGGCCCAGCGCCGTGACCGCGGCGGCATCGGGCACGTTCCATACGCCGAACACCCCGCATTCCTCATGCGGCTTGTCGTCATCATCGTCGGGGTGCATCGGCAACCCTCCTTACGGCCGTGCCGGGGACGCGGACACCGCGCGGCCGACAGGATTGGCGTGCAGCAACTCGGCCGAACTGGTCGGGCGGCCGGCGGGCGGGACCGGCAGGCTCGGCCGGTAACGCTCCGGCAGCCGTTGCACGACCCAGGCCGCACCGGTGTAGATGGAGGGCAGGGTGCGCGCTTCCAACACCTGGTTTGGCCACTGGTCCGGCGGCTCGTAGGCGGAGAACAGCAGGTAGGCCGCGACCGCCACCACGCCGCCGCGGGCCAGGCCGTAAACCAGTCCCAGGGTGCGGTCCAACCCGCCCAGCGCCGAGCGCTGCACCCGGCCGCCGAGCGAGCGGGCCAGCACGGTGAGCACGATCAGCACCGGCAGGAAGACGGCGCCGATCGCCACCGGGTCCGCCACGTCCGGGTTGCCGATGGAGCGGCGCGCGATGGCGATCGCCGCGTCCCCCCACCACCAGGCTGCGATGGCGGCGCCGATCCACGCCGCCAGCCCGAACACCTCGCGCACCATCCCGCGCAGGAAGCCGAGCATTCCGGAAAACGCCGCGACGGCGAGGACCGAGATGTCGACCGCGTTCATGCGCGGACGGGGGAAGGGGCAGCCATGGCGCTGTATCCCCCCGCTGGCCGCCGCCGCCAAGCCCCGTGTGCGCTCAGGAGCCGGCCTCGAACAGGATATCCTGCGCGCCGCCCCACAGCACGGCGCGGCCCAGTTCCGCCAGGCGCTCCGCCCCCTCCGTGATCGTCAGGAAATGATTGCCGGCCAGCACGCCCACCTTGCTGGCGAACTGCACGCTGCCGTAGGCGAGCAGGACCTCCGTCTCGCTGATCCCGCCGGGATGCAGGATGATCTGACCCGGCGCCGGGTAGCTGGTCGCGTTCTCGTAGCCGAGCCCGAGGTCCAGGGCGCCGAGCGGAATCCAGCAAGCCTCGCCGCTCCAGCGGACGTGGATGATACGCTCACGGTAGGGCAGCAGGCTGCGGAACTTGGCCACGGTGCGCGGCGCGGCAGCCTCGAAGCGTGCGCCGAAGGTCCACGCGCCGGCGGTGATGCGGATGTCAGACATAGCGATAGTCTAGCACCGGCCGCGAGTCGCATGAAACATCCAGCACGACGGCTACGCCACCCGGCGCAACTCGTCCTCCTGGTAGATCCGCACGATCTCGCCAAAATCCTGGTCCGCCCGGAACCCGAGTTCCCGCGCCCGCGCGCAGTCGAACCGCTCCGGCCAGGTTGCCACGATCGCCAGCACCGCCGGGTCCGGCACGGGGCGGATCAGCGCCACCGCCGCGTCCCCCGCCGCGCGCCGCAACGCCTCGATCTGTTCGGCCACCGTGGCGGAGATGCCGGGCATCGTCAGGCTGCGCCGCGGGCCCAGCGCCGCCCCGTCCAGCGCCGCCGCGTGCAGCAGGAAGCCGACGGCCGCGCGCGGCGAGGCGAACCAGTGCCGCACCGTGTCCGGCACCGGCAGCACCGCCTCCATCCCGTTCAGCGGCTCGCGGATGATGCCGGAGAAGAAGCCGGACGCCGCCTTGTTCGGCTTGCCGGGCCGCACGCAGACCGTGGGCAGCCGGATGCCAACCCCGTCGATGAAGCCGCGCCGGCTGTAATCGGCCAGCAGCAGTTCGCCGATCGCCTTCTGGGTGCCGTAGGAGGATAGCGGCGTGAGGTTGAACTCGTCCGGGATGACGTCCGGGAACGGCGCGCCGAACACGGCCAGCGAGGACGCGAACACCACCCGGGGCCGGTAGCCGCCGCCTGCCTGTCGGCCCGCTCGACGAATTGCCTCCAGCAGGTGCCGGGTGCCGTCAAGGTTGACCCGGTATCCCTTGTCGAAATCCGCCTCCGCCTCGCCGGACACGACGGCGGCCAGGTGGAAGATCGTGTCCGGCCGGCCCGCCACCAGCCGCTCCGCCTCGCCGGGCGCCGACAGGTCGGAGGCGGACGCCGTGGCCCCCGCCGGCGCGTCCGGCAGGACGATGTCGTGCAGCGTCAGGCCGAGGCCGGCGGGAAGGGCGGCCACCAGCTTGCGGCCCAGCATGCCCCCTGCGCCCAGAACCAGAACGTCCTGCATCCCGCCCTCCCGCTTTCCTGCGGTCCGTCCCTAGCATGCCGGCAGTAGAAACGCGCTCCATGAAGCAGCTTTCATGTTGCCGGAGGTGACGCGGGCGGCCGTTTGTGGCATTGTGGCCGATGTCATCTTCATGAGGTGCTGCATGCGGAAGCCTGCCGTGGCCGCGTTGTTCGCGGGCCTTGTCCTCCTTCCCGTGGCGTCCAACGCCGACACCATTCTTTATGATCTTTATGATCGGGCGGGCCACGCTGTGGCGGTTCTGGTTCCCGTCGCTGAGGCCACCGCCGTTCCCGACATGCCGGCGGACCCGTTCGCCGCGCTGCTCGCGCAGCAGGATGCGGCCGTGCGCCAGATGCTGGCCTTCCAGGCCGCAGGCACGCAGCCGGACGGGGCAGGGGCAGGGGCGGTGGAAGCGGCGCTCGGCGGCATGCCTGGCGGGTCCAGCGTCATCGTGAGCAGCTTCAGCTCGGGCGAGGGCTCCTGCAGCCAGACGGTGACGTATGACGACCGTGGCGGCGCTGCCCCCGTCGTCCAAGTCCGCCAATCCGGCGACGCGTGCGGCGCCTTTTCGCGGCAAGGCTCGGGCACGGTCCCGGCAGCCCTGCCGCCAAGCGATCCGGCAACACAGTCGCCGGATGCCGTGCCAGCGCCCAGGAGCGGCCCGAAGCTGATCGAGGCCGGCTACCACGCCAAAGCCAAGCCCTCGTCCGTCCATCGTTTCTGACCCGTCGCGGCATGGCCTGTTGCCCGGCGCCGCCTGGCGCTAGGATCGAGCCATGCCGCACGCCGACTTCGTCCACCTCCGAGTCCATTCCGCTTATTCGCTAAGCGAGGGCGCCATCAAGGCGGACAAGATCGCCGCCTTGGCCCGGGACGCCGCCATGCCCGCCGTGGCGATCACCGATTCGGGCAACCTGTTCGGCGCGCTGGAGTTCAGCCAGGCCTGTGCCAGCAAGGGCGTGCAGCCCATCATCGGCTGCCAGATCAGCCTGCAACGCCCCGAGAAGCCCGGCCTGCCCCCTGACCCGGTGGTGTTGCTCGCGCAGGACGCCGCGGGCTTGGCCAACCTGCAACGCTTGTCCTCGCTCGGCTTCGCCACGTCCGACCCGGCGGACCCGCAACTGGCGTTGCGCACCGTGCTGGACCACAGCGCCGGGCTCCTGCTGCTGACCGGCGGCCCGCGCGGCCCGCTCGGCCGGCTGCTGGCGGAAGCCCGGCAGCCCGACGCCGAAGCCCTGGCGCGCGAGCTGGCCGAGGGGTTCGGCGACCGCGCCCTCATGGAGCTGCAACGCCACGGCCTGCCCGGCGAGCGCGCCATCGAGCCCGGGCTGATCGCGCTGGCGGACGCCGCCGGCCTGCCGCTGGTCGCCACCAACGAATGCTTCTTCGCCAACGCCGCCATGCACGAGGCGCACGACGCCCTGCTCTGCATCGCCACCGGCCAGGCGATGGCGGTGCCCGACCGCCGCCGGGTCACCGCCGAGCACTGGTTCAAGCCCGCCGCTGCCATGCGCGCCCTGTTCGCCGACCTGCCGGACGCCTGCGACAACACGCTCGCCGTGGCCCGGCGCTGCGCCGTGATGGCCGAAACGCGCAAGCCGCTGCTGCCGGTCTGCCCCAAGGTCCGTCCCGGCGCCACCGAGGAGGAGACGGTGCGCGCCATGGCCCGCGAGGGACTGGCGCGCCGCCTGGCCGCCGTGGACCCGGCGCAGCACGCCACCTATGCCGAGCGGCTGGAATACGAGCTGGGCGTCATCGCGGCGATGGGCTTCCCCGGCTATTTCCTCATCGTCGCCGACTTCATCCAGTGGGCGAAGGCACAGGGCATCCCGGTCGGCCCCGGCCGCGGCTCCGGCGCCGGGTCGGTGGTGGCCTGGGCGCTGACCATCACGGACCTGGACCCGCTGCGCTTCGGCCTGCTGTTCGAGCGGTTCCTCAACCCCGAGCGCGTTTCCATGCCGGACTTCGACATCGACTTCTGCCAGGACCGGCGGGACGAGGTGATCGAGTACGTCCGCGGCGAGTATGGCGCGGACCGGGTGGCGCAGATCATCACCTTCGGCAAGCTGCAAGCCCGCGCCGCCGTGCGCGACGTGGGCCGCGTGATGGGCCTGCCGTTCCACGCGGTGAACCGGGTGGCGGAGCTGATCCCCAACAACCCGGCCAAGCCCGTGACCTTGCAGCAGGCGATCGACGGCGAGCCGAAGTTGCAGCAGATGCGCACGGATGACGAGGCGGTGCGCCGCATGATGGAGGTAGCGCTACAGCTTGAGGGGTTGTACCGCCACGCCAGCACCCACGCCGCCGGGCTGGTGATCGGCGACCGGCCGCTGGTGGAGCTGGTGCCGCTTTACCGGGACCCGAAGGCCGACACGCTGGTGACCCAGTACTCCATGAAGTACGTGGAGCAGGCCGGGCTGGTGAAGTTCGACTTCCTGGGCTTGACCACGCTGACCATCCTGCAACGCGCGCTGGCCTACATGGCGGACCCGCCAGACCTGGACCGCCTGCCGCTGGACGACCTGGCGACCTACGCGATGCTGGCCCGCGGCGACGCCAGCGGGGTGTTCCAGTTCGAATCCTCCGGCATGCGGGACGTGCTGCGCCAGATGCGGCCGGACCGGTTCGAGGACCTGATCGCCGCCGTGGCGCTGTTCCGGCCCGGCCCGATGGCCAACATCCCAGATTACTGCCGCCGCAAGCACGGCGAGAAGTGGGAAGCGCCGCATCCGGAGCTCGAAAGCATCCTGGGCGAGACCTACGGCATCATGGTCTACCAGGAGCAGGTGATGCAGATCGCCCAGACCATGGGCGGCTACAGCCTCGGCGGCGCGGACCTGCTGCGCCGGGCGATGGGCAAGAAGATCCGGGCGGAGATGGACGCGCAGCGCGCCACCTTCGTGGAAGGCGCCGTCGGCCGCGGCATTCCGCAGGCCAAGGCGGTCGAGGTGTTCGAGCTGATGGCGAAATTCGCCGATTACGGCTTCAACAAGTCACACGCCGCCGCCTACGCCCTGGTCGCCTACCAGACGGCCTGGCTGAAGACCAATCACCCGGTGGAGTTCCTGGCCGCCTGCATGTCCCTGGCGATCAACAACACAGACAAGCTGGCGGCGCTGCGGCAGGAGGCGGAGCGGCTCGGCATCCGGGTGCTGCCGCCGGACGTCAACCGCTCCGGCGCGGATTTCACCGTTGATGCCGACGCGGCGGGCCGGCCGGCGATCCGCTACGCCCTGGCCGCGGTGAAGAGGGTGGGGATGGCCGCGATGCAATCCCTGGTGGCCGCCCGCGGTGCGCGGCCGTTCAAGGACGCGACCGATCTCGCCAGCCGGGTGGACCCGCGGCAGCTGAACAAGATGCAGATCGAGAACCTGGTCCGCGCCGGCGCCTGCGACGTGATCGCGCCCCCTGGCGCGTCCAGAACAGCCCCGCCCAACCGGGCGCAGTTGTTCGCAGGCGCCGAGCAGGTGCTGCGCCGCGCGCAGGCCGACGCGGAACAGAAGCAAAGCGGCCAGATAGGCCTGTTCGGCGGTGCGGCGCCGCAGCCGATCCGCCTGCCGCCGGTGCCGGACTGGCCGCCCCTGGAACGGCTTGGTTTCGAGGCGGAAGCGATCGGCTTCCACCTGACCGCGCACCCGCTGGACACCTACGCGGCACTCCTGGCCCGGCTGGACGCGGTCGGCTCCGGCAAACTGGAGCAGATGGCCTCGGCCGGGGTCACGCGGGTCAAGCTCGCCGGCTGCGTGATCGGCCGCAAGGAACGTCCGACCCGCACTGGCAGCAAGATGGCCTGGGTTCGCCTGTCCGACGCCGCCGGCAGCTACGAGGTGACGTTCTTCTCCGAGGCGCTGGCCACGTGCGGGGACTTGTTGCGGGACGGCGCACCGATCCTGGTCACCGCCGACCTCAAGCAGGAAGGCGAGTCGCTGCGCATCACCGCCGCATCCGCCATCTCGCTGGAGCAGGCGGCGGTGGAGGCCGGAGCCGGCGTGCGCATCTGGTTGCAGGAAACGGCGGCGGTGCCGCACATCCGCACCATCCTGGAACGGGAGCGGCAGGGACGGGGCAAGGTGGTGCTGCTGCCGCGCGTGGGAGACGGGCAGGACGTGGAGATCGAACTGCCCGGCGGCTTCAACGTGACGCCGAAGCTGGCGCAGGCGTTGAAGCTGGTGCCGGGCGTGGAGCGGGTCGAGGAGGTTTGAGGCGCCACGAGCGCCATGCCCGCAGGAACCGATAGTTTCGGCGTCCAGGGCAACCTGGAAGCGGTTGTATGTGGATCAAGTCTGTATGCCGTGCCGCTCGCTGCGATCAAGCCGGATATCTTGCGCCTAAGCCCTAGCGAAGGAGATTGCCCATGGACGTCGGCTTCATCGGACTGGGCAAGATGGGCAGCGCGATGGCGCGCAACATCGCGAAGGCCGGCCATCAGGTCAGGGCATGGAACCGGTCACCCGACTCCGGCAAGGCCATTGCCGGGTTGCAGATGGTAGCTTCCCCGTGCGACGTCTTTCAGGCGGAGATCGTCTTCACCATGCTGTCCGACGATGCCGCAATCCGTGAGGTGCTGCTGTCGTCGGATGCGCTGCGAAGCGCGCGCGCCAGTGTCGTTCACGTCGTGACGGCGACCATCTCGGTCGATTTCTCCGAGGAGCTACGTGCAAGGCATGCCGAGTTGGGGATCGGCTACGTCGCAGCACCGGTGTTCGGCCGGCCGGACGTCGCCGAGGCGGCGCAGCTCAACATCATGGCCGCTGGCGCCAAGGAAGCTGTCGCCAAGGCGCGCCCCGTCTCGACCTCATCGGCAAAAAGGTTTGGGTGCTTGGCGAAGATCCGAAGCAGGCGAACGCCGCCAAGATTGCCGGCAACATGATGATCGCCATGGCAATCGAGGCGATGGCGGAAGCTGTCGTGCTGACGAGGAGCCACGGCCTGGCGCCGGAGCCGTTCTTCGAGCTGATCACGCAGACGCTGTTCGCGGGCAGGACATACGAGAATTACAGCGCCAAGATAGCTAAAGGCGATTACGAAGCAGGTTTCCGGATGCAACTGGGTCTGAAAGACCTGAGGCTCGCGACTGCCGCCGCCGGAAAGTCAGGCAAGCATCTCCCGATGCTGGAAGCGGTGCGGACCCGCATGACCGACGCCGTCGCGGCAGGGATGGGCGACAAGGATTGGTCAGGCATGGCGGACTACACGCTCAACCACGAAAGCTGACCGGGTCGGTTTACTTCGGCGCGACGACGTCGGGCGGCGCGCTGGACGGGGGTGCCGCCGGGACCGGGGCCGCCGGAGACGCCGACGAATTGTCGCTGGCGGCGGGAGGCTGCGCATTCGTGGTCGTGGGCTCGGATGTCGGTCCCGGAGTTGGCGGTGGCGCCGCGAGGGCCAGGGCCGGGACCAGCGACAGGGTGGCCGCCAGGGCGATCCGGATCATGGTACAGCCTTCGAGTGGTTCCTGGCGTAAACACCCAGCCCGGCACGGCGGTTCCGCGGCCTTGCCTTCCCGTCCGCCTTCCGCCATATCCCGCCAGCCAGCATCGCGCACGCGCGGGCCGGTAATTCACACGCGGGGCGCCTTCCTGGCTTCCAGCCAGCGCCGGTGCCGCAAGGCGCAGCCCCGCGGAGGCTCAACCGGTCACTAGGAAGATTCGCATCCATGGCTCTCCCCGATTTCACCATGCGTCAGTTGCTCGAAGCCGGCGTGCATTTCGGCCACCACACCCGGCGCTGGAACCCGCGCATGGCGCCGTTCCTGTTCGGCATCCGCAACCAGGTGCACATCATCGACTTGCAGCAGACTGTGCCCGCCCTGGACCGCGCCCTGCGCGCCGTGCGGGACGTGACGGCAGGCGGCGGGCGCGTGCTGTTCGTCGGCACCAAGCGCGCCGCGGCGGAGCACGTCGCGGAAGCCGCCAAGCGCTGCGGCCAGTACTACGTGAACCACCGCTGGCTGGGCGGCATGCTGACCAACTGGAAGACCATCACCGGCAGCATCAAGCGCCTGCGCCAGATCGAGGAACTGCTGAGCGGCAACGTCGAGGGCCTCACCAAGAAGGAAGTGCTCGACATCACCCGCGACGTCGACAAGCTGGAACGCGCGCTGGGCGGCATCAAGGAGATGGGCGGGCTGCCGGACATCCTGTTCATCATCGACACCAACAAGGAGAAGCTGGCGGTCGAGGAAGCCAACAAGCTGGGCATCCCCGTCATCGCCGTGCTGGACAGCAACTCGGACCCGGCGGGCGTCACCTATCCCATCCCGGGCAACGACGACGCCCTGCGCGCCATCACGCTGTACTGCGACCTGATCGCCGGCGCGGTGCTGGACGGCATCAGCGCCGAGATGGCCGCGTCCGGCCGCGACGTCGGCGCCGACGAGGAACTGCCGGTCGGTGCGTTGCCCGATGACGTGATGGCTGAGCAGCCGGCCGCCTGAAGGAGAATAGCATGGCCGAGATCACCGCCGCCCTGGTGAAGGAGCTTCGCGAGAAGACCGGCGCCGGGATGATGGACTGCAAGCGCGCCTTGTCGGAGTGCATGGGCGACATCGAGGGTGCGATCGACTGGCTTCGCAAGAAGGGCCTGTCCGCCGCCGCCAAGAAGAGCGGCCGGGTCGCGGCCGAGGGGCTGGTCGGCGTCGCCACGGCGCTGAACAAGGGCGCAGTCGTCGAGATCAATGCCGAAACCGACTTCGTCGCCCGCAACGAGACGTTCCAGCATTTCGTCAGCACGGTCGCCACCCTCGCCCTCGAGACGGGCGAGGATCTGGAAACGCTGAAAGCGGCGTCGTTTCCCGGCAGCGGCCGCACGGTGGCCGACGAGCTGACGCACCTGGTCGCCACGATCGGCGAGAACATGACGCTGCGCCGCGCCCGCGTGCTGAGCGTATCGTCCGGCGTGGTGGCCAGCTACGTGCACCAGGCGCAGAAGCCCGGCATCGGCAAGATCGGCGTCCTGGTCGCAGTCGAGGGGGCGAGCGAGATAGACGCGCTGGAGCTGCTGGGCCGCCAGGTCGGCATGCACGTCGCCGCGACCGCGCCGCAATCGCTCGACGTCGACGGCGTGGACCCGGCCGCGCTGGAGCGGGAAAAGGCGGTGCTGACCGAGCAGGCCCGCGGTTCCGGCAAGGCGGAAGACATCATCAAGAAGATGGTGATCGGCCGTATCCGCAAGTACTACGAGGAAGTGGTGCTGCTGGAGCAGATCTGGGTGATGGACAACGAGAGCCGGGTGAAGGCGGTCGCCAAGAAGTCTGGCGCCACGATCACCGGCTTCGTCCGCTTCGCCTTGGGTGAGGGCATCGAGAAGCCAACCGACGACTTCGCGGCAGAGGTCGCCAAGGCCGCGGGCGTGCCGCCGGAGCACCCGCCCACGCCTTGACGCCTGGTGGGGCTGGCCCTTCCAGGACGGTCAGCCCCCACGACCGCTGTTACGCCGCCCAACACGTGGTGAAGTGGTTTCGGAGTCGCTGGGGCAGGGGGTCGGCCCGCCTGGCGTCGAGCCCATTGAGCTATTCCGCAGGGCTGGCAACCCGGCCACCTTGCGCATGCGGCTGATGCAAGGCCGCAAGAGGCCACCACGCCCGGCATCGTTCTTTCCGGAGCCGCAGGCCGCCGAGCAGGCCCGTGCCGGCTGATCCCGCGCGACGTGTTCCCAGGCGTGGTCCGCGCCGTGTCGCTCGACCGATCGCGGGACATGCCAGGCAGGCCGGCGCTTGTGCTGGCTGTGGCGATCGAGTCTAGTCTGCCGGAGCAGACTGGCAGCGGCGCAATACGGGACAGCCCTTGTTCACTTCGACTGGCCAAGGATGGTTGCAGCTTGGAGAGCTCACTCTGGCGTTCTTGCTGTCCGCCCTGGTCGGGTTGGAACGGGAGATCCGCCAGAAGAGCGCCGGTTTGCGGACCTATACCCTGGTCGGGGTTTCCGCCGGCTTGTTCATGTTGATCTCCAAGTATGGCTTCATGGACGTTCTGGAAAACGGGCGCGTGGTGGTGGACCCGTCACGCGTCGCGGCGCAGGTCATATCGGGCATCGGCTTCATCGGCGGCGGCGTCATCTTCATGCGTCGGGACATCGTCCGAGGACTGACCACGGCCGCCTCCGTCTGGCTGACGGCGGCGCTCGGCATGGCATGCGGAGCCGGCCTGCCCGTGTTGGCGGTGGCCACCACGGCCGGCCATTTCGTCATCATGCTGATATTCCCCATGTTGCTGGGCCGCCTGCCACGGGAGCGGAGGACATCCACCCGGCTGCGCATCGCGTACGGGGGCGAGGAGGGCCTGCTGCAAACCATCCTGATTGCCTGCACGCAGTTGCGGTTTGCCATAGGTCACCTGGAAGTCGAACGGGAAGCGGCCGCGACAGCCGGCGGAGAGCAGGCGCAGGATCTAGCCGACCGCGAGGGAGTTGAGACCCTCAGGCCCGATCGGGGCAACGTGGTCCTTGTCATGGAAGTGAAGGGTAAGCGGCCTGTCGCCCACCTTGTTGCCCGGCTGAGCGACGTGGATGGCATCGTGCGGGTCGGCACCGTGGGCGACGTTGTGGATCTGGAGTAGGCAGGCCCGGCTGCGGGCAGGGGTTCCCACCGGCCGCCGGGTCGCGCATATCCCGGGCATGAAACGCCGTGCCCTGCTTTCTGCCCTGCTGCTCCCCCTCGTGGCCCAGGCCCAGACCCAGGCCCCCGCCCCGGCGCTTTCCGCGCGGGACCAGGCCGACATCGCCCGGGCGGAGGCCAGCCTCAACGCGATCCACACCCTCAAGGCCCGGTTCCAGCAGATCGCGCCCAATGGCGCGGTCAGCAACGGCACCGTCTGGATGCAGCGTCCCGGACGCATGCGCTTCCAGTATGATGCGCCATCGCCGTTCCTGCTGGTCGCCGGGTATGGGCTGCTGGTCTTCCACGACTCGCAGTTGCAGCAGACCAGCAACATTCCGCTCGGCCGCACGCCGCTCGGCCTGCTGCTGCGCGAGAACCTCAAGCTGTCTGGCGACGTCACGGTGACGCAGGTGGCGCGGCTGCCCAACCAGGTGCAGATCACCCTGCTGCGGACCGCCACGCCGGGCGACGGCACGCTGACGCTGTTCTTCGCCGATCCGCCGATGTCGCTGCAATCCTGGGCGGTGGTGGACGCGCAGCGGCAGGAGACGCGGATCAGGCTGGCGGACGTGCAGCTCGGCGGCAGCTTCGACCAGTCGCTGTTCACGTTCGTCGATCCGAAGTTTTTCGGCAACAACTCGCAGTAGCCGGCGGATTTGTCTTCAAAACGTCGCATTGACTGACCATTATGGCTGCATGAAGCCGCTCGTCGGGATCTCGTGCTGCACCAAGCTGTTCGGCACCTTCGGGATGCCGAATCACGCCGCTTCCGACACCTACGTCCGGGCCACGATGGAGGTGGTGGACGCCGTTCCCGTGCTGCTGCCCGCCAGCGGCGACGCGTGCGACATCCAGACGCTGCTTTCCCGCCTGGACGGCATCATCCTGACCGGCAGCCGGTCCAACGTGCAGCCCAGCCTGTATCACGGCCCGCCGCACGCGGAAGGCACGCCGGAGGACCCGGCGCGGGACAGCGTGACCCTGCCGCTGATCCGCGCCGCCATCCGCCAAGGCACCCCGTTGCTGGCGATCTGCCGCGGGATGCAGGAGCTCAACGTGGCGCTGGGCGGCTCCCTGCACCAGCGGTTGCAGGATCTCCCGGGCCGCCTCGACCATTCGACGCCGATGCAGCCGAACAGCCGGGTGCGGATCGGCAAGGCGCACAGCATCTCCGTCGTTCCCGGAAGCTGGCTGCACCGGGTGGCGGGAGCCACGGCGATCGCGATCAACTCGCTGCACAACCAGGGCATGGACCGCCTGGCGCCCGGCCTGGTGGTGGAGGGCGCCGCCCCGGACGGCACGGTCGAGGCGGTGCGGGTGGCGAACGCCCCCGGCTTCGCGGTGGGCGTGCAGTGGCATCCTGAGTACGACTGGATGACGGACGCCGTCTCGCGCGGCATCCTGGCCGCGTTCGGGGACGCGGTCCGCGCCCGGCTCGGCGCTGTCGGGGCGGCGGCAGCGGACTGACCGGGTGGCTCTTCGGCCGCCGCGGCAGTAGGCTCACTGGCCAACCGAAGGAGATTCGCATGGCCGAACTCGTCATCGCAGCTCCCCCGCCCGTAACCATCCCGGTCGCCGGGGGCGGAGCGTTCCCCGTGCGCCGGATCTTCTGCGTCGGCCGCAACTATGCGGAGCATGCTCGGGAGATGGGCCACGACCCGGACCGCGAGCTGCCGTTCTTCTTCATTAAACCCGCCGATGCGCTGCTGACCGGTGGCGCCGACATGCCCTATCCGCCCATGACGAAGGACCTGCACCACGAGATGGAGCAGGTCGTCGCCATCGCCGCCGGCGGGTCAGACATCGCCGAGGCGGAGGCGCTGCGCCACGTGTGGGGCTACGCGGCCGGATTGGACATGACCCGGCGGGATCTACAGGGCGAAGCCAAGAAGTTGGGCCGTCCCTGGGACATGGGCAAGGGCTTCGACCATTCCGCCCCCATCGGCCTGTTGGTTCCGGCGGCCGGGATCGAGCCGGGCCGTGGCAGGGTGGAGCTCCGGGTGAACGGAACAGTCCGGCAATCCTCCGGCCTGGACAAGATGATCTGGAGCGTGCCTGAGGTAATCGCCTACCTGTCCCGCCTGGTCCGGCTGGCGCCAGGCGACCTCATCTTCACCGGCACGCCGGAGGGCGTCGCGGCGTGCGGCCGCGGCGACGTGCTGGAGGGAAGCGTCGAGGGCGTCGGGACCGTCCGCACCCGCGTCGTCTGAGCGCGGGCTCCTCACCCCGCCCGGATGAACCCGGCCGCCCGCTCGGCAAGCATCATCACGGCAGGCTGGATGTTCGTGGACGGCACCAGCGGCATCGCCGAAGCGTCCGCCACGCGCAATCCGGCCAAGCCGCGCACCCGCAGGTGCGGGTCCAGCACGGCTGCCTCGTCGCTGCCCATGCGGCAGGTCCCGCACGGGTGATAAACGGTGGTCGCGGTGGCGCGGACGAAATCCAGCAACGCCTCGTCGCCCTCGCAGCCGGGGGGCGGCGACAACTCCTCCTCAACCAGGGCTGCGAAGGGGGCAGTCCGGGCAATGCGCTGGCCGATGCGGGCGCCGGCGACCATCGCGTGCTGATCGGATGGCGCGCTCAGGTAGTTGGCATGGATCACCGGGCGGTCCGCCGGGTCCGGGCTGCGCAGGCTGACGGCGCCGCGGCTGTCCGGGCGGCACTGGCCCCAGTTGATCATCACGCCAGGATGGGCCGGGAGCACGTATCCGGCATGGGGCACGAGGCTGAAGTTGATGAACTGGAACTGGATCTCCGCCTCCTCCGCACCGGGCGTGGCGCGTGCGAACAGGGTGGCCTCCGTGGCACCCACCGCCATGGGGCCGCGCCGGCGCACCGCGTAGCGGGCCACCATCGCGGCCATCCGCAGCCGGCTCGCGGTGATCTCGTTCAGCGTGCCGGCTGGCCGGGTGCGGTAGGACAGCCGGGCAATCAGGTGGTCTTGCAGGTTTTGGCCGATTGCCGGGCGGTGCAGCACGGTGTCGATGCCCAGTCCGGCCAGGGCGGCCCCGTCGCCGATCCCGGACAGCATCAGCAGGTGCGGCGAAGCGATGGAGCCCCCGCACAGCACCACTTCGCGTGACGCCGTGAACAGGGCGCGGCCGGCCGGGGTGTCTGCCTCGACCCCCGTGGCGCGGCCATTCGCCACCACGATGCGGCGCGCGGAGACCTCCGTGACGATCCGCAGGTTGGCGCGGCGGCGCGCCGGGTGCAGGTAGGCGCGCGCGGTGCTGATCCGGCGGCCGGCCCTCGTGTTCATCTGCACGGGTCCGGCGCCCTCGATCGCGCCGTCATTCACGTCCCGATGCACCGGAAAGCCCGCCGCCTTGCAGGACGCCAGGAACGCCGCCGCACCCTCCGACAGGGTGCGCGGCTCGCTGACCGGCACGGGGCCGCCGCGGCCGCGCGTGCTGCCGGGCGGTCCGTTCCAATCCTCCAGGGCGCGGAACACGGGCATCACGTCATCCCACGCCCAGCCGCGCGCCCCGGCCTGGGCCCACCGGTCGTAGTCGTGCGGCGAGCCGCGCAGGAACACCAGGCCGTTGACGGAACCGGACCCGCCCAGCACCCGGCCGCGTGGCCAGGCGACGCTGCGGCCATGCAGCCCCGGCTCCGGCTCGGTGCTGTGACCCCAGTCGTAGCGGCGGGACTTGGACAGCCGGGCGTATCCGGCGGGAATATGGATCCACACGTCACGGTCCGGCGGACCGGCTTCCAGCAGGGTCACGCGGACCGAAGGGTCCTCCGACAAGCGGGCGGCCACGATGCAGCCGGCCGTGCCCCCGCCGACCACGACGTAATCGGCCGCCTCCGGCACGCCCGCTAGCCTGCGGTTTCGGCCGGCAGCTCGGCGTGGCGCCCGGTGTAGTGCAGCGGGTAGCGGCTTTGCACCATGGGGCCGTCCTCGCGGTACGCGTAGCAGGTGTTCAACAGGGCCGGCTTGGCGGCGGCGTCCGGCCGCTCGCGCTTGGCCAGCACCGGGTAGAGCGTCTGGAACGCCACCGTCGCCATCTGCTGAAGCAGTTCGCGCAGGTGCGTGCAGCCGTGCACGCCGCCGACCCGCTCCGCCGCGGCGCGCAGGAAGCCACGGCCGATGCGGATGCCGGCGAGGTTGGCATAGTTGGGGGTGATCTCGGAGCAGATGCTGAACGGGCTGTAGTCGGTCGCGGCCTCGAACGCCACGATGGTCAGCTCCTCGTCCACCGTCATGCGCATGGCCATCCCGTGCAACGGCTCGCCTGCCTCTATCCAGGGGCGGCTCTCGCTGGCGAACCCGTAGGTCTTGGTGTCAGCCAACGTTGCTTCCACGTCGAACAAGCCGTCCTCGCGGGCATAGCCATTCAGCTCGATGCGGCGCGTGTGAACCTTCTCGCGCGCGGCGCTGGGCGGGCTCAGGGGCATGACGCTTCCTCTTGGTGCACTGCGCCATCATATGGCGGGGCAGGCGGCGTGGCCCAAGCCTTCACACGAAGCGCGCCAGCCGGACTGCGGTATGCCCGCGGCTGGGACGCAGGCTGGGCATCACCAGCATGCAGTCGTCGTAGGGGGTACGGATTTCCGCGGTGCCGTCCAGCGCGATGAGGGTGTTGCGCTGGGCGATGACCTCGCCGCCGCGGAACGGCTGGACGAAGGCGAAGGCGCTCGTCGCGGCCGTGACCGCGACCGTCACCTCGGCGACCCTGGAAGCATGGGCGGGGGAGCGTCCCTCGCGCAGGCCGGTGCAATGCAGCAGCCCCTCCACGCAGGCGCGGGTGCAAGCGACCGTGCCGGCTTGCCAGTGCTGCCCGGCCTCCACCAGCGCCGCGGCGGCGGGGCCTGGGCCGGTGAACGGGGCGTAGTCGATCAGCCGCGGCCCGCTGACGTGGCCGTGGTCGGCCACCACCAGCCCAGGCGATCCGATGGCCCGTCCCAGGTCCCGGCCCTTGGGCGCCGGGCCGCTCAAGATCAGCGGGTCGGACGGCCACAGCATGGAATGCAGGTCCAGCAGGATGTCCACCGTGTCGATCAACGGGCGCATGGCGCGCGCCCGGTCCATCTCGGCCGAACGGCGCGGCCCCGCCAGCATCGCCCCGTCCCACAACCGGTTGAGGTCCTCGTCCACGAAGCGGGACAGGGTCGGCTCTGCCGGATCAAATCGGTCGAAGGCATGGAGGTTGGCGAAGCCGAAGGTCAACTGGCCCCGGGCTGGCGCCATGCCTGCGCGCAACAGGCCGTCCAGCACCACCGCGCCGGCGATCTCATTGCCATGCACCAGGCAGACCAGCGCCACGTGCGGTCCGGGCTGGCCCGACTTCAGCGTGGTGAAGCCGGGCACGCCGGTGTTGCCGGCCCGCCAGGGCGAGATATCCGGGACGGCCAACTCCACCGCAAAACGTGGCAGCGCCGGCATCACGTTCAATCGGCCCCGTGCGGCAACGCGCGCGCCGCCGGCGCCGGCCGGGCCGGGTGTGGACTGTTGGTGAGGCGAAGGGCGTCAGCCATGGCTGCATCCTATCCATGTGCAGCCGGTCGGCAACCGGTGGAAAGATGCGGCCTTGCCCGGCCGTGCTTGCCGGGTAAGACGACGCCATGCCCGCCCCCGATCCCGACCCGGCACCGTCCGGCCTGCACCCGCTGCATCGGCTCTGGCAAGTGCTGCCAGCCGGGGCGCGTCGGACGCTGCTGGCCCGCGGCACCGCGATGCTGGCCCCGAAGCCGGATCAGCCACCGCCGCCAGCCCGGCAAGGCTTGGTCGTCGCCGGCGAACTCGGCCGCGCTTCGGGGCTGGGGGAGGGGGCGCGGCTGATGCTCGCCGGCCTTGCCGAACTGGGCGTGCCTGCCTGGACGCTGCGCGCCGGGCTGCGCGTGCCGGGCGAGGCGGAGGACATGCCCGTTTCCGACGCCGGCGCGCTGCCCGCGGGAGCTCCGCTGGTGCTGCACGTCAACGCCCCCCACGTCGCGGCGGCGCTGCTCGGCTTGCCGCGGGGATTGCTGCGCGGACGCCGGGTGATCGGCTGCTGGGCTTGGGAGTTGCCGGTGCCGCCGCGGAACTGGGCGACCGGCGTGCGCTTCGTGCACGAGGTATGGGCGCCGTCCCGCTTCACCGCCGCGGCGCTGGAGCCCCTGCTGCCCGGCCGGGTGCGGGTGGTGCCGTATTGCGTCGCGTCCCGCCCGCCGGCGCCGTCCGCGCTGGACCGCCAGGCGTTCGGGTTGCCGCCGAAGGCCGTGGTGGTGCTGTGCTCGTTCAGCCTGGCCTCCTCGTTCGAGCGCAAGAACCCGCTGGCGGCCATTGCGGCGTTCCGGGATGCGTTCGGCAGCCGGCCGGACCGGGTGCTGGTGATGAAGGTCGGCCATCCCGGTCACTTCGGCGCCGACATGCAGCGCTTGCGGGACGCGGCGGCCGGGGCGGCGAACATCCGCTTCGAAACCCGCACCCTGCCGCCGGCCGACAACCACGCGCTGCTTGCCCGCGCGGACATCGTGCTGTCCCTGCATCGCAGCGAGGGCTTCGGCCTGGTTCCGGCGGAGGCCATGCTGCTGGGCCGCGCCGTGGTCGCGACGGACTGGTCCGGCAACACCGACTTCATGGACGCGCAGACCGCGGCGCTCGTGCCGTACCGGCTGGTCCCCGCCGCCGACCCGCGCGGCGTGTTCCAGGTGCCGGGCGCGGTATGGGCGGAGGCGGACGTGGGCGCGGCGGCCGCCCAATTGCGGCGGTTGGCAGACGACCCGGCCGAGCGGGCGGCCTTGGGCGCCCGGGCGCAAGCGGCGGCGCTGCAACGGCTCGGCCCGGCCGCCTTGGCGGCGGCGGTGGGCGGGCTGGGATTGTGAGGCTGCTGGTGTGGCAATGGGGGCGCCGCGGCGCCGGGCCGCGCTACGCCCTGGAACTGTGCCGCGCGCTGCGCCGCGTGCCCGGCACGGAGGTGGTGCTGTCGCTGTCCCGCGGGGCGGAGATCATGCAGGCCGGGCTGCCGGACTGCGACCTGCCGGTGGACACCTATGCCGGGCTGGGCGGCTGGGCGTTGCGGCTGCTGGCCGTTCCGCTCCACGCGCCCGGGCTGGCCCGGCGGCTGCGGGCGCTGCGGCTGGATGGCGCGGTGTGCGCGATGCCCGCGCCGCTGGATTTGCTGATGGCCACGGCCTTGCGCCGGGCGGGGGTGCCGTACGCCGTCGCGGTGCACGACGCGGCCCGGCATCCCGGCGACATCCTGCCGATGCAGGCGGTGCTGCAACGGTGGCTGCTGCGGCGTGCCTGCGCGCTCCTGGCGTTGAGCGGGCACGTGGCAGCTCAGCTCGCGCCGGCCGCGGCGGGCCGCCCAGTGCTGCGGACGCGGCTGTCGCCCCTTGGGTACGGAGCGCCGCCCGCATTGCCGATGGCGCATGGCGGGCGGTTGCGGCTGCTGAGCTTCGGGCGGCTGCTGCCCTACAAGGGGCTCGACCTGCTGGCGGAGGCGCTGGGCCGGCTCCCGCCGGGACGGATGACGGTGCGCGTGGTCGGCGCCGGGCCGGAAAGCGCCGAGTTGGACGCGCTGCGCCGCTTGCCCGATGTCACGGTGGAGAACCGCTGGGTGCCGGAAACGGAAGTGGGGGACTTGCTCGGCTGGGCCGACGCGCTGGTGCTCTCGCATCGCGAGGCAAGCCAGAGCGGAGTGGCTGCCGCCGCGCTGGCTGCGGGACGCTGGGTGGTGGGAACGCGGGTCGGCGGCTTGGCCGAGCAGTTGACCGGGATCGAAGGTGCCAGGCTTTGCGAACCGGAGGCAGCCTCGCTGGCTGAGGCACTCGAAGGATTGCTCCATCATCCGCCGGCCGGAGAACCGCCGCACCAGGACGGCTGGCAGGACAGCGTGGCGGTCCTGACGAAACAGTTGAGCGCCTGCTTCCCTGCGGCCGTTCCCCTTTCCTCCGAATCACGCAGGTGACAGGCGGGCCTGTCAGAGCCGATCGCCGGACCCGCCCTCGCCCGGTCCGAACAGCTCGTTGGCGGCCTTCTGGGTCGCGACGTTCGCCTCCAGGATGTAGGGCAGGTTGGCCAAGGCCTGCACCGCGCGCGCGCCGCCCGCGGGGAAGGCAGGATTGCTGAGCGCCGCCGCCGCCGCCGCCGGGTCGCCGGCGGCGAGGTCGTTGCGCGCGGCGACCAGGCTGTCCACCACGAGCTGGGACGGCGCATCGGGCGCGATGCCGGCTGCGGCCCGGGTTGCGGCCCGGCCCTGCAGGAGCTGCATCTGGGTTGCGGCGTCGATGTTGGCCCAGCGCGGGCTCGTGTTCAGCTCGCCAGCGATGTAGTCCATCGCGAGCACCGCCTGTGCGCCGGCGACCGGGTTGCCGTAGGTGCGCGCCGCATCCGCGAAGGCATACTGGGCATACAGCGTGGCGGGAACGTCCTGGTCCAGCGGGCTGAACACCCCGGGCGGCAGGACCGCGGTGTCCGGCGGCGGGGGCAACGGGCCGCATCCGGCGGCGGCGGCGGCGAGCAGAAGGGCGAGCGGTCGGCGCATGGAAGCTTCCTTCCCAGAACGGTCAGCGGACGGGGACCAGCCCCGCGCGGAACCGCCTGGCCAGTGCAACATAATGCGGCGCGGTCTTATCCCAACCGGCTCGCTCCTCCGCGGACATCACGCGCATCAAGCGGGCGGGCGCACCGGCCCACAGCTCGTTGCGGCCGACGCGCTTGCCTGGCGTCAGCAAGCCCCCTGCGGCGAGCATGCCGCCTTCCATGACCGTGGCGCCGTCCAGGACGGTGGCGCCCATGCCGATGAAGGCCCGGTCCTCCAGGGTGCAGGCATGGATGATGCAGGAATGGCCGATCGTCACGTTCTGCCCGATCAGCGTTGGGAAGGCGCCGGCGGCGATGTGGATGACCGTCCCGTCCTGGATGTTGCTGCCCTCGCCGACGCGGATGGGATTGCCGTCGCCGCGCAACACGCAGTGCCACCAGACGCTTGCACCGCTGCCCAGCGTCACGTCGCCAATCACCGCGGCGGTCGGGGCCACCCAGGCGTCAGCCGCCACGACCGGCGCGATGCCGTCCAGGGACCAGAGCGGCCCGGCCGGCGCGGGATCAGCCGGCAGGCTCCGTCTCCCGCGCAGGGTCCAGGCCCAGCATGAGCCGCAGGTTCTGCACCGCGGCGCCCGACGCGCCCTTGCCGAGGTTGTCCAGCCGCGCGACCAGGACCGCGTGGGAATGGGCAGGATGGGCGAACACGCGCAGCTCCATCGCGTCCGTGCCGTTCAGCGCTTCCGGCTCCAGCTTGCCCGCCGCTTCCGCCGGGAGGACACGGATAGCGGGGGCGTGCCGGTAATACGCGGCCAGCGCATCGTGCAGATCCTGGCCGGAAGGACGGCCGGGCAGGGTGTCGAGGTGAAGCGGGATGGACACCAGCATGCCCTGGCGGAAGTGCCCGACGGAGGGCACGAAGACCGGCCGCCGGGTCAGCATGGCGTAACGCTGCAATTCCGGAACATGCTTGTGCTCCAGGCCGAGCGCGTAGAGCTCGAACGCCGGGCCGCCGCTGGCCTCGTGCGCCTCGATGGTGCCGCGCCCGCCGCCGGAATAGCCGCTGACCGCGTTGACGCAGACCGGGTATTCGGCCGGGACCAGCCCGGCGGCGACCAGCGGGCGCAACAAGGTGATCGCGCCGGTCGGGTAGCACCCCGGATTGGCCACCCGTGCGGCTCCCGCGATGCGCGCCGCTTGCCCGGCGTCCAGCTCGGGGACGCCGTACACCCAATCCGGGTCCACGCGATGGGCTGTGCTGGCGTCCAGGAGCTTGGGCGCGTCCGGCCCCAGGGCGGCGGCCAGGGCGGCGGACTTACGGGCGGCTTCGTCATGGAGGCAGAGGACGGCAAGGTCCACCTGCGCCATCATGTCCTGCCGGGCGGACGGGTCCTTGCGGCGGGCGGGGTCAATGGACCGGACCGTGACGCCCGGCACGTCCTGCAAGCGCTCGCGGATGCCGAGGCCGGTGGTGCCTGCCTCGCCATCGATGAACACGGTGTAGGTCATGGCACCGCCGGCTGGTAGGTTTACCGCTTGGAGAACTGGTACGACCGCCGTGCCTTCGCCTTGCCGTACTTCTTCCGCTCCACCACCCGGCTGTCACGGGTCAGGAACCCGGCCAGCTTGAGGATGCCGCGCAGGTCCGGCTCGTAGTAGGTCAACGCGCGGCTGATGCCGTGGCGCAACGCGCCGGCCTGGCCCGACAGCCCGCCGCCGGTCACGGTGCAGAACACGTCGAACTGGTTGTAGCGGTCGGAGATCAGGAACGGCTGGGTGATCAGCATCCGCAGCACCGGGCGGGCGAAGTATGCCGTGACGGTCTTGCCATTGACGTTGATGTCCCCGCGGCCGGGCTTGATCCACACGCGCGCAATCGCGTTCTTGCGGCGGCCGGTCGCGTAGGAACGGCCCTGGGCGTCCCGCTTCGGCTCCACGCGGACCGTGGCGGCCGGGGCCGCGACGGCGCCGGCCGCGGCGAAGGAAGCCAGGTCGGCGAGCGTGCCCGTCCTTGTCTCGGGCGGCGGGGTTTCGATCGTGTCCGACATCAGAGCCTCGTGTTCTTGCTGTTCAGGGCGGCCACGTCCAGCTTCTGCGGTTGCTGGCCCTCGTGCTTGTGCTCGGCGCCGGCATAGACGTACAGGTGCTTCATCTGCGCGCGTTGCAGCGGGCCGCGGGTGATCATCCGCTCCACCGCCTTCTCGATCACGCGCTCCGGATGCCGACCGGTCAGGATCTGGCGGACGGAGCGGCCCTTGATGCCGCCCGGAAAGCCGGTGTGATAGTAGAAGATCGACTGGTCCGCCTTCTTGCCGGTGACGCGCACCTTCTCGGCGTTGACCACGACGATGTTGTCGCCGCAATCCACGTGCGGGGTGAACTGCGCCTTGTGCTTGCCGCGCAGCCGCTGGGCGATGATGGACGCCAGCCGCCCGAGCACCAGGCCGTCCGCGTCGATCAGCGTCCACGCCTTGGTGACCTCCGCAGGCTTCAGCGACAGGGTCGTCTTCATCGGCAGGATTCCGTTTGCATCAGGAGGCGTGATATCCCCGCGCAAGCCCGGAAAGTCAAGGCTTTGCCTATGTGGTAGCATGATACCACAGGGTTTCCCGCTTCCCGCCCAGCCCTATGCAGCCCTATGATGCCGCCGCATGAGGGTTCACGTGATCGGCGCGTCCGGGCGGTCCGGCGCGGCGCTCTGCCGCTCGCTGGCAGAGGACGGGGCGGATTACGTGCCCGTCGTGCGTGCCATCGGCCGATGGCAGGCCAGCGGGTTGCCAGGCACGCCCGCGCTGGCGGACCTTGCCGACGGCCAGGCGCTGCGCCGCGCGCTCCAAGGGGCGGGGGTCGTCGTTTCCTGCGCCCATGCCCGGCATACGGCGGCGATCCTGCACGCCGCGCCGGAGGATGTGCGGCACTTCGTCCTGCTCGGAAGCACCCGCAAGTTCACGCGCTGGCCGGACTCCCATGCGGAAGGCGTGCTGGAGGGGGAGGCCGCGTTCCGCCGCTCCGGCCGCCGCGGGGTGATGCTGCACCCGACCATGATCTACGGCGCGCAAGGGGAAGACAACGTGCAGCGCCTCGCCCGGCTGCTGCGCCGGCTGCCACTGGTGCCATTGCCGGGCGGCGGCCGGGCGGCCCTGCGCCCGATCTACCAGGACGACGTGACCCGCAGCATCCGCGCGGCGATCGCCGCCGAGTGGCCCCGTCCCGAAACGCTGGTGCTCGCGGGGGCGGACCGGGTGAGCTACGCCGACTTCGTCCGGGCCGTGGCGCGGGCCGCGGGATTGCCGCCGCCGTGCATCGTGGCGGTGCCGGGCACGCTCCTGCGCGTTCTCGTCCCGCTCACCCGGCTGCTGCCCGGCGTTCCAACGGTGCGCCGCGCGGAAGTACGGCGGTTGCTGGAGGACAAGTCCTGGAGCATCGAGCCAATGGAGCGGGCGCTCCACATCACGCCGATCGGGCTGCGCGAAGGGTTGGCCCGGACTTTCAGGCGGGCGGAAGGCGGCTGAGCTTGCCGCTCCCGTCCGCGAACGGCACACCGGCGCCATGACGCTGCATCGATGGCTTGCCTTGCTGCTCTTGTCCGGATGCGCCGGAGCGCCCTTCGGCCCGCAGGCCTGCACCGTGCGGCAGGCGGCCGACATCGCGGTCAGCGAGGAACGCGGCTTCGTCGCCGCACCGGCGCTGATCGAGGACAAGCCCGTCACCCTGCTGATCGACACGGGCGCCGAAGCCACGATGGTGACCCCGTCCGCCGTCACGACCCTGCACCTCGGCGAGGACCGGCAGCGCCGCACCACCATTCGGGGAGCGGGGGGCGTGGTCGTGTCCCAGAACGCATTGCTGCCGTCGCTCGGCATCGGCGGCCTGGATATCCTGGACCAGAGCGTCGCCGTGGCGCCGCTGCCCGTGACAAGCGGGGCGGCGATGCACGCCTCTGGGCTGCTGGGCGCCGACTGGCTTCGCGACTTCGACGTGGAGTTCGACCTCGCGCGAGGCCACGTCCGGCTTTACCGCGTGCACGGCTGCACCGGCGACTACCTGCCCTGGGCGGGGCCGCGCGTGTCCTTGGCCGTCAAGTTCTACGGGCGCGGCCTGCCCGTGCTGCCGGCGACCTTGGACGGGCACCGGTTGAGCGTCCTGCTCGACAGCGGCGCGAACCGGTCCATCCTGCGGGACAGGTCCGCGGCCGAACTGGGCCTGGACAACGCAACCCTGGCGCGGGACGCCGTCAGCCAATCGGTGGGCGTGGACGGCAACCTGCGCACCACCCGGCAGCACCTGTTCGGCGAGTTGCGGGTCGCCGGGCTGCGCACGGCCGGGCTGGTGATCGACGTCAGCCCGCTGCGCCTGGCCATCGCCGACCTGCTGCTGGGCGCCGACTGGCTGCGCAGCGTGCGGGTCTGGATCTCCTACGCCAACCACCGGATCACCGTGCAGCCTGCTTAGGTTTGCCTCTGCGCGCGAACCTTGAGGGTTTGCCCA
>CAXTLC010000030.1:0-49159 GCA_964245075.1 uncultured Acetobacteraceae bacterium
CCCGGCAATTGACGCCCTGACTGTTTCCAGCCAGGGCGATCGCAGGCTAGGCCGCCCGCTCCGTCGTGTGGCCGAACATGTGGCGGCGGGCTTCGTCGTCGAACTCGGCCTTGAAGCTGTGCCGGCCACGGATCGCCTCGGCGCGGACCGCGGCCGGGCGGGCGCTCACCGCGTCCAGGTGGCGCTTGAGGTGCGGGAACTGCTCCCAGACGCTTGCGTCCTTGGGTGACGCGCCGGCCACGAAGGGCACCAGCCTTGCCCATCCCCACAGCGCCATGTCCACGATCGTGTACCGGCTGCCCAGCATCCATTCTTCCTGCGCCAGCCGGGCGTCCACGATGCCGTAATGCCGCTTGGCCTCGAACAGGTAGCGCTTGACCGCGTACTCCTTCGGCTCGGGCGCGAAATGCCGCATGTGCACCGACTGGCCGGAGTACGGTCCCACGCCGGAGGCCACGAACATCAGCCAGGACAGCAGGCTGCCGCGCTCCGCCGGGCTGGCGCCGGGCATGAACGTGCCGGTCTTCTCGCCGAGGTAGAGCAGGATGGCATTGCTGTCGAACACGGTCGCGTCGCCATCGACGATGACCGGCACCTTGTTGTTCGGGTTCAGCGCGGTGAAGGCGGGCGCGTGCTGCTCCCCCTTGCGGGTGTCCACCGGAACGGCGTCGTATTCCAGGCCCATCTCCTCCAGGCAGAGTGCGATTTTCATCGGGTTGGGCGCCAGGCTGTAGTAGAACTTGATCATCGCGTGTTTCCTCGTTTCGGCCCTATGCGCCGGTGAAATGCGGCGTCCGCTTCTCCAGCCAGGCCGCGCGGCCTTCCAGGAGATCGGCCGAGCAACGGGTGCGCTCCTGGTTGGCGGTGATCAGGTCCAGGTCCGGCTCGCCGCGGGCGATGTCGTTCAAGCAGCGCTTCATGCCCTGCACGGCCAGCGGCGCATTGGCGGCCAGCACCGCCGCCAGTTCCGTCACTCGTTCCGTCAGCCGCTCGGGCGGCACCGCTTCGTCCAGAAAGCCGATGCGCAGCAGCTCCGCCGTGTCGACCGGGGTGGCTTGCAGGAACAACCGCTTGGCCGCGCCCAGCCCCAGGCGGGACACGTAGCGGCGCAAGCCGCCGGCGTAGTAGTGCAGCCCCAATCGCGCGGCGGGCATGAACATCGTCATGCCCTGGACGCCGATGCGGAAATCGCACGCCAGGGCGAGGTCGGTCGAGCCGCCGTACACCCCGCCGTTCAGCGCGCAGATCGTGGGCAGACGGAACCGCTCCAACTGGTCCGCCAGCCGGTCGAAGCTGCCGTCGCCGCCTTCTTCGCCGGATGCGCCGTTCAGCTCGCCGATGTTGAACCCGGAGGAGAACGAGCGGCCAGTTCCGGTCAGCACCAGCACGCGCAACGCCGCCGCCGCCTCTGCTTCCGCCAGCAGGCGGCCCAGTTCGACCAGGTCTTCCGGCTCTATACGGTTGTGCACGGAGGGGCGGTTGAGCGTGACCGTGGCGACCGCGCCCGCCACGGCCAGCGTGGGGAGGCCCTCGCTCACTTGCCCTGCCAATTCGGCGTGCGCTTGGTCAGGAAGGCGTCCAGGCCCTCGCGGAAATCCTGGCTCATGTAGCACATCAGGATGAGGTCCCTCCCCTCCTCCGGCCGGGCGCGCTCGCGGATGCGGAACAGCGCTTCCTTGGTGGCGCGCAGGGTCAGCGGCGCCAGCGTGGCGATGTGCTGCGCCAGCGCGTCCGCCCGTGCGTCCAGCGCCGCGCGGTCCGCCACCACCTCCGTCAGGAACCCGGCCGCCTTCGCCTCGTCCGCGGCGAACAGCCGGGCGGTGAACACCATCTCCTTGACCGCCGCCGCGCCCACCAGCGCCGCCATCCGGGTGTAGTTCGAGATGGACAGGCAATTGCCCAGCGTGCGCGCCACCGGGAAGCCGAAGCGGGACGCCGCCGTGGCCACCCGCAGGTCGCAGGAGGCGGCGATCGCGGCGCCCCCGCCGGTGCAGGCGCCCGAGATGGCGGCGATCGTCGGCACCGGGCATCGCTCCAGCGCCAGCAGGGTGCGGTCGATGCGCTCCTCGTAGCCGAGCGCGTCCTCCTCGCGGTCGAAGGCGCGGAACTGGGAGATGTCTGTGCCGGCGGCGAACGCCTTGTCCCCCGTGCCGGTCAGGATCATGGCCCGCATCGTGTTGTCTGCCCCGGCCTCGTTGCAGATCGCGGCCAGGCGGTCGTACATCGCGAAGGTCATCGCGTTGCGCGCTTGCGGGCGGTTGAAGGTGATCCGGCCGACGCCGCCCGCCACCGTGTAGAGCAGGTCGTCCTCGCCGCTCTCGGCCATCGCATCCCCCCAGGTATTCGCCTGCCGCCACCGTAACGCCCGGCGGGGGGAGTTCAAGCCGCCATGCATGGCACTGGCCTTGCATGATTTCGGCCATGGACATGGCGGCGAATGATCACGGCCCGTTGCTGGAAGTGCGCGGGCTGACCAAGCATTTCCCGCTCACCGCCGGGCTGTTCGGCCGCGGCGCTGGCGCCGTCCGCGCGGTGGACGACGTGTCCTTCACCGTGCGGCGCGGCGAAACGCTGGGCATCGTGGGCGAGTCCGGCTGCGGCAAGTCCACCACCTCCCGCCTTGTCATGGCGCTGCTGCCGCCCACCGCGGGCGAGGTCATCTTCGAGGGCCGCCCGACGGGGCCGGGCGCGCACTCGGTCGGCGGGCTCAGCACCAGGGAGTACCGCCGCCAGGTGCAGATGGTGTTCCAGGACAGCTACGCTTCGCTCAACCCGCGCCTGACCGTGGGCGAAAGCATCGCCTTCGCGCCGCAGGTCCACGGCCTCGCCCGGCGGGACGCGGTGCGCCGCGCGGGGGAGCTGCTGGAAGCGGTCGGGCTGGAACCGGGCCAGTTCGCCCGGCGCTTCCCGCACGAGCTGTCCGGCGGGCAGCGGCAGCGGGTCAACATCGCGCGCGCCCTGGCCCTGCGCCCGCGGCTGCTGATCCTGGACGAGCCGGTTTCCGCCCTCGACAAGTCGGTGGAGGCGCAGGTGCTGAACCTGCTGGTGGACCTGCGGGCGCGCTTCGGGCTGACCTACGTGTTCATCAGCCACGACCTCAACGTGGTGCAGTACATGTCGGACCGCGTGCTGGTCATGTACCTGGGGCGGGTGGTGGAACTGGGGCCGGCCGACCGGGTGTACGCCGCCCCGCGCCATCCCTACACAGCGGCGCTGCTGGACAGCCGCCCGTCCATGGACCCGGACCGCCGGCGGACGGAGCCGCCGCTGTCCGGCGATCCGCCCAACCCGGTCAACCCGCCGTCCGGCTGCCGTTTCCGCACCCGCTGCAAGCTGGCCGAGCCGGTCTGCGCCGCCAGCGCGCCGCCGCTTTCGGGCGGCGGCCACGCGGCGGCCTGCTTCGCCGTGCAGCCCGGCAGCGGCCACACGGCGGCGCAGGCGTTGGCGGCATGACGGAACCGCTCGTCCACGTGCGCGGCCTGCAAGTGCGCTTCGTTTCGCGTGACGCCACCGTGCACGCGGTGGGCGGAGTGGACTTTGACCTGGAACCGCGTGAGACGCTGTGCATCCTGGGGGAAAGCGGGTCCGGCAAGTCGGTCACCCTGCGCTCGCTGATGCGGCTCAACCCGCCGCGGCGCACCGTCATGTCCGGCACGGTGCGCGTCGGCGGCCACGACCTGGTCGCGGCGCCGGAGCGCCGGCTGGCCGACATCCGCGGCCGGGTGGTGTCCATGATCTTCCAGGAGCCGATGACCGCGCTTGACCCGGTGTTCACCGTCGGCCATCAGATCCGCGAAACCATCCGCCGCCACGAGCGGGTGAGCGGGGCGGAGGCGGACCGCCGCGCGCTCGAACTGCTGGAGCTGGTGCAGGTGCCGTCCGCCGCGCGCCGGCTCCGGGCCTACCCGCACGAGCTGTCCGGCGGGTTGCGGCAGCGGGTGATGATCGCCATCGCGTTGTCCTGCCGGCCCCAACTGCTGCTGGCGGACGAGCCCACCACCGCGCTGGACGCCACCGTGCAGATCCAGATCTTGCTGCTGCTGCGCCGGTTGCAGGCGGAGCTGGGCATGGGCATGATCTTCGTCACCCACGACCTCGGCGTGGCCGGGGAGGTCGCCGACCGCGTCGCCGTGATGTACGCCGGGCGCTTCGTGGAGGAAGGGCCGGTATCCGCCCTGATGCGGGCGCCGCTGCACCCGTACGCGCAGGGCCTGCTGGGCGCCACCGTGCATGCCGGCGCGCGCGGCACGCGGCTCGTCACCATCCCCGGCGCGCCGCCCAACATGGAGCACCCGCCGCGGGGCTGCGCCTTTGCCGCCCGTTGCCCCTACGTGGAGCCGGCCTGCCTGCCGGAGGTGCCGGAGCGGCGGCGGCCGGAGCCGGGGCGGGCCGCGCGCTGCGTCCGGGTGCCCGACCGGCTGGCGGCGGCGGCCTGAGATGCTGCTGTACATCCTGCGCCGGGTCGCCTACGCCGTGCCGATCGCGCTCGCGGTCAGCCTGGTGTGCTTCATGCTGGTGCACATCGCGCCCGGTGACCCGGTGAACGCCATCGTGCCGGCGGACGCGCCGCAGGAGGTAGTGGAGCAGATCAGGCACGAGTACGGGCTGGACCGCCCGCTGCCGGTGCAGTTCGCGCTTTGGCTGGGCCACGTGGCGCGCGGTGACTTAGGGCGCTCGCTGGCGACCGGGCGGTCCGTCTGGTCGGACCTGTCGGTGGCGCTGGAGAACACGCTGCGGCTGGCGCTGGTGGCCTCGCTGATCGGGATGAGCCTGGGGGTGGGGCTGGGCGCGCTGGCGGGGGCGACGCGCGGGCGCTGGACGGACCGGGCGCTGACCACGTTCGCGGTGACGGGCGTGTCCTTGCCGAACTACTGGCTGGGGATGGTGATGGTGGTGGTGTTCAGCGTGCTGCTGGGCTGGCTGCCGGCCATGGGCGCCGGCCCCGGCGGCAGCTCGGATTGGGCCTGGGACTGGGAGCACCTCCAATTCCTGCTGCTGCCCGCCGTGACGCTGAGCATGATCCCGATGGGCATCATCACCCGCACGGTCCGCGGCCTGGTGGCGGAGGTACTCGGGCAGGATTTCGTGAGCACCCTGCGCGGCAAGGGCCTGATGCGCGGCGGCATCTTCCTCCACGTGGCGCGCAACGCGGCGCCGGGCGCGCTGGCGGTGATGGGGCTGCAACTGGGCTACCTGATGGGCGGGTCGATCCTGGTGGAAACGGTGTTCAGTTGGCCCGGCACCGGCCTGCTGCTGAACAGCGCGATCTTCCAGCGCGACATCCCGGTGCTGCAAGGCACGATCCTGGTGCTGGCGCTGTTCTTCGTGACGGTGAACCTGGTGGTGGACGTGCTGCAAACCACGCTGGACCCGCGGATCAGGCGGGGATGATCGAACCTTCCTTCCCTTCGGCAGCGGCGGGGCCATGAGCGTCGCCACCTCCCCCGCCCTTCCGGTTCCGGCCGCGCCGCGGCGCGCCGCCGGCTATTGGGGCGGCGTCGGCAAGCGGCTGCGGCGGGACCCGGTCACCCTCGGCTTCGCCGCGCTGCTGCTGCTGCTGCTGCTGGCGATCCTGTTCGCCCCCGTCCTGGCGCCGCACGACCCCTACCAAACCTCCATGCTGCGCCGGCTCAAGCCCGCCGGGTTTCCCGGCTACCCGCTCGGCACGGACGAGCTGGGGCGGGACATGCTGACCCGGCTGCTTTACGGCGGGCGGCTGTCTTGGACGGTCGGCATCACCCCCGTGGTCGTCGCGTTCCTCGTCGGCGGCGTGCTGGGCGTGGTCGCCGGCTTCGCGGGCGGGCTCGTGGGCATGCTGATCATGCGCGCCACGGACGTGTTCTACGCCTTCCCCTCCGTGCTGCTGGCGGTCGCGATCAGCGGCGCGCTCGGGGCCGGCATCGGCAACGCCATCCTGTCGCTCAGCCTGGTGTTCGTGCCGCAGATCATCCGCGTGGCCGAAACGGTCACGTCCGGGGTGCGCGGCCTGGATTACGTGGAAGCCGCGCGGGCCAGCGGCGCCGGCACGTTCGCGGTGGTGCGCGTCCACGTGCTGCCCAACGTGCTGGGGCCGATCTTCGTGTACAGCACCAGCCTGATCAGCGTGTCGATGATCCTGGCCGCCGGGCTGTCGTTCCTCGGCCTGGGCACCAGGCCGCCGGAAGCGGAGTGGGGCCTGATGCTCAACACGCTGCGCACCGCGATCTACGCGCAGCCGGTCACCGCGATGCTGCCGGGCATGTGCATCTTCGCGACCTCGCTCTGCTTCAACATGGTGAGCGACGGGTTGCGCGCCGCCATGGACGTCCGCGCGTGACCTTTCCAGGAGCTTGCCGTCCATGACGCTGTCCCGCCGCACCCTGCTCGCGGCCCCCCTCGCCGCCGCCTTGCCGTGGGACCTGGCGCGCGCGCAGGCGCCGGGCGGCAGGTTGCGGGTGGCGATGACCGCGTCCGCGGTGCCGCTGCCCAATGGCTGCCCGGACCAGGGGGCGGAAGGCCAGCGCTTCATGGGCATCACGCTGTACGACCAGTTGGTCGAGTGGGACCTCTCCCGCTCGGACATCCCGTCCGCGCTCACCCCCGGCCTGGCGACGTCCTGGAGAACCGACGGAGCCAACCCGAAGCGCTGGCTCTTCGCCCTGCGCCCCGGCGTGCTGTTCCACGACGGCAAGCCGTTGGAAGCGGCCGACGTCGCCTTCTCCTTCGACCGGGCCTTCAAGAAGGGCGACCCGGCCTTCGACCCCCGCGCGGGGGCGCAGGTTGGGCTGCGGCTGCCCACCGCCGCCGCCTGGGGCACGGACGGGCCGCAGTCCTTCTGGCTGGAAACCAGCATCGTGGACAGCACGGTGCCGTATGGCGTCACCTGGGTCGGCATCACGCACCGGGGCGCGTGGGAGGCGGCGGGCCGCAACTGGGACGCCTACGGGGCCAAGGCGGTCGGCACCGGCCCATGGAAGATGGGCAGCTTCGCCCTGCGGGAACGCGCGGTGCTGCTGCGCAACGCGGCATACTGGAACCCGGACCGGGTGCCGAGATGCACCGAGCTGACCCTGCTGCCGATGCCGGAATCCAACACCCGCGTCGCCGCCCTGCGTTCCGGCCAGGTGGACATGATCGAAGCGCCGCCGCCGGACGCGGTGGCCTCGCTGAAGGCGGCCGGATTCCCCACCGTCACCAACGCTTACCCGCACAACTGGACGTGGCACCTGTCGATGGTCGAGGGCTCGCCCTGGCGGGACATCCGGGTCCGCAAGGCCGCCAACCTGGCGTTGGACCGCGCCGGGCTGAAGGAACTGCTGGGCGGGCTGATGATCGAGGGCGCCGGGCTGGTGCCGCCGGGCAACACGTGGCACGGCACGCCGTCGTTCAAGCTGGCGCACGACCCGGACGCCGCGGCGGCGCTGCTGAAGGACGCCGGGTTCGGCCCGGGCAAGCCGCTGCGCACCAAGATCGGCATCTCGTCCTCCGGCTCCGGCCAGATGCAGCCGCTGCCGATGAACGAGTTCATCCAGCAGAACCTCAAGGACGTCGGCGTGGAGGTCGAGTTCGAGGTGTTCGACTGGAACTCGCTGATCGACGTGTGGCATGCCGGCGCCAAGTCCCCGGCCGCCCGCGGCTGCACTGCCATCAACTTCAGCTACGGCGCGTTCGATCCCTACAGCGCCTTCACCCGGCTGCTGAAGTCCAGCCTGGCTGCGCCGAACGGGGCCAATTGGGGCTACTTCAACGACCCGGCGTACGATGCCCTGTTCGAGAAGGTCTACACCACGCTCGACCCGGCGGAGCAGGACGCGCTGCTGCGGAGCATCCACGAGAGGATCGTCGACGACGCGCTGTTCCTGTTCGCCGCGCACGACCTGAACCCGCGCACGCTCAGCCCCAAGGTGCAGGGCTTCGTGCAGGCGCAGAGCTGGTTCCAGGACCTCACGCCGGTCCGGGTGGGGTGATCTCCGGGCCGCGGCTGCTTCTCGCCCCACCCGGGCGCTTTCCATGCCCGGACACCCTTGCGCCACGCCCCCGCTCCGCCATGGTGCGCGCCATGGACCTGGATGCGGAGTGGCTTGAAGCGGACGGCGCCGGCGGGTTCGCCTCCGGCACGGTTGGGTTGATCCGCACCCGGCGCTACCACGCCCTGCTGCTCGCCGACCGGCCCGCCGGCCGCTTCGTGCTGGTCAACGGAATGGAGGTCTGGGCGCAAACCGCTGGAGGCCGCTTCGCGCTCAGCAGCCATGCCTACCTGCCGGACAGCGTGTTTCCGGACGGGCGCCGGCACCTCGCCGGCTTCGACCCTGCGCCCTGGCCGTGCTGGCGCTTCGTGCTGCCGGACGGCACGGCGGTGCGGCAAGAGCTGTTCGCCTGCCGCGCCACGGCGGACACGGTGCTGCGCTGGTCGGCGGACCGCCCGGTGCGGCTCACCGTTCGCCTGCTGCATTCCGGCCGCGACTACCACGCCCTGCACCACGAGAACCCGGCCTTCGACGCCACCACCCGCCGCGAGGGCGAGGCGCTGGCGTGGCATCCCTACCCCGGCGTGCCCCGCGTCACCGCGCGCGGCAACTTCGCCTGGCAAGACGGGTTCGACTGGTTCCGCCGCTTCACCTACGCGACGGAGGTGGCGCGGGGGATGGATGACGGCGAGGACCTCGCCTCCCCCGGCACCTTCACCTTCGAGCTGCCCGGCGATGCGGTGCTGACCCTGCGCGCGGATGCCGCGGGCACGGAGCCGGTGGCGTCCCTCGAAGCCGGGGAGCGCGCCCGCCGTTCCCGCCGGGCGCGGGACGTGGCGGCGGACAGCTACCTGGCGGTGCGCGGCGCCGGGGAAACGGTGCTGGCCGGCTTTCCGTGGTTCACCGATTGGGGCCGCGACACGTTCATCGCCCTGCGCGGCCTGCTGCTGTCCCGCGGGCGCACGGCGGAAGCGGCGGACATCCTGCTCGCCTGGGCCGGCCATGTCAGCGAGGGCATGCTGCCCAACCGCTTCCCCGACAGGGCCGGCCCGCCCGAGTACAACGCGGCGGACGCTTCGCTGTGGTTCGTGGTGGCGGTGCACGAACTGCTGCAAGCCCGCGCTCCGGACCCCACTCCGGCGCTTGTGGCCGCCCGGCTGCGGCAGGCGGCAACCGCCATCCTGGAGGGCTACACCGCCGGCACCCGTTTCGGCATCGGCTCCGATCCGGCGGATGGGCTGCTGCGGGCCGGGGTGCCCGGCGTCCAGCTCACCTGGATGGATGCCAAGTACGGCGACCACGTCGTCACCCCCCGCATCGGCAAGCCGGTGGAGTTGCAGGCGCTCTGGGTCAACGCGCTGGCGATCGCCGGGCGCTGGCCGGGCGGCGACCGCTGGGTGGCGCCCGCGCTGCGCGCCCGCGACTCCGTGGTGGCGCACTATCCGGACCCGGACACCGGCGGGCTGATCGACGTGCTGGATGCGGACGGCGTGCCCGGCGCGCGGGACCGTCGGGTGCGGCCGAACCAGGTGCTGGCGGCGGGCGGCCTCCCCATTCCCGTGCTCACCCCCAACCTCGTGGCGGGCGTGGTGGCGCTGGCGGAGCGCAGCCTGCTCACCCCGCTCGGCCTGCGCACCCTGGCGCCGGACGATCCGGAGTACTGCCCGCACTACCGCGGCGGCCCGGCGGAGCGGGACGGCGCCTACCACCAGGGCACGGCCTGGCCGTGGCTGCTGGGGCCGTTCGTGGCCGCGTGGCTCGCCAGCCAGGGCAACACGCCGGAAAGCCGCGCGGAAGGCCGCGCCCGCTTCCTGCCGGCGCTGCACGCCCACCTGCGGACGGGCGGGCTGGGCCACGTGGCGGAAGTGGCGGACGGGGACGCGCCGCACACGCCCGGCGGCTGCCCGTTCCAGGCCTGGTCGCTCGGCGAGCTGATCCGCATCGAAGCCATGCTCGGAGCATCCGATGAACCATGACCCGATCTTCGACACCGCCGAAGGCCGCCGCCTGCGCGCCACGGAGCGCGGCGAGGACTGGCGGCGTTGGGGGCCGTACCTCAGCGAGCGGCAATGGGGCACGGTGCGGGAGGATTACAGCCCCGACGGCACCGCATGGGACTACCTGCCGCACGACGACGCCCGCAGCCGCGCCTACCGCTGGGGCGAGGACGGGCTGGCCGGGTTCAGCGACAACAAGCTGCACTGGTGCCTGGGGCTCGCATTGTGGAACGAGCGCGACCCGATCCTGAAGGAGCGGCTGTTCGGCCTGACCAACGCGCAGGGCAACCACGGGGAAGACGTCAAGGAACTATACTACTACTTGGACGGCACGCCGACCCACTCGTACATGCGGATGCTGTACAAGTACCCGCATGCCGCCTTTCCGTACGACCAGCTCGTGGAAGCCAACCGCGCCCGCGGCGTCCACGAGCGCGAGTTCGAGCTGGTGGACACCGGCGTGTTCGCCGAGCGGCGCTACTTCGACGTGGTGGTGGAGTATGCCAAGGCCTCCACCGACGACATCCTGATGCTGGTCACGGTGCACAACCGCGGGCCGGAACCGGCGGCGATCCACGTGCTGCCGCAGCTCTGGGCGCGCAACGAATGGTCCTGGCACCCCGGCCGGGCCAAGCCGCTGCTGGCGCTGGATGGCCGCCGGGTCACGGCCGAGCATCCCGCACTGGCCCGGCTGCGCGTGTGCGAGGTGGACGCGCCCGGCGCCGAGTGGCTGTTCTGCGAGAACGAGACCAACTTCAACCGGCTGTACGGCGCCAGCCTGCCAGGCCCGTTCAAGGATGGCATCAACGACCACGTCGTGCACGGCGCGCGCTCCGCGGTCAGCCCGATGCGGCGCGGGACCAAGTGCGCGGCCCACGTCCGCCTCCCCATCCCTGCCGGCGGCCAGGCCCAGGTGCGGCTGCGGCTGCGGCCCGACGCGACGGAGGACGCGTTCGCCTGGTTCGACACCGTGATGGAGAGCCGGCGGGAGGACGCCGACGCATTCTACGCCGCCCTGCAACGGGGCATGCCGGACCCGGACAAGCGCCGGGTGCAGCGCCAGGCGCTCGCCGGGATGCTGTGGTGCAAGCAGTTCTACGGCCTGGACGTGCGCCGCTGGCTGGACGGCGACCCGGGCCAGCCGACCCCGCCGCCGGGCCGCAAGCACGGCCGCAACGCCGATTGGCGGCACCTGGACAACGCGGACGTCGTTTCGATGCCCGATAGCTGGGAATATCCTTGGTATGCCGCCTGGGACCTGGCGTTCCACACCGTCACCTTCGCGATGATCGACCCGGCCTTCGCCAAGGCGCAGCTCCTGCTGCTGATGCGCGAGCGCTACATGCACCCGAACGGCCAGTTGCCGGCCTACGAGTGGGCATTCGGGGACGTGAACCCGCCCGTGCATGGCTGGGCGGTGCTGCGGGTGTTCCAGATGGACCGGATCATGACCGGGCAGGCGGACCGCAAGTTCCTGGAGATGGCGTTCCACAAGCTGCTGCTGAACTTCACCTGGTGGGTGAACCGCAAGGACGCCAACGGCCGCAACATCTTCAGCGGCGGCTTCCTGGGGCTGGACAACATCGCGATCTTCGACCGGTCCAACCCGTTGCCCACCGGCGGCAGCATCGACCAGTCGGACGGCACCGCCTGGATGGCCATGTTCACGCTGAACATGATGCGCATCGCGCTGGAGCTGGCCCTGGAGGACGACGCCTACCAGGACATGGCGACCAAGTTCTTCGAGCACTTCCTGTACATCGCCGAGGCGATGACCAACGCCGGCGGCATCGGGCTGTGGGACGAGCAGGACCAGTTCTACTACGACGTGCTGCACCTGCCGGACGGCAAGGCCATCCCGCTGCGGGTACGCTCGATCGTGGGCCTGATCCCGTTGTTCGCTGTGGAGGTGATCGGCAGCCGCGCGTTCAAGGCGCTGCCGGAGTTCAGCGAGCGGTTGCAGTTCTTCCTCAACGACCGGCCGGACCTTGCCGCGCTGATCTCCCGCTGGACGGAGGCCGGCACCGGCGAGCGCCACCTGCTGTCCCTGCTGCGCGGCCACCGGATGAAGAAGCTGCTGGCGCGCATGCTGGACGAGGCGGAGTTCCTCTCGCCCTACGGCGTGCGCGCGCTGTCCAAGGCGCACGAGGCCCACCCCTACGTGCTGGAAGTGGGCGGGGCGCGGTTTGGCATCGGCTACGAGCCTGGCGAGGGCTCCACCCACTCCTTCGGCGGCAACTCCAACTGGCGCGGCCCGGTCTGGATGCCGGTCAACATCCTGCTGCTGGACAGCCTGCGCGAGTTCCAGCGCTACTACGGCGACGATTTCCAGGTGGAATGCCCGGCCGGTTCCGGGCGGAACGCGTCCTTGCGGGAGGTCGCGGACATGCTGTCGCACCGGCTCGTGTCGTTGTTCCTGCGCGGCGAGGACGGCCGGCGCGCCTTCCTGGGCGACGACACTCTGTCACAGACCGATCCGGAGTTCCGCGACCACATCCTGTTCCACGAATACTTCCACGGGGACACCGGCCGCGGCCTGGGCGCCGCGCACCAGACGGGATGGACGGGGTGCGTCGCGCTGCTGCTGGCCGGGCCGGACAGCGCGTGGGGCAGGACAACGGCGCAGCACCCGCAGGCGACGGAAGGGTTGGCGCCCATCCGGGCACAGGCGACCTGACATGGCGGGTTCATCTTAGCGGCGCAGCACGAGCGTCGGACCCCGCTGCTCCCAGCCAGCCCGCTCCAGCTCGGGCACGTCGCCTTCCTCCTCGGGCAAGCCGAGGCAGAGATAGGCGACCAGGCGCCACTCGGCGGGAAGGTCGAGCGCCGCGAGCACCGCGTCCGGGTCCAGGATCGAGACCCAGCCGAGGCCCAGCCCCCGCGCACGCGCCGCGAGCCATAGCGTGTGGATGGCGAGGACGGCGGAGTAGGCCACCGTTTCCGGCATGGTGAGGCGGCCGAGGCCGTGGCCCTGCGCCGGGCCGGGATCGACGCAGACGGCGAGGTGGCACGGCGCGTCGTCCAGTCCGGCGAGCTTGAGGCGGGCATACAGGCCGGCGCGGCCGTCCGGCTGGCTGGCAAGCGCCGCTTCGTTGCAGGTTGTGAAGCTGGCCCGCACGGCGGCGCGGCGCCCCGGTTCGTCCACGGTCACGAAGCGCCAGGGCTGGCTCAAGCCCACGGACGGTGCGAACGAGCTTTCTTGCAGCAAGGCATCCAGCACGGGCGACGGCACCGGGTCTGTGCGGAAACGGCGGACGTCCCGGCGGAGGCGGAACAGGGCGGCAAGCTCCCCACGGAAATGGTCATCGAACGCGGGCCGGTCGGACAGGGGCATGGCCGCCAGCTTAGCCGAGTGAGCGTGGTGGCGCTCCCCTCCACTGCTTTGTCGCGCACCCGCTTGCGTCCCGGTCCCGCAACGGTCACTCTTCGCCCCCGATGCGTCCGCGCCCCGCCACACGATGGTCCTGCCTGCTTTGGCTGCTCGCGGTGGCAGCCGTGCTCGGGCAGGTGATGGGCGCCGCGGCGGCGCCTGAAGCATGGGCAACGTCCGGCCCCGTTTGCAGCATCGACGGGCCAGGCGCGCCCGGTTCCGTGCCCGGCCCCGCGCCCAGCCACCACCGGCACGATTGCGCGGTTTGCCCGTACTGCGCGGCGATGGCAGTCCAGGCGGCGGTTGCCACGCCGGGCACGGCGCTTCCTGGCCTGACGGTCGCGGCGGTCGAGCGCCGCACGGCGCCGCCGCCGGCGCGCGCGCCGCCTTCCCCCGGCTTCCGCCCGGGACGTCCCAGGGGACCGCCCAGCCTCACCTGAAACACCGCCTGTTCCTGGTGCTTCCTGGTGAAGGATTTCCTTATGCTCCGCCCCCTGCCGGCCGCGCTCGCGGCCGCTTGCCTCGCCGCCATGCCCGCTTCCGCACACGTTGTCGCGGGCGCCCGCGTTTTTCCGGTCACGCTCACCATCGACGATCCGGGCACCGCCGACGAGGCGTCCATCCCCGCCTTCACCTACAACCGCAGTGGCGCCGACGGCGGCAGCGGCCCGACGCACGAGTACGATTTCGGCTTCGAATACGACAAGACGATCACGTCCAACACCGCGATCATCCTCAACGACGGCTACGTCCGCCAGCAGATGGACGGCGCCAAGACCCAGGCCGGCTTCGGCAACCTGTTCATCACCGGCAAGTGGCAGGCCTACACCAACGCGGAGCACGAGTTCGTCGTGTCGCTCGGCATCATCCGGGAGATCGGCGGCACCGGCACGACCCACACCGGGGGCGACCGCTACGGCTCCACGGCGCCCACGCTGTATTTCGGCAAGGGCCTGGGCGACCTGCCCGTGGACGCCCTGCGCCCCTTCGCGGTGACCGGCGAGTTGAGCTACGTCGTGGCGGACAGGGAGCTGAAGGCGCTCGGCCAATCCCCTGGGCAACCCGCCGGGTCGACCCTGTCGCCGCCGCTCAACACAGGATTGGCGGCTCAATTCAACAATGGCGCCAACAACGCTTGGTCCGGGGGGTTGTCCCTGCAATACAGCATCCCTTACCTGCAATCCCAGGTGAAGGACCTCGGTCTGCCGGGCTTTCTGGGGGATCTGATACCCTTGGTGGAGGTCACCTGGTCCTCCCCGGCGTCCGCGCCGAGCGCCCAGGGCACGACCTGGACGGTGGCGCCCGGCGTGGTCTACCTGGCAGACTGGGGCGAGGTTGGGATCGAGGCGCTCATCCCGGCCAACCGGGCCGCGGGCACGACGGTGGGGGCTGCCGTGCTGCTGCACGTCTTCTTGGATGACCTGCTGCCGAACAGCCTCGGCCGGCCGATTTTCCGATGAGCCGACGCTGGATCGCCTTCTGCGCCATGGCGGGGCTGGCCTGCGGCGGCCCCCGTGACGCATCCGCCCACGCCTTCCTCAAGCACGCCGACCCGCCGGTCGGCGCCTCGGTCGCGGCAGCCCCGGCCGGCATCGGGATCGACTTCACCGAGTCGGTCGAGCCGGCGTTCTGCGCCGTCACCGTGCAGGACTCCAGCGGGGCACGGGTGGACCGCAACGACCTGCACGGGTCCGGGACGCACCTGGCAATCAGCGTCCGCACGCTGCCAGCCGGCACTTACACGGTGGAATGGCACGCGACGTCCACGGACACGCACAAGACGCAGGGCCGCTACCGCTTCACCGTCGCGCCACAGTGAGGCGGGATGGGCGGCGGGAACCGCTTGGGGTTCCGCGCGCTTTGTGCTGCATCCCCTCGCCCAGAATTGACCAGGACACCGCATGAGCCACTCCAGCAGCTTCCGCGTCGAAGAAGGCCGCCCGTTTCCCCAAGGCGCCACCTGGAACGGCCTGGGAGTGAATTTCTCCCTGTTTTCCGCCAACGCGACCAAGGTGGAGCTCTGCTTGTTCGACGATTCCGGCGAAACGGAACTCGGCCGCGTCACCTTGCCGGAGTACACCAACGAGATCTGGCACGGCTTCCTGCCGGACGCCCGGCCCGGCACCGTTTACGGCTACCGCGTGCACGGTCCGTACGACCCGGAGAACGGGCACCGCTTCAACCCGAACAAGCTGGTGCTGGACCCGTACGCGAAGGGGATGGTCGGCCAGATCGAGTGGGCGCCCGAGCTGTTCGGGTACAAGCTGGGCGAGGAAGACACCACCTACGACGAGCGCGACAGCGCCAAGTTCATGCCGAAGAGCCGGGTGATCGATCCCGCCTTCACCTGGGGCGAGGACCGCGCGCCGCGCGTGCCGTGGGACCAGACCGTGCTCTACGAAACCCACGTCAAGGGCTTCACCAAGCTGCATCCGGCAGTGCCGGAAGATCTGCGCGGCACCTTCCGCGGCCTCGCGAACCGCGACGTGATCAACTACATCAAGAATTTGGGGGTCACCAGCGTCGAGCTGCTGCCGATCCACATGTTCGCCGATGACAGCTACCTCATCGAGAAAGGCTTGGTGAACTACTGGGGTTATTCCACCCTGGCATTCTTCGCCCCCAGCCGCCGCTATGCCAGCGTGCCGGATTTCGCGTTCTCCGAGTTCAAGGAGATGGTCAGCCGCTTCCACGATGCCGGGCTCGAGGTGATCCTGGACGTGGTGTACAACCATACCTGCGAGGGCAACGAGAAAGGCCCCACGCTGTCCTTCAAGGGCATCGACAACGCCAGCTACTACCGGCTGCTGCCTGACAAGAAGCGCTACTACATCAACGACACCGGCACCGGGAACACGGTCAACCTGTCCAACGCCCGCGTGATCCAGATGGTGATGGACAGCCTGCGCTACTGGGTGACCGAGATGCACGTGGATGGGTTCCGCTTCGACCTCGGCACCATCCTCGCCCGCGAGGACACCGGCTTCGACCAGGAAAGCGGCTTCCTGCGCGCCGTCGGCCAGGACCCGGTGCTCAGCCACGTCAAGATGATCACGGAACCCTGGGATTGCGGCCCTGGCGGCTACCAAGTGGGCGGGTTCCCGCCCGGCTGGGCCGAGTGGAACGACCGTTACCGCGACAACGTCCGCGCTTTCTGGAAGGGCGATGCCGGCAAGATCAAGGATTTCGCCACCCGGTTCACCGGCAGCAGCGACTTCTTCAACCACCGCGGCCGCCCAGCCTGGTCCTCGGTCAACTTTCTCACCGCGCACGACGGCTTCACGCTGAACGACTGGGCCTCCTACAACGAGAAGCACAACGAGGCGAACGGCGAGGACAACAATGACGGCAACAGCAACAACGAGAGCTGGAACTGCGGCGCCGAAGGCCCAACCGACGACGTGACGATCAACGGCCTGCGGGAGCGCCAGATCAAGAACATGCTGGCGACCCTGCTGCTGTCCCGTGGCACGCCGATGCTGGTGGCCGGCGACGAGTTCGGCCGCACCCAGGACGGCAACAACAACGCCTACTGCCAGGACAATGAGATCAGTTGGCTGAACTGGGACCTGGGCGAGAAGGGCCACAACCTGGTCGAGTTCGTGTCACGGCTGACCGCGCTGCGCCGCAGGCTGCCGATCCTGCACCGGTCGAGGTTCCTCACTGCCGAGTGGAACGAGGAACTGGAACTCAAGGACGTCACCTGGCTGAAGCCGGACGGCACCGAGATGGACCAGGCCGCCTGGGACGACGGCAACACGCGCTGCATCGGCATCCTGCTGGACGGGCGGGCGCAGGCATCCGGCATCCGGCGGCGGGGATCGGACGCGACGGTGCTGGTCGTCGTGAACTCCTACCACGACGGCGTCGGGGTGACGCTTCCGGTCGTGCCGGGCGGGCATGCCTGGCGCTGCGTGATCGACACCAACCAGGAGACCGACCCGGACGGCACTCGGCACGAGTTCGACCAGGAGTACATCGCGACCGGCCGTTCGCTCCTGATGTTCGAGCTCATGCTCGACCGCGAGTACGAGAGCGCCCGCGCGACACGGGCCAAGCAGGTCACCTCGCCTTCACCGGAGCGGAACGAAAAGCTGCTGGCGAAGGACGATGCCGGGAAACTTGCAGAGTTGGTGGAGGAATGACGTGAGCAGCCATCTCAGAGCCGCAGCCGCCTGCATGACAATGGCCGCCGTTCTGCTCGGCGGGCGGCCCGGCCCGGCGCTGGCGCAGAACGTGACCAACGCTCCGCCTGCCGCGGCCTCGCCCACAACCCCGCAACTGCAACCCGTCGCGCCGAATGCGGGAGCCGCCGGCGACTCCGCCGCCGGCGCCAGTTCGGTGCCCCCGGCCGGACGCCGGGCGCCCGGATCGGACAATGGCGGACAGCTCGCAGGGTCCGACGTGCCCGGCGGACGCAATCACGCCCCGGCCGAAGCTGCCCCGGCGCAATCGTTCTCCGCCCCGATCAAGAAGGACTGACGCCGGGGGCCCTTCGCTGCATCGATCCGCTTCTAGTTTGACGGGGGCAAGCGCTGCCAAGGCATGGCTTGCAACCGCCCTTCCTCCGCCGCAGACTTCGGCGGCGAACGCGGCCGGGTGAACTGGTCCCATGCGGAAGGAACCACCGATGCCCGAGGCCTTCATCTGCGACTTCGTCCGCACCCCGATCGGCCGCTACGCCGGAGCGCTGAAGGATGTCCGCGCCGATGACCTGGGAGCGATCCCGCTGCGGGTGCTGATGGAGCGCAATCCCGGCGTGGACTGGGAGGCAGTGGACGACTTGTACTATGGCTGCGCCAACCAGGCCGGCGAGGACAACCGCAACGTGGGCCGCATGGCTGCCCTGCTGGCCGGGCTCCCGGTCAACGTGCCGGCCGCCACGATCAACCGGCTTTGCGGCTCCGGGCTGGACGCGGTGGGAACCGCCGCACGCGCCATCCGGGCGGGGGACGCCGAACTGGTGCTGGCCGGCGGGGTGGAAAGCATGACCCGCGCGCCCTTCGTGCAGGGCAAGGCGGCCGAGGCATTCAGCCGCAATGCCGAGATCTACGACACCACGATCGGCTGGCGCTTCGTCAACCCCGTGCTGAAGGCGCAGTACGGCGTCGAATCGATGCCGGAAACGGCGGAGAACGTGGCGCAGGACTTCCAGGTCAGCCGCGCCGATCAGGATGCCTTCGCCCTGCGCAGCCAGATGCGCGCCGCTGCCGCCCAGGCGTCCGGCTTCACCGCGCGGGAGATAACGCCCGTGACGGTGAAGACCCGCAAGGGCGAGACGGTGGTGGATCGCGACGAGCATCCGCGCGAAACCAGCCTGGAAGCGCTGGCGAAGCTGAAGGCGCCGTTCCGCAAGGAAGGCGGCACCGTCACCGCCGGCAACGCATCCGGCGTCAACGATGGCGCGGGCGCGCTGATCATCGCCAGCGAGGCGGCCGCGGCGCGCTACGGGCTCGTGCCGCGGGCGCGGGTGGTGGGCATGGCGACGGCCGGAGTGCCGCCGCGCATCATGGGCATGGGCCCGGCGCCCGCAACGCTCAAGCTGTTGGAGCGGGCCGGGATCAAGCTGGCAGACATCGACCTGATCGAGCTGAACGAGGCGTTCGCCGTGCAGGGGTTGGCGGTGCTGCGGCAGTTGGGCCTTCCCGACGACGCGGAGAACGTGAACCCGCATGGCGGCGCCATCGCGCTCGGCCACCCGCTGGGCATGTCCGGCGCGCGCCTGGCGATGACGGCGGTGAACGCGCTGGAGCAGCGGGATCAGACCCTGGCGGTGTGCACGATGTGCATCGGGGTGGGCCAGGGCATCGCCGCACTGATCGAGCGGGTGTAGGGACGAACCGACGGCACTGAGCGAGGCGACAGCGGGAGACGCGGTTCATGGCTGACATCACTCTTTGGGGCTTCGACGGCTCCACCTACGTGCGCACGGTCAAGATGCTGCTCGCCGAGAAGGGTGTGGCGGACTACAAACAGGTGCCGCTGGATGTTCTGAAAGGCGAGCCGAAACAGCCAGAGCACCTGGAGCGCCATCCGTTCGGCAAGGTCCCCGTGCTCGATCATGACGGGATGCGCATCCTCGAAACGTCCGCCATTGCCCGATACCTCAACGACGTGCTTCCTGGGCCATCGCTGATCCCCGGCAATGCCCGCGACCGTGCCCGCATGGACATGATCATCGGCATCACCGACTCATACGGCTACGGCGCCCTGGTCGGCGGCATCGCGGCTTTCCACCTCTTCCCTGATTTCGTCGGCGGCAAGAACGAGGCGGTGCGGCAGGACGGGCTGACGGTCGGCCGCAAGGTCATGGAGTTCGCCATGCGGACCAAAGGCTCGTCCCCCTTCCTGGCGGGCGATCTGAGCCTTGCGGACCTGTACTTGGCGCCCGTGCTCGCCTACGTCTCGATGACGCCGGACAAGGATGCGATCCTCAGCACCGACGGCGTGACCGCCTGGTGGGACAAGGTGCAGGCGCTGCCGAGCTACAAGAGCACGCAATCCAATCCCGGCTGAGAACAGCAGTCCCGGATGCGGCGCGCGCGGGCGGGAGGACGGCTCACCCCGTCCTTCGCCGCGGGTCCAGCGCCCACGCTGCCGCATCCGCCGCCGTGTTCACCAGCACCACCAGCAGCGCCCCGTACATGACGGCGGCCATGATCATCGGCAGGTCCAGCGTCTGCAAAGCGTCATAGGTCAGCTTGCCAACCCCGTGCAGGCCGAACACCACCTCCGTCAGCACCGTCCCGCCGCCGACCAGGGCGCCGAAATCGAGGCCGAACAGCGCCACCACCGGGATCACCGACAGCCGCAGGGCGTGGCGCAGCAGCACCGCCGTCTCGCCCAGCCCCTTGGCGCGCGCGGTGCGGACCGGGTCGGACCGCAGCGCCTCCGCTAGCCCGGCGTGCAGCACCCGGCCGTAGATCCCGGCGTAAAGCAGCGCCAGCGTCGTCCACGGCAGCACCATGGCGGCGAACGACACGCCTTCCCCCAGCGGCGGCACCCAGCCGAGCAGCCACGTGCCGTGGAAGGTGCGCTGGGTCAGCAGGTTCACCACCTCGCCCAGCCAGAAGGCCGGGATCGACATGCCCACCAGCCCGGCGCCGATCGCCACCCGGCCGCCCCAGCGTGACGCCGTCGCGGCCATCGCGATGCCAAGCCCGCCCAGGAGCCAGAGCACCGCCGCCCCCGCGGTGAGCAGCAGCGTGACGGGGGCCGCTTCCAGCACAGCCGGCACCACTGCCTGCCCGCGGTTGACGAAGCTGGTCAGGTCCCGCGTGATGAAAAGCCGTTGCATCAGCCGCGCGTATTGCACGGGCCAGGGCCGGTCCAGGCCAAACTCGGCCCGCACGGCGGTCACCGTCTCCGGGCTGGCGCCGCGCCCGGCCAGGCGGGCGGCCGGGTCGGCGCCGGGCGTGGCGAGGAAGATCAGGAACACCAGCACGCTGATGCCGAACAGCACGCTCACGGCCTGCGCCACCCGGCCGATCATTCCCCGCGCAAACCGTCCGCCAGGCGGTTGAGCAGCAGCACCGTCGCCACCACGGCCAGGCCGGGCGCCACCGCGACCGCCGGGCGGGCGTAGATCAGCCCCTGCCCGTCCGCGATCAGCGTGCCCCAGCTCGCGCCCGGCGGCTGCACGCCCACGCCAAGCACGGACAGGGACGCTTCGGTCAGCAGGTCGAACGCCATCACCGTGGGCGCGAACAGCAGCAGCGTCGCCGCGGCGTGGGGCAGCATGTGCCGCCACACCACATGCGGCCACGACCCGCCGAGCGAGACGGCTGCCTGCACGAACTCCGCGTCCGCCAGCGACAGCACCTGGGCGCGGACCGGGCGGGCGACGTAGGGGATGAACACGATGCCCAGGATGGCGGCAGTGAGCGCCGGGTTGTCGGCCGTGACCGTGAACGGCCCGACATGGAGGCCCGAGGCGGCCAGCACGGCGGACAGCGAGATCGCCAGCAGGAACACCGGGAACGCCCACAGCATGTCCAGCAGCCAGCGGATCGCCGCGTCCACTGCCCCGCCCATCGCCCCGGCCAGCACGCCGACGACCCCGGCCAGCGCCAAGGTGACCGCCATGGCCCCCGCCGCGATGGCCAGCGAGGTACGGCCGCCGTAGAGCAGCCGGGCCGCGATGTCCCGCCCCTGCCCGTCCGCGCCGAGCAGGTAGGCGCCGTGCCAGCCCGGCCCGACCGGGGTGGCGCCCAGGCCGAGGCCGGCGGTGTTCTGGGCGAGCACGGGCACGGGGCGGCCGTCCCGCTGCGTGACGCCCTGGATGTTGGAGCGGAACGGGTCCGACCCGGCGACCCTGGCGGCGTAAAGCGGCGCCAGCAAGCAGCCGCAAGCGATCAGCACCAGCCCGGCGACGGCCGGCAGGATGTCACGGCGCATGGGGGGACGCAGCGGGAAGCGGCGGCGCGGCCGGCTTGGGACAGCCCAGGACGTGCACGTCCCGGCCGCAGAGGTAAACGGACGCGTTGTTCAGACCGGTCGCGACCGTGGCCATGGCGGCGAGCGCGGCCAGGACGGATTGCGGCCAGGTCAACGCGAGCTTGCGCCGGATTTCGACGCCGCGCCCGTCCCAGTAAAGCTGGTTGTCCGGCCCGATCCCGAGGCGTTTGAGGTCACCGACCGCGATCGGCTTGACGTCGGGCGGCCACGCGCGGCCGCCGCTCATGGCTTGCTCCCCCGCTTCGGCTTGGCGGCGGCTTCGAGCGCGGACAATCGCTGCTCCATGGCCGCGAGCCGGTCGCCGACGGTGGCGAACAGGTCGTCATGGGTAAGCAGGGCGTCCTTCAGCCCCTGGATCGACTCGATCGCCGCCAGCAGGTCGTCGATGGACTTGTCGGCCACAGGGTTCTTAGGAGAAACGGCCGCGCAGGATGTCGGCGTTGCTGGACAATTGCGTGATGCCGCTGCGGATGTCCTGGAGCATCTCGGTGATGCGGCGCTGCTTGGCGCTGGCCGACAGGCTGCCGGGACCGGGCGCTGCGGGCCGCTTGGCTGTTGACGCGGGACGGGCCGGCTGAGCGGGTCTCGATCCGTTCGACGGGTGCTTCGCGGTTTGCGTCTGACGTGGCCTTGTCATGGAGTCGTCCCTCATGCACGTAAACTAAACCGGCAGGCACCAGGAGCGCCACTGGCAACTGGCATGAAGGCTCCTCCGGCCCTTCATCGCAACCGCGACTGCGCCATCAGCCAATGATACTGCTCGTGATACAGGAATCCAGCCAACCGGCGCGAGGTCACGTCGATGTAGCGCGGGTTGAACAGCACGGCATAGGCCGCCCGGTCCGTCACCTCGCGGTCGATCGCGGCCCAGCCCGCCGGGTCCCCGCTGTCGGCCACCGCCTGCATCCGCGCGTCCAGCGCCGGGTCGCACAGGCCGCTGAAGTTGACCGAGCCATCGGTGCCAGGATGGTAGGAAGCGCAGCCGAACATCACAGACAGGAAGACCGAGGCGCCCGGGTAGTCGGCATACCAGGGCGTCAGGCTGATCTGCACGTGATTGTCGGTGTTCTGGATGTAGGTGAACTGCAAGTTGCCCGAAAGCACCTGCAACCGGGCGTCGAAGCCGAGCCGGCGCAGCACGTCCAGCACGTAGGTGCCGATCGCCCGCTGGACGGCGGAGGTGTCGATCACCAGCGTCACCTTCGTTCCCGCCGTGCCGCTCGCTTCCACCAGCGCCCGCGCCGCCGCTTCGTCATGCGGGAACGGGCAGTACGGCGCGTAGCCCGGCAGGCCCGGCGGCAGGATCTGGCAGGACGGCGTGGCCAGCCGGGGGCCGCCAAACAGCTTGGCCGCGGCGTCCCGGTCGATCGCCATGTTCACCGCCCGGCGCACGCGGATGTCGTCGAACGGGCGCTCGTGCAGGTTCATCGACAGGAACCAGAGCGCCAGCGCCGCGTCCGTGTGCACCTGGCCGGGGTACTCTGATCCGAGCTCGCCCAAGCGGTCCAGCGGCGGGGTGTCGAACATCCAGTCCGCCTGGCCGTTCTCGACCTGCGTCACCTCCGCCTCGTCTTCCAGGCCGAAACGGTACTCGATCACGTCCGGGTTGCCTTGCGGCTGCGCATCCGCGTTCCAGACCTGAAACAGCGTGTTGCGCTCCAGCCGGACACCGCGCGCCGGATCGTAGCTGGCAATGCGGTAAGGGCCGGTGCCGGGGATCGGCTGCGTTCCGGCATCGTGCGGCGGGGCGGATGCGGGCAGCACGCTGGCGTTCGGCAGGGCGAGCTTGAGCAGGAAATCCGGATCGCGGCGGAGCAGGCGGATGGCGAGCGTTCCGGCGGCGTCATCGGCCACCACGCCGGGCAAGGTGCAGTCCGCGGGCGCGCGCACGCATTCCGGCCCGCCCGCGATGCCGGCGTAGAAGCTGCCGGCGGTGGGTCCGACGACACGGAAGATGCGCCGGAGCGAGGCCGCGGCGTCGCTGGCCCGCACCGGGCTGCCGTCCGCGAAGCGCAGGCCGGGCCGGAGGTGGAACGTGTAGAGCAACCCGTCCTCCTCCGGCTGCGGGACGGCGTCGGCCAGGTCGGGCACCAGTTGGAGCCCGGCCGCGCCAGGCACCCGGCGGAACCCGATCAGCCCGTCGTAAACGACGGTGAAAAGCTGCCAGTACTGCGCGGTGTAGTTGATCTGCGGATCGATGCTGCCTGCCCCGGCACTTGCCAGCAGCTTGAGGGTGCCTTGCGCCTGCGCCGTCCCGGCCAGGAAAAGCGAGAGCAGGACAACACGGATCGGCATCAACATGCCGGTATCCTGCTTTGCCCGGCCAGGGAGCGCCACCCTGAACGAAGATGGCGCTTGACTCAAGATTGCATCGAGATATGTTTTGTATCGCGATATGTCGCAACATCATGGAGATCAAACGTGAGATTCCGCAGACACAACCATCCCGAGGCGCACCCGCACGGACGGCACCAGGCGCATGGCGGCCTCGGCCGTCGCGGCCGTGGGGAGCGGGGGGCGGGCGGCGGCCGGGAAGCCCGCCTGTTCGAGCATGGCGACCTGCGCCTGGTCATCTCGGCCCTGCTCGCCGAGAAGCCGCGCTACGGCTACGAGATCATCAAGGATCTGGAGGATCGCGTCGGCGGCGGCTACAGCCCCAGCCCCGGCGTGGTGTACCCGACGCTCACCCTGCTGGAGGAACTCGGCCACGCCGCCGTCAGCGAGGAGCGCGCCGGCCGCAAGCTCTACACCCTCACCCCGGAAGGCACGGCGGCGCTCGACGCGAACCGCGCGGCGGCGGCGGCGGTCCTGGCGCGGATCGACGCCGGGTCGGCTGCCCGGCGCGGCCCCCCCGCCCCGGTCGTGCGGGCGCTGGAGAACCTACAGGTGGCGGTCCGGCTGCGCTTGAAGGGACAGGAAGCAACGCCGGAGCAGGTGCGCGCGATCGCGGACGCTATCGATGCGGCGGCGCGGCGGGTCGAGGAGGCCTAAGCTTCTTCCGATCGAAGTGGATCGGAAGAAAGCTCTACCTTACTGTTCTTGCAAGCATCTTTACCCGACGGCTGATCGGGTGCGGTCGGATGGTGCCTTAACCGGCCGGCGGGCAGATGCGCTTGAAGAAATACCGCGTCGCCTGCTCCGCGCCGTGCTCGTCCAGGCAATAGCCCGGGATCACGCCCGCCTCGGTCCAGCCGAGATCGCGGTAAAGCGCCTCCCCCGGGCTGCCCGCCAGGGTATCCAGCACGAGCAGGCGGCGGCCAGCTTTCCGGGCTTCGCCGTCCGCCGCCGCCATCAAGGCACGCGCAACGCCGCGGCGGCGGGCGGCGGGGAACACCAGCAGCTTGCGGAGATCCGCCCGGTGGCGCTGGTTGTCCGGCATGTCCAGCCCGAGCTGCACCGTGCCGCAGAGGGTGCCGTCCAGCCAGGCGGCGAGCAGGACCGTGCTGCCCGCGCCCACCGCGCGGGTGACCGTGCGCCAATAGGCGAGCGCCCGGTCCCGCCCGAGCGGCCGCAGGAAGGAGACGGACGCGCCGTTTTCCACGCAATCCTGCAAGATGGCGGCCAGCACGCGCTCGGCGCTCTCGGCGGCGGCCACGTCCAGCCGTTCCACCGCCAGGCCGGCGAGCGGCTTGGCGTAACCGGCCTCGATCGTGCTGGACAGGTCGTGCAGCGCCCGCAAGCCGCCGCGCCTGAGATAGCCGTGCTTCTCGTAGAAGGCGTGCGCGCGGGTGAACAGCACGTCCGACCACAGCGCCATGCGGGCGCCGCCGGCCGCGCGGGCGTGGTCCTCCGCCCGGCGCAGCAGGTCAGACGCGAGCCCGGTGCCTCGCTGGCCGGCGGCGACATACATGCGCGACAAGCCCCAGCCATCGGCGTTCGGGGCTGTGGCCACCATGCCGACCAGCGTCCCGTCCGCTTCCGCGGCCCACAGCGCGCCGCCACGCGCGGCCTCGTGGCTGGCCAGCGCGCGTATCTCGGGCAGCTCGGCGTCCACGTCCATGACCACGCCGGGATACTCGGCCCAGCAGGCGCCGATCAGGGCGATGAAGCCGGCCGCATCGTCGTCACGGCCCGCCCTGATGGAGCAGGCGTGTGTCACCTCAGGGCGGCGCAGAACGCCTGGATGCGCGCGCAAGCCTCGGCCAGCGCGGCGTCGTCGGTCGCGTAGCTGATGCGCAGGAAGGGACTCATGCCGAACGCGGCGCCGTGCACGGTGGCCACGTGCCGCTCCTCCAGCAGCGCGAGCGCGAAATCCTCGTCGGTGCGGATGCGGACGCCGCCTGGAGTGGTCTTGCCGAGGCAGCCGGCAATGTTTGGATACACGTAGAACGCGCCTTCCGGACGGTGGCACAGCACGCCGGGCGCCTCGTTCAGCGCATCCACCACCAGGTCCCGGCGGCGGCGGTAGGCGGCGGCCTGCGTGGCCACGCCGTCCTGCGGCCCGTCCAGCGCGGCGGCGGCGGCGGCCTGGGTGATGCCGGACACCCCGGCGGTGGCGTGTCCCTGCACCGCCACCATGGCGCGGATCAGCGGCTTCGGCCCGGCGGCGAAGCCGACACGCCAGCCGGTCATGGCGTAGGTCTTGGACACGCCGGAAACGGTCAGCGTCCGGTCCCGCAGCGCGGGCTGCACCGCGGCGGCCGTGGCGTGGGTGAAGCCGTCGTAAACCAGGTGCTCGTACATGTCGTCCGCCATGATCCAGACGTGGGGGTGGCGGAGCATCACCTCGCCCAGCGCCGCCATCTCCGCGGCCGAGCAGGCTGCGCCGGTCGGGTTGTTGGGGAAATTCAGGATCAGCCACTTGGTGCGTGGCGTGATCGCGGCGTCCAGGTCCTCCGGGCGCAGCTTGAAGCCGTTGTTCTGCGGGCAGTTGACCGGAACGGGAACGCCGCCGACCAGGACGGTCATCAGCGGGTAGGCTCCCCAGTAGGGCGCGGGGATCACCACCTCGTCCCCCTCGTCCACCGTGGCCATCAAGGCGTTGAAGATCGCCTGCTTGCCGCCGTTCGACACGCTGATCTCGTCGAGGGCGAAATCGAGGCCGGAGTCGCGCCGGAACTTGCGCTGCACTGCTTCCAATAAGGCGGGGACGCCGGCTTGGGGGGTGTACTTGGTCTCGCCACGCAGCGCGGCCTGGTGGGCGGCCTCCATCGCGTGGGGCGGGCTGGCGAAGTCCGGCTCGCCGATGGTCAGCGAGATCACCGGGATGCCGGCGGCCCGCATGGCGCGCGCCTTGGCCGTCATCGCGACCGTGGCGGCCACGGGGACGCGGGCCAGCCTGGCACCTAGAGCGGGCATGCGCGCCAGTGCCTCATCCCGGCCCTTTCCCGGAAGGAGAGGGAAACGTGCCGCCTCACCGCAGCCCTTGGCAGAACCGCTGGACCCGGGTGCAGGCCTCGCGCAGCGCTTCGGTGCTGGTCGCGTAGCTGACGCGGAAATGCCCGGGGTACATGAAAGCCGCGCCATGCACGGCGGCCACGCCCTCCTCGTCCAGCAGCGCCACCACGAAGCTCTCGTCATCGGTGATCGCCGCGCCCTTGGCGGAGGTCTTGCCGATGCAGCCGTGCACGGACGGGAACACGTAGAACGCGCCTTCCGGCTTGTGGCAGGTGATGCCCGGCGCCGCGTTCAGCATATCCACCACCATGTCCCGCCGGCCCTGGTACACCTCCACCATCTTCGGGATGGCGTCCTGCGGGCCGTTCAGCGCTTCCACCGCCGCGGCCTGGCTGACCGAGGACGTGTTGGAGGTGGATTGGGATTGCAGCTTGTCCATCGCCTTGATCAGCGGCAGCGGCCCGCCGGCGAAGCCGATGCGCCAGCCGGTCATGGCATACGCCTTGGAGCAGCCGTTCATGGTCAGCGTGCGGTCCCGCAGCTTGGGTTCCACCTGCACCATGGTGGCGAACTCGAAGTCGCCATAGGCCAGCTTCTCGTAGATGTCGTCGGTGAACACCCACACGTCGGGGTGCCGCAGCAGCACGTCCGCCAGGGCGCGCAGCTCGGCACGGGAGTAGGCGGCGCCGGTCGGGTTGCACGGGCTGTTCAGCATGAACCACTTGGTGCGCGGCGTGATCGCGGCCTCGAGGTCTTCGGGCAACAGCTTGAAGCCGTTGTTCTGGCCGCACGGCACGATCACGGGGGTGCCGTCCGCCAGCGCCACGATGTCCGGGTAGCTGACCCAGCAGGGGCTCGGGATGATCACCTCGTCGCCGGCGTCCAGGGTGGCGACCATGGCGTTGTAGATGATCTGCTTGCCGCCGGTGCCGACGATGATCTCCTCCGGCGCGTAGTGGAGGCCGGAGTCGCGCTTGAACTTGTCCGCCACCGCCCGGCGCAGCGCAGGAGTGCCCGCGACGTCCGTGTACTTGGTGTCCCCCGCCTCGATCGCGCGGATCGCCGCCTGCTTGACGTTGTCCGGCGTATCGAAATCCGGCTCGCCGGCCGACAAGCTGATGATGTCCCGGCCAGCCGCCTTCAGCGCGCGAGCCTTGGTGGCGATGGCGATGGTCTGGCTGGGGCTGACGCGGCCGAGCCGTTCGGCGATGAGGGTCATGGGGCAGTTTCCCGGGTGTCGCAAACGGCAGGCACCCTATTCCCGGCCCCGCCCGGCGGCAACCGCCCATTGTCCCACCAGCCATGCGCCGAGCAGCGCGGCGGACACGAACAGCAGGATCACCGTCGCCAGCGCGTTCAGCTCCGGCGTGGCGCCAAGCTTGAGGGAGGAGAACACCACCATCGGCAGCGTGGACGCGCCGGGGCCGGACACGAAGGATGCGACCACCAGGTCATCCAGGCTGAGCGTGAAGGCGAGCAGCCAGCCGGACAGCAGCGCCGGGGCGAGCAGCGGCAGGGTGACGCGGAAGAACGCCCCGGCCGGGGTGCAACCGAGGTCCATCGCCGCCTCCTCCAGCTCGGTGCCGGAGCCTTCCAGCCGGGCGCGGACGACCACGGCGACGTAGGACAGCGAGAACGAGACATGGGCCACCGCGATGGTGACGGCGCCGCGCTGCGCGGGGAACCCGAGCGCCTGCTGGCTGGCGACGAACAGCAGCAGCAGGGAAAGCCCGATCAGCACGTCCGGCAGAACGAGCCGGGTCGCGATCAGCGTATCGAGCAGCGTGCGTCCGCGCACCCGTCCGAACCGGGTCAGCACGGCGGCCGCCGCCGTGCCCAGGACCGTGGCGCCGGTGGCGGACAGGGCCGCCACTTGCAGCGAAAGCAGCCCGGCGGCCTTCAGCGCGTCATCATGGGCCAGCGTGCCGTACCAGCGCCAGGAGAAGCCGGACAGCACGGTCGTCATGCGCGAATCGTTGAAGCTGGTCAGCACCAGGAGGGCGACGGGGATGAACAGGAACGCGTAGCCGAACAGGAGGGCGGCGAGCAGGGGGCGGGAAAGCTTCAAGACAGCATGGCGATCGACCACTCCCAGATGCAGCCTTTGGCGAGGACCTAGCCTTGCCGACGATCCCTTGTTCTAAAAGGTCCTCACAACCGCCGCTGCCCCGCCCGCAGCAGCGCCAGCGGCAGCAGCAGCCCCAGCAGCAGCGCGTTCGCCAGCGCGCAGGCCAGCGGCCAGTCGTGGTTGGCGAAGAACTCGTTCCACAGCGCCCGGCCCACGGTCTGGGACGCCGGGCCGCCCAGCAGTTCGGGGATCACGTACTCCCCCACCGCGGGCATGAACACCAGCGCCAGCCCGGCCGCGACACCCGGCAGCGACAGCGGCAGCGTCACCGTCGCGAACACCCGCCACGGCCCGGCGCCGAGGTCGGACGCCGCCTCCTCCAGCGCCGGGTCCAGCTTGGACAAGCGCGAGTACAGCGGCAGCACCATGAACGGCAGGTAGCAGTAAACGATCCCGACATACATCGCGAACCGGGTGTAGAGCATGTGCAGCGGGGTGCTGATCGCGCCCACGCCCAGCAGCGCGGCGTTGATCCAGCCGTCGTCCGACAGCAACCCGATCCAGGCGACGATGCGCAGCAGGAACCCGGTCCAGAACGGCAGCATCACCAGCAGGAGCAGCAGGGAGCGCCAGCGTTCCGGCGTCCGCGCGATGGCCAGCGCCATCGGAAAGCCGATCAGCAGGCAGAGCACGGACGACACGGATGCCACCAGCAGGCTTTGCAGCGCCGCCCGGAGGTAGAAGTCGTCCTCGCCCAGCGTTTGGTAGTTGTCGCCCAGCAGGTGCAGCACCGGCCGCCAGCCGTCCCAGGTGACCAGCGGATCGTACGGCGGCACGCTCGCGGCGGCTTGCGAGAAGGACAGCGCCAGCACGATGGCGGCCGGCAGCGCGATGAACAGGAGCAGCCAGGCCCAGACCGGGCCCAGCACCAGCCAGCGCCTCATTCGCGCAGCAGGATGCAGGCGTCCGCGGCCCAGGACACGCAGACCGCCGCACCCGGCGGCAAGGTCCCCAGGGCATCGCCGAGCGGCTGCGACACCAGCAGCGAGCCGCTTCCCGCCGCCACGCGGTAATCCATCAGCGCCCCCCGGTACGCGCTGTCCGACACCGAGCCGCTCACGCTGTTCGGCCCCGACGCGGCGCCCCGCGACAAGCGCAGCCGCTCCGGGCGCAGCGCCACGTGCAGGTCGCCGGCAAACCCGGCGGTGTCGGCCCGCGCCACGGCGCCCAGGCTCGGCAGTTCCAGCACGCCGGGCGCCTGGACCCGGGCTGGCAGGATGTTGGCCGCGCCCATGAACGCCGCGACGCTGCGGGACGCCGGGCGCTCGTACACTTCCGCCGGGGTGCCCACCTGCGCCAGCCGCCCGCCCTCGAGCAGGCCGATGCGGGTGGCCATGGTCAGCGCCTCCTCCTGGTCGTGCGTCACCAGCACGAAGGTGGTGCCGAGCTGGCGCTGCACCCGCACCAGCTCCGTCCGCGTCGACTCGCGCAGGTTGCGGTCTAGCGCGGAAAGCGGCTCGTCCAGCAGCAGCAGGTCCGGGCGCGGCGCCAGGCTGCGGGCCAGGGCGACGCGCTGCCGCTGCCCACCGGACAGCGCGTCGGGCCGCCGGCTGGCGAAGGCCTCCATCCGCACCAGCGCCAGCAGCTCGGCCACCCGGCGTCCCGCCTCCGCCTTGCCCAGCCCCTGGCGGCGCAGCCCGAAGCCGACATTGGCCGCGACCGTCATGTGCGGGAACAGCGCGTAGGATTGGAACATCGTGTTCACCGGGCGGCGGTGCGGCGGCAGCCCGGTGATGTCCCGCCCCCCGAGGGTGATCCGCCCTGCTTGCGGCGTCACGAATCCGGCCAAGGTGCGCAGCAGCGTCGTCTTGCCGGACCCGGAGCCGCCGAGCAGCACGAACAGCTCGCCCCGCCCGATGCCGAGGTCGAGCGCGTCCAGCGCGGTCCAGCCGCCGTAGCGGACGGTCAGCCCACGGATGGCCACATGCGCCGGCGCGGCGTCCGTCAACCAGCCACTGCCCCGATCTTCGCCCCAGTCTTCACGCGCCGGGCTCTCATTGGCCGGCCTTGAACCGCGCCCACATGCGGGTGCGCTCCCGCACCGCCCGCTCGTTCACGGCGGCAACGGTGAAGGACCGGGCCAGCGCCGCGGCGTCCGGATACACGTTCGGGTCGTCCCGCACGGCCGCGTCCACCGCCCCGCGGCTGGCTGGCACGGCGTTGGGATAGTGCACGGTGTTGGTGATGCCGGCGATCGCCTTCGGTTGCAGCACGAAGTTGATGAACCGCATCGCCAGCGCCGGATGCGGCGCGTCCTTCGGCACGGCGAGCACGTCGAACCAGAGCTGGGTGAACTCCTTCGGCGCCACGTAGGCCACTGCGTCCCGGTGCGCTTCCGCCGCACGCCCGCTGGCCTGGATCACGTCGCCGGAATAATCCATCGCCAGGCAGGTCTGCCCGGCCGCCAGCGCTTCCACCGCGCCGCCGCTGGCGAAGGTGCGGATATAGGGGCGGATCGCCATCAGCGTTCTTTCGGCGTCCGCCAGATCCTTCGGGTCCGTGCTGGACGGGTCGTGGCCGCGGTAGCGCAGCACGGACGGGATCACGTCCGTGGCGCTGTCCATCATGGTGATGCCGCAATCGGCCAAACGCTTGGCGTTCTCCGGCTTGAGCAGCAGGTCCCAGCTATCGGTCGGGGCATCGGGGAACAGCGCCTTGATCTTGGACGGGATCTCGCCGAGGCCGATCGTGCCCCAAAGGTAGATCGCGCCATACCTGTTGCCGGGGTCGGACACCGCGACCCGCGCGAGCAACGCCGGGTCCTCGCCGGCAAGGTCCGGGACAGCGGCCTTGTCCAGCGGGCGCAGCGCCCCCGCCGCGATCAGGCGCGAGAAGGTCGGTTCCGCCGTGGGCACGATGACGTCGTAGCCGGAATGCCCGGCGAGCATCTTGGCTTCCAGCGTTTCGAGGCTGTCGTAGGTGTCGGTCCGCACGGTGGCGCCGGTCTCGGCCTCGAACCGCTTGATGGCCTGCGGGTCGATGTAGTCGGTCCAATTGTAGAAGTTCAGCGTGTTGTCCTCGGCGCCCGCCGCCGGACCCGCTGACGGCAGCGGGATCAGCAGCGACAAGGCGAGGAGGGCGGGACGCAGTGTTTTCGGGCACCCGGAGCGCATGGCCACCAGTGTATGAACGGCGGCCCGCTGCGTCCATCGTCAGGCGGCCGGCAAAGCTCCCTGCGGCACCATCCCGCCCGAGGCGCTCAGCAGCGAAACCAGGTAGAACGGCCGGCGGTGCTCAGACAGGGTGTGGAAACCCGGCGACCAGGCAAAGGCGCGATGGATACGCCGCGACAGCCGGCTGTCAGGGTCCGCCGCGAAGAAGAAGTGGTTGGCAAGCAGGCAGATGCCGCCTGGTGCGAGCAGGGCGGCCACCCGCAGCGCGACCGCTTTCAGGACCGTGTCCGTGATCGGCCTCGGCAGGTAGTAGAGCGTGTCCGCGAGCATGACGAGGTCGAAGCGGCCGTCGAGCGAGCCGGGCAAGCTGCGCACGTCGCCCTGTTCGAACCGGAGATGGCCCACATCGGAATGCAGCGCCCGGGCGTGCTCGACGGCGGCCTGCGATATGTCGAGGCCGAGCACCTCATCGGCCCGCTCCGCGATGTTGCGCCCGAGCAGGCCGAGCCCGGCGCCGATGTCGAGAACACGCTTGTAGCGTCGGCCCGGCGGCAGCAGCGCCGCGAGCACCTCGTATTTGCGGCGCTGGTAGAGGTACCGCGGATCGCCCGACGCCCAGGGGTCGCCGGCGGCATAGGCCGCGTCGAACGCCGCTGGTCCGCCAGTCCCGGCCCTGCCTATGGCGGCATCGGTGCGGGCACTGCGCAGGAACAAGCCGATGTCCCTCGGCGACATGAACATCGCCGCGCGTCCATAGCCCTGGGCCGCAGCCAACCCCTGGCGAACGCGGACCATCGCTGGTGAAGGAAGGGTGCCGTCACGCACCGGACACGTGTTCCGCGAGGTCATGCCCGGACATGAGGTTCACCCCTTGTTGGACGCCGCTGGTCTTCGGGGCGGAGATCGCCTGCGCCGTCGGGCTGTCTTAAACCGGCGCGCCGACAGTTGACAACGTCATCGCCTGAGGAGCGTCGGGCCACCCGCGAGCGAGAGGATTTCACCCGGACTGCGCCCGGCCTCGCGAAGCTGCCGGACGCTTGCGGCGCCGTCCCGCTTGGACAGGCGGCGTCCTTCCGCATCGGCCAGCAACCGGTGGTGGGCGTAGGCCGGCTCCGCCCAGCCCATCAGCGCCTGGAGCAGCCGGTGGACCGAGGTGGCGGCGCGCAGATCCTCCCCGCGGGTCACCAGGGTCACCCCTTGGCACGCATCGTCGTGCGCCACGGCAAGGTGGTAGCTGGCCGGGGCGTCCCGCCGCCCGAGCACCACATCCCCGAACGCCATGGGGTCGCAGGCAAGCCGTCCCACGCCTTCCTCGGCGAAGCTGAGCGGGCCGGTTTCCGCCAAGGCCCGGGCGGTGTCGAGCCGCCAGGCATGCGGCGCGCCCGCCGCGATGCGCCGGCGCCGCTCCGTTTGCGGCAGGTTCCGGCAGGTTCCGGGGTACGGCACCCCTTCCGGCCCGTGCGGCGCGGTGACGGCACGGGTGATGTCGGCACGGCTGCAGAAACAGGGGTAAAGCAGCTCCCGGCTGCGCAGCGCGTCCAGCACGGCCTGGTAGTCGGGAAAATGCGCCGACTGCACCCGCACCCCGCCGTCCCAGCGGAGGCCGAGCCAGGCGAGATCCTTCTGGATCGCCGCGGCGTACTGCGGGCGGCAGCGCACGATGTCGGTGTCCTCCATCCGCAGCAGGAAGCGGCCGCCTGCCCCGTGCGCCCGTTGCTGGGCGAACAGCGCCGCATGGACGTGCCCGAGATGCAGCAGCCCGGTCGGGCTGGGGGCGAAGCGGGTGATGATGGACATGGCGGGAGCGGCCACGATACTGCGCCGGGCTGTTGAGCGGGAGCACGGATATGGCAGAGCTGAACGCGAGTCGCTGGCAACCGCCGGACGGCTCGCCGGTCCGCCGGCTGGTGGTGGTCTGCCACGGCGTTGGCGCCAACGGGGCGGACCTGATCGGCCTGGCGCCGCACTGGGCCGCCTTGTTGCCGGGAACTGCCTTTGCCGCCCCGGATGCGCCCGAGCCGTACGACGGCGCCCCGTTCGGCCGCCAATGGTGGTCGCTCCGTGACCGCGACCCCGCCCGCATGGCCGCGGGCGCCGAGGCGGCGCGGCCGTTGCTGGACGCCTTCATCGATGCCGAACTGGCCCGGCTGGCCTTGCCGGCCGACGCGTACGCGATGGCCGGGTTCAGCCAGGGGGCGATGATGGCGCTCCACGCCGGGCTGCGCCGGGTGGCGCCGCCGGTTGCCGTCCTCGCCTATTCCGGCGCGCTGGTGGCGCCGGAACGGCTCGGCGAGCGGACCAACAGCGCGCCGGTGCTGCTGGTGCACGGCGAATCGGACGAGGTCGTGCCCCCGTTCCGCTCCCGCGACGCCGCGGCGGCGTTGCGGGCGGCGGGAGTTCCGGTGGAGACGATCTTCACGCCGGGGTTGGGCCATGGCATTGATCCGGCTGGATTGGCAGCGGGCGCCAGGTTCCTGCGCCGCGGCTTCGACGCCGTGACAGCCATGTGAAAAAGCAACGCTGCCTTGCAGCATGCGGCGCTCTCTGCAATAAGCGCACCGGGTTTCAGCGGCGCATCTCCCTGGCGGTCAGCCTCCATGCGATCCCAGGTTTAAGCGCCGCTCCCGAAGGAGCGCGCGTTGCCCGACGGCGGAATGCACTATCCGGCGCTTGTCCTCAATGCGGATTTCCGCCCGCTATCGTATTTCCCACTTTCCGTGTGGGCGTGGCAAGACGCGGTGAAGGCCGTGTTCCTGGACCGCGTCTCGGTGCTGAACGAGTACGAGGTCGCCGTGCGCTCGCCGTCGCTTTCCATGCGGCTGCCCAGCGTGATCGCGCTCAAGGAGTACATCCCGGCCGCGCGCCGCCCGGCGTTCACCCGGTTCAACGTGTTCCTGCGGGACGCTTTCTCTTGCCAGTACTGCTCGGACCGCCTGCCGACGCACGACCTGACCTTCGACCACGTCATCCCGCGCAGCCGGGGCGGGCGCACGACGTGGGAGAACGTCGTCACCGCGTGCGGCGGCTGCAACCTGCGCAAGGGCTCCCGCCTGCCGCGCGAGTGCACCATGTACCCGCACCACGCGCCACGGCAGCCCTCCACCTGGGAGTTGCAGGAGAACGGCCGTTCCTTCCCGCCGAACTACCTGCACGAGAGCTGGCGGGACTACCTCTACTGGGACTCGGAGCTGCTGGAGAGTTGAGCGGGCTCACACCCGCTCGCTCACCGCGATGGCCAGCTTGCAGCCAAGCTTGATCACCCGGCTCATCAGCGCGTAGGCGGGCGCCAGTTCCGCCTCGTTGGCCAGGCCGATGTCGCGGTGCTCGAGCTCCTCCTCGCGGAACTTCTCGATCGTGGAGCGCAGGCCGGCCTCGTCGTCTTCCAGGCTCGCGGCCTGCTGGGCGTAGTGCTCGTCGATCGCTTCCTCCACCGCCACGGTGCAGGCCATGGCGCCACGCTCGCCGATCAGCGCGGTGGCGGCGCCGAGCGCGTAGCCGGCCACATGCCACAGCGGCAACAGCGCGGTCGGCCGCACCCGGCGGTCGGCGACCAGCTTGGCGAAGGTTTCGCGATGCACCTCCTCCTGCGCCAGCATGTGCCGCAGCGTGTCGCCCTGCCGGCCGCGGCCCAGCACGGCCAGCTGGCCCTCGTAGATGCGCACGGCGCCATACTCGCCGGCATGGTCCACCCGGATCATCCGCGCCAGGCGCTCGCGCGGGGTGGGATCGCCGGGAAGGGTCGTGACGCTCATCGGGGCCTCCATGCTGGCATTCGAGCCAGCGAGATGGCGAGGAACGCGCCGAACGCCAAGGCCAGCAGCCCATTCATCGCCGCCATGGACACGGGCAGGCCCGGCAGGAGGTATGTCGGGTCGTCGCACGGCTTGGCCGGGTGCGCGGGCATGCGCGCCAGCCGGGCGGCGATGCCGCCGCCGCCCAGGTTGGGCGCGGCGCATTCCGGCAGCGGACTCGGCCACCAGCCCTGCTCCACCCCCACGTGCACGCCCGCCGCCGCGGCCGACGCGGCCATGCACAGCACCACGGCCCACAGCAGCAGCCATCGCGGCAGCGCCCACTGTGGCAGCACGGGGCGCGGCAGCAGCAGCGCCACGAGCGCGAGCCCGCCGGCGATCCAGTACGGCCAGCGCTCCAGCAGGCACAGCGCGCACGGCACCAGGCCGCCGAAGCGTTCGGACCCATACGCCGCGGCCAGCGCACCTCCCGCCACGAGCAGGGAAGCGGCGGCGAGAACGGGCAAGCGCATCATGGCGGCGCTTGTCTGCCGCTTCCGCCCCCGGTGCAAACGCCGTAGCGTCCGGTGCCAGACAGGAAACGGGCGACGCGAACGATGATGACACTTTGGGGCCGGGCCAACTCCTCCAACGTCATGAAGGTGGCCTGGCTGCTGGAGGAGCTGTCGCTGCCCTACCAGCGGATCGACTGCGGCGGGCCGTTCGGCCGCACGCGGGACCCGGATTACCTGGCGATGAACCCCAACAGCGTGGTTCCGACCTTGCAGGAGGACGGCTTCACGCTCTGGGAAAGCAACGCGATCCTGCGCTACCTCGCCGCTTGCCACGCGGACGGCACCCCGCTCTGGCCCGGCGGCAAGCAGGCGCGGGCGAACGTGGACCGCTGGATGGATTGGCAGCAGACGACGCTGACCGCGCCGCAATCCACCGTGTTCCAGGGCCTGGTCCGCACGCCGCCGGACAAGCGGGACCACCCGGCGATCGACGCGGCATTCAACCGCGCGGGGGCGGCCTGGTCGCTGCTGGATGCGCAGTTGGCGCGGCACGGGCATATCGCCGGGCCGGACTTCACCCTGGCCGACATGGCCAGCGGCGTGCACGTCCACCGCTGGTTCTCCTTCGACCGCGAGCGGCCGGACCTGCCCCATCTGCGAGCCTGGTACGACCGGCTGCTGGACCGTCCCGCCTACCGCCAGCACTGCGCGCAGCCGATGAGCTGAGGGTGCGGATCGTCGCCGTTGCCCGGGTGATGAACGAGGACGACGTGGTGGAGGCGTTCGTCCGCCACACGCTGGCCTTCGCGGACGCGATGGTGCTGCTGGACAACGGCAGCACGGACCGGACGCTCGACATCCTGGCGGCGTTGCGGGCGGAAGGGGCCGGGCTGACCGTGCTGCGCAGCCGGGCGCCGTTCAACTTCGAGGTCCAGTACAACACCCTGCTCTACCACACCGCTGACCAGACGTTCCGGCCGGATTGGGTGCTGCACCTGGACGCGGACGAGTTCCTCGACACGCGGGAAGCCGACCTGCGCCAGCACCTGGGGGCCGTGCCGCCGGAGGTGCAGGCGGTCCTGCTGCCGTTGCGCACCTACTTCGCCGAGGGCGTGGACGCCGCCGAGCTGCTGGTGCCCCGCCGCATGGTGCTGCGGGACGCGGCCGACCGCGGCGTGTTCAAGTGCATGCTGCGCGGCGGGCTGCCCGGGCCGGTGACGGTGGGCGGCGGCAACCACGAGGCCTGGATCGGCGGCGAGCCCGCCGCATCGCTGCGCCTGCCGAGGCTGCCGCTGGCGCACTACCCCGACCGCCATCCGCTGCAATTCGTCCTCAAGGCGGCGCTTGGCCGCATCAAGGTGATCGCGGGCGGCGGCGGGCCGGACGACGTTGCGGCCGCCAACGCCCACTACACGCCGGTGATGGACGCGCTGCTGCGTGACCCGGCCTCCCTGTTCGGCGACCGGGCGCGGATGGGCGCCGCCCTGCCCGGCTTGCCCCTGGTGGAGGACCCGATCCGCTACGCCGGGGGCGAGCTGCGCCACACGGCCGCGTCCGACCCGGCGATGAAGGCGGTGCGCGTGCTGGCGAACGCGGCCGAGCTGCTCGCCGCCTCGCACGGCGCCCTGCTGGACGCCGACCCGGCGGCACGGGCCAGGCTGGGGGACGCGGCAATGCGGGCGGAGCTGGTGATCCGCTGACGGGGCGCCTCAGCGCAGGCGGACGAAGCGCTCGACCAGGAAGCGGATCACCACGAAGTTCAGCAGCAGGGTGAACGGCGTGACCAGCATCTTCGCCGCCAGCAAGATGGCCGACGGCGCCACGCTCAGGCTCCACTCCGCCGCGGCCAGGCCGAGCTGCTCCGCGATCAGGCGCAGCACGAACGAGCTGATGACGATGTTGGCGAGGTTGAACGGCAGCAGCACGGCGAGCTTAGGCCCGACCGAGCCCCCGTTGCGCGAGAAGATGCGCTTCATTGAGACCACGAAGACGAACAGCGTGCCGCAAGTGCCGCTGACCATGTTGGCATAGAGCGCGGGCCAGCCGCCGGGGCCGGACAAGGTCATGAACACCGCCACGTCCAGCAGCCAGCCCATGCCCGACACGGCGAAGAACAGGGCGGCCTGGCGCAGCAGGGCGGAAACCCCGGCCCGTGGCAAGACAGCGTCAGCGCTCATCCTCATCGCCTCAGTGGTAGCGCCGGTCCCGCCGGCCGGGTCCGGCTGCGCTCCCTATACACCAAGTGCTGCTCCGTGCGGAACTTGGGAATAGCGTAATGGCGAGCGGTGCGCGAGGCAGGCCGAGCATTCAGTCGGCCGGAATCGTACCATTTCCGGGATCACGTCTTAGAGAAGCCGTTTGTCATTGCGGGTTCACTCTCGCCGGGTTGCGATTTGTTGCCGGACGTGTTTAACCACCGGGCCATGGATACATCGGTATCGGGCGATCGCGTTCTCATCTTCATACCGTGCTACAATTGCAGCAAGCAGATCGGCCGGGTGATTTCCCGGATCGGCAAGTTGCCAGCCGGCCTCTACGCGCAGGTTCTCGTCGTCGATAACATCTCCCCGGACAACACGATCGAGGCCGCGAAAGAAGCCTTTTCGCAGATTGGCCGAACCGACTGGAAGATCGTCAGGAACCGCGAGAACTACAATCTCGGCGGCTCGCACAAGGTGGCCTTCAACTACGCCATCGAGCACGGCTTCACCCACGTGATCGTGCTGCACGGGGATGACCAGGCGGACATCGCCGATATCGTGGCGCCGATGAACGAAGGGCTGCACCGCCGGCACGACAGCTTGCTGGGCGCCCGCTTCATGCCCGGCGCCAAGCTGCAGGGGTACTCGCTCTACCGCACGCTCGGCAACTACGGCCTGAACGCGATCTGCGGCGCCTTGACCCGGCGCTGGATCGCGGATCAGGGCTCCGGCCTGAACATGTACAGCGTGAAGTATCTCTCGCCGAAGTTCTATCTCGACTTTGACAACGCGCTGACCTTCCCCAACATGATGTTCCTCTACGGCGTCGCGTCCAAGTCGGACTACAAGTTCATCCCAATTTCTTGGCGCGAGGAGGACCAGGTTTCCAACGCCCGCGCCGTCAAGCAGGCGATCCGGGTGATCAAGCTGTCCGCGGCGCCCGCCAAGGTGCTCCACCCGCCGCCGGGTCCGGCCAGGGAATACCAGTTCGACGTCGTCCACTCCGGGGAGCCTGTCGATGCCTAGGAAGGTTGTGATCACCGGCGCCGCGGGGTTCATCGGCTCCCAGCTCGGGCTGCACCTGCACCGCGCCGGGTTCGACGTCCACCTGCTCGACAACCTGCGCTACGGCTACCGCGAGAACCTGGCGGTGGACGGCAAGACCTTCGGCACGTTCCACCAGCAGGACATCCGCGACCCCGAGCTTGCCGGCACCTTCGCCGGGGCCGACACAGTGTTCCATCTGGCGGCGATTTCGGCGCTTCCGGTTTGCCAGAGCGAACCGATGGAAGCGATCAGCGCCAACGTGGCCGGCACCGCCAACGTGCTGGAAGCCGCGCGCCAGGCCGGGGTGCGGCGCGTGGTCGTCGCCAGCACCTCCGCCGTGTACGAGAACAGCAAGCACTTCCCCTGCCGCGAGGACGACGAGATCTCGCCGACGCTGCTGTACTCCGTGTCCAAGCAGCAGACCGAGCAGCTCAGCCGTTCCTTCTGGACCGACTACGGCCTCGAGGTCGTCGTGACCCGCTACTACAACGTGTACGGGCCGCAGCAGGACATCCGCCGCAAGTCGCCGCCGTTCGTGGGCTACGTCGTCCGCGAGTTGCTGGCCGGGCGGGCGCCGATGCTGCATTCCAACGGCGCGCAGCGGCGCGACTACGTCTACGTGGACGACGTGGTCGCGATGAACATCGCGTGCATGGACCACGCGGACGCGCCCGGCGAGATCTTCAACGTCGCATCCGGCCAGTCATGGTCGGTGTCCGAGATGTACGACATGATCGCCGAGCTGATGCAGTCTTCGATCAAGCCGACCTACCGCTCGGCTGACCTGTTCTGGGACAAGTACGGCGCGCTGTTCACTGGGCCGAAGCCGCTGAAGGTCGAAAAGCTCGCCGCCGAGGTGGACAAGTTCTCGCTCGGCAGCACGTTCCATGCCGAGCAGGTGCTGGGCTGGAAAGCGGCCACCCCCCTGTCGGAAGGGCTGGCGCGAACCGTGTCCCACATCAGCCGGCTCACATCGGGCGGGACGGCCAGCTAGCGCCCGCCTCGCCTCAAGACGCCCGGGCGGCCGGGTTCGTCGTAGTTGGAGATGACGCACGCCATGTCCACCACGTCGTACACCCCGGCCCGCTCCTCGCCCGCGGCCTCCGCCCGCAGCCGCGTGCTGCAAATCCTCGGCATCCTGGCCGTGCTGGGCACCCTGGTCTGGTTCACCGTTCCCGTGTTCGGCGGGCACTACAACGAGGGCTTCCAGACCGTCACCGTGATGAACGCCGAGGCGATCCTCAGCGGCGGGATGCACTCGGTCGACATGCTGTACCCGCTGGTGAACGACTTCTTCCTCGCCAGCCGGTTCGGCGTCTCGGTCGTCCTGGCGGGATTGCTGAAGCTCGGGCTGGGGCCGGTGACGGGCTTCCGGCTGGTGATGTTCGTCTCCCTGGTCCTGCTCGTGGCCGCCAACGCGGCGATCCTGGTCCGGCACTACCGGGTCAACCCGGTGTTCGCCTGCCTGCCCGCCCTGTTGTTCCCGGGCGTCTTCGAAAGCGCCTGGTTCTTCAACGACAACGTGCTGTCCGCGGCGCTGACCAGCGCGGCGCTGGCACTGTTCTGGTGGCGGCGCACGCTGCCGGCCACGGCGGTCTGCGGCCTGCTGTGGGGCATGGCGATCGCGTGCCGCACGGATGCGGTGCTGATCGCCCCCGCCTTCCTCGTGCTCATGTGGTTCGAGTTGCCGACCTGGCGCGCCCGCCTGCTCCACGCGGCGGTCGCCGCGCCGGTCGTGGCGGCGGTGCCGTTCCTTGTGTTCGCCGCGTTCGGGCTGCACTTCCTCGATATCCTGCCGCTCACCCATCGCGCGCAGATCGCCTGGGCGCGCAACGACCCGCTCTCCCACGTGATCCATCCGTTCCTGAAGGGCTTCGCCCCACCGGGCGCGCTCGCGATGGCGTTCGGCGCGATCTCGATCATCGCCCGGCGCCAGTGGCGTGAGATCCTGCTCTGCCTGGCCGTGCCGCTCATCTACTGCGCCGCCTACGGGTTGATGCTGACGGAGGTGCGCTACCTGCTGCCGCTCACCCCGTTCTTCGGCATCCTGATGGTCGAGGGCGCGCGGGCGGTGTTCACCGCGTCCCGCCGGAGGGAGTGGGGGCTTGCCGCCTTCGCCGCCGCCTTCCTGGTGTGCTTCGCGCCGCCGCTGTTGATCCCGGTCCACGCCCTCTGGTTCCTGTCGACCGACGACGACATGCCCCGGCCCTCCTTCGGCCGGTTCTGGTCGCCCGTGCTGGGGATGTGGTGGAACCGCCAGCTTGAGGAAGGCTACGACGCCATCGCCAAGGACCTGGAAGCGGCGGCGGCGCCGGGCGGCGCCGGCGTCGTGGTCTCGGTGCGGTGGACCCCCGACCACACCGTGGACATCATCTTGCGCGAGCACGGCTTCGCCGGGGTGCGCGCGACGACGCCCGCTTCCTGCCATGAGATCGGCGAGGTGTTCACCCGCGGCGAGGACCGCATCCTGCACCTGCGGGACCACATCCCGTTGATCCCGTTCGAGCGGTCCGGCGTGACCTGGCCGGCGCTGGGGCTGCCCTGCCTGAACGATTTGGGGAAGAAACCGGCCGACCCCGTCCTGGTCGTCGGGCAGCAGCCGTTGACGGAGCCGAACCCCGGGCTGGAAGCGCCAGGCGTCATCACGGACTACGTCTCGGTGCTGGACATCAGCCGGTGGGCGCGGACGATCGCGTCCAAGAGCGACACGTATTTCGTCGCGACATCGCCGATCCAGGAACTGCCGGCCTTGCTGAAGCCTATACAGCCCTTGGATAAGCCGGGGTCCGCACAGTGGACGGTGGCCCACCGCGACTTGGTGCAGTAGATCCCGCTACCGTTTGACCCAAGCGGTCCAGTAGCGGCTCTCGTGCGGCGTGAAGTCGCGGTCCAGCCTCGGCTTCACGACGGCGAGCAGGTCGGTCACGTCGTAGTAGTCGTACCAGATCTTCGGCACCATGACGACGTCGGCATCGCCAAGGACGTTGTCTGCCGTGAGGTGGCCAGGGCGGAAAGACCGGCCCTCGTCCCACCAAAGCGCGGTGCCGCGCGGTGACGGCGCTCCGAGGCCGGCTGGGAACGGGTTGCTGAACATCAGGTTCGCGATCCGCCGCCGGGTCAGGCTCTCCCGCCCAAGCAAGCCGAAGCCGTCGGCCAGCACGTCCCTCGCCAGATCGAAGGGAAGCATCGCCTTCCACCGCGCAGCTTCCTCGAAGTTGACGCCATCTGGCACTTGTCCCCTGTCCACGGGATCGGCGAGCCAGAGCATGTCGCGCAGCGACTCCCACCCGTTGCCGCCAAGCCGGGCGCCTGTCGATCGTTTGATCACGGCAGCCTGGTAGATCACACCCGCCGCTTGCGCGGTCAGGAACGGCATGACGGACAACGCGACCCCGAAGATGCAAGCCAGCACGACAGCCTGGCCCGTGGCGGGCGAGGCGACGGCGTTGCGCACGCTGGACTGGATGCGTTGCGCCAGAACGATCGTGAGCGCGGCCAAGGGCGGCGAGAAAGCGCCGAGGTTCTGCGTCGCGACCAGGATGCACGCCCCGGCGACCGCAAGCACGGCAACGACCGCCCAGCGCTGCCGGGGATCGATCCACGCCAAGGCCAACGCGACGGTGCCGACCGACAAGCCCGGAACAAGGTTCTGGAACACCGCGTCCGACGTGTATGTGCCCCTGAACAATGCCGTGCTCGCCGCTCCGGCCCGGCGGATGTCGGAAACGTAGGCCAGCAGCAAGCCGGGGTGCAGCCATTCCAGCGCGAGCACTCCGGCGGCGACGACCGATCCGGCAATGGCCGTCGCCCGCCAGGACCCACCGGCCAGGCAGCATCCGGCTCCGGCCGTCAGCAGCGCCAGCGCGAAGAACGTGACCTTCAGGTAAAGCAGGATCAGCAGCAGGAGACCGACCAGGAGCGCCTCCGCCGTGCCCTGGCGGCGCGGCCCGGCGCTGGGCGGGCACAAGGCCCAGACGCAGACAACGGCGCAAGCTGCGTCCCCGATCCGGTTGTAGTTGGCCAGATGGGCGATGACCCGCGCAGGCCCGTCGATGAAGACCGGGGACGTGACCAGCATGGTCACCAGCAACACGAGGGCGATGCAGGAAAACACATTCAGCCGCCGCCAGCCAACGACCAGGGCGGGAACGAGGACGAACGGCAGCGCCACGAAGTTGGCCCATACGACGACGCGGCCATCCATGCCGCCCAGCCAGGCGGCTGCGCCATGCATCCAGAAGTAGGCCAGCCCCAGCGGGCTGTACACATCGGTATGCGGCCACTGCCCCTGCAAGATCCGCCAAGCCGCGTCCAACGGGATGAACACGTCGTGAAACGTGTAGTTCATGACGACGTCCGGCGAGAGCGCCATCACCAGCGGCACGGGGAGCGCCAGCAACAAAGCGATCGCGAGGTCGCGCGGGCGGGGCCTGGCAGTCCACCAGCCTAGCAGGGCGGCAAGCTTGGCAAGCTTCGTGGTCACCGGCAATTCCAGGGCGATTTGTGTCATTTCATAAGAATTCGCCCATCCTGTGAGTATTTTAGTCCAGAGTCGTAAAAACAGTCAATCAAACCAGTAACGAACGATTGGGCGAGCGTGGTCCTTGGCAGCTCGCCGCCAACGGCTGGCCTCGCGCGCAGGCAGGGCTGCTTCCACTCGCCGGCATGGCCGGCCGTTCGCGATTGCCGGTATAGCGGGTGCCGCCGCACGAGGATGCCAATGGACGCGATGCCCCGCCTGACAAACCCTACGGCCACCGCCAAAGGCCGCAGCACGGTCGTCGCGGCGATGCTGATCTCCACCTTCATGGCCGCGTCCGAGATCACCATCATCAGCACGGCGATGCCGACCATCGTGGGCCGGCTCGGCGGGTTCGACCTGTTCACCTGGGCGTTCGGCATCTACCTGCTGAGCCAAGCCGTGACGACGCCGATCTATGGCCGCCTGGCGGACCTGTACGGCCGCCGGGCGGTTTACCTGGGCAGCACCGGGCTGTTCCTGCTGGGATCGCTGCTGTGCGGGCTGGCCTGGTCGATGCCGTCCCTGATCGTCTTCCGCGCCATACAGGGATTGGGCGGCGGCGGGCTGGTGCCGATCTCCACCGTCATCCTGTCTGACCTGTCCACGGCGGAGGAGCGGCCGCGGATGCTCAGCTACGTGTCCGGCGTGTGGGGCATCTCGGCGATCGCCGGGCCGCTGCTCGGGTCGCTTTGCGTCGCCACGGTGGGGTGGCCATTCGTGTTCTGGCTCAACCTGCCGATCGGCGCCCTCACGGTGACGCTGGTGGCCCGCAACCTCAAGGAACCGGCGGCGCACCGCCCGGCCGGCCGCATCGACGCGGCCGGGGCCGCGTTGCTGGCCGCCGGGATTGGCGCGGGCATGGCGGCGCTGATCCAGTGGACCACGCTCGGCGCCATGCCGCTGCTGCTGTTGTGCGGGGGAGCTTGCGCCTGCCTGGCGCTGTTCGCGCTGCGGGAGCGCAGGGCGGCGGAACCGATGCTGGCCGCGCACCTGCTGCGCCGTCCGGTGATCTTCGCCGCCAACGCGTCTGGCCTGCTGTGCGGCGCGCTGGTTCTCGGCACGAGCGCCTTTCTGCCGCCCGCCGTGCAGGGCGTGCTGGGACGGCCGGCGATCATGGCCGGGGTGGTCCTGGGCGCGATGACCGTCAGTTGGACGGTCGCCGCCATGCTGCTCGGCCGCGTGCTGTCCCGCCTGCCAATGCGGCCGGTGGCGCTGGCCGGGGCGGCTGGCATCATCACCGGAATGGCCGGGCTGCTGTTGCCGGGCGGGCTCCCCATGCTCCTGGCCGCCTGCGTGCCGCTGGGGGTTGGGCTTGGCGTCACCAGCCTGGTGTTCACCGTCGCGGTGCAGTCGGGCGTGGCGCGGGAAGACAGGGGCCGGGCCACCTCGCTGTTCTACTTCTCGCGCCTGATCGGACAGGCGGTCGGGTCCGCGGTGTTCGGCGGCGTGCTGAACGCCGGGCTGGCGGCCGGCGGCCCCGGCGCGCACCACGCCTTGCGAACGCTGATGGACCCGGCAGGGCGTGCAGCGCTTCCCGGCGCGGAGTTGTCACGCCTGCTTCCCGTGCTGGCGGGTGCGCTGCATGGCGTGTTCCTGGTGGGGATGGCTGTCGCGGTGCTGACGGTGCCAGTCGGGCTGATTGTGCCGCGCCAGCGGCCCGCTTGACGGGTTTGTGCCGCGCCAGCGGCCTGCTTGATGGATTTGTGCCGCGCCGGCGGCCCGCTTGATGGATTTGTGCCGCGCCGGCGGCCCGCTTGATGGATTTGCGCCGCGCCGGCGGCCCGCTTGATGGATTTGTGCCGCGCCGGCGGCCCGCTTGATGGATTTGCGCCGCGCCGGCGGCCTGCTTGACGGGTGTTGGTCGCAATCGGGCACAGGATGCATTATCTTCCGTCATCGCACTGCCGCTCGAGGTTGACGTCATGCCAGACACCAACGCCCCCACCCGCTGGCAGCCGGACCGTTTGCCGGAGCAGCCGCCTTGGCCGGTGCCGCCGATGCTGACCGCGATGTCCCGTGGCGCGCGCGGCTTGTGCCCGGCTTGCGGCCAGACGCACGCGTTCAACGGCTACCTCCGCGTCGTGCCCCAGTGCGTCGCTTGCGGCGCCCCCCTCGGGCAACTGCGGGCGGACGACGCGCCGCCCTACTTCACCGTGTTCATCGTCGCCCACGTCGTGGTGGGGCTGATGTACGAGGTTTACCTGGCCTATGACCCGCCATTCTGGGTGCAGGGCGCGATCTGGCTGCCCGCGACGGTGCTCCTGTCCATGCTGCTGCTGCGCCCGGTGAAGGGCGCCACGCTCGGTCTGATGCTGAAGCTCGACATGATGAAGCCGGCCGAAGAGTGAGCGGTTCGCAAACCGCGTCCTGCGACCGGATCGAGCGCGTCGTGCTGGATGGCGAGGCGCTGACCCGGCTCTCGCCCATCCAGGAAGCCGACCGTGCCCAGGCAACGGAAGACCTGGCGGCGGACAACCATTTCGTTCTCGCCCGCCATTCCGGCCCGTACGTGCTGCATCTGTCGGTCCAGGAAGGCCGGCTGGTCTTCGACGTTCGTGGCGCGGACGATGCGCCGCTACAGGCCGTGGTGCTGGCGCTCGGCCCGTTTCGCGGGTTGATCAAGGATTACCAGATGCTGGTGGACAGCCACGTCCTCGCCATCGAGGAAGGCCGTGCGGAGCGCATGGAAGCCATCGACATGGGCCGCCGCGGCCTGCACAACGAGGGCGCCGCGCTGATGGTGGAACGGCTGGACGGCAAGATCACGATCGACTTCGAGACTGCACGCCGGTTGTTCACCCTCGTGTGCGTCATGCACCAGCGGATCTGACATGAAAATCGACGGCACGCCGTTCCGCTGCGTCTGGTTGGAAGCGTCAGACGGCTGGTCGGTCCGCATCATCGACCAGACCAAGCTGCCGTGGTCGCTCGACTTCCTGCGCCTGACCACAGTTGCGGAGGCGGCGCACGCGATCCGCACCATGCAGGTGCGCGGCGCCCCGCTGATCGGCGCGGTCGCGGCCTATGGAATGGCCCTCGCTGTGCGGGCTGACCCCTCGACTCCGGCGATGGAGCGTGCCGCGGAGTTGCTGGCCGCCACCCGCCCCACGGCAGTCAACCTGCGCTGGGCCACCAGCCGCATGCTGACCCGGCTCCGCAACACCGCCAGTGGCGAGCGCACCCGGGTGGCATACCAGGAAGCCGGGCTGATCGCGGACGAGGATGTGGCGCAGAACATGGCGATCGGCCAGCATGGCGCCGGGCTGCTGCGCGACGTGCACGAGCGCACGGGCCGGGCGGTCCGCGTGCTGACCCATTGCAACGCCGGGTGGCTCGCGACGGTGGACTGGGGCACTGCCCTGGCCCCCATCTATGCCGCGCACGAGGACCGCGTGCCGGTGCAGGTGTGGGTGGACGAGACCCGGCCCCGCAACCAGGGCGCTTTCCTTACCGCCTGGGAACTCGGTCGCCACGGCGTGCCGCACACCGTGATCGCCGACAATGCCGGCGGCCACCTGATGCAGCGCGGCGAGGTGGATCTGGTCATCGTCGGCACCGACCGGGTGACCCGCATCGGGGACGTGGCCAACAAGATCGGCACCTACCTCAAGGCGCTGGCCGCGAGGGACACTGGCGTGCCGTTCTGGGTCGCCTGCCCCTCCTCCACCATCGACTGGGCCGTGTCGGACGGCCTAGCCGAGATCGAGATCGAGCAGCGCGAGGCGAGCGAGGTGACAACGGTCACGGGCCGCGGGCTGGATGGCGAGGTGGTGACGGTTCGCACCGTGCCCAGCGGCAGCCCGGCGGCCAACCCCGCCTTCGATGTGACTCCGGCGCGGCTGGTGACCGGCATCGTGACCGAGCGCGGCCGCTGCGAAGCCACCGCCGACGGCCTTGCCGCCCTATTCCCCGAGTACGCCTGAGTTCCTTCTCCGATGCGCCATGCACCCGTGGTCCTGCTGGCCGCAACCTGCCTCGCTGCCTGCTCCAACGGCCCGCCCGCCCGCGCAACGGCTGAGACACCGACTGCGCCCATTGTTCCTTCCGCCGGCTACGGGCAGGTGCCGCCGTTTTCCCGCCTTGGCTACGCGCCGTTCACCCGGGCGGACGCGATCGGCATCGCCTTGCGGGAATGGCGCCTGTGGGGCGCGCCGGTGGACGACGACCCGCCCGGCACCCGGCCGCCGAACCCGCCCGACAGCAAGCCGGAACGCTATCCGGGGCTGTGGGAACGGGTGGGCGAGTATTGGTGGCTGAGCCAGGACAGCGCCAACGTCACCGCCTACTGGACGGGTAAGCACAACGGCAATGGCATGGAGTTCCCGGCCTCGCAGGACAGCCACTATCCATGGTCGGCGGCGTTCATCTCCTACATCTTCCGTCTTGCCGGCGCCCAGGACCGGTTCCCCTACGCGCCGGCCCACGCCGAGTACATCAACGCCGCCCGGCGGCAGGTGGACGGCGAGGGCAACTGGGTGGTCACGGCGGAACGGCCGGACCAGTACGCGCCGCAGCCCGGCGACGTCATCTGCCTGGGTCGGGGCGCCAGTCGCTCGCTCACCTACGACGACCTGCCGACTGGTTCCTTCCCCGGCCATTGCGATTTCGTGGTGGCCACGGCCGCCGGAGAGCTCACCGTCATTGGGGGAAACGTGGACGACAGCGTGACGGAAAAGCATGTCCCAACCACGCCTTCCGGCCGGCTGGCAGATCCGGCGGCCGGCGTGGTGGATACGCGATACCCATGGTTCGTCGTGCTGCGCGTGCACTACGACGGATGACAGGCGCCGAGAAG
>CAXTLC010000030.1:49259-51860 GCA_964245075.1 uncultured Acetobacteraceae bacterium
GCGAGTTTGGTCCAGTCCCGTGCCGCGGCTTCCTCAGGCTGCACCAGCTCCGTGTAAGGTGCCCCTTCCAAGCTAAAATTCTTGTTATAGAACGGGTCGAACGACAGCTTGGAGCCCCACCGTTCCTTCATGAACTCAAGCTCATGAAAGAAGCGGGCTTCCTGGGTGGGTCGGAGATCGTCTCCGCGACTCAGCGACTCGTGGTGCTCGGCAAGGAAGTCCGGAGTCCAGATGATCTTGTAACCAGCTTCACGAACTTTCATGCAGAGGTCGACATCGTTGAACGCGATCGCCAGGTTGACTTCGTCCAGGCCGCCCACGGCGTCGAACACGGAACGGCGGACCAGCATGCCCGCCCCTGTGACGCCAGAATATTCCTGGGCAAACAGGAGACGACCGCCGAAACCGTAGTCATCGATCGGAAAACCAACTCCGACGTGCCCGGCCACGCCGCCGAGCCCCAAGATGACACCGGCATGCTGCACTTTGCCCGATGGATAGAGGAATTTGCCGCCAACAATGGCGACGTTCGGGTCCATTACTGCCTCCGCGACGCATGTTTGCAGCCATTTTGGGTCACTGGGAAACAGGTCATTGTTCATCAAGAACAGGAACTCGGCCGTCGAGGATTTAGCGGCCAGGTTGTTGAGCCTCGAGTAGTTGAATGGCTCCTCGACGTGGATGACGCGCACTTTGCGCACCCGCGACATCTCTTTGCAGAACTCCGCCGCTTCGGCGCTGGTTGACCAGTTATCAACCAACGTGACGCGAAAATTGGCGTAACGGGTTTTCAGCACGGCTTCGACAGAGCGCCGGGTTGTTGGGATCTCGTCCTTGAATGGGATGACAATCTCGACCTCCGGTGCCTGGTTGGTCTGCCAATCCTGATGGTAGAGCGTGCTGTCCTTGATGTTGGTGACGGTAGCGGGTCGCCCAAGTCGCTTTAGGTGATCCTGTACGCAAGCGATGCCGGACGCGATGGCATATGGCTTTGCGCCGATGTCCCAGGCAGTTGAGTTGGCCGTTATACGCCAGTGATAGAGAATCTCGGGAACATGGAAAATCTCGTCTGGCGTGACGCGCTCGGACAAACGTAAGATCAGGTCGTGATCTTGCGCACCATTGTACTTGCTATTCAATGGGCCAGCTTCATTCAGCGTTTGCCTGGATACAAACAGAAGATGGCAGGCGTAGTTTACGCCCAGCATAAGACGATGATTCCAGTCGGGCTTGAAGGCAGGCACGGTGAAGTAGCCCGATGCGTCCACTTTGTCTTCGTCCGAGTACAGGACTTTCGCGCCTGTCGCTTCTGCGGCCCGGAGCATCACCTCAAGGGCGACGTCTGCAAGAAGATCGTCATGATCAAAAAAGGCGACCCAATCACCCGTGGCCTGCTCTAGAGCGGCGTTCGTTGATCGGCTGATACCGCTATTCTTGGCTAGAACATGCGACCTTATGCGTTGGTCGCTGCCAGCCAACTCGGTCATGCAGGCACTTAAATCGGCATCTTTGCTGCCGTCATCAACCAGGATCAGTTCCCAGTTCTCGTAAGTCTGCTTGATGACCGACTCGACGGCAGCTCGGAACTCAACGAGCTGCGGCCGATAAACGGGACAGACGATGCTGATCAAAGGCGTTTTCGCCGTTGGGGAACGCTCGTTCAGCACTCGTTTACGAAGCGCGGCTGAGTAAAGAGGGTACCACTCGCTATAATCGGCTAGAGTGTAAGTGTGATCCGGCAGCACCTCGCGAAACTTGCGGCGGAGCTGACCGAATTCAGAATACATCCGGCTGATTGTATCCGACAACGACAACAACTGCGCCTCAGTTTCATCCGATACCAGGCTGACTTTTACTGGGCTCTGGTTGAGTTCGTAGTTGTCAGGCATGAGGAAAAACTGAAATGTCTGTTCTCGGCCGCGCCGCAGTGAAGTAGGAAGCTTGAAACGAAAACCACAGTAGGCAGGAGCGCTAAGCAACCGTGCCACATCAGTGCGGACCCGATTTGCCCTAGTGTGGCCAACTGTAATGCCGTCACAAGCCACCCGGATGACGCAATCGCCTTCAAGGCTGCCTGATTCATAGTTCGTGCGGAGCACCCAGCCCTCCAGGCCGCCTCCGCGCAGACCATCCACGTGGCTGTGAACGACTGGGTTGATCGTACAGGTGAATTCAAAAGTATCGAGTGCGTTGCCGTTCACGTGCAGGGTGACGGGTTGGCGACGAACATCGCGAAAACTTATTTGGTGAGGTCGTCCGTCGAGAAGACGGTGGGGTACTTTGAAGCTGTAGCCTACGACTGCGCTTGTCAGGCCAGCTTGAGCGACGTCGTGCCGGATTCCGTCGCAAATGACTTCATTGGTCTGTTCCCCGTCTACGACCACGTAGAACCGGGCCGCCTGTGACGTCCAACGTGGATCGTGAGCCCATCCAACAATAAGGCCATCATCGAAAGTATCGATGACGCAATGAAGAGGCGAACGTGCCAGATCGAGCTTTTGATTGCGTGCCACAACGCTTCCTTATTCACTCACCTTCGTACTATAGGAGAGTGTCATATGGCATATTGCGACGCAATATAGCTGCGGCAGGCTTACGTCT
>CAXTLC010000031.1:0-51719 GCA_964245075.1 uncultured Acetobacteraceae bacterium
CGCCAACTATCTCAGGCATGCAGGCTATGACCCAAATCGATACGGTAACGCTCTAGGCTGTTGTACAGCGTCACGGACGTGCCGGGCTGGGTCGAGCAGTTCCGCGGGACGGGCGGCTATTCTGGCCGGTCGCATCCAGCATCCAATTCCTGGAACCCAAATTCCAACCAGTGTGTTCGTGCTTTCAAACCCTCAGATGCCACTATAAGGAGCATTCTATGACAGTGATACGGTCCGTATCTTATTCTCTACTGGCGCTATTGGCTGGAATTTTGCTGATCTGGGTTTTAACAACCAGCCTACCACTATACCTAGTTCTTGCAAGCCCACTCAGAATTTTTGTGTCGGTGCAACCTGGTGAAGTTTACAGATTTAAAGGGAAGATACAACAGCAAGATATAGGCGCCTTTTGGGAGGAGATGGATAAGTTTGCAAATAACTATGATTTCCAATTAGTAGGAAGAACAAACAGGTCGCATCTTGGACGAGCTTACGAAGAGTACGAACGTAAAGACAAAATTCGATGCATTGTCACTATTCCTGATGGGCTGGTTACAGTGTCCTTTTTGCTAACTGAAGCGAGAAAGGGTGAGACGTTCCGCAAATTAGTAGGAGCTTTTCAGGAAACTATGCCTGATCTGGCTTCTCAAACACTTAATTAGTACGAAGTGCCGGACGGGCAGTGGCGGCGACTGACCTTGATCGGCGCACCGGCCTTAAACGGCATCTGTGCCGCCATGACGATCACGGGAGCGACCAGTACGGCGGTGTTACCAGCTTTCGTCACACAGGTGCTCGTCCCAGCCTTGCGCACGCGGCCCGACGCAGTCGTGGTCATGGGTCATAGACAACTTGGCTACTCACAAGGCCGCCGTTGTGCGCCGTGCGTTGGATCGTGCCAGAATCATCTATCGGTGCCTGCCTGCCTACTCACCAGACATGAACCCCTTCGAACTTGCCTGGTCCAAGCTGAAAACCCACTTGCGCACTACGGCAACGCGCACCTGCGGAGCACTCGATCGCACTATCCTCGAAGCATATCGCGACCGTCACACTCGGCAACGCCCAAGGCTGGTTTCGTCACGCAAGTTATCCAATAAAATAATCCTCAATCAACTCTAGTGCGCGTCTCCACCGACCTGAGTCGAAGTACTTACGTGACATGGCGTTGCTAGCTAGGCCCGTGGTTGTCGGGCATAGAGATCGAGAACCGGCCTGAGTGAGCCTCCGGCACGCTCAACCTTGCAAGCCGAACACCCGCGTTTCCCCGAAGCCGAGCGTGGTGAAAGCCCCTTCCCCCGTGGCCGCCAGCGCCTCCACCGGCGCGTCGATCGCCTCGTCCGTCAGTTGGAACGTGCCGAAATGCATGCCCACCGACTGCCGCGCGCCCAGATCGCGGTGCGCCTGCATCGCCTCCGCCGGGTTCATGTGCACCGGCGCCATCATCCAGCGCGGCTCGTAGGCGCCGATCGGCAGCAAAGCCAGGCCGGGTGGCCCGAGCCGCTCCCGGATCTCCGCCCAATGCGGCCCGGTGCCGGAATCGCCCGCGAACAGCACGGCGCCATCCGGGCCTCGCACGTCGAACCCGGCCCACAGCGTGCGGTTCATGTCCGAAACGCCGCGCCGCGAGAAATGCCGCGCCGGCGTGGCGGTCACCCGCAGCGGGCCGGCTTCCGCCGCATCCCACCAGTCCAGTTCGTCCACCCGGGCGAACCCGGCGGCGTGCAGGATGGGAGCGTTGCCGGCGGCCGTGATCGCGTGCCGCGTTCCCCGGGCGGCCAGGCGGCGCAGCGACGGCAGGTCCATGTGATCGTAATGGTTGTGCGACACCAGCACGGCATCCACCGGAGGCAGCGCGTCCAGCGCCACGCCGGGCGGCCGGGCGCGGCGCGGGCCGGCCCAGGCGACGGGGGAGCACCGGTCGCTCCACACGGGGTCCGTCAGCACGACCGCGCCGGGCAGCCGGATCAGGAAGGTCGAGTGGCCGATGAAGGTCACCGCCGCGTGGCCCCCGTCCACGCTGGCGGGGGGCGGCGGGAAGCCCGGGCCGGGCGGCGGCACGGGCCAGGCCACGCGTGATCCGCCGAGCCGCCAGCGCAGCAGGGCGCCGACGCCGTGCCTGTCACGGGACGGGCCGGGGTTGAAGAAACGCTCGCCGTCGAAATGGTCGGAGGGCGGCCTCACTGCTTGACGGGCGTGGCCCGGACCTCGGTCCCGCTGGCATCGGGGGCGAAGTGCATCTCGACCTCGGCGTGCTTGGCGCAGGCTTGCAGGGACCAGATCTCCGTCCAGGGGCGTGGCTGGCTGCCGGGGGCGGGCCTCGTGCCCGGCGGCTGCCCGTCCAGCCCCACGTAGCGGGTGTTCACGATGCCGCCCTGCTGGCAGCCGGGCGGCATGGCGCCTATCCCGCCCGCGGCATACCGCACGCTGTCCTGCTGAAGCTGCGGGTCAGTGATGGTGGTGCCGGGCAGCATGGGGCGGGTCTGCAACGCGCCGTCCGGGCCGACGGCCGTGACCGCGTTCAGCAGCCGCTCCGCGCCGCACCCGGTTTCGCGGACCGTCTCCTTCCAGGCTCCGGCAGTGACCTTGCCGCTGCTGTCCGTTTGCAGCGGCGACAGCAGGCCGACCTCCCCGGTGGCGACGTAGTTCGCGCCCGGGCAAGCCGGCGCGCCCGGGGGGTCCACCGCGTGGGCGGCCTGCAACAGGGCGGCGCGGTGCTCCGGCTGGGTCAGCGCGGCCGACAAGTCGGCCGGCAACGGCGGCTGGTCGGCCGCACGGGCCTCCGGCAATCCCCCGGCGAAGACCGCGACGCACAGCACGACCTGTCCAAACCGCATAACAAACCTCACCTGGCCCACCATGAGCACGCGCGTCCCCACATAGGCTGGTCTCCACGCGGCGCCAGACGGTCAGGCCGGCTCGTTCACCTCCTCGGGGACGGCACACAGCGCTCCGGCCAAGTTCCGCAGGCCTTCCCGCAGATGCGCAATCTGCTCCGGGTCCAGGCCGGTGCGGCAGACCACGAGCTCCTGCGCCCGCAACAGGTCGTCGCGCATCCCGAGCGCCTGCGCGGTCAACTGGTTGTCGATCACGCGCTCGTCCTCGATCCGGCGCCTCCGCTCGATCAGGCCGGCCGAGGCCAGACGCTTCAGCATCGGGGTCAGCGTGCCCGCATCCAGCCGCAACGCGCGCGCCAGCTCGCCGGACGTCATGCTCGGCTTTTCCAGCAGCTTCGCCAGGACCAGGTACTGCGGATAGGTCAGCCCAAGCGGACCCAGAACGCCGCGGTAGCTGCGGGTGATGGCGTTGGTCGCGGCGTAGAGCGCGAAGCAGAGCTGGTTGTCGAGCCAAAGCGCGTCGTAGCCGGACATGGTCACAAATCCTTCTTGCACCCGCTTTATACGGGAGGCTTCGCGGGTTGACGACCAAAAGATGGCACTCATCTAGCATGGCCGTTATTGGATAAAGTATCTTCCCGCCCGCCTCCCGCTTCGCCGGCTTGACATCCCGTGACCGCGTGGCGTGGCATGCGTCCATGCCCGACACCATCGTTTCCGACCCGGCGCGCCCGATCCGCTTCGCGGACATCACGGCGGAAACCCCGACACGGGAAACCTTGGCCGCCGCCTATGCGGCCCTGGAAGCCCGGCTCGCCTCCGACCTCGCGGGCGCCCTGGCCGAGTGGGACGCGCTGCGCCGGCAGGTCGATAGCTGGAGCGCCCTGGTCCACCTGCGGTACGCCCAGGACACGAACGACGCCGCGGCCAAAGCGGCGCGGGAGTACGCCGACGCGTTGGCGCCGGCGGTCACCGGGCACGAGGTGGAGATGAAGCGCCGCCTGCTCGCGACGCCGGGCGCGGAAGCGTTGGCCGGCGCCCACGCGCTGCGGCTGTGGGAAACCGACGTCACCACCTTCGACCCGGCGATCTCGGCCGCGCTGGAGGAGGAAGGCCGCCTGCGCGCGCGCTACACGGCCCTGCTCGCCGGCGCCACCATCACCCTGGACGGGACGGAGCTGAACCTGGCCGGGCTCGGCCCGTACGCCGAAGCCGCCGACCGCGAAACGCGGCACCGGGCGGAAGCGGCGCGCTGGGCGTTCTTCGCCGCCAACGGGGAGCAGTTGGACCGGCTTTACGACGAGTTGGTCCGCTTGCGGCACGGCATGGCGGCGGCGCTGGGCTACCCGGACTACACCCCGCTCGGCTACCGCCGCATGCGCCGGGTGGATTACGGCCCGGAGGACGTCGCGCGCTACCGCGACGAGGTGGCGGCCCATGTCGTCCCCCTGGTCGCCCGGCTGCTGGAAGCGCGGCGGCAGGAGCATGGCTGGGACAGGCTGCGCTTCTGGGACGAGGCGCTGGTGGACCCGGCCGGCAACCCCAGGCCGGCCGGCGACCACGACTTCCTGGTGGCGCAGGCGCAAGGCATGTTCGACGGCATGGACGCCAAGCTGGGGGACCCCCGGCTGGGCCGGTTCTACGCGCTGATGCGGGAAGGCGGGTTCCTGGACCTCAAGAACCGGCCCGGCAAGGCGGGGGGTGGGTTCTGCACCTCGTTCCCGACGGCCGGCGTGCCGTTCATCTTCGCCAACTTCAACGGCACCCACGGCGACGTGGGGGTGTTCACCCACGAGATGGGCCATGCCTTCCAGAACTGGGAAAGCCGCTTCCAGCCCGGCATCGACTACCTGTGGCCGACCATGGAAGCGGCGGAGATCAACTCCATGGGCCTGGAGTTCCTGACCTTGCCGGGCGTGGGCAAGCTGGTCGGCGAGGCGGAAGCGGAGCGGTTCCGCCGCATGCACCTCATCACCTCGCTCGCCTTCCTGCCGTACGGCGTGTGCGTGGACCATTTCCAGCACGAGGTGTACGCCAACCCCGGCGCGACCCCGGCGGAGCGGCACGCGATGTGGCAGGCGCTGGAGCGGCGCTACATGCCGTGGACCGATTACGGGGACCTGGCCTACCCGGCGAAGGGCGGGCGGTGGCAGGCCAAGCCGCACATCTACACCGCGCCGTTCTACTACATCGACTACACGCTGGCGCTGTGCTGCGCGATGCAGCTCTGGGTCCGCTCGCGACGGGATTACGCGGGCGCGCTGGAAGCCTACGTGGCGCTGTGCGGCCGCGGCGGCTCGGCGCCGTTCGGCGAACTGGTGCGCGGGGCGGGCCTCGTTTCCCCCTTCACGCCGGGCGCTCTGGCGGAGGTGGTGCGGGAAGCGGAGGCGGCGTTGTTCCCGTGACCGGGCTACCGACGCCCGGCCCCTGGCGGCGAGCGTCCGCGTGAACCCGGCCCGCGCCCGGCTGGTGGCGCTGATCGTGGCCGGGGCGTTCTTCATGGAGTACCTGGACGGCACGGTGATCGCCACCGCGCTGCCCGCGATGGCGCGCGATTTCGGCCGGCCGGCCGTGGCGCTTTCCGTCGGCATCAGCGCCTACCTGCTGACCTTGGCGGTGTTCATTCCCGTCAGCGGCTGGGTGGCGGACCGCTACGGCACGCGGGACGTGTTCGCCGCCGCCATCGCCGTGTTCACCGGCGCGTCCATGCTGTGCGGGCTGTGCGGCGGGCTGTGGCCGTTCGTTGCCGCGCGGGTGCTGCAAGGGCTGGGTGGCGCCATGATGGTGCCGGTCGGCCGGCTGGCGGTGCTGCGCACGACGGAGAAATCGGCGCTGGTGGGCGCCATCGCGCTGCTGACCTGGCCCGCGCTGGCGGCGCCGGTGCTGGGGCCGCCGGTCGGCGGGCTGCTGACCACCTACGCGTCCTGGCGCTGGATTTTCTTCCTCAACGTGCCGTTCGGGCTGGCGGCGATGGCCGCGGCCTGGACCCTGATGCCCAACGCGCGGGAAGGCGACCGCCGGCCGTTCGACGGGCGCGGCTTCGCCCTGAGCGGGCTGTCGCTGGCCTCGCTGATGGAGGGGTTCGAACTGGGAAGCGGCGCCGGGCCGGCCTGGGCCGCGCCAGCGCTGCTGCTCGGCGGCGCGGCCCTTGGCGCGGTGGCGGTGCGTCACGCGCGGCGGACGCGCTTCCCGCTACTGAACCTGTCGATGCTGGCCGTGCCGACCTTCGCCGCGGTGGTGGCGGGCGGATCGGTGTTCCGCGTGACCATCAACGCGGCGCCGTTCCTGCTGCCGCTGCTGTTCCAGGTCAGTTTCGGGCTGGATGCGTTCCACTCGGGGATGCTGATGCTGGCAACGTTCCTGGGCAACATCGGCATGAAGCCGTTCACCACCGCCGTCATGCGCCGCTGGGGGTTCCGCACCACCGCGGTGGGCACCGGACTGCTGGGAAGCGTGTCCTTCGCCGCCTGCGCGGCCCTGTACCCCGCGACGCCGGTGCCGGTCCTGGTCGCGGTGCTGTTCGCGGGCGGGCTGGCCCGGTCGATGCAGTTCACCGTGCTCAACACCCTCGCCTTCGTGGACGTGCCGCCCGCGCGCATGAGCGACGCGTCCACCCTGGCCAGCGTGGCGCAGCAGATGGCGCTCGGCATGGGCGTGGCGGTGGGGGCCGCCGGGCTGCACCTGGTGGCGCAGCGCCATGGCGGGCCGCCGGTGCTGGCGGACTTCCACTTGGTGTTCGCGGCCGTTGCCGTCCTGATGCTGGCCGGCCTGCCCTCGTTCCTCCGCCTGCCGCGCGCGGCAGGCGCCGAGGTCAGCGGCCATCACCCGGCTTGAACCTTGGGGTGGCCGAGGCGTTCACGGCGCTTCGCGGGAAGGTTCGGCCGATGAGCTTCGACAAGATCGCCCAGAGGGTTGCGCGCGGCGCCGGCCGGCCGCTGACGTTCATCGTTTCGGTGGCGCTGGTCGTGGTCTGGGCAATCAGCGGGCCGATCTTCGGCTTCACCGACACCTGGCAGCTCGTGATCAACACGGGCACCACCATCGTCACCTTCCTGATGGTGTTCCTGATCCAGAACACCCAGAACCGCGACACGGACGCGATGCAGACCAAGCTGGACGAACTGATCCGGGTGACGCAGGGCGCACGGCTGGCGCTGCTGGACCTGGAGGAACTGGACAGCAAGGAACTGGAGCGGATCAAGGGCGGCTTCGTCGAGCTTGGCCGCAAGCACAAGGCCAATATCGACACCTGATCACCCGGGATCACCCGGAGGCGGCGAGTTCGCCGGCCGTTGCGACCGTGACTCCGGCCTTCAACAGCCGCTCGGTGGCGGTATCGGCCGGCCCGAGGCCGCGGCAGCAATCGGCCACCACCGTGACCTCGAACCCCAGCGCCGCCGCGTCCGCCGCCGACCAGCCGACGCAGTAGTCCAGCGCCAGCCCGGCCAGGAACAGCCGCCGCACCCCCCGCGCCCGCAGCCACGCCTCCAGCCCGGTCTCCGTCACGCCGTCGTTGTCCCGGAACGCCGAGTAGCTGTCGATCCCCGGCCGGAACCCCTTCCGCAGCACCAGTTCGACCCGCCGCGTGTCCAGCCCCGGATGCAGCGCCGCCCCGGGTGTGTCCTGCAACGCATGGTCCGGCCACAGCGTCTGCGGCCCGTAGGGCATCTGCATGACGTCGAACGGCGCCCGGCCCTCGTGCGCGCTGGCGAAGGACGAGTGACCCGGCGGGTGCCAGTCCTGCGTGGCGAAGGCGCCGGCGAAGCGGGGCAGCAGCGCGTTGATCAGGGGCACCACGGCCTCGCCGTCCGGCACCGGCAGTTCGCCGCCGGGCATGAAGGTGGGCTGGACGTCGATCACCCCCAGCATGTCGCCATCCCCGATCCGCACCATTCGCATTCCTCTCGCCTACGCGCCAATCTGCCCTTACTGTAAGGGGATGCGATACGTTTCCACCCGTGGGCAAGCCCCGGCGCGCGACTTCGCCGGCGTTCTGCTGGCCGGGCTGGCGGAGGATGGCGGGCTGTTCGTGCCCGAAACCTGGCCCGCCTGGTCCCATGCCGACCTGCGCGCCCTGCGCGGCCTGCCCTACGCCGAGTTGGCCGCCCGCGTGATGCAGCCCTTCGTGGGCAACGCCGTCCCGGCCGCGACGCTGGCCGCCATGTGCCGCGACGCCTACGCCGGCTTCGCCCATCCGGCGGTGGCGCCCTTGGTGCAACTGGATGCCAGCCTGTGGTCGCTCGAGCTGTTCCATGGCCCGACCCTGGCGTTCAAGGACATGGCCATGCAGGTGCTCGGCCGCTTGTTCGACCACGTGCTGGCCGAACGGGGCGAGCGCGTGACCATCGTGGGCGCCACCAGCGGGGACACCGGCTCCGCCGCGATCGAGGCATGCCGGGACCGCGCCCGGGTGGATATCGCCATGCTGCACCCGCAGGGCCGCACCAGCACCGTGCAGCGGCGGCAGATGACCACCGTGCGCGCGCCCAACGTCGCCAACATCGCGGTGGACGGCACGTTCGACGACTGCCAGGACCTGGTGAAGGCGATGTTCGCGGACGCGCCGTTCCGCCGGGACCTGCGGCTGTCCGCGGTGAACTCCATCAACTGGGCGCGGATCGCGGCGCAGATCCCGTACTACTTCGCCGCCGCCCTCGCCCTCGGCGCGCCGGAGCGGGAGGTGGCGTTCAGCATCCCCACCGGCAACTTCGGCAACGTGCTGTCCGCCTGGGCTGCCCGGCGCATGGGCCTGCCGGTCGCCCGCCTGGTCGTCGCGAGCAACCGCAACGACATCCTGCACCGCTTCCTCGCGGGCAACGACATGAGCATCGCCGCCGTGGAGCCGAGCCTGTCCCCTTCCATGGACATCCAGGTCAGCTCCAACTTCGAGCGGCTGCTGTTCGAGCTGCTGGACCGTGACCCGGCGGCCACCGCGGCCACCATGACCGGATTCCGCGCAGCCGGCCGCATGGCGGTGCCGGACGCCGCATGGCGCCGGGCCAAGACGGTGCTGCACAGCTTCCGGCTGGACGACGAGGGTACCCTGGCCGAGATCCGCCGGCTCGATGCCCAGTGCGGCTACGCGGCGGACCCGCACACCGCCATCGGGGTCGCCGCCGCCCGGGCGCTGCCGTGCCGCCACCTGCCCACCGTCGCCGCCGCCACCGCGCACCCGGCCAAGTTCCCGGACGTGATGGAGCGCGCCATCGGCCGCCGCCCGGCGCTGCCAAAGCACCTGGCCGACCTATATGACCGTCCGGAACGCTTCACTGCGGCACCCAACAGCCTCGACGCGGTCGAGGCGCAGGTGCGCGCCTTCGCATACAGGAACGCCGCATGACTGTTCGTGTCTCCACCCTCCCTTCCGGCCTCGTGGTCGTGACCGAGCAGATGGACCGGGTCGAGACGGTCTCGCTTGGCGCCTACGTGGACGCCGGCACGCGGGACGAGACGGCGGCGGAGAACGGCGCCAGCCACTTCCTGGAGCACATGGCGTTCAAGGGAACCGAGCGCCGGTCCGCCGCCGCCATCGCCGAGGCGGTGGAGGACGTGGGCGGCCACATCAACGCCTACACCGCCCGCGAGCAGACGGCGTACTACGTCAAGCTGCTGAAGGAGGATCTCGCCCTCGGCGCCGACATCATCGGCGACATCCTGACCCACAGCACCTTCGCCCCGGAGGAGCTGGAACGGGAGCGCGGCGTGATTCTGCAGGAGATCGGCCAGGCGAACGATACGCCGGACGACATCGTGTTCGACCACTTCCAGGAGACCGCCTACCCCGATCAGCCGATGGGCCGCCCCACGCTGGGCCGGGCCGATGGGATTTCCGCCATGGGCCGGGACGTGCTGACCGGCTACATGCGCCGCCACTACACCACGGGCAACACGGTGGTGGCCGCGGCCGGCGCGCTGGAGCATGACCGCATGGTGGCGCTGGCCGCCGAGCACTTCGCCGACCTGCCGCAGGCAAAGGCCCCGGCCTGCGTTCCCGGTCATTACGGCGGCGGCGAGTTCCGCGAGGGGCGGGACCTGGACCAGGTCCACATCGTGCTGGGCTTCCCCGCGGTGGGCTACAAGGACCCGGACTTCTACGCGTCCATGCTGCTGTCCACCCTGCTGGGCGGCGGGATGTCTTCCCGCCTGTTCCAGGAGATCCGGGAGCGGCGCGGGCTGGTCTATTCGATCTACTCGTTCACCGCCCCGGCGCTGGACGGCGGCCTGTTCGCCATCTACGCCGGCACTGGCGAGGAGGAAGCGAAGGAACTGGTGCCCGTCACCCTGGAAGAACTGCGCCGGGTGCAGGTGGACGCCAACGAGGACGAATTGCGCCGCGCGCGGGCGCAGGTGAAGGCCGGGCTGCTGATGTCCCTCGAATCGACTGGCAGCCGCTGCGAGCAGCTCGCCCGGCAAATGCAGGTGTTTGGCCGGCCGGTCCCCGTGGCCGAGACGGTGGCCAAGATCGAGGCGGTGACGCTGGCCGACGTGCGACGTGCCGCCGCCCGCATCTTCCGCGGCCGTCCCACCCTGGCCGCCCTCGGCCCGACCGACGGCGTGCCGCACCTGGTGGACATCGCCGACCGTTTGGCGGCTTAACCGGCCGCCAACGCTGATTTCCACTCCCTCTCCCTTGGGAGAGGGCCGGGGTGAGGGACCGTCCCGCACCGACCTACCTGAGCTAGGCCAGCGCATGACCCAGATCGACCTCCTTTCCGCCCTGCTCGACCGTGCCCGGGCCGCCGGCGCCGACGTCGCCGAGGCGGCCGTGTCCGGCTCCACCTCCGTTTCCGTGGCCCGGCGCCTCGGGCGCACGGAGCACCTGGAGCGGTCGGAGCGACGTGGCCTGGAACTGACGGTGTTCGTGGGCAAGCGCAGCGCCAGCGTGTCCACCACCGAGATCGCCGAGGCGGGCTTCAAGGCGCTTGCCGAGCGGGCCGTCGCGATGGCCAAGGTGGTGCCGGAGGACCCGTACGGCGGCTTGGCCGAGGAAGCGCAGCCGGTGGACGCGGCGCCGCTGGAGTTGTCGGACCCGTCCGAGCCGTCCGTCGAGGCGCTCACGGTCCGCGCCGCCGCCGCCGAGGACGCGGCGCTGGCGATACCCGGCATCACCAACTCCGAAGGCGGCGAGGCCGGGTATGGCCGCTACGAGTTCCTGCTCGCCACCTCCGCCGGGTTCACCGGCGGGTATGCCCGCACCAGCCATTCCGTCACCGCCGTGGCGCTGGCCGGCGAGGGCACCGGGATGCAGCGGGACTACGACAGCCATTCCGCCACCTTCCTCGTCGACCTGGATGACCCGGCGGCGATTGGCCGCAGCGCTGCGGAGCGGGTGCTGGCCCGGCTGAACCCGACCCGGCCCGCCACCGCCAAGCTGCCCGTGCTGTTCAGCCCGCGCGTGGCCGGCAGCCTGATCGGCCACCTGTCGGGCGCCATCAGCGGCGCTTCCGTGGCGCGCGGCACGTCCTTCCTGAAGGACAGCCTGGGCAAGCAACTGTTCGCGCCGGGCATCCGCATCTGCGACGAGCCGCGCCGCCTGCGCGGTTCCCGCTCCAAGCCGTTCGATGCGGAAGGCGTGCCCACCGCCAACTCGACGCTGATCGACGACGGGGTGCTCACGGCGTGGCTGCTGGACAGCCGCAGCGCGCGGCAGCTCGGGCTGAAGACCAACGGCCACAGCAACGGCGGCTCGCCCGGCCTGTCCAACGCCTTCCTTGCCGCCGGGCCCCACAGTCCGGCGGAACTGATGGCGGACATCAAGCTCGGCTTCTTCGTGACCGAGTTGCTGGGAATGGGGGTGAACGGCCTGACCGGCGACTACAGCCGCGGCGCCGCCGGGTTCATGATCCGCGACGGCGCCTTGGCCGAGCCGGTGGCCGAGGTGACGATCGCCGGGAACTTGAAGGACATGTTCCGCCATCTCACCCCGGCGAGCGACCTGCGCCTCCGCCGGGCAGTGGATTCGCCGACCGTGCGCGTCGACGGCATGACGGTGGCCGGAGCGTAGCGGGCCAGCCTTCCCGCCGCCTGGGCAGCTTCGCCGCATGGCGGCGGTGATGCTGGCGTTTCTAACCACAGATTCATCTTTCTCGCTCATGCTTCTTGCATGCGAGCCTTCCTGTGCCTGTTGTCCCTCCTGGGTTTGTCCTTCCCCGCCAGCGCCCAGGAAGGCGGGCGCCTGCTCGCGACCAGCGGCGTCACCCAGCTAGAGGGTTCTGGCGGCGGCGGGCTGGCGCCCTGGGCGGTGATCACCGGCTACGGCACCCGGGACGCCATCGGGGCCAATGTCCATGACACCTTCGCCTACCTGTCGGATTTCACGCTTGAAAGCGTCGGCGCCGCCGTTGGCGTCCATGACCGGGTCGAGCTGTCGTATGCCCACCAGTGGTTCGATACCCGGCAGGCCGGGGCGCGGCTGGGAGTGGGGCGCGGGCGCACGATCGGCCAGGACATCGGCGGCCTGAAGATCCGCCTGTTCGGGGACGCCGTGTATGGCCAGGACAGTTGGCTGCCGCAGGTCGCGGCCGGGGTGCAGGTCAAGGCCAACAACGACCACGCCCTGCTGCATGCGATCGGCGCCCGCAGCGCCAATGGCGTGGATTTCTATCTCGCGGCGACGAAGCTGTTCCTGGCGCAGAGCGTGCTGGTGAATGCGACCGTGCGGCTGACCAAGGCCAACCAGTTCGGACTGCTCGGCTTCGGCGGGGACCGGTCGGACAGCTACCATCCCGAGTTCGAGGGCTCCGCCGCATACCTGTTCACCCGCCGGCTGGCCGCGGGAGCCGAGATCCGCACCAAGCCGGACAACTTGCGCTTCGCCCACGAAGGCCCGGCGCTGGACGTGTTCGGCGCCTACTTCATCAACAAGAACGTTTCCGCAACCCTTGCCTATGTCGATCTCGGGCCCGTTGCGCGCCAGGGTCGGCAGAACGGCGTGTACCTCTCGTTGCAAGCCGGCTTCTGACCGCCCGAGTCCTCAAAAGGAAAGCCCAGCCATGCGTAACACCCGAGCCTGCCTGCTCGTGGCGAGCCTTGCCGCCCTTGGACCGGTCAAGGCCCGTGCCGCCCTCTACGACGACCTCGGCGGGGATGTGGCAGTACATGCCATCGTGGACGGCGCGGTGAAACGTTGGCTGGCTGACCCCCGGGTGGGGCCGACCTTTGCCGAAACCAACATGGAGCGGTTCCGCCGCCTGTTGTTCGACCAGCTATGCCAGGTGGCGGACGGCCCGTGCCGCTACGCTGGCCGGAGCATGGCGGCGGCGCATCGCGGCCTGAACCTGACGCAGAACCAGTTCAACGCCGTGGCGGAGGATTTGCAGGATGCGATGGAGGACGTGGGCGTGGCCTACCACACGCAGAACCGCCTGATCGCCAGGTTGGCCCCCATGGAACGCGACACGGTGACCAAGTGAGCCGCCCTTGGCGCCGCTGGGCGCTGTTGGGCGTGGCGGTCGCCACACCGGCCGCCGCCGCGCTCGCCGGCAAGATGGTCACCGTGTCGCAGGTTGGCCGGGCATTTGCCGTGGCAAGGATCAGCATCGCACGGGGTGACACCATCCGGTTCACCAACGATGACCAGTTCGACCACGAGATCTACGTGGACTCGCCAAGCTTCAGGTTCGAGAGCCCCGGCCAAGTGCCGGGCGCGAACGCCGACGTGTTGTTCACGACGTCCGGCACGTTTGACGTGCAGTGCCAGATCCATCCGCGGATGCACCTGGCTGTGACGGTCGAGTAGCCAGGGCTTACGATGGCCATCCGCCTGAAGATCCTGCTCGGCGCCTTCGCGCTGACGATGGTCGCTGTTTTGTTCGGCCTTTACAGCCGGACGGCGGAGCAGCGGCTCGGCACTCTCAGCTTCCAGCTTTACGACGAAGCGTTCATGGCGATGAGCTATCTTCGCGCGGCGCAGAACAGCTTGCTGTCGGCGGGGGCGGAGACGCCGAGTTCGGACCAGATCCAAGACATGGCAGCCAACCTCGGCATTGCTCGCGCCAGGGCAATGTCCGAGCGTGGCCGCCAGGCGGCTGCCAAGCTGGCGGACCAGCTCGGCGCGCTGCACGCCAGCCCGGCGAAGGCGGCTGAACTCCGCGGCGGGTTCGATGAGGCGGTGGAGCTGTTCGCCGGTGACGCCTACCACCTGCGCCGGGAAGTGGGCGGGCTGATCCAGCAAACCGGCCGCAGCAATTTGGCGGCTTTGGCGGTGTCCGTGGCCGCCGCCATGGCGATCACCTTCGCGCTTGCACGCGCCATCGTGCCCCAGGTTCGTGAAGCCGTCCGGGTGGCGGAGGCGATTGCCCGGGGCAGCCTGGACAACGCCATCACTCCTCGTGGCCGGAGCGAGACGGCGCAACTGCTGCGTGCCCTTGCGACGATGCAGGGCGCGATCGCCAACAATATCGGCCAGGTGCAGGCCTTGCTGGACCAGCAGGCGCGCGAGCACGCCGCCGCCGAGCGCCAGCAGGCGGAGGTGGACGCGTTGGTGCAATGCTTCGGCGCAGCGATCAGCGGCGTGTTCCACAGCGTATCGACCGGATCCGACAAGATAGCCGAGACCGCGACGGAGCTGACGGTGGGGGCGGAGCAGATCGTCGCCGCCGGGCACGGCGCTGGGGACCAGCTTGCCCAGTCCATTGGGAGGATCGAGGCCAGTTCGACCGCGACCCGTTCATTGAGCCTGGCCTTGCGCGCCATCGGCGACGAGGCGGCTCAAACCGAGGCGCGCGCTTTGGCGACGCTGTCCGAAACGGCGGCCGCGGCGGCGCGGATGCGGCAAACCCGGGATGTCGCGGGCGAGATCGAGCGCATGGTCGCGGTGATCGGCAACATCTCTGCGCAGACGCGGATGCTCGCGTTGAACGCCACCATCGAGGCATCGCGGGCGGGAACGGCTGGGCGCGGTTTTTCCGTCGTAGCGGACGAAGTGAAGAAGCTGTCCCAGAACACCAGCTCGGCTGCCGAAGCCGTGGCCAAGCGGGTCGCTCGCATCGTGGAGGCAGCCGAGGCGACCACGGCCGGCATTAGCGCGATCGACGCATCCGCGCGGCAAGTGCATGCCCTCGCCGCCTCGATCACTGCCTCAGTCGCGACGCAGGACACGGCTGCGGAGCAGCTCTGGGCTTCGATCTGGGAGATTTCAGTCAATGCGACGCAGGTCAAGGCGGCCGTGAGCACCACGCTCGACGTGACCGCGATGGGCGCTGGCGGCTTGTCGGAGATCGGCGGCTCGGCCATTCACCTGGCGCGTGACGCTGCCGGGTTGAGCCTTGAGGTTGCTGAGTTCCTTGACGTGGTTTCCAGCATGAAACGCGGCGAAGCGATGGAAATGATCGCGCTTGACCGCCCGGCCACGCTGCGGCTGAGTGGAGTGGATCATCTTGGCCGGGTAGTCTGCGGGTCCGGAGTGTCGGTGCATTTCACCCCGGCCATGGCGGCCGAACCAGGAACCGCCGCGTTGTTGCAGATGGATGGCTTGCCGCACTCGCTTGTGGTGCGCGTGGCCGGACACAGTGCCGAGGTGCTGCAATTGCAACCGCCTCTGGCCCGCGCCGCCCGGGCTTCGCTCCAGGCAAGTCTGGCTGGCCTGGCAGCTTGACGACGGCCGTCACCGTTCCGTGGCGGGCGCGCGCCATCGGCCGCAGATTGCCACTCTCCTTGGCCGCCGCGTCCGGTCAGGAAACGGCCGCCAACGCGGCTCAGTAATTAGGCCGGCAACGTCCATAGCCGCCGGGATGGGTGCCGGGCGGGCAGCCGCGGTAGACGGGACGACGATAGTTTGGCACGCAGCGGCCATACGGGCCGCGATGTCCGCCCGGACCGCAGCCTTCTGCCGCTTGGACAATGCCGGTGTCTGTCGCGCCGGTCCGCAGCAACGGCATCGCCCGGGCAGGTACGCCCATCGCGCACGCAGACACGGCGATTGCCGCAATCAACGCAACTTTCCCCATTGAGCAGCTCCTGTCGATTCGCTCGATGATGAAAGCACACGAGCGCTCTGAGATGAAGCCGCTTTCATACGCTCGGTGATGCAAGATCGTCATTTTCGCTTCTGCAAGCCGCCAGAATGGGTGATTTGGCCTTCAAATTGGAGTGCCGCCCATTGCCCCGCCGCAGCCGGCGCAATAATCTGTCACGATGACATCACGAGCGGCTGACGGGCGACAGTCCGGAACCGAGCTCCCATGACGGCTATCCCGACCTCCAACGCGCCGCTGTCGCGTCACGCCATGGCGTATGTGCTCGCCGGCGGTCGCGGCTCGCGGCTGCACGAGCTGACGGACACACGGGCCAAGCCGGCGGTTTATTTCGGCGGCAAGTCCCGCATCATCGATTTCGCCCTCTCCAACGCGCTCAACTCGGGTATCCGCCGCATCGGCGTGGCGACGCAGTACAAGGCGCACTCCCTGATCCGGCACCTGCAACGCGGCTGGAACTTCTTCCGTCCGGAGCGGAACGAGAGCTTCGACATCCTGCCCGCAAGCCAGCGCGTCAGCGAGAACGCCTGGTATGCCGGCACGGCGGACGCCGTGTACCAGAACATCGACATCATCGAGAGCTACGCTCCCCAATTCATCGTCCTGCTGGCCGGCGATCACGTCTACAAGATGGACTACGAGCCGATGCTGCAACAGCACGTGCAGTCCGGCGCGGACGTGACGGTCGGCTGCATCGAGGTGCCCCGGCTGGAAGCGAGCGCCTTTGGCGTGATGCACGTGGACGCGGAGGATCGGCTGATTGCCTTCCTCGAGAAGCCGGCCGACCCGCCGGGCATGCCGGACAACCCGGATATGGCGCTCGCCTCCATGGGCATCTACGTGTTCGACACCGGCTTCCTGTTCGACCAGCTTCGCCGGGACGCGGCCGATCCCGACTCCGCCCATGATTTCGGGCGTGACATCATCCCGCACATCGTACGCCATGGCACGGCGGTGGCGCACCGCTTCTCCCGCTCCTGCGTGCGGTCCAGCTACGAATCGGAGACGTACTGGCGGGATGTCGGCACGGTGGACGCCTACTGGGCCGCCAACATCGACTTGACGGACGTGGTGCCCGCGCTGGACCTGTATGACCGGGACTGGCCGATTTGGACCTATGGCGAGATCACCCCGCCCGGCAAGTTCGTCCACAACGATGACGGGCGGCGCGGCAGCGCGGTGGATTCGCTGATCTCCGGCGGCTGCATCGTGTCGGGCAGCATGGTCAAACGCTCGCTGCTGTTCACCGGGGTGCACGTGCACAGCTACGGCCAATTGGAAAGCGCCGTGCTGATGCCGTACGTGGACGTCGCCCGCGGCGCGCGGTTGCGGAACGTGGTGGTGGACCGCGGCGTGCGCATCCCGGAGAACCTGGTCGTGGGCGAGGATGCGGCGGCCGACGCCCAGCGATTCCGCCGCACGCCGAAGGGCGTGTGCCTGATCACGCAGCCGATGATCGACCAATTGGTGAGTTGACGGCCAGATGAAGGTTCTCGCTGCCGCCAGCGAAGCGTTCCCGCTGGTGAAGACCGGGGGCTTGGCGGACGTCGTGGGCGCCCTGCCCCGCGCGCTGGCCACGCAAGGCGTCGAGGTCCGCACCCTGGTCCCCGGTTACCCGGCCGTGACCGCCGCACTCGGCGCCGCAGACCCGGTGTACGCGATTCCCACCCTGCACGGCGGCGCGGCGCGGGTGCTGGCGGGCCATGCCGGCGGGTTGGATCTTTTCGTGCTGGACGCTCCCCATCTCTTCGACCGTCCCGGCAACCCCTACACCGGGCCGGACGGGCGCGATTGGCCGGACAACCCGCAGCGGTTCGGTGCGCTGGCGCGGGTTGCGGCGGATATCGGCCTGGGAGCCGTGCCGGGGTGGGTGCCCGGCGCCGTGCACTGCCACGACTGGCAGACCGGGCTGGCCCCGGCATACCTGGCGCTCGCCGGCGGTGCACGGCCCCGCACGGTCATGACGATCCACAACCTGGCCTTCACCGGCCAGGTGCCCATGGCGCTCTGGCGGGAGTTGGGGCTGCCGCCCGAGGCGCTGGGGGTGGATGGAGTCGAGTTCTACGGCGCGCTCGGCTTCATGAAAGCTGGCCTGTTCTATGCGGACGCCATCACCGCCGTGAGCCCGACCTACGCGGCGGAGATCCGCACGCAAGCGTCCGGCTGCGGCTTCGACGGGTTGCTGCGCAGCCGGGAGGGCGTGCTGCACGGCATCCTGAACGGCATCGACGAGGGAGTCTGGGACCCGTGGACCGATCCGCATCTGCCCGCCCGCTTCCGCCGCGGTCACTTGCGGAACCGGCGCAAGTGCAAGGCGGCGCTGCAAGCCGGGCTTGGCCTGCAAGCCGGGCCGGACACGCCGCTGTTCGGCATGGTCAGCCGGCTGACCGGGCAGAAAGGGATGGACCTGGTGCTAGGCGCGCTGCCGCATCTGCTGGCGGCCGGCGCCCAATTGGCGGTGCTGGGCAGCGGCGAGCCGGCGCTCGAAGACGCGGCGCGCGCGGCGCAGGCGTCGCACCCGGGGCAAGTCGCTTGCGTGATCGGCTATGACGAGGCGCTTTCCCACCAACTGGTCGCCGGCAGCGACGCCCTGCTGGTGCCGAGCCGGTTCGAGCCGTGCGGGCTGACGCAGATGATGGCCATGCGCTACGGCGCGGTGCCTGTGGTGACACGCGTGGGCGGCCTGGCCGACACGGTGGTGGACGCCAACGAGGCCGCGGTGCGGGCCGGAGTGGCGACCGGCGTGGTCACGGACCCCAACCCGGCTGGATTGGAGGGCGCGCTGCACCGGACGCTGGCGCTATGGGCTAGTCCCGCCTGGGCGCAGATGCAGCGCGCGGGCATGGTGGCCGAGGTCGGCTGGGCCGCCTCCGCCGCGCGCTATGCTGCCATCCTCACGGGGTGAGTTGCCGGCCGGCGCGGGCGCGCGATATGCAGCGCGCGAGCAAGGAGATGCGGCTATGCCAGACGACTTGCGGGTGATCGCACCCGAGGCGCCCGACCCGGAATTCAGGCTGCCGGGCAACCTGACGGAACAGACCGTGCTGTCCGTCCATCACTGGACCGACCGGCTGTTCAGCCTGACGCTGAGCCGTGACCCGGGCTTCCGGTTTGAGAACGGCCAGTTCGTGATGATCGGCTTGCCGGTCGCGGGCAAGCCGATACTGCGCGCCTACAGCATGGCCAGCCCCAACCATGCCGATACGCTGGAGTTCCTCAGCATCAAGGTGCCGGATGGCCCGCTGACCTCCCGCCTGCAACACGTCCAGGTGGGGGACAAGGTGCTGGTGGGCCGCAAGCCAGTCGGCACCCTGCTGCTCGCGAACTTGCGCCCGGGCCGCACGCTCTACATGTTCGGGACCGGCACCGGGTTGGCGCCGTTCCTCAGCCTGGTGGCCGATCCGGAGCTGTACGAGCGGTTCGAGCATGTGGTGCTCACCCATACCTGCCGCCGGGTGGCCGACCTCGCGTATGGGGATTACCTGAGCGAGCACCTGCCGAACCACGAGTTCCTGGGCGAGGACGTGCGCGCCAAGCTGATCTATTACCCGACGGTCACGCGCGAGCCGTTCCGCCACCAGGGCCGCATCACGGGTCTGATCGAGTCCGGTCAGTTGTTCGCCGACACCGGCCTGCCTCCGTTGGACCCAGCGCATGACCGGGTCATGATCTGCGGCAGCCAATCCATGCTCGACGAACTGAAGGCGATGCTGCCGGCGCGCGGGTTCGAGGAAGGCAACAACACCGTGCCGGGCGATTTCGTGATCGAGAAGGCGTTCGCCGAGCGCTGACGCCACGCAAGCGCCAACCGACGCCGGGGTTGTGCCGTGTGCTGCCGCTCCTGGGCAATCAGCCATTCCTTGCGGTGCAGCCCGCCGCCGTAGCCGGCCAACTTAGCATTGGCGCCGACGACCCGGTGACAGGGCACAGCGAGCGAAACAGGGTTGGCCCCATTGGCGAGCCCCACCGCCCGGCCCGCCTTGGCCCGGCCGGTGCGCTCCGCCAAGCGGCCATAGGTGGTGGTCGTGATTGGTGACCAGCAGCACCCTCCCGATCGGTGACGGCACTTGGCTGAGCAGCAGGTTCAAGACCAATCCTCCCTCCCGGGTGCCGGATGCTGATAGACCTCTCCCGCAACGACGGTAGGCTCAATCGTGCAAACCACCTTCGCGGCTTTCCTGCTCGGCTTTCCCGCCTTGTTCTCCATCGTCAACCCGGTCAGCGGGGCCTTCATCTTCCGCACCCGCACGGTGGACCGCAGCCACGTGGACCGGGTGCGGCTGGCCCGCAAGGTAGGGGTTTACGCGGCGCTGGTGATGCTGGTGGCGCTATGGGCAGGCTCCTACGTGCTGGCGTTCTTCGGCATCACCCTGCCGGCGCTGCGCTGCGCGGGCGGGGTCGTGCTGGCGATCTACGCCTGGTCGTCGCTCAACGCCCCCGAACGGCGGGAAGCCCGCAAGAACGAGCAACTGGACGCCGCGGCCGGGCTGGACGACGTGGCGTTCTACCCGCTGACGCTGCCGTTCACGACGGGGCCGGGCACCATCTCGGTCGCCGTGGCGCTCGGCGCGGCCCACCCGTCGAGCGGGATCGCGATCGTGCCGTTCTTTGCCGGGATGTCGGTCGCGGCGCTTGCCGTCGCGCTCCTGGTCTGGCTGCTCTACAGCGCGTCCGACCAGCTCTCCCGCCTGCTCGGCCAGGTCGCCGCGCGCGCGATCACGCGGCTGTCGGCGTTCTTCCAGCTCTGCATCGGCGTGCAGATCCTGATCACTGGCGTGACCGAGGTGCTGCGGCCCTTGCTGGCGCGGTGAGGCTCAACTGCCACCCAGCGAACCCGGCAGGGCGCCCGGCCTGCCGAACAGCCAGCCTTGCCCGTACTCCACACCCAGCCCGCTCATCATCTCGGCCTCGCCATCCCGCTCGATCATTTCGGCGATGACCTTCGCGCCGACGAAATTCGCCAGCTCGATCATCGACAGCAGGAAGCCATGCTCCCGCGCGTTCTGCAGCGCGCCGCGGACATAGGCGCCGTCCAGCTTGACGTAATCGACCCGGAATTCCCGCAAGTAGCGGAAAGCGGCGGACCCGGCGCCGAAGTCGTCGATGCAGACCGGCACGCCCATCTCACGCAGCTCCGCGATGCATCCGGCGGCACTCGCGACATCCTCGATGTCGGCGGTTTCCGTCAACTCCACGAGGACGCTGCCCGGCTTGGCGTTCTCGCGCAGCAGTTGCGTCAGGCGGGTGCGGAACAAGGCGCTCTGCATCGACAGGCCAGAAACGTTCACCGCGATGGAAGCGCCGGGCGAGGCCGCCTGCGCCGCCACGGCCTGCTTCACCACCGCCAGATCCAGCTCCTCTGACAAGCCGACCGACTCGGCGAAGGTGACGAAGTCCTGCGTGTTCTGGATGGTAGCGCCAGGGGTGAAGTTTGGGCGGAGCAACGCCTCGTAGTGATGGACGGTGCGGTCACGCAGGCTCACCACGGGCTGGAACGCCAGACGGAACCGATTCTCCGCCAGAACGGAGCGGACGGAACGGGCGCGAAGCTGCGCGCTGGCGATGAACTCGGCGAGGCCGTTGTTGAAACCAGACTCCGCCGTCGCCTTCGTGCCGCCATCGGCGAAGCGGGCCAGCGCGAACCGCAGCGCCCGGGCAGCTTGCGGACCGGTCAGCTGATCCCGCTCCAACGTCAGTTCCGCGCTCTGCACCTGGGTGCGCGCGGTGGCCGGGTGGGCGCGCAACAGCGCTTCCAGCTCACCCGCGACCGCCTCCAGGTCCATGGGCGTGCTTGCCACCACGCCGTAACGCCCGGAAGCAATCTCTCCGGTTATGCTGCCTGAGCCGCCAAATCGACCGAGCACCTCCACGATCTCCGCTTGCAAGTCACGTTGCGCCTCGACCGTCAGCGCGCTTTGCGCGGCCGACCATCCCTGAACCTCCAGCAGCCCGAGGGCGCCGCCCTCGTCGGTACGCAGCCGTTCCTCCGCAACCCGGGCGAGCGAGCGGACCGGCTGGGCATCACCCGGCTCGGGTGCCGGCAGCCCGGGCAGGCGGCCCACGGTGAAGCAAAGCCGGCCCGGGACGGACGGCATCGCCAGGCCCGACATCACCATCGGCGTCGTGGCCGCATCCGCCAAGCGCAGCACCACTGGCGGCAGCCGTCCGCGCAACGAGGTGGTGGACAGCGCGAGGTCCAGGCCAGGCCGGTCCGCCGCAGCGAAGAGACGATGCAACTGGCGGCCGACAAAGCTTTCCGGAGCAGCACCGAAGCGCGCGTTGAACGCCCCAGCGGCAAAGCAGATCGTGCCGTCAGCCGCAGCCTCCACCAGCAGGTCCGCCGCGGCGAAGGCGAACGCCAGAAAGCGGTCCTTTTGACTGGAACCCGCCCGCTCAGCAGGCGGCGGCGGCCCTGGGCGGGCGGCAAGCAGAACTGACATGCGACTTGCCTCCTTGGGAACACACCATCGCCTGAAAGGATGAAGCGGTGGTAAACAGGTATGCAGGTCCGGGCTGCCCGGCCGTATTGGAGGGCTTCGGCAACCATGGAACTGCACAGGCTGCACCACGTCACGGCGCTTTCGGCCAGCGCCAGCGCCAACCACGCTTTCTACACCGGCATCATGGGCATGCGGCTGGTCAAGAAGACGGTCAACCAGGATGACACCTCCGCCTACCATCTGTTCTATGCCGACGGCGAAGGGCGGCCGGGCACGGACCTGACGTTCTTCGACTGGCCCGTGGCACCCGAGCGCCGCGGCAGCGGCAGCATCGTTCGCATCGGGCTGCGGGTGGCGGGCGCGGCGCTTGCCTGGTGGGCGGACCACCTGGCGCAGCATGGCGTCGCCAGCCACGGGGTCGCGGAGGACGGCAGGCGCGGCCTCGCGCTGGAGGACCCGGAGGGCCAGCGCCTGCTGCTGCTCGACGACGGCGGCATGGGCGATGCCCGTCCCTGGTCGGCCAGCCCGGTCCCGCCCGAACACCAGGTCCGCGGCCTGGGCCCGGTGACGATCAGCGTGCGGGACCCGGCGCCGAGCGAGGGGTTCCTCACGGATGTCCTGGGCATGCGCCGGGACCGCGCCTTCATCGCCGCCGATGGCTGCGAGACCGCCGTGTTCGCCATGGGCGGGGGTGGCCCGGCGGCCGAGCTGCACTTGCGTGCCGAGCCCGGCCTTTCCCCGGCCCGGCAAGGCGCCGGCGGTGTCCACCACGTCGCGTTCCAGATCCCCGATGCCGAGTACGAGGACTGGGTGGACCGCTTGCGCCGCCTCGGCGTGCGGTCCAGCGGGCCGGTGGACCGGTTCTACTTCCGCAGCCTTTATGCGCGCGAGCCCGGCGGCATCCTGTGCGAGATCGCCACCGAAGGGCCAGGCTTCGCCGCGGACGAGCCGGTGGAAACGCTGGGCGAGCATCTGGCGCTGCCGCCGTTCCTGGAGCCGCGCCGCAAGGAGATCGAGGCGGGGCTGAGGCCGCTCTAAGGGCGGCGCTAGCCGTACTTCTCCACGAACGCCTCCGCCGACAGGCCGCGAAAGTCCCCCATCGCCGCGCGCAGCCGGTCGCGGTCCCAATCCCACCAGGCGACCCGTTCCAGCCCTTCCGCCACCCGGTCCGCGAAGCGCCGCCGAAGCAGCCGGGCCGGGTTGCCGGCCACGATGCACCAGGCCGGCACGTCCTGCGTCACCACGGCCCCGGCGCCGGCCACCGCGCCGTTGCCCAGGCTGACCCCCGGCAGCACCACGGCGCCGTGGCCGATCCACACGTCATGCCCCAGCCGGCAGCGGCGGGACCGGCGCCAGTCGAAGAACGCCGGGTCGTCCTCGCCCAGGCCGTAGGCGCTGCTGCGGTAGGTGAAGTGGTTCATCGCCGCCCGTTCCACCGGGTGGTTGCCGGGGTTGATGCGGACATGGGCGGCGATGGAGCAGAACTTGCCCACGTCGGTGTGGATGATGTCGCTGTCGTTCACGACGTAGGCGAAGTCGCCGAACGTGCACTCGGCCACCTTGGTGCGTGCGCCGACCTGGCAGAAGATGCCGAAGCGGGTGTCGCGCACGCTGGCGGTGCGGTGGATGCCCGGCGTTCCGCCCAGGGCCTTGACGCTGCCAGGGTCCGGCGCGGTCAGTTCAGGAACAGCTTGCCCGGGTTCATGATGCCGTGCGGGTCCAGCGCGGCCTTCACCGCGCGCATCACGTCCAGCGCGGCGCCGCCAGCCTCCTGCTCCAGGAACTCCCGCTTGCCGAGGCCGATGCCGTGCTCGCCGCTGCAACTGCCTTCGAGCGAGAGGGCGCGGGCCACGATCTTGCGGTCCAGCGCCCAGGCCCGGTCCAGCGCGCCCTCCTCCGGCGGCACCAGGATCACGGTATGGAAGTTGCCGTCCCCCACGTGGCCGACGATGGGCGCCGCCAGGCCGGACGCCTCGATGTCCGCCTTGGCGCCGAGGATCAACTCGGCCAGCCGGCTGACCGGCACGATCGCGTCCGTGGTGACGCCCTTGCATCCCGGCCGCAAGGCGAGGGCCGCCCAGTACCCGTCGTGCCGGGCCTGCCACAGCTTGGTGCGCTGCCCGGCGTCGGTGGCCCAGCGGAAGCCCTGCGCGCCGTTCTCGGCCGCCAGCGCCTCGGCCATCTCCGCCTGCTCGGCCACGCCTGCCACGGTGCCGTCGAACTCGAAGAACAGCGTGGGCCGCGCGGTGACGCCTTCCAGCTTCGAGTAGGCGATGGAGGCGCCCATCTGCACGTCGTCCAGCAGCTCCATGCGGGCGACGGGGATGCCGGCGGCCAGGATGCCGATCACCGTCTCCACCGCGCCGGCCAGAGTGTCGAACTGGCAGACGGCGGCGGACTGGGCTTCCGGGATGCCGTGCAGGCGGAGCTGGATCTCCGTGATGACGCCCAGCGTGCCCTCGCTGCCGATGAACAGCCGGGTCAGGTCGTAGCCGGTGGCGGCCTTGCGGACCCGGCCGCCGGTCCGCACCACCCGGCCATCCGCCATGACGACGGTGAGGCCGAGCACGTTGTCCCGCATGGTGCCGTAGCGCACGGCGTTGGTGCCGCTGGCCCGGGTCGCGCACATGCCGCCCAGGGTGCAGGCGCTGCCCGGGTCCACGGGGAAGAACAGTCCCTGGTCCCGCAGGTCGGCGTTGAGCATCTGCCGCGTGACGCCGGCCTGCACGCGGCAGTCCATGTCCGGCGCGTTGACCTGAAGGATCTCCGTCATGCGAGAAAGGTCCAGGCTGATGCCGCCGCGCACGGGGGTCACGTGCCCTTCCAGCGAGGTGCCGGCCCCGAACGGCACGACCGGCACGCGGTGCGCGTGGCAGAGGGCGAGCAGCCGGGCGGCCTCCTCGGTCGTCTGAATGAAGGCGACGCCGTCCGGCAGCACGGGCGGGTTGGTGTCCTCGCCGTGGCTGTGCTGCTCGCGAAGCGCGGCGTTGGTGGTCATCCGGTCGCCCAGGAACTCGCGCGCCTGCGACATCACTGCGTCAACTGGCCTGGCCATGTCAGCATCTCCTCTGCGGCGTATCTAGGCGCGCAAAGCGTTTGAGCCAAATTGACGACCACCCAAAGTGCTATCACGCAGAGATAGCACTCGACACGCTTTGGCGGGGGGGCCTTGTGGGGCGGCTCTTGGTAAGGAACCTGGACGATGACCTGATCCAGTCCTTGAAGCAGCGATCGGCCCGCTCTGGCCGGTCCGTCGAGGCGGAGCATCGGGCCATACTTGAGCAGGCGCTGCGCCCTGGGGTCGAAGACTTCAGGACCGTTGCGGCCCGGTTGCGGGCGAGCACGCCGAAGCAGACCAGCAACAGCGCTGATCTGACACGGCAGGGCCGCGACCGAGATGGCAACGACTCCACATCGTGGTAGCGGCCGTCGTCGATACCTCGGTTGCGGCCAAATGGGTCGTGAACGAGCCAGACGGCAACCGCGCTGCGATCCTGCTCGACTACGACGCGCTTTATGCTCCGTCGCATTGGCAAGCCGAGGCGGTGAGCGTGCTCTCTTCCAAGGTCATTCGAGGTGAGCTGACGCCAGAAGCGGCTCAACCCCGGCTGGCGGCGCTGATGCGTGCAACCGTGATCGAGACTGCAACCGCGACACTCATTCCAGACGCCTTCAACCTGGCTGTGACGTACTCCGTGACGGTCTATGACGCCCTCTACGTTGCATTGGCGATCAAAAAGGGCGTTCCGCTTGTCACGGCCGACGAGAAGCTGATCCGCCGCCTCCGTGGCCGGACGGCGGCGACGCTCCAATCGGTCAGCACGCTCTGAAGTGAGCGCAAACTCCGGTTTGACCGGCTATGCCGCCCCGCCTAGCTTTGGCTCAGCAGTCAGGGCAGGAACAATGGCCAACAAGCTCAAGCAGATCTGGCAATCCGGCGGCGCCGCGATCAATGGCTGGCTGGCCATTCCCAACGGCTTCTCCGCCGAAACCCTGGCCGCGGCCGGTTGGGACAGCGTCACGGTGGACTTGCAGCATGGGGTGCAGGACTACCTGTCCATGGTGTCCTGCTTCCAGGCCATCCAGCCGCACCCCGTGCTGCCCATGGTGCGCGTGCCGTGGAACGAGCCGGGCATCATCGGCAAGGTGCTGGACGCCGGGGCCTACGGCGTGATCTGCCCGATGGTGAACACGGTGGAGGCAGCGCGCGCGTTCGTCTCCTATTGCCGCTACCCGCCGGCCGGCGACCGCTCCAACGGGCCGATCCGCGCCGGCATCTACGGCGTGTCCACCGGCTACCAGAAGACCGCGAACGAGGAGGTGCTCTGCATCCCGATGATCGAGACGCGGGAAGCGATCGCCAACCTCGACGCGATCCTGGACGTGCCCGGCATCGACGCCGTCTACATCGGCCCGTCCGACCTGGGCTTCTCCCACGGGCTGGTTCCGGTGCTGGACCGCGAGGAGCCGGAGATGCTGGCCATCATCGAGCGGGTCGCGAAGCAGGCGGACAAGCACGGGCTGGTGGCCGGCATCCATTGCGGCAGCGCCGCCTACGCCAAGCGCGCGATCGGCATGGGGTTCAAGCTGGTGACCGTCGGCAGCGACGCGGTGTTCATCAGCAGCGGCGCCCGCGCCACGGTCGCGGCGTTGCGGGCGACGTGACCGATTTCATCCGCCTGCACGCCGTTGACGGCGTGGTGATCGCCCGCCGCACCCTGATGCCCGGCGCCGAGCTGGCGCCCGGCGTGCTGGCTGCCGAGCGCATCCCCGCCGGGCACAAGGCGGCCGTGCGCGCCCACGCGCCCGGTGAGGCGGTGCGGCGCTACGGCCAGGTGATCGGGGTGGCGACGCAGCCGATCGCCGCCGGCGCGCACGTGCACACCCACAACCTCGGCATGGGCGACTACGACCACGACTACGCCTGGGGCGCCGACAGCAAGCCCACCCCGCACGCCAACGAGCGGCGCTCCTTCATGGGCATCCGCCGCGCGGACGGGCGGGTGGCGACGCGCAACTACATCGGCATCCTGACCAGCGTGAACTGCTCCGCCCACGTGGCCGGGCTGGTGGCGGACGCGTTCCGCCGCAACCCGTTCGCCCCCGGCCCCGACCCGCTGGCGGCCTACCCCAACGTGGACGGCGTGGTGGCGCTCACCCACAAGACCGGCTGCGGCATGACGGACGGCGAGCCGCTGCGGCTGCTCCGCCGCACGCTGGGCGGCTATGCCAGGCACGTGAACTTCAGCCACGTGGTCGTGCTGGGCTTGGGCTGCGAGGTGAACCAGCTCGGCTCCATGCTGACGGAGACCGGCCTGGCCGAGCGGGTCCGCAACATGGACATCCAGGCCATGGGCGGCACCCGCAAGACGGTGGAAGCGGCGGTCGCCTTCGTGCGCGAGGTGCTGGAAGAGGCCAACGCCGTGCGCCGCGAGCCCTGCCCGGCCAGCGAGCTGACCGTGGCGCTGCAATGCGGCGGCAGCGACGGCTATTCCGGCGTGTCCGCCAACCCGGCGCTGGGCGTGGCCAGCGACCTGCTGGTGGCGCAGGGCGGCACCGTCATCCTGTCCGAGACCCCCGAGACCTACGGCGCCGAGCACCTGCTGACCCGCCGCGCCCGCACGCGGGAGGCGGGGGAGAAGCTGGTCGGCCTGATGCGCTGGTGGGAGGAGTACACGGCGCGCGAGGGCGCGGAGATGAACGCCAACCCTTCGCCGGGCAACAAGGCGGGCGGGCTGACCACCATCCTGGAGAAGTCCCTGGGCGCGATGGCCAAGGCGGGCAGCACGGACCTGGTGGACGTGGTGCGCTACGCCGAGCCGGTGACGGCCAAGGGCTTCGTGTTCATGGACACGCCGGGCTATGACCCGGTGGCGGCCACCGGACAGGTGGCGGGCGGCGCCAACCTCGTGTGCTTCACCACCGGCCGCGGCAGCGTGTTCGGCTGCAAGCCGGCGCCTTCGATCAAGCTGGCGACCAACACGCCGATGTTCACCCGGATGTCCGACGACATGGACATCAACTGCGGCACGATCCTGGACGGCGAGGAAAGCGTGGGCGAGTGCGGCGCCCGCATCTTCGACACCATCCTGCGCGTCGCCGGCGGGGAGCGCACGCACAGCGAGGGGTATGATTCCGGCGGCGCCGAGTTCGCCCCCTGGGTGATCGGCGCCACCATGTGACGGCTTGCTCCCCCGCCGCAGTGCAATCCAAGCCTGACCCGGGACGATGAACCCCGGGTGCAGGCTGTCATATGCCACCAACGATCGGGGCTTCGCCACGCTTGCAACGGAAATGAACGGCTTTGCCGCAACTCGGCGTTTGCGCGGCCGCAACGGGGCCAGGCTTGTCCGCTGCGCCGCGCTGGCAACGGCGCTGGCCGCCACGGCCTGCGCCGGGCTGGCGCGGGACGACCAGGGCCAGTTGCAGCCGCAAACCGTCCGAGGTCCGTGCCAGGTGAAGAAGTTCTTCATCCTGAGCCTCACCTCGGTCCATACCGAGATGACGGTCGCCAACGCCGGGCAGGCCTGCACCTTCACCGTGTTCAATCCGGACCTGCAAATCGTCCTGAACGCCGCTTACGTGACCACCCAGCCCTCGCACGGCCAGGCGGGAGCGGCCCTGGTCCAGCTTGGGCGCCAAGGGTCCGTCAGCTACACGCCGCAACCCGGCTATGCCGGCCGGGACGAGTTCGCCGTGACGTTCGAGCCGCAGGACCTGGGCATCACGGTTCACGTGACCGTGCAGCCGCCGGGACGCTGATTCCCCCGCCGTCCGCGCCTGCGGAAGGCCGCCGAGAATGAAATCGGTTTCGATCGGGGAATATGGTATGGCATGGCCGGCAGGCGGCCTCGGCGAGTGACTGGGCGGTCGCGGCCCGCCTGGACAGGAGCGATGGATGGACTATCGGGAAAGCTGGCAGCTTACGCCAGTGAGCTACCGCACGCATGTGCAAGACAGCCGTGGCTACCTATTCAAAGCCCTGTCGTTTGTCCAGGCCAACGTGGCCGGCCTGGTGCTCGCAGCAATGCTCCTGCTGTCGTTCATCGGCCTACATCCTCTCGCCCTCACGGGTGGCTTGGATGTCGCCGCGCAAGCGCTGCAAGGCGGGGACGGAGACAGCGCCAAGCAGGCTATCTTCGTTTTCCTGTTCCTCCTCATGGTGGCTGATACGGTGGCCACCAAGGGCGTCAGGAAGCTTGTTGACGTGCCCGTGCCGTTCATCATCCTGCTCGCCTGGTGCTGGATCAGCATGCTGTGGGCGATCGAGCCTGGGATTGCTGTCAGACGTGCCACGCTGACCACGCTGGTCATCCTGACCGTGTCCTACTGCACTGGACGCCTCGGCTACACGCGATCCCTGAACGCCGTCGTTGCGACCTTCGCGATAATCCTGGTCGCGGATTGGCTGTCCATAGGCCTGTTCAAGTTCGCCATCCACCAAGCCTCGGAATGGGAACCCAACCTTGCTGGCGACTGGCGAGGCATGCATAGCCACAAGAACGAGGCAGGTCCCTTCTGCGCACTCTGCGTCATCCTGTTCGTCAATCTTTCATATCGGGTGCGTTCGTTCTTCATCGGTCCTGCACTCGTGGCCGCCTCGTTGGTCTTCTTGTACATGAGTCAATCCAAGACATCCGGCGGATTCGTCTTCGTCGGGATGATGGGAGGCGCCTGCTCGGTCGTCAGCTACCGCAACCCGACCCTTCGCAATTGGGTGTTGATGCTCATCCTCATCGCGATCGGCGCGGTGGTAAGCCTGATCGAGATTCCGTTCGACGCCATCGCCACGGTGTTCGACGACCCAGGGTCATTCACCGGGCGAAGCCAGATATGGCCCATCATGATCGCCTACGCGCAGAACCATCTCCTGCTCGGCTCCGGCTACGGTTCGTTCTGGGCCATTGGCGACGACAGCCCCATTCTCGCCTACGGGACGGGGTGGGTGCAGCATATCTTCGAGGCGCACAACGCCTACCTCGACATACTCGTGCAGACGGGTCTCATCGGCCTCATCCTCGCCGTGGCCTGCCTTGTGATACGCCCCCTTTACCAACTGTTCTTCCTGCCGCTCCGGCAACCGGCATCCCGGTGGCTGATCTGCTCGATCATCACGTTCGGCTGCTTCCACGACTTGCTTGAAACGTCCATGTTGGACCGCGCCAACTCCACGTGGGTCGTCCTGGTCATCGCATACTGCCTGCTTTCCGAGAGCAGCCTGAGCGGCAGGCACCCCGTTTCGCGCGTGTCAGCCGCCCACTTTGGCCCGTTGAGGGACTGATTCCATCGGCTTCAGTACACCTCGAACATCCGGGTGATCTCGGCCGGGTCCGCCGTGCGGGTCAGCGCCAGGGCCAGCAGCAGCCGCGCCTTCTGCGGGTTGAGGGTGTCGGCGACCAGGAAGCCGTTCTCCCGCGCGCGCCGGCCCGCGAAGGTCCGTCCGCTGCCGGCGCGGGTCGATTGCACCACGGCCACGCCGTGCCGCACGGCCTCGACCAGGGCGGCGGAATCCGCCACGCCCGGGATGCCCGGCGCGAACCCGGCGGACACGATCCCGCGCGCGCCGGCCGCGACAAAGGCGCGCACCGCCGTCCCGTCCGAGCCGACATAGGCGTAGGCGATGTCCACCCGGGGCAGCGCCGCCACGCCTTCCACGTCGAACTCGGTGCCCGGCATGTGGCGGCGCAGCGGGGCGCGGTAGAACGCGACCCGGTCCCCGTCGGCATGGCCCAGCACGCCGAAGTCCGGCGTCCGGAACGTCTGCAAGCGGTAGGTGGACGTCTTGGTCACCTCCCGCGCGGCGTGGATCTCGTCGTTCAGCAGCACCAGCACGCCCATTCCGCGCGCGGCCGGGCTGGCGGCGGTGCGGACGGCGTTGACCAGGTTCATGCCCGCATCGGTGGACAGCGCGCTGGCCGGACGCTGGCTGCCGACCAGCACCACCGGCACGTCCACCTTCAGCACCAGGTTGAGGAAGTAGGCCGTCTCCTCCAGGGATGCGGTGCCGTGGCCGATCACGATGCCGGCCAGGCCGGGCACCTCCTCCACCAACTGGGTGCAGCGCCGTGACAGCCGCTTCCACGCGTCGAAGTAGATGGCGTGGCTGACGATGTTGTCGAAGTTGACGGGGATGACCTCCGCCGCCTCGGCGCATTCCGGGAACATCGCCAGGATCGCGTCCGCCTGCATGCGGTTCTCCGTGGCGCTGTAGTCCATGATGTCCAGCGGCCCCGTGCCGAGCGAGGACATGGTCCCCCCCGTGCCGATGAATGCGACCTTCGGCTTCATGCCGCCAGCCTCCGCTCGTCCTCGGCCGACCACACCAGCCGCGTTTGCGCCCCCGCCTGCACCGGCTCGGCGTCGAACGCGGCGTCGCTCAGCAGCACGGAGGCAGGCTCGCCGCCCTGCGTCAGGAGCGCGATGCGGACGGTGCTGCCCTGGTACTCCACCGCCGCCACCTGCGCCGCCAACCCCTCGCCGCCGGACGCCAGGCGGCAGCGGTCGGCCCGCACCGCCACCGGGCCGGACGCGCCCGGCAGCACGTTGTGGCCGCCGATGAAGCGGGCGACGAAGGAGGACGTGGGGGAGCCGAACACGTCGCGCGGCGGGCCGGACTGGCGGATGTGGCCGTCCTGCATCACCACCATGGTGTCCGCCAGCGCCATCGCCTCGTCCTGGCTGTGGGTGACGTGGATGAAGCTGATGCCCAGCTCGCGTTGCAGCCGCTTCAGCTCCTCGCGCACCCGGACGCGCAGGAACGGATCGAGGGCGGACAGCGGCTCGTCCAGCAGCAGCACGCGCGGCTGGCTGACCAGGGCGCGGGCCAGCGCCACGCGCTGCTGCTGCCCGCCCGAGAGCTGCGCCGGCAGCCGCTCGGCGAAGGTTTCCATGTGCACCAGCGCCAGGTAGTCGCGTGCCCGGCGCAGCCGCTCGGCCCGGGCCACCCCGCGCATCCGCAGGCTGAAGGCGACGTTGTCGATGCAGCTCAGGTGCGGGAACAGCGCGTAGCTCTGGAACATCATCGCCGTGCCGCGCCGGACCGGCGGCAGCCCGGTGACGTTGGCGCCGCCGATCAGCACGTCCCCCTCGCTGATCGCCTCGTGCCCGGCGATCATGCGCAGGGTGCTGGTCTTGCCGCAGCCGCTCGGGCCGAGCAGGCAGCAGTAGCTTGCCTTGGGGATGCGCAGCGAGATGGCGTCCACCGCCACCGTGGCGCCGTAGCGCTTGGTCACGCCGACCAGCTCGACATCGAAGCGCGGGTCCATGGGTGCTCCTTTCAGGCAGGCGCGCGGCGGCGGCGCTGCAGCCGCAGCACGAGGGCGAGGGTTGCGCCGATCAGCACGAAGGACACCGCCGTCGTCACCGTGCCGATCGCGAACAGGGTGGGCGTGCTGTCGCTGGAGATCAGCGCGTAGATCTCGAGCGGCAGGGTGTTGTAGCTGCCGATCGTGAGCGTGGTGCGGGCGTACTCGTCATAGGACAGGGTGAACGCGCCGACCGCCACGCCGATGATGCCGGGCAGCAGCAGCGGCACGGTCACAAAGCGCAGCCGCTGCCACGGGGACGCGCCGAGGTCGGTCGCGGCCTCCTCGTAGGACCGGTCGAACCGGGCGACGACCGCGAACATGGCGAGCAGGCCGAATGGCAGGGTCCACGTCAGTTGCGCCCCCAGGGCGGAGGTGAACAGCCCTTGCGGCAGGTCCAGCATCTGGAAGCCGAGCCCGATGCCGAAGCCGACCAGCAGGCTCGGCATCACCAGGCTGGCCACGGCGAGGTAGAACAGCAGCCCGGCCCCCGGGAAGCGCCGGCGGAAGCCGAGCCCGGCGGCGACCGAGATCACCACCGTCAGCGCGCTGACGGCCGCCGCCAGCATCAGCGAGCGGGCGAAGGAGGCGGGGATGTCCGCCATCTGCCCGCGCCGGGCGATGCCGGCGAACCAGTGGGTGGACACGCCCGCCATCGGGAAGGTCACCCCGCCATTCGGCCCCTGGAAGGACAACACGTAGATCACCAGCATCGGGCCGTACAGGAACAGCAGGAACGCGCCCATCAGGGTCGCGAGCAGGTAGAAGGTGTACGGCCGGGGCTCCCGCGCGCTCAGCTCACCAGCTCCTTGCGGATGTCCACCACGCGCATCATGCCGGCCACCAGGAAGGCCACGAACAGCACCAGCACCACGGCGCTGGCCGAGGCGGGCGGGTACTGCATCGCCTGGATCTCGGTGGACAGCGCCGAGACGATGGAGGCGCTCTGCCCGCCGCTCATGCGCTTGACCACGAAGTAGTCTCCCATGACCTGGGTGAACACCAGGATGGAGCCGAGCACGATGCCGGTGCGCGCCAGCGGCAGGATGACGTGCCGCATCACCTGCCAGCGGCTCGCCCCGGCATCCCGCGCCGCTTCCAGCAGCGCCGGGTCGATCTTGGCGAGCGAGTTGGCGATCGGCCCCATCATCAGCAGCGTGTAGAGGTGCACGTAGGTGATGACGACGGACAGGTCGGAGAACAGCAGCACGTCAAGCGGGCGGTCCACCACGTGCAGGCCGACCAGCACCGTGTTGAACACGCCGTTGCGGCCCAGGAAGGGTATCCAGGCGATGGTGCGGATGATGCCGGACGTCCAGAACGGCACGGCGCACAGCAGGAACAGCACGGTGCGGGCCGTGCCGCTGCGGATGTGGAACACCAGGAAATGCGCGATGTTGAAGCCCAGGAACAGCGTGACCGCCCAGACGATGACGGCGAAGCGGACCGAGCTGACGTAGATGCGCCAGGTCGCGGGCGTGGTCAGCAGGTCCCTGTAGTTGTCCAGCAGGAACGCCGGGTAGATGCCCGTGCGGTCGTAGTCGAAGAAGCTGATGACGAAGAACAGCAGCGTCGGCAGGGCGAAGAGCACGAGCAGGATGGCGGCGAGCGGGCTGACTTGCAGCCAGGAAACGGCCCAGGGGGCGAGGCGCACCGTCACGCGGCGCGGACGCCAGGCGGCGATGCGGACCCCGGCGGCCGTTTCGGACGCCATTCAGGCCCGCCCTGCGGAGGCTCTCCCTCTCCTTCTGGGAGAGGGCCGGGGTGAGGGACCAGCGTGGCGAGCCCTGCGCGTGGGAAGGCCCCTTCCCACCACCAGTTCCGCCCAGCCCTTTCCCAGGGAGGGAAGGCTTCTCGGCGTTGGCGATGCCCGGCTCACGCCGCCTTGCCCACCGCATCGCGGCAGCGCATCAGCGGCTGGATGCGGGTGCCGAACTGCTCCATGCCGATGACGAAATCGTCGAACGTCATCATCACCCCCTGCACGCCCGGCACCGCGGAGACCTCGTCCAGCATGCGGGCCACCGTGGCGTAGCTGCCGACCAGCACGCCCTGGTTGGTGGGCAGAGCCTGGTCCCCCATGGTGCGGCGCTTGTTGGGCTGCGCCATCGGGTCGGTGCTCGGGTCGTCGCTGGCCTGGGCGTCACGCCAGGCGAGCGCTTCCAGGTCGGCGCCGGCCTTGTAGTGCTCCCACTTGGCCATGGCCGCCGCGTCCGTCTCGTCGGCGATGATCATGGTCAGGATCAGCGCCCCGCAATGCCGCCCGCTCTCCTTCGTCGCGGCGAGCAGCCGGGCGACGCTGGGCGCCATCGCCGTTGGCTGGTTCACGCCGAAGCTGTTGCAGAAGTTGTAGTCGGCGTGTTGCGCGGCATAGCGCGTTCCCGCGTCGCTCTGCGCGGCGCAGATGATCGGGACCGGGCGGGACGGCAGCGGGGAGCAGCGGCAATCGTCCATGGTGAAGAACTGGCCCTTCAGGTCACTGCGGCCAGTGGCCCACAGCTCCTTCATCACCGTGACGTATTCCTCGCAATACTCGTAGCGGTGCTGGTAGTGCGCGTCGCCGGGCCACAGGCCCATCTGCGCGTACTCCTTCTCCTGCCACCCGGTGATCACGTTCACCCCGAAGCGGCCGGGGGCGATGCTGTCGATCGTCACCGCCATGCGCGCGGCGATCGGCGGCGGCATCGTCAGCACGGCGCAGGTGGCGAAGAGCTGGATGCGGCTGGTCACCGCCGCCAGCCCGGCCATCAGGGTGAAGGACTCCAGGTTGTGGTCCCAGAACTGCGACGGCCCGCCGAAGCCGCGCAGCTTGATCATGGACAGCGCGAAGTCGAAGCCGAACCGCTCCGCCTTCTCCACGATCGTGCGGTTCAGCTCGAACGACGGCATGTACTGCGGCGAGGTGGTGGAGATCAGCCAGCCGTTGTTGCCGATGGGAATGAAGACGCCGAGTTGCATGGGCAGGGTCCGATCAGGAGGTGATGAATTCGTTCCAGCGCCGGGTCAGGTAGCGGTCCTCGTCCATGACCGAGTTCCAAACGGCGACGTTGCCCATCCGCTGATCGAACGCGCCGCCGTCCCGGGCACGGCCCGCCTTCTCCATCAGCTTGCCGAACGGGTCGCGGATGTCCTCCGCCGCCGGCTTGCCGCCGTACCAGTAATCCCACTCATCGGCGGTCAGGTATTTCCGGGCCGTTTCCGGCTGCGCCGAGTAGTAGCCCTCCCGCGCCACGAACGCGCCCGGAAAGCCGGAGGTGTACCAGTTCAGGTACTCGTAGGCCGCATCCAGCTTGATGCCGCTGAGATGCTTCATCATGCCGAAATTGTAGCCCCAGCCGCGATACCCTTCCTTCAGCGGCTGGAACGTGCAGGCGATGCCCCGCGTGCGCACGGCCGTCACGGCCGGAGACCACATGGACTGGATCACCACCTCGCCAGAGGCCATCAGGTTCACCGATTGGTCGAACGAGCCCCAGAACGAGCGGAACTGCCCAGACTGCTTGATGGCGGTCATGAGTTGGATCGTCTTGTCGATCTCGGGCCGGGTCATGTTGCCCTTGTTGGCGTACTTGATGTCCCCGCGCGCCTCGACCGCCATGGCCACGTCGATCACGCCGACCGTAGAATTGTCCTGAAGCGCGGAGCGGCCCTTGAAGTCCGGGCTGATCAGGTCGGCCCAGCTCGACACCGGACGGCCCACCAGGTCTGGGCGGATGCCCAGCGTGTCGGCGTTGGTGATGGTGGGCACGCTGGTCAGGAACTCGGTCGGCCCCGCCGCGAACTTGGCGCCGGACGCGTCCGTGGCATACAGCACCGTGTAGGGCGACACGCCTTGGGTCGATGCGGCGCGGCCGTCCGGGTAAACGCTCCTGGTGAAAAGCGGGTAGGTCGCGTCCCAGTTCTTGAACCTGTCGCGCGGGATGGTTTGCAGCACGTTGCGGCCGGCCAGGTACTTCAGGTACGGCAGGCTGATGTCGGCGACGTCGATGTTCGCCGACTGGGTGAGGAAGCGGTTCAGCAGGTCGGAGCTTTCCGCCGCCTGCATGGTGACCTTGAAGCCGAGATCCTTGCTCGCCTGGTCACCGATCGCCTGGATCGCGGTCACCGGCATGCCGGCGTGCCTCAGCTCGATGTCCTTGATGGTCTGCGCCCAGATGGTCGGGAACCCGCGCAGCGCCCCCGACCCGGCGGCGACGCCGGCCGCCGCCGATGCGGCCGTGAGCAGGCGACGGCGGGTCGTGCCGGGCTTCGTGTCCTCGGTCATGCTGCGGTGCTCCTTCAAGCCGCGAGTTCCAGGCCGCGGCGGCTCTGCATCAGCGGCTGGACGCGGGTGCCGAACTGCTCCATGCCGATGACGAAATCATCGAACGTCAGCATGGCGCCCGCCACGCCGGGCACCGCGGCCAGCTCGTCCAGCATGGCGGCGATCCGGGCGTAGGAGCCGATCAGCACGTTCTGCGCCGATGGCAGCTTCTGCGCCGAGGCCGCGGCGAAGTTGGCGATCGTCGCCTGCTTGTCGGCGGCGGCGTCGAGGCTGGCCTGTCCGTCACGGTAGTACATCGCCTCGAAATCGGTGCCGCTCTTGTAGTGCTCCCACTTGGCGAAGGCCGCCTCGTCCGTCTCGTCGGCGATGATCATGGTCAGCACCAGCGCACCGCAGGACCGGCCCGTCTTGGCCGTGGCGTCCACCAGCCGGGCCACGGAAGGCGCGATCTTCGCCGGTTCGTTGACGCCCTGGCGGGAAACGAAGTTGTAGTCGGCATGCTCGGCCGCGAACCGGGTGCCGCGGTCGCTCTGCCCGGCGCAGACGATCGGGACCGGGCGGGACGGCAGCGGGGAGCAGCGGCAATCGTCCATGGTGAAGAACTGGCCCTTCAGGTCACTGCGGCCAGTGGCCCACAGCTCCTTCATCACCGTGACGTATTCCTCGCAATACTCGTAGCGGTGCTGGTAGTGCGCGTCGCCGGGCCACAGGCCCATCTGCGCGTACTCCTTCTCCTGCCACCCGGTGATCACGTTCACCCCGAAGCGGCCGGGGGCGATGCTGTCGATCGTCACCGCCATGCGCGCGGCGATCGGCGGCGGCATCGTCAGCACGGCGCAGGTGGCGAAGAGCTGGATGCGGCTGGTCACCGCCGCCAGCCCGGCCATCAGGGTGAAGGACTCCAGGTTGTGGTCCCAGAACTGCGACGGCCCGCCGAAGCCGCGCAGCTTGATCATGGACAGCGCGAAGTCGAAGCCGAACCGCTCCGCCTTCTCCACGATCGTGCGGTTCAGCTCGAACGACGGCATGTACTGCGGCGAGGTGGTGGAGATCAGCCAGCCGTTGTTGCCGATGGGAATGAACACGCCGAGCTGCATGGACGGTTGCCCTTCTTCTATCCGCGGAACTGGAACACGCTGGCCGGCTCGTCGCTGAACGCGCGGGGCTGGCGCAGCCGGCGCGTCATCGCCGCCACGTGGGGCGCCGCGACGCACGCCATCTCCAACTGGCGCTCCGTCAGGTCCAGCCCGGCGCGGCGGCAGGCCTGCGCCACGGCGGCCCGCTCGTCCGCACCGAGATCGCTCTTCGGGTCCGGAAGCGGCGGCAAGGCCAGCGCGGGCGTGCCGGGCGCCAGGACGGGGCGGCGCTCCCGCCAGGCGGTGGCGCACTCGTAGGCATGGGCTACGCGAAGCACGGTGGCGTCATCGAATGGCCGGCCCGCCACCTGCAACGCCAGCGGCAGCCCCCCGGCGCCGAAGCCCATGCACTGGGACAGCGCCGGCCCGCCGGACACGTTGAACGGCGTGGTGAAGGACGCCTTCTGCCAGAAGCTCTCCGTCCGCCACTGGCCGAACGCCGGCGCGGCCGCGGGCGCCGTGGGCGTCACCAGCGCATGGCAGCACTGCCAGACCGCGTCCAGCTCCGCCAGCATTCGCCGCCGCTCGCGCTGCGCGTCCATGTAGTCGGCGCCGCTGATCATGGCCGCGCCCAGCACGCGGCCGAGGAAGTCCTCGCCGAAGTCGCCGGGCCGGGTCCGCAGCGCCGCCGAGTGCACGCTGAACAACTCGCTCTCGGCGATGGTGATCTTGACGTCGCTGTACTGCTTGGCCGGGCGCAGCCGCACCTCCGTGATCTCCGCGCCCAGGCCGCGCAGCACCGCCAGCGCGTCCTCGAAAGCGGCCACCACCTCGGGATGCGTGTCGATGTCCGTTTCGTGGAAGTGCCGCACCACGCCGATGCGCAGCCCGCGCAGGTCAGCCCGGAGCGCTGCCGGATAATCGGGCACCGGCCGGTCGGCGCTGGCCGGGTCCTCCCTGTCATGGCCGGCGATGGCCGCCAGCACCAGCGCGCAATCCGCCACCGTCCAGGTCAGCGGCCCCGCGTGGTCGAAGGTGAAGGAGTTCGGGATCACGCCGCGGCGGCTGACCAGCCCGTAGGTCGGCTTCAGCCCCACGACGCCGCACAGCGCGGCCGGCAGGCGGATCGAGCCGCCGGTGTCGCTGCCCAGCGCCGCGGGCGCCAGCCCGGCCGCCACCGCGGCGCCCGAGCCGCTGGAGGAGCCGCCGGTGAAGTGCCCGGTGTTCCACGGGTTGCGCGCCGGCGGCCAGGGCAGGTCGAAGGACGGGCCGCCATGCGCGAACTCGTGCGTCGCCAGCTTGCCCAGCAGGATGCCGCCTGCCTGATGGAGCCGGGTCACCGACGCGGCGTCCTCCGCCGGCACGGTGTCGGCGCAGACCCGGGAATGCCCGGTGGTGCGGATGCCGGCGGTGCCGAAGATGTCCTTCAGCGCGAACGGGATGCCGTGCAACGGGCCGCGGCGGCGCCCGGCGGCGATCTCCGCCTCCGCCGCGCGGGCCTGCTCCATCGCGCGGTCCGCCGTCAGGAGCAGGAACGCGTTCAGTTGCGGGTCGAGCAGCTCGGCACGGTGCAGGAACGCGCGGGTCAGCTCCACCGGGGAGAGGTCCCGGCGCCCGATCAGCCGGGACGCCTCGGTGATCGGCAGGTGGTGCAGGTCACCCGTCTGGCGGCGGAGGTCGTCAGGCATGGGTGTCGCCCGGGTCGTTGGACAGCATCGCGCGGCACCCCTGTCTGGTGGCCCCGTCATTCCCCCTGGGATCGTCCCGCCCCGTCCCGGCGTGCGCTCCAGCGTGCACTTCGCCGCAACTGCCTGCACTCCATCGCATGGGGTCCAGGGGTGTCAAGCGGCTTGCCCCGCGAAGCAGGATGCAACGGCGGCGGCAGCGGCCAGCAACTGCCGGTCCCGGAAGCGCGGCGCCAGCAGCGTCACCCCGACCGGCATCCCCGTCGGGCCGAGGATGGCGGGAACGTTCACGCTCGGCCCGTGCAGCAGCGTCCACATGCGGTTGAACACGGCATCGCCCGGCCCCTCCTCGTAGGCGGTCGCCTCACCGCGCGCGCTTGGCACGATCACCGCATCGTATTCCGCCGCCAACGCATCGAACGCCACCCGGCCACGTGCCGCCCCGTCGTACGCTTCCAGCAGCGCCGCGCGCGTGATGCCGGTGCGGTTCTCCACCCGTGCGTGGAAATCGTCATGCGCGGCTTCCCCGTGGCGGCGAACCAGGTCCAGGAACGCCGCACGCCCTTCCGCCAACATGATCGTCGCCTGCATCGCGGGCAGGGATGCGAAAGGCGACGGCAGATCCAGCTCGCTGACCGCGGCGCCGGCCGCACGGAGCCGGTCCGCGGCGAACGCCATGGCTTCCGGCGTGCCCGGCTGCGCCTGCGGCCACATCGGCGTGCGGCACAGCGCGAAGCGTGCGGCGGGAAGGTGAACCGGCCGGGGCGGCGCGTCGTCGTGGATGGCGAAGGCGTCGCAAAGCAGGCCGAGGTCGGCGGCGCAGCGGGCAAACCACGTCACCGTGTCCAGGGAAGCGGCATACAGCTTCACCCCCTCGCGGCTGACCGCGCCCCAGCTCGGCTTCATCGCGAACACGCCGCAGAACGAGGCCGGCCGCATCGTGGACCCGGCGGTCTGCGTGCCCAGCGCTAGCGGCACGTGGGAATCCGCCACCGCCGCCGCCGACCCTGCGGAGGAGCCGCCGGGCGAGCGCGCCCCGTCCTGCGGGTGACGGGTGGCGGCGCGGCGGCCGGCGGCGGCGAACTCCGTTGTATCGGTCTTGCCCAGGATGATGGCGCCGGCGCTGCGCAGGGTGGACACGCAGGCGGCATCCAGCGCCGGCTGGTGGCCCTGGAAGACGGGCGAGTTGTGCTGCGTCGGCATGTCGGCGGTGTCGATCACGTCCTTCACGCCGACGGGGATGCCGTGCAGCGGGCCGCGCCGGGGCAGCTTGTCCAGCTCCCGCGCGCGGCGCAGGACGGCCGCGGGGTCCACGAACGCCCAGGCGCGCACGGCCGGGTCACGCGCCGCCACGCGCCCGAGGCAGGCGCGCGCCGCGTCCTCCACGCCCACCTGTCCCGCGGCGATGGCGGCGGACAGCTCGGTGGCGGTCAGTTCATTCGCGGGCCGGTCTGGCGGCATGGGCACTCCCCGTGGCGAAGGGGCAATGCAAGCGCGATGCCGCCCAGGAGCGCCGGCCCGGGAAAGACGTAGGCCAGACCTACACGCCGCCTCCTCAGTCCAGGCGGGTGCGCTTGGCGAAGGCGCCGTTCTTCATGATGACCGGCATGTGCGCGCCCTGCCCGGTCAACAGGGACAGGTCGGCCAGCGGGTTGCCGTCCACCACCAGGAGGTCCGCATAGGCGCCCGGCGCCACGACGCCGACCTCTCCTTCCATGCGGCACAGCTTGGCGGCGATGCCCGTGGCGCTGGCGATCACCTCGCAGGCCGGCATCACCCGGCCGCGGATGACGAACTCCTCAGATTGATGGCGGTGCATGTCGCCCAGCAGGTCCGTGCCGTACGCCATCGTCACCCCGGCCTCCCGCAGCAACCGGAGCGCGCGCATCCCGGCGGCGCGGACCACCTCCACCTTCTGCACGGAATCCGGCGGGAACCCGAGCCCGGCGCCCTCGGCGGCGAGCATCTCGTAGGTCACCTGGGTCGGCACCGCCACCGCCCCCTTCGCCGCCGCCAGCGCCGCCGTGGGCGCCTCGATCAGGTTGCAGTGCTCCAGCGAGTGCACCCCGCAGTCGAGGCTGCGGCGGATCGACTCGTCCGTGTAGAGGTGCGCCGAAACGTAGGTGCCCGCCATGCGGGCCTCCTCCACGGCGGCGCGCAGCTCCTCCTCCGCGAAACCCAGGAAATGGATCGGGTCGGTGGGCGAGGCGCAGCCGCCGTTGGCCATGATCTTGATGAACCGCGCGCCGCCCTTGATCTCCTCCCGCGCCGCCCGGCGGATGTCGGGCACCCCGTCGCACACCCGCCCCATCGCGCCCAGCGGGTGGCCGTAGGCGGAAACAGGGCGGTCGTTGTACGGGCCGCGGAAGTCGCAATGGCCGCCCGTCTGGCTCAGCGCCTTGCCGCAGATCACCAGGCGCGGGGCGGGGAACAGCTCCTCGTCCACCGCCCGGACCAGGCCGCCGACCGCGCCCCCCATGTCCCGCACCGTGGTGAAGCCGCGCCCGAGCATGTCGCGCATCACCAGCGCCGCCTTCGCCGCAACGTAGGCATCCGGAAGCTGGGCGTTGGCGCCGAGGTTGGCGCTCACCGCGACGACGTGGACGTGGCAGTCGATCAACCCGGGCATCAGCGTGCGCCCGCCGAGGTCGATCACCTCCGCCGCCTCGCTCCGGAGGCGTGCGCCCACCTCCTTGATGCGCGCGTCCTCGACCAGCACGCAGACCGGCGGCCCCGGCTCGTCGGCGCCGCCGTCCACGATGCGGGCGTTGGTGAACAGGATGGTGGCCATGGCGTGGTCCTTCTCAGTGCCGGGCTTGCAGGAAGGCGGGGATCAGCAACGGCGCCAGCGCCAGGAGCGGCGGCACGTGCGCCTCGGTATAGTGGTGCTCCGTATGCAGCGCGTTGATCGTGCCGAGCGTGACGCCGTCATACACCACGGGGACGCAGACCGCCGAGCCGAGCCCCATGCCCTCGATCAGGGCATGGTCGAAGAACGCCCAGCGGATCGCCTCGCGGTCACGCCCCAGGAAGGGCTGCCGGCGGTGCAGCACGAGCTCCCCCCATGGCGTGGCGCCCATCGGCTTGCGCCCGGCGAGCGGGTACTCCTCGGGACGGTTGGAGTAGCACCGGGCCACCTCGCCGCCGTCCACGCTGAGGAACGTGAGCAGGCGGTGGCCGGCCGCCTGCTGGATGGCGTCGTCCAGCGCCTTGAACAGCGCCCCGGGCTGGCCGGGCTGCGCCAGGGCGGCAAGCAGGGCGGCAAGCAGGGCGGCGGGGTCGGTCATGCGGGGCTCCTCGGGGCGGGCGGGATGCGTTCGGGCAGCAGGCCGGACGGGCGGAAGCGCAGGACGAGCAGCAGGGCGGCCCCCGTCAGCATGCCCTGCACGGAGGCGAGTTGCGCGGGGGCCAGGCCCGGGATGCCGCCGACGGCGAAGCGGGACGCTTCCAGGAACGCCAGCACGGCGTAGCCGCCCAGCACCGCGCCCGCCGGCCGCCCGACGCCGCCGGCGGTCACCGCCAGGAAGATGTAGATGGTGATCAGCGGCGCGAACAGGTCGGGCGAGATGTAGGATTGGAAGTGCGCGTACAGCCCTCCCGCCAGCCCGGCGATCCCGGCCGAAACGGCGAACGCCTCGAACCTGAACCGCATCACGTCCTTGCCCGCGAACCGCGCCAGATCCGGGTCTTCCCGCACCGCCCGCAGCGCCCGGCCGTAGGGCGAGCGGTCGAGCCGACGCAATCCCCACCAGCCGAGCGCCACGACGGCGCTGGTGAGCAGGAGGTACGCCACGGTGAACCCGGCCGGCCCGAGTTGCGCTTTCAACGGGGCTTGGAGGCCGGACAGGCCGTCCGCGCCGTTGGTCAGCCAGCGCTCGTTCAGCGCCACCAGCCGGACCACCTCGGCGAAGCCGAGCGTGACGATGGCCAGGTAGTCGTCCCGCAGGCGCAGGGTGGCCGCCGTGACCACCACCCCGGCCACCGCCCCGGCGACCGCCGCCGCCGCCAGCCCGCCCACGAACGGAAGGCCCAGCCGGGTGAGCAGCGCCGAAGCGTAGGCGCCCACGGCGAAGAACCCGGCCAGCCCGAGGTTCACCATGCCCGCCCCGCCCCACGCCAGGTTGAGGCTGAGCGCCAGCACGGCGAAGATCCCGCCGGAAACCAGCGTGGCCAGCAGGTACGGCAGCATCAGGCCGCCCGCTCCCCCAGCAGCCCGCGCGGCCGGAAGCTCAGCATCAGCAGGATCGCCACGAAGCCCACCGCGCCGCGGTAGGTCGCCGGGGCCGCGAGCATCGCCAGTTCCTCCGCCACGCCCAGGGCGAGCGCCCCCAGCACCGCGCCGGGCAAGGAGCCGAGCCCGCCCAGCACCGCGGCGGCGAACACCGAGAGCAGCACGCGGTAGCCGGTCAGCGGGTCGATGGAGGTGTCGAAGCCGAGCAGCACGCCCCCCACGCCGGACAGGCCGGCGCCCAGCAGCACGGCCAGCGCCGCGATGCGTCCGGGATCGATGCCCTTCAGCCGGGCCAGGTCCGCGTTGTCGGCCACGGCGCGCATCGCCCGGCCGAACCGGCTGAAGCGCAGGAAGCCGAACATCAGCAGCAGCACCGCCACCGCGAGCAGCAGGTTCTCCGCCTGCTGCGGCCCAACGCGGATGCCGCCCACGGTCCAGTCCTGCTCCAACGGCAGGTCGAAGCCGCGCAGATCCCCGCCGAACACGAACCGCACCGCGTTCTCCAGCACCAGGTTCAGCGCGATGGAGCCGATCGCCACCGTCAGCGCGCCCGCGCCCCGCAACGGCCGCAGCGCCAGCCACTCCGCAGCCGCGCCCACGGCGCCGGCCGTCACGAACGCCGTGGCCAGGATGGGCAGCACGCCCCCGCCCAGGCGCACGTTCACCCACCAGCCGGCGAACGCGCCCACCGTGGCATACGCCGCCACCGCGAAGTCCGGGAAGCGCAGCACGGCGAAGATCGCGGTGAAGCCGATGGCCGGCACCGCGATCAGCGCGCCGGACAGCAGCCCGTTGACGACGGCCTGGGCGAGTTCGGCGCCCACCGGCTCAGGCGATCTTCAGCAGCTTGAGCGCGCCGTCCTGGACCTGCTCGTAACGGAACCTGGAGTCCGTGACGTCGCCGCGGTCGGTGAACTTGCACGGGCCGGACGCGCCGCTGTACGCGACCGGCTGCCCGGCGGCGATCGCCTTCAGCCCGTCCGGCGCGGTCTCGACGGGGACGCCGCCGGGCGCCTGGCTGACGGAGCGGAGCGCGTTGCGGATGCCGGCGCCGGTCGCTTCCCCGGCCTTCGCCATCGCCAGGATCACCAGGTTGACCTGGTCATAGACCTGCGCGGTGTATGGGTCGGGGTTCGGGTTGCCCAGGAGCTTGACCAGGGCCGCATAAGCGCCGCTGCCCTCCGCCGGGGACGGCGCCAGCGTGTAGCACCCTTCCACGGCCGGCTTCGGCACGCTGTCGATCAGCTTCTGGTTGACGGCGTAGGCAAAGGCGATCTTGGCGCCCTTGAAGGCGCCGCGGTACAGGTCCTTGAGCACCACGGACGTGTCCGGCGTGTAGCCGCCCAGGATGACGGCGTCCGGCGCGGCCCGCAGCACGGCGTCCACCTCGCTGCGGTAGGACGGCTTGCCGTCGTCGTACACCAGCGAGTCCGCCTGCCCGCCGGCGGCCTTCACCGCTTCGGTGATGGCAGCCAGCTCGCTGCCGAAGAACGGCGTCTGCGGCGACAGGAAGAACACCTTCCTGGCGCCCAGCGACGACGCGAACTGGCCGAACTTCGCCCCTTGCAGCGTTGTCGTCGGCTGGGTGCGGGCCAGGAAGCCGTCCGCCGGCAACTGGGTGATCGATTCGGCGCCGGACACGGTCATCAGGAACGTCCTGCTTTCCCAGCACAGCGGCGCCACCGCCGTCGTGACCGAGGACGCCCAAGTGCCGACGATGGCGGCGGCATGGTCCACGTCGATCAACTGCCGCGCGGCCCGCACCCCCGCCTCCGGGTTGGTCTGGTCATCCAGCACGCGCAGCTCGATCGGCCGGCCAAGCACGCCGCCGCCGGCATTGACCTGGTCCACCACCGCCTTGGCCGCCGCCGCCATGCTCGGGCCGTAGGAGCCGCCCGCGCCGGTCAGCGGCACCAGTGCTGCGAGCGGGACGGGCGCGGCTTGCGCCCGGAGCGCGCGCGGGCCTGCCAGGGCAGCGCCGGCGGCGAGCAAGGCCGTGCGCCGGGTGACGGGGTGTGACAGCATGGTGAAAGCCTCCGAAAATCAGCCGCCAAGGAACAGCCGCCGCGTTTCCGGGTCGGCAGCCAGCGCGGGGCCGGCGCCTTCCAGGGTATCCCGCCCCGCGACCAGCACGTAGCCGCGGGTGGAGATGGACAGCGCCTCGACCGCGTGCTGCTCCACCATCAGGATCGGCAGCCCGCCCGCGTTGAGCGCCAGCACGGCGGCGAACAGCTCGTCCGCCGCTTTGGGGGACAGCCCCGCCGTCGGCTCGTCCAGCAGCAGCAGGGACGGCCCGGTCATCAGCCCCATCGCCATCGCCAGGATCTGCCGCTGCCCGCCGGACAGCGTGCGGGCCAGCGAGCGCCGCCGTTCCGCCAGCATCGGGTAGCGGGCATACATCGCCTCCGCCTGCCGCCTGGCTGCGCCAGGATGCAGGAAGGCGCTGATCGCCAGGTTCTCCGCCACGCTCAGCGTGCCGAACACATTGCTCTCCTGCGGCACGAAGGACATGCCCCGGCGTGCCCGGCCCAGCGCGTCCTCCGCCGTGACGTCGGCCCCCGCCAGGGCGATGCGCCCGCCGCTGACCGGCAGCAGCCCGGCGACGGCCTTCAGCAGGGTGGACTTGCCGGCGCCGTTCGGGCCGATGATCGTCACGATCTCCCCCGGCTCGACCCGCAAGGAGGCGCCCTTGAGGATCTGCTCGGCGCTGCCGTAGCCGCCCACCACCTCGCTGACCGCCAGCACGGTCATTGCCGGGTGCCGAGATAGGCCTGCTGCACCCGCTCGTCGGCGATGACGGCGAAGAAGGGGCCGGCGGTGAGCGTGCGGCCCTCGGCGAGCACGACCACCCAGTCGCAGAGCCGGCCGATCAACGCCATGTCGTGCTCGATCAGGCAGACCGTGACGCCTTCTTCGCGCAACGACAGCAGGTGTTCGGCCATTTCCGCGGCCAGGCTCGGGTTGACCCCGGCCATCGGCTCATCCAGCAGGATCAGCCGTGGCGAGGCCATCAGCGCGCGGCCGATCTCCAGCAGCTTCTTCTGCCCGCCGGACAGCGCAGTGACGGGGTTGTCCACCACGTGGTCCAGGCGCAGGCGGCGGGCCGTCTCCCATGCGCGTTCGGCCAGCGCCGCTTCCCGCTCCCGCCCGGCGCGGCTGCGCCCGATGGCCGCCAGCAGGCGTTCGCCGGGCTGAGCGGGCGCGTAAAGCATCAGGTGCTGGAACACCGACAGCTTGGGGAAGCCGCGGGCGAGCTGGAACGTGCGCACCATGCCCAGCGCCGCCAGCCGGTCCGGGCGCAGGCCGGTCACGTCCTGCCCGCCGAGCAGCACGGTGCCGCCATCGGGCCGGATGGCTCCGGAGATGACGTTGAACACGGTGGACTTCCCAGCGCCGTTGGGGCCGATCAGCCCGGTGATGGTTCCAGCCGCGATCCGTAGGTCCACCCCGCGCAGGACGGGCGCGCCATAGAAGCTGCGGCGCAGGCCGGACACGCCGAGCGCATCGGGGATGGGCATGCGCGTGGCCGTCCCATCCATACCTGCTGCCATTCCCCGTACCGTGCCTAAATTAGTTTAGCAAGTGAAGTGCCAGGCTGCCACGTCCGCCGCCATGCCCACTGCCGCGTCCCTCGACTTCTCCGCGGGCTTGCTGCCTTACTAGGCATGGACCACGCGTTCTCCCGCACCCGGACTGGAGCACAGCCATGCAGACCGTCGCCGAGCGCCCTGCCGACAGCCTCGCGGACGAGCGGCAGCAAGCCCGCATCGACATGGCCGCCGCGCACCGCCTGGCAGTGGCGCACGGCTTCCACGAGGCGATCGACAACCATTTCACCCTCGCGGTGCCCGGACGTCCAGGGCGCTTCTACCTCAACCAGTTCGGCCTGCACTGGTCGGAGGTGACGGCCAGCAACTTGATCGAGGTGTCCTACGAGGGTCAGGTCGTCGAAGGCGCCGGCATCGCCGACCGCTCCGCCATCTGCATCCACGCGCCGATCCATCGTCTCGTGCCCGGCGCCGAATGCGTGCTGCACACCCACATGCCGTACTGCACGGCGCTGGCGCAGCTGGAGGACATGACGATCGAGCCGACCGGGCAGAACGCGCTGATGTTCGACGGCAAGGTCGCCTACGACACCGAGTACGGCGGCCTGGCGGACGAGCAGCAGGAAGGCGAGCGCATGGCGGCGGCGATGGACGGCAAGCCGATCCTGATGCTCGCCAACCACGGCGTGATCGTGACCGGCCGGTCGGTGGCGCATGCCTACCACCGGCTGTATTTCCTGGAGCGCGCCTGCCAGACGCAGATGTTCTCCATGTGGACCGGACAGCGCCGCCGCGTGGTCCCCGAGGTGGTGCGGCAGAAGGTGCGCGAGCAATCCAAGATTGCCGACCCGGCGTTGCGTATGAGCCCGGCCGACTACCATTTTGCCGCGTTGAAGCGAATCCTCGACCGCACGCAGCCCGGTTACACCGACTAGTCACACGCTCCACGGAGGCGGCCCTCGCCCCCCTGTAGGGCGCCTAAGCGCGGCACCTAGCGCGCCGTTGACGCTTTCTTAGGCCGTTCGCCGCATCCTGGCTCCCATGTTGGAACAGGATGCGGCGTTGAGCGCCGACGGGCGCCCCATCGCACGCGAACAGCATGGAGGGCCCGATCAGGCCTTCTCGCGGGCGACGTACCGGGACGGCTGCCGCCATCAGGCGGAAGGCCGCCTTCGGGACGCGGCGAAGTGCTTCGCCGCTGCCGTGGCCGAAGCGCCCGGTTTCACGGATGCGTCCCAGAACCTTGGCTGCTCGCTCTTCGCCCTGGGCCGTTTCGCCGAGGCCGCCGACGTTTACGCGGAGGTCGTGCGGGCGCGGCCGGTGGATGCCGGGTCGCGCTACAACCTCGGCATGGCGCTGCTGTCGGCCGGCAAGCATCTGGACGCAGTGGCCGCGCTGCGGTTTGCGGTTGAACTGGACGGACGCCAGGCCAGGCACCACCGGGCGCTCGGCGAGGCGCTGGTTGCGGCCGGCCGCAAGGCGGAAGCCGCCGCCGCCTTGATGGCCGGAGCCAGGCTGGCCCCGCCCGACGCGGGAACGCTGGCTTGCCTGGCGGGCGTGCTGACTGATCTGGGCAACACCGAGGCTGCTGCCGGCGCCGCCTTCCTGGCCGTGCAGCGGGACCCGGAGCTGTTTGCCGCGCAAGGCAACCTGGCGCGCGCGCTGCACAGCCTCGGCCGGAGCCGGGACGCCGTGGCGCCGGCCAGGGCAGCGGTTCGGCTCGGTCCGCAGAACCCGGGCGCCGTGGCGATGCTGGGCGCGGCCCTGCACGGCGCCGGCCTCCACGCCGAGTCCTTGGCGTGGTCGCAGCGCGCGCTGGCGCTGTCGCCGGGCATGGCGCAGGCCGAGGCGAACGCGGCTCTGGCGCTGGAAGCCCTGGGCCGGTTGGAGGAAGCGGAAGCCGTTGGGCGGGCTGCCCTCGCCCGCGCGCCCGATGACCCTGTGATCCAGCACAACCTGGCGGCCATGCTGCTCGCGTCCGGCCGGATGGACGCTGAGTCCTGGGCCTTGTACGAAGGCCGGCTCCGGCTCAACCCCGCTGCGGCGGCGCTGGCTGGCCTGCGGCGGTGGCGCGGCGAGGCGGTCGAAGGCCGCAAGGTGCTGCTGCATTGCGAGCAGGGTTTCGGGGACACCATCCAGTTCGCGCGCTACGCGGCCCTGGTGGCGGAAAAGGGCGCCGAGGTCACGTTGGCCGTGCAGCCGGAGTTGCTGCGCCTGCTGCAAGGCTTGCCGGGAACGCACGTGGTCGCGGCCGGGACCACGATCCCGCGCTATGACGTGTTCTGCCCCCTGCTGAGCGCCCCGGCGGCGTGCGGCACCACGCTCGAAACGATTCCTGCCCCGGGCCGCTACATCACGCCGGACCCGGCGCTGGTGCGGCAATGGGCACTGCCGCCGGCAGCCGGGCTTCAGGTCGGGCTGACCTGGGCTGGCAACGCCGGCTTCATCCACGATGCCGACCGGTCGATCGCGCCGGGCAAGCTGGCTATTCTGGCCGGCGTGCCCGGCGTGCGCTTCCACAGCCTGCAGAAGCCGGCGCAGGCGGGCGCCGCATGTCCCATGCTGGACCGGATGGCCCAGGCCGGCGACTTCGCGGACACCGCCGCGATCATCGCCGGGCTGGACCTCGTGATCTCGATCGACTCCGCCGTTGCCCACCTCGCCGCCGCCATGGGCAAGGAGGTGTGGCTGCTGTCCCGTTTCGTGGGCTGCTGGCGCTGGTTGCGGAACCGTGACGACAGCCCGTGGTACCCCACGGTGCGCATCTACCGCCAGGCCCGTTCGGACGATTGGGACAGCGTGCTTGACCGCGTGCGCGCAGATCTGGCGGAACGCGCAACCGTTCAGTGACGGCGAGGTACAACGCGGTGATGCCAATGTACGCCCGGCCCAACATGCGCGCGAGCGGCGGGGACGGGCCGGGTGAACCGAGCGTCTTGAGGAATTCCCTCTCGCCGCCGGGATGGCGTTCCTGGCCGGTGCCACGGACGTGTATGGGCTTGGCGTGCTGCATGACATCGTCGTCTCGTTCACGAGCGGCAACACCACCCTGCCGGTGGTGGCGCTGGGGCAAGCCGAACGGCTGGGCTTGGGCGTGGCAAGCGCCCATGTGGGCCAGCCAGTTCGCCGGGGCCGTCGCGGCGACCGCGGTCCGGCAGCGTCTCGATGGGACCGCGATGTTGCCGCTGCCCGCCTTAGCGCTGGGCGTCGTGTCGGTTGGGCAGGCCCGTGCGGCTTGAGCAGCACCGCTGGATGATAGCCGGGGTGGCCCACCTCGGAGGGAATGGCGCGGCCAAAGCCAAGCTCGACGAGGTTCAACTCGTTGACGAACACCTCAATCACCCGCACGAAGTTACTCCCGTCGACGTAGTCGTCCACGCACTCGGGCAGTAGGAAGCTCTGACGGCGGTCCCAGTCTTCGATGTGGCGCTTCATGGTGACCCTGTGAAGCAGCCGGCTATATGCGGCTCATCGCAGCATCAGGAACAGCAATGGCTATCATCAACAAAACGACGGTGAGCCTGCGTTTCAGGGGGGACGAGCTACAGCCGGAGGAAATCAGCACGATGCTCAGCTGCCAGCCTGACCTCAGTGCGCCGAGAAATGGCACCTTGCGCGATCGGAGAGGTGTCGGGCGCGTTTCCGAAACAGGCATATGGCACAAAAGTGTCGCACGTCGGTCGCCGGGTAACCTCGATGAGCAAGTGGCCGAGTTTCTCGCGCTGGTGACCGACGACCTTGCTGTTTGGCAGCGGCTGACGACGCAGTTCAGGGCGGACATCTTCAGTGGGCTCTTCATGGACGAACACAACCAGGGGCTGTCAATCAGCCCGGAAACACTTCTCGCCTTGGGAGCAAGGGGCCTGGAGCTAGGTGTGGATGTCTATTGCGTTCCGAAAACCAATGAGCGCCGGAGATCTGCCATGAGGAAGGTTTTCACAAACCTTCAATGGTTAGCGGAGACTTTGCGCCTCGGCACGGGACTTTCCACGAGTGGTTAGCGTCAGAAGCCGGGCTGGTGGAGAGGAATCGAAATACACAGCGCAGCACCCCGGGTGCGGAGTAGATTGCGAAACCTGGATGCGTTCCTGGTGCCCCAAACTCCTGAGTACCCGTTCTTGGAGAGGACGGAGCCATAAACCACGTACCCGAAGAAGGTCGAGTTTATCTCGTTGCGCGAGATGATGTTGAGGGCTTGCTCCTCGTCGATGTTCACAGAAGACCGGAAACAGCCTCTATCCAAAAGCAGCAAGCGTCGGGTTTCAGCCATCAGTATGACTTGAGCAGCCGGTCGATATACTCCAACTCGCCCGGCGGACGGGTGCGCTCGCCCTCCCGGCGGCGCAGCTCGGACTGGATT
>CAXTLC010000032.1:0-7288 GCA_964245075.1 uncultured Acetobacteraceae bacterium
CCGATCCCTCGCCTCGTCGAGCAGATCGTTCAAGTGGCGCACAGCAAGGAGGCCGTGAGGTCGCTGAGCAGTGACACCCTCGATCATGATCTCCGGCGGATCATCGGTTTCCTTCGTGCCCGGACAGGCCACGATTTTTCCAGCTACAAGCGGGCAACCGTCATGCGCCGGGTTCTGCGGAGGGTGCAGGTGGCGAAGCGGTCGAACTTGGCTGAGTACGCCGACTATCTCGCCACGGCGCCCGAGGAAGCCCAGGAGCTGTTCGGCGACCTGCTCATCTCGGTGACGATGTTCTTCCGGGACAACGATGCCTACCAAGCGTTCGCCGAGAAGGTCGTGACGCCCGCGTTTGACCAGGCCGGCGAGAACGGGTTGCGCGCATGGGTCGTCGGATGTGCGACGGGGGAGGAAGCCTACTCGGTCGCGATCGTCCTGCTGGAGGAGATGGAGCGGCGGGGGATTTCCATTCCCCTTCAGGTTTTTGCCACCGACCTGGATGACGGCGCGCTCGGGACGGCGCGCGAAGGCCGTTACCCGAAGGCGATCGAGGCAGACGTGTCCGACGAAAGGCTACACCGCTATTTCGTCAAGGAGGGCATGCACTACAGGATCAAGAAGGAGGTGCGGGACGTCGTCCTGTTTGCGACCCACAGCGTCCTGAAAGAGCCGCCGTTCATGCGGCTGAACATAATCACCTGCCGCAATCTTCTGATATACCTCGAGCGTGACCTTCAGCGGCAGGTCTGCGCCTTGTTCCACTATGGCTTGCGTCCAGGCGGCTACCTGTTCCTCGGATCTGCCGAGACGATCGATACGTCACCCGAGATATTCTATCCCGTGGATCGGGACGCCCGGCTCTACTCGGCCCGCTCGCAAGTTCCGCGGACATTGCCGGTCGTGAGCCAGCTTTCGGGCAGCCACATGCCAAGCCTGCACGCGTCCGCCCGTCTGGCGCCAAAAGCCGAGCGCGAATACAGTGTGGGCGCGATCCATGTGGAATTGCTGGAGCGGCAATCGCCGCCAAGCGTCCTGGTCGATCGGGACGGCAATGTCTTGCATCTCTCACCAACGGCGGGCCGATTCTTTCAACCTTCCGCAGGATCGATCGGCAGCGACATCGTATCGCTTGTGAAGCGCGAGCTGCGGCTTGATCTGGTCTCCGCCCTCCGCCGGGCATTCGAGCAGGGCCAGCCCGTTCTGTGCCTCCCTGTGACCGCCGAATTCGAGCGGACGCAACGGCGCGTGCTCATGCATGTTGTTCCGTCCGCAGAAGGGCAACATGCATCGCAAGCCCTCATATTCTTCATGGACGCGGGCGAGCTTTCAGGCGGCGAAGCCGTGTTGCCCGGCGGCGATCCAGGCAACGAAACAAACCGTCTGCGAGACGCTCTGCGAGCAAGCGAACAGCATCTCACGAATGCCCGCCGCGAGAACGAGGCAGTCATTCAAGACCTTCGAATCGCCAACGAAGAACTGCAATCCATCAACGAGGAATACAGGTCGACCTCCGAGGAGCTGGAGACTTCCAAGGAAGAGCTTCAGTCAATGAACGAGGAGCTTCAGACGGTCAACGGAGAGCTGAAGAGCAAGCTCCAGAACATTTCCTCCGCCCACAACGATTTGCAGAACCTGATCAGCACGACCCAGATCGGAACCTTGTTCCTGGACGCCGAGCTTCGCATCCGCATGTTCACGCCCGCGGTTGCCAACCTATTCAGCATCACCGAGGCCGACATCGGGAGGATCATCACCGACTTCACCCACCGCCTCGCCTATGACGGGTTGCATGACGATGCGAAGGGCGTCCTGCGCGACCTGCTTCCCGCAGAACGGGAAGTCGGCACGCGGGACGACCGCTGGATGATGATGCGCGTGCGGCCCTACCGCACGGTCGACGACAGGATCGATGGCGTGGTCGTCACCTTCGTCGACGTCACGGAATTGCGGCAGGCGACCTCCAGCCTCATCGCGAGCGAGACGAGGTTCCGTGCCCTTGTGCAAGCCACTGACGACGCGATCTACGGCATGGCGCCCGATTGGTCGGAGATGCGGTACCTCCAAGGCGGAGGATTCCTTCCCGAATCGAAAAGCCCGAATCCGGATTGGCTCGGTGTCTATATCCATCCAGACGAAAAGGATCAGGTCGAGAGGCAGATCCGAGACGCCGTCGAACACAAGAAGCTGTTCCAACTCGAGCATCGCGTCAAAAGGCTGGATGGCAGCTTTGGCTGGACACTGTCACGCGCCGTTCCGCTCCTGGATGCCGAGGGCGGGATCACCGAGTGGTTCGGCACGGCGACCGACGTCACCGAACGGCATGTCGGCGAGGAGCAACTCCGGGGAACGCGAGACCTGCTAGCGCTCGCGAACGCAGCCTCGCGCCTTGGATGGGGCACCTGGCAGTTTCCCGACGGCGAAGCCGAATGGGACGTGCGCGCACGAGAGGTCATCGGCCTGGCCGAAACAGAGAACGCGGTGCGGCAGTGGTTCGCGTGCATCCACCCGGATGACCGGGACCAGGTCATCGGAGACATGACCAGAAGCATGGGAAGCGGGCATCCATTCGACTTCGAGTACCGGGTGGTGCATCCCGACGGGCAGGTCCGGCACGTGCACAACACCGGCATGTTCACAGCGGCCACGGACGGCCAGTCTGGCCGGGGCACAGGACTTGTCCGGGACATCACCGAGCAGAAGAGCCTCGAAGAAACGCAGCATCTTCTCATGGGAGAACTCAGCCACCGCGTGAAGAACATGCTGGCGGTCGTGCAGTCCATTGCCCACCAGACCGAACGCACGAGCGTGACCACGAAGGACTTCGTCAGCCGGTTTGGCGAGCGGGTGCGGGCCCTTGGACGAGCCCACAGCTTGCTCACCGACGCCAACTGGCAGGGAACGACCCTCGAAGCCATCGCCCAGGGCGCGGTTCCCGTGTTTCAGCAGGACGGCAACGCGGCGAGTTTCACCTCGAAGGGACCGAGGGTTGTGTTGTCGGCAGGCGTGACGATCTCGCTCACGATGGCATTTCACGAGTTGGGCACGAACGCTCTCAAGTATGGGGCGTTGTCCGTGCCAGGCGGCACCATAACCCTGACGTGGCACACCAAGCGGGTGGATGGAGTGAAGAACTTGCGCATCTGCTGGGTTGAGCAAGGCGGACCGACCGTTTCGGCGCCGGCCCGCAAAGGATTTGGGTCACGCCTGCTCGAGCGCGGCCTGGCCCACGAGACTGGCGGAAACGTGATGCTGGACTATCGTCCTGACGGCCTGGTCTGTACGATCAGCCTGCCTCTGAGTGAAAAGCTTCAACTTGTCTAAGCCTTCTTCGTTGCGGCTTCTCGTCGTCGAGGACGAGGGAATGCTCGTCATGATGCTCGAGGACATGCTCGAGGAGCTTGGCCACGAGGTCGCGTATGTCGCCGCCAACATCTCTCAGGCACTTGAAATCATCAAAGTCCATAGTTCGGAACTGGATGGCTGCGTGCTCGATGCTAACCTGGGTGGCGAGTTCTCCACCTCCATCGCCCAGATGCTTCGGGAGGTGCATGTGCCGTTCATCGTGGTTTCAGGCTACGACAGCCGCGAGCTGCATCGGCTCGAGTTGAGTGAGCCGTCGATTTCCAAGCCGTACAGCATGAGCGACTTGGAAACCGCCCTACAGAAACTGTGACCCGAGCGTCTCAACCGATAGCGGTCGTTCCACTGTCTGCGCGAGGTTGACGCGGCGCGGCAGGACGGGCCGTCAGGATGTTCGCCGTACGAGGCGTCAGGCCTTTGGCGGTTTGCGGATCGAGGAGGCTGCCTCGACCTTGGTCTGGACCAGCTTCATCAAGGCTTCCGGGTCGAATGGCTTACGGACCACGTCCATGCCGGAGATCTCCAGTCCGAGCGCGTAGCCGGTGATCAGGATGACGGGCAAGCCGGGGTAGCGCTCGCGTGCCGTCTCGGCAACCTGCCTGCCGTTCATGCCCCCGGGCAGGCCGATGTCGCTGACCAGCAGGTCAAGCCGCGTTCCAGCCTGCACCAGGCGAAGCGCTGCGGCGCCGTTCTCCGCTTCCAGCACCCGGTAACCGACCTCGCGCAGTTGCTCGGCCGTCATCTCCCGCACATCCTGCTGATCCTCGACCAGCAGCACCGTCCTGCCGTTGTGGGCCAGCGCGTCCGTGCCGTTCTCCGGGTCTAGTTCGTGGAACGGCAGGCAGAGCCGGACGGTGGTGCCCTTGCCCGGCGCGGTCTCGATCTGCACGACGCCGCCGGACTGGCGCACGAAGCCGTAGATCTGGCTCAGTCCCAGGCCCGTGCCCTGGCCGAGCGGCTTGGTCGTGAAGAACGGCTCGAACACGTGCGCCGCCACCTCGGGCGTCATGCCCGTGCCGGTGTCGGTGACGGCGATCGCGACGTAGCGGCCGGGGCTGACATCCTCGTGGCTGGGCACGTCGGTCTCGGACAGGACCAGCTCCTCCGTGGTGATGACCAGCCAGCCGCCGTCCGGCATGGCGTCGCGCGCGTTCACGCACAGGTTCAGCAGCGCGCTCTCAAGCTGGCTGGGATCGCACATCGCCAGCCCGCCTCTGTTCGCGAGCTTGAGCTCGATCTGTATGCCGGGGCCGACGCTGCGGCGGACCATGTCCTCCATGCCGCTGGCGATCCGGTCGAAGTCCACGGGCTCCGGCGCCAGGGTCTGCTGCCGTCCGAAGGCCAGCAACCGGTGCGTCAGTGTCGCCGCGCGCTTGGCGCTCTTCTCCGCGCGCTCGACGTAGTCCGGGATCTCGGCCGCCCGGCCCTGCTGGGCGCGGTAGCGGATCATGCTCAGGCCGCTGGTGATGGCCTGGAGCATGTTGTTGAAATCGTGGGCGATGCCGCCCGTGAGCTGGCCGATGGCTTTCAGCTTCTCGCTGTGGCGCAGCCGATCCTCGGCCTGTTCGCGTTCCTGCATCTCCTGGTGCAGGCTGGCCATGGCCTGCATCAGCTCGGACGTGCGCTCGGCGACACGGTCCTCGAGTTTCTGCTGTTCCCTTGCCAGCGCCTCGCGGGCCTGCACCTGGTCATCGATGTCGGTCGAGGTGCCGATCCATTCGACGACCTGGCCGGCCGGGTCGCGCACGGCGACGGCGCAGTTCTGGAACCAGCGCCAGGTTGCGTCCCCCGCGCGCCGCAAACGCCAGTCGCCGAGGAGGGAGCCGTCCGCACGCGCGCCGTCCCAAGCGGCGCCGACCGTTCCGTGGTCGTCCGGGTTGACCGCGTCCAGCCATCCTTCCCCGAGGCTCTCGATGGGCGCCTGGCCGGTGAAGGCGGCCCATTGCGGCCCGGCCCAGGTCCAGGCGCCGGCAGCGTCGGCGCGCCAGACCAGCTGCGGGATGCCCTCGGTCAGGGTGCGGAAGCGCTCCTTCTCCGATTCCAAGGCCGCCTGCATGGCCTTCAACTCGGTGATGTCGTGCCCGACGCCGCCGATCTGCACCACGCGCCCGGCTTCGTCGGGCATGGGGAAGTCCGTGTCGCGCAGCCAGCGCACCTGCCCATCGAGCGGGCGGCGGATACGGTACTCGAAGGTGACGCGCTCGCCGTCGGCGACGCGGCTGATGCTGGCCATCGCCCGCGCACGGTCTTCCGGCACGATCAGGTCCTGCCACCGGCGGTAGTTGTCCCCGGCCAGCGCTTCCTCCCGGCTCATGCCGTAGATCGCCTCGAAGGCGGGGGTCAGGTATGTCCACTGCAACGTCTCGACATCGCGGATCCAGAGGACGTCCAGGGAGGCTTCGCCAAACTGGCGCAGGCGCTCCCCGGTCTCGAGCAGCGCCGTTTCGGCTTCCCGCCGGGCGGACACGTCGAGCACGAACTCGACGAAGCCGTCGCCGAGCTTGCGCGCGGCGAACAGGCCCCACCAGCGCGTGCCGTCGCTGTGAAAGCACTGTCTCTCGTAGGGGGCGCCCTGACCGGTCGCCTCGACCTCCGCCGCGAACTCCACCGAGCGTTGCAGGAACTCGGGCGGCGTCAGCTGGCGCCAGTTCTTGCCCAGCGCGTCGGGGCGGGCGAGGCCGGTCATCCGCAGGAACGCCTCGTTCGCGTCGACGAGGGTGTCGTTGCCGCCCCAGAACACCACCCCCACGGTGCTGATCGACAAGGCGCTGCGCAGCCGTGCCTCGCTCTCGCGCAGGCGCGTCTCCGCCCGTTGCCGGTCACCGATCGCGAAGCCTGTCATGTAGGCGGCAATCACCCGCCCGTCGCTATCGCGCACCGGCGCCAGGTAGGCGTCGAACACCTCCGGCAGGCCGGTTCCCGCAAGATCCAGCGGCTGCGCGGGCACGTGGACGCCTTCGCCCGCGAACACGCGCTCGTAGAACGGCGCGACCTTCTCGAACTCGTGCGGGAAAGCCCTGGCCAGCGGCTGGCCGAGCACAGCGGGATGATGCCCCCCGTAACGGCGGGATGCTTCGTCGTTGTAGAGGAAGATGCGTTCCGGCCCGATCGCGAGCGTGGCGAGTTGGGACGTCGCCAGCATGAGGTCGACGAGCGCCTTCAGGCTCTGTGGCCAGCCGTCAATCTGCCCCAATGGCGTCGCTGCCCAATCGTGCGCGCGCGTACGTGCAGCCATCTCGCCGCCGCTCCCGGGCCAAGCAGGAGGCACCAGTGTCCGGGCATCGCGGTTGGGATCTGGCTGGCCGACGGGACCGCCTGGCGTGTCCGTCAAAGGCCATTCGTCCGGTGTTCGGCCACGATGCGCGACACGGTTGGCCGGCCGACGCTGGGAAGTCGGCTCGTCTTGGCCGCGCTCTTGCAGCCGGCGAAGACGTGCTCGACGACCTCGTGCCTCTTAGCCATATCCAGCGTCTTGCACCGGTTTCCCGAGCGGCCCATCACGCGCTTGGCTGACGCCGTGGTGTCGATGCCCTGGGTGGCTGACCGAACAGGCAACCGAGTTTCCAGACCGCCACGCCATCCCCCCCCCCCCGCAAAGCTGGTCGGTGACGCGGGACAGTTCTGACCGGTTCCACTGCTCTTCAGACGCAGTTTCCTCAGACAGCTTGCGACGTCCCGGCCCCCGTGAGGCCTTAGCCCACAGAGCATCGTTCTGCTTGTCGCCCTTGGATACCCGGGCGCAGCTAAGCAACGTGCCAGTGGCTGGCGGGAAGGGAGCGACCTGTTCCGGGGCTTTCGCAAACGGTCGTTCGCGCACGGATTTCATGACCACGATCAAGCTTGGGGTTTCTGCTTTCAGCAGCCCTGCTGCAAAATTGCATCAAAAGGCAGTCAGCTAATGAACGGGGCTTACCCTTCTGAGGTTCCATGC
>CAXTLC010000032.1:7388-51688 GCA_964245075.1 uncultured Acetobacteraceae bacterium
TCGGGAAGAAGCATTCCCGCGGCTCACCTGCTTATTCATGCAACACAGTCGATTGCTGCCAGGAAGCGCAGCGGCTGAGATCAACCTTGGCCTAATTAGGCAATGCCCAAGCCGTTACTGCGGCGTCATGCCCGGCTGTGCGCCATAGGGTGAGGCCTGTCCAGCTTGTCCTGGATATTGCTGGGGTTGGCCAAGGGGCGTTGCAGCCTTGTGGCGGGAGAAGCATCCCATCTCGTAGCAGCCCAGCAGCGCCACGGCCCCCGCGCCGATGGCGACTTTCGTGCCAGTGGACAATCCCCCTGCCGGAGCTGGCGGGGAAGGCTGGCCAGGACGCGGTGCGATGGACACGCCGATGCGCTGCGCCCCGTTCGGCCCATCGCCGGCCGGGATGTAGTCCACGGATGCCTGTGTGCCCGGCGGCATCGACCCGACATAGGCGGCGAATGCCCGCAAGTCGGGGAACACGCGCCCGTTGACCGCGATGATCTGATCGCCGGGCTTCAAGCCTGCCTGGGCGCCGGGCGACCCGTTGCGCACTTGCCTGATGCCGATGATGTCGAACGTCATGCCGCCGTCGGTGATCTGCTGCGCCCGTCCAACGTCAAGGCCGAGGCCGCCGCCGTTGCGCGGGAGTGAGGCGGCTTCCTGCGGGGATAGCAGGCGGTAGCCCATCGCGTTGTCCGCCCGAGCGGGAAGCGGCAGATTTGTCGCCAGCAGGGCGGCAGCTACGGCGAACGCGATGGCGCGATGGGTCATGGTTTCGAGTCTCGGATCAAGGTGTCGGCACGGCCCGGGCGCGCCACGTGCCGCGCGCCCGGATATGGTCAGACGGACATCGTGCCTTCGTCTGGCATGGTGCCATTCGGCGTCATGCCGTGCACCGCGTTCGGCAGGTGCTGGCTCAGTTGCGACAGGAAATCTGTCGGCGCCATGCCGGATTGGCTGGCCATCGCCTGGACCTGGTTCTCGCCGAAGACGCTCTGCAACTGCTGCGGCGACACGGACTGGTTCGGGCCGTTGCCGACCCAGGATTGGGCGATATGGCCGAGGCCTGCGCCTTCGAAGGCCGAAACCAATCCGCCCAGGCCGCCTCCGCCTAAGGCACCTCCCATGCCGCCCATCGCGCCCATGCCGGGCTGAGCTTGCCCCATCATGCCGCCTTGCTGCTGGTTGCCGCCGCCAAGCAGGCCCTGCAACACGCCACTGATTGGGGAAGCCGCACCGCCGCCACCCATCAGTCCGCCGAGAACGCTATCTAGAAGTCCCATGTGATCCCCTCCAACTGTCTTCGGGCCAATCGCCCGCAGGCCACCCTGGCCTGCGGGCGCCAGATCGTCAGATCTTGGGAGTCGTCGGCCTTACGGGCGTGCCCGTGGTCGTCGTTGTGCTCGTGGTCGCCTGGCCCGGCACCTGCTCGATCTCGACCGCTTCCTTGCGGACGGTGTCGCGGATCGTCTCGACCCGATCGGTGGCTTCCTTGCGCAGGCCAACTTCCTCGACCACGCGGGCCGTCTTGGAAACGACGGCCTCCTCGGCGGTCTCGGTCATCTCGATGGTCTTCTCGCTGAAGCTGCCATCGGCGATCGGCCGGCCATCCGTCACCGGGTTGCGCTCGAGGGTCACGCGCTCCTCGTGCAGCGTCACGCTCTCCTGCACGGGGGTTTCCACCACGTAGCGGCGGATGCGCGTGCCGCCGCGGTTGACGACGCGCTTGCCGACCGCAAGCTGCTCTTCGGAGAGCTGCATCTTGCCGGCGTCGCCTGCCAGGCCAGTCCGGGGAGCCACGTAGCCGGCCGTTCCGGTGGTGGCGGTCGTGGTGGTGGCCGCCATGGTGCCCGTCGCCATTCCTGTCGTGGCGCCGGACGTCGTGCCGTAGCCGGCGGCGCGCTCATCGATGTCGATCGGGGAATGCTTGTCCAGGATCGCGATCACGGAGTCCACGTCGTGGCCGGGGATGCCCTTCACGACGACCACGGAGGAGCCGCTCTGCATGCTGCGGTCGTACACCATCGAATCGTTGTTGGTGGTGTCGTCCCCGCCGAACAGGCCTGCCCAGAAGCCCTTGCCCTCGGTCGACCCGGTCGTCGTGCCGGTCATTCCCGTGGTGGTCGTTCCCGTGCCGGCCATTCCGCTGGCCGCGGAACCGCTGTGGCGGCTGATGGCGCTTTCCGGGACCCTTGCGGCCCGCAGGTCGGCGACCGCCGCGTCGGCTGCGGACGGGGTGTCATAGACGGCAACGATTGTTTCCTGACTCGTTGAAGCGCTCATCGCGGTTCTCCTAAGGGTTTGTTGGCCAGGACCGATTGGTCCCTGGCGGTGGCAAGTTGCGGCGGCGCAATAGGGTCCGCCGCGACGCGGGTAACATTCGCGACCTGCTCGCGAAGCGAAACGGTCTCGACATGCCGGGTTTCCATCCGGCTCCGGCGAAGGCGCACTTCCTCGCGTAGGAAGAGGCGCTTCGTGACGACGATCTCCTCATCCACGACCGGCATGACCATGACGTCGCCTTCCTGGCGCACGTCCGGCACGGTATCGACGTAGCGGCCGACTGGGACACGCTCGACGACGACCGTTTCGCTGAGAAGCGGCTCATCGACGACCACGTCCTTCGTCCGGGTCTGCGTGGAAACCCGCACGATCTCCGCAACGCGCTGCCGTTTGGTCACGGCAACCTGCTCGGCGCGAAGCTCCAGCCACATGGCGTCACGCACGGACTGATCGTGCTCCGACACGCCGTCCGACAGTTCTACAGACGAAAGGCGAGAATTATCCGACATAAACCGTCAGCCGAATGCGATGCATGGCTGGCTCCCTGCCGCCGGGCCCAGCAACCTGCTGGGCCAACCTCCCTATAACCTGTCCTGCAATGACTAGTTCCCGGCGCATGGCTAAATCTGCCGCGGCCCGATCAGCCCGGCCCTTGTCCAACAACGGCCGCAGCTCGGCGACGGCGTCCCCCCAGCGGTACGCCCGGCGATGTTGACCGTGAAGCGCGGCGAGCCCCAGGGATCGCAGGGACGGGCCAGGATATCCGCCTGGCGGGCTGCCACCCGCCACCGGCGCGGCGGCCGCCTTCCCGTAGCGGCCGCCAAGCGGTCCGCGGCACCCCGCTCACTCGTTGCGAAGGTGCGGGGCCGGGCGCACCCGCAGCGCCGCGGCGGTGCCGGCGTAGCCGAAGCCAAGCATGAGCACGACGCAGCCGGCCACCGTCAGCGCCAGCGTGCCCGGCAGGAACGACCACGGCGCGTGCATCAGGCCATGCACCACCCCCCAGCTCGCCGCCGTGCCCAGCGCCGCGGCGATCAGCCCGGCCACCGCGCCGATCGCGCCGAACTCCACCAGCCAGGCGGTGCGGATCTGCCCCCGGGTGGCGCCGAGCGTTTTCAGCACCACCGCCTCCGCCACCCTGCGCCGCTGCCCCGCCGCCACCGCGCCCGCCAGCACCAGCGCGCCGGACGCGAGCGTCACCGAGCCGGTCGCCGCCAGCGCCGCCGCCAGCTTGGCCACGATGTCCGCGACCGATTGCAGGATGTCCGCCACCCGGATGCCGGTCACGTTCGGCAGCGCGTCCGTTACCGCGCGCAGCAGCCCCGCATCCTCCGCGGCGGGCTCCCGCACGGTGGCGATGTGCATGTGCGGCGCGTGTTCCAGCAGCCCGGGGGAGGCGACCATGACGAAGTTGATGTTGAGCTGCCGCCAGTCGATGGAGCGCAGGCTGGCGATCCGCAGATCCAGGTCCCGGCCCAGCACGTTGGCCCGGATCGTGTCGCCGACCTTGAGCCCCCAGCCGTCCGCCAGCCCCGCATCCAGGGAAACCAGCGGCGGCCCCGCGTAGTCCGCCGGCCACCATTGCCCGGCGACCACGCTGGAGCCGCGCGGCACCGTGGCCGAGTAGGTCAGCCCGCGGTCGCCGCGCAGGCCCCACTCGCTGCCGGGCTTCACGTGCACCTGGTCCGCCGGCACGCCGTTCAGCGCCACGATCCGGGCGCGCAGGCTGGGCACCTGGTAAAGGTCGCTGGCGCCGGGCTGGCGGCGCACGATCCCCTCGAACTGCGCCAGTTGCTCGTTCTGGATGTCAATGAAGAAGAAGGAGGGCGCCTGTTCCGGCAGGCCGCCCAGGATCTGCCGGCGGATGTTGCCCTGGATCAGCGCCACCGCGGCCAGCGTGGTCAGCCCGAGCCCGAGCGCCACCAGCAGCAAGGGCGCCTGGCTGCCCGGCCGGTGCAGGTTGGCAACCCCCAGCCGCAGCGCCACCGGGCGGCGCAGCCGGAGCCGGCGCGCGCCGGCGGTCAGCGCGAACCCGCCGGCGCGGAACAGCAGCAGGGTGGCGGCGGCGCTGCCGCAGAACCACAGGGCGAACCGCCGGTCGGCCGCCGTCCCGACGACGATGCCCACCAGCAGCAGCACCAGCGCCGCGTTGGCCAGCCACACCGGCGCCGGCACGCCCCGCCCCGCCGGCAGCAGCGCGTCCCGGAACAGGGCGGCGCCGGGGATCTGCGCCGCCCGCGCCAGCGGCCACAGCGCGAACGCCCCCGCCGTCAGCAGGCCGTACAGCGCCGACAAGCCGAGCGGCCCCCAGTACACCCCCACGGAGGCCGGCACCGGCAGCAGGCTGCCGAACAGCAGGATGCCCGCCACCGGCAGCGCCGCCCCGATCGCAAGCCCGATCGCCACTCCCGCCGCGCAGAGCAGCCCGACCTGCAACAGGAACACCCGCAGGATCAGCCCGGCGGGCGCGCCCAGGCAGCGCAGGGTCGCCACGGAGCGCGCCCTCGCCTCCATCCAGGCGCGCACCCCCGTCGCCACCCCGATGCCGCCCACCAGGAGGGAGCACAGCCCGACCAGGGTGAGGAACAGGCCCGTCTGGTCCACCGCCTGGCTGACGCCGGGCGCGGCGTCCGTCGCGTCGCGGATGCGCCAGCCGGTGGCGGGGAAGTCGTGGCGGATGGCGGCGGCGACCGCCTTGGCGTCCGTGCCGGGCGGCAGCGCCACCCGCCAGGCGTAGGTCAGCAGCGAGCCGGTCTGCACCAGCCCGGTGGCCGGCAGCGCGGTGTCGCGGATCAGCACGCGGGGGCCGAGGATGGCGATGCCGCTGGCGTGGTCCGGCTCGGCGGTCATGGCCGCGCGCAAGGGCAGGCTGGCCTGGCCGATGCGGACGGTGTCGCCGGGGCGCAGGCGCAGCCGCTCCAGCACCAGCGGGTCCGCCACCACGCCGCCGTCCAGCGCCGCGGGGAGCGGCATCGCCGGGTCCAGCGCCACGTCGCCCACCAGGGGATACGCGGCGTCCACCGCCTTCAGCTCGATCAGTTGGCGGTCGCCGGACGGCGCCACCAGCAGGGAACGCATGGTGACCACGGCGGAGATGCGTCCGCCGCGCGCTTCCAGCCAGGCGTGCAGGCTGTCGGGCAAGGGCTGGCCGCCGCCCTCGACCGAAAGGTCTCCGCCCAGCAGGGCGCGCCCGTTGGTGGCCAGCCCGTCCTCCACTGCGGCGCGCAGGCTGCCGACCGCGGCGATGGCGGCGACCCCCAGCGCCAGGCAGGCCAGCACGGCGCGGATGCCGCGCAAGCCGCCGCGCAGGTCCCGCAACGCCAAGCGCCAGGCGAGCCTCACGCCCCGGCCTCGTTCAAGGACGGCTCCGCCACCCGCCCGTCCGCGATGCGGATCTGCCGGCCGCAGCGCGCGGCGAGCGCCGGGTCGTGGGTGATCAGCAGCAGGGTGGTGCCGTGCTCCGCCTGCATGCCGAACAGCAGGTCCATCACGGTGCGGCCGGTGGCGGCGTCCAGGTTGCCGGTCGGCTCGTCGGCCAGCAGCAGGCGGGGCTGCGGGGCGAAGGCGCGTGCCAGCGCCACCCGCTGCTGCTCGCCGCCCGAGAGCTGGCCCGGCAGGTGGCCGAGCCGGTGCCCGAGCCCAACCGCGCGCAGGCTGGCGGCGGCACGCTCCGCCGCATCCGGCCGGCCGGCCAGCTCCAGCGGAACGGACACGTTCTCGAGCGCGGTCATGGTGGGCAGCAGGTGGAAGGCCTGGAACACGATGCCGACCGTGTTCCGCCGGAACCGGGCCAGCGCGTCCTCGCCCAGCGCGCGCAGGTCGTGCCCGGCCACCTGCACCGTGCCGTCCGTCGCGGCTTCCAGGCCGGCCAGCACCATCAGCAGGCTGGTCTTGCCCGAGCCGGACGGGCCGACGATGCCGACTGCTTCCCCGGCAGCCACCGAAAGGTCGATGCCGGCCAGGATGTTGACCGGCCCGGCGGCGGCGGGCACGGTCAGGCACAGGCCACGCACGGCGATGAGGGGCGGGGCGGAGAGTCCAGGAGGCGGCGGGTCGATGTCCATGGCGATCCCATATGGCGTCCGGCGCCGTTGGGCGAAGATGGCGCTCGCATTCGCGCTGCTGGCATCGCCCGGGTTGGCGCAGGCACGGCCGGTCAAACTGCTGGTGTTCGGCGACTCGCTGGCCGCCGGCTACGGTTTGGCGCAGCCGGACGGGTTCCAGGCGCAGCTGGGCACGGCGCTGAAGGCGGACGGGTTCGACGTGCAGATCCTGGATGGCGGGGTGTCCGGGGACACCACGGCCGGCGGGCGCTCGCGGCTGGACTGGGCGCTGGCCGACGCGCCGGATGCCGTGCTGGTGGAGCTGGGCGGCAACGACGGCCTGCGCGCGCTGGACCCGGCGCAGATGCAGGCCAACCTGGCCGCCATCCTGGACACGCTGGCGCAGAAGCGCATCCCCACCCTGCTGTCCGGCATGGCGGCGCCGCCCAACCTGGGCCAGGCCTACGGCACCGCGTTCCACGCCGTGTTCGAGCATCTGAGGGCGCGGCCCGGCCTGCTCTACGACCCCTTCTTCCTCCAAGGCGTGGCCGGCGACCCGGCGCTCAACCAGCCGGACCACATCCACCCGAACGCCGCCGGGGTGAAGCAGGTGGTCGCCCGCATCAAGCCGCAGGTCGAGGCGCTGCTGCGCGAGGTGCCGGCGGCGTCGTGAGGCTGTTCGTCGCCCTGGACCTGCCGCCGGACGCCCGCGCCCGCCTGTCCCGCCTGGCCACCGGGCTGCCCGGCGCGCGCTGGCTGCCGCCCTCGACCTACCATGTCACCCTGCGGTTCCTGGGGGAGATGCCCGGTCACCGGGCGGAGGAGCTGGACGGCGCGCTCGCGGCGCTGCGCGGCCGGCGCTTCACCCTGCAACTGGGCGGGGTCGGCGTGCTGGAAAAGGCGGGACGGCCGCAGGCGCTATGGGCCGGAGTGGAGCGCAGCCAGCAACTGGACCACCTGCGGGCCAAGATCGAGACGGCGGTGCAGCGGGTGGGGTTCGAGCCGGAGCGCCGCCGCTTCGCCCCGCACGTGACGGTGGCGCGGCTGGACAACGCGCCGCCGGGCAAGCTGGCGGAATGGGTGCAGGCGCACAATCTGCTGCGGGCCGACCCGGTGGTGGTGGAGCACTTCACCCTGTTCTCCTCCCTGCTGGGCAAGGACGGCGCCGTTTACACGCCCGAGGTGGAGTACGAGCTTGCTTGACAGCCTGGACCGCGCCGCTGCCGACGCCCGCGCCTGCACCGCCTGTGCCGCCGTGCTGCCGCTGGGGCCGCGGCCCATCCTGCGCGTGTCCACCACGGCGACCCTGCTGATCGCCAGCCAGGCGCCCGGCACCAAAGTGCACGCCAGCGGCACGCCCTGGACGGACGAGAGCGGCAAGCGGCTGCGCGGCTGGCTCGGGCTGACGCCGGAGGAGTTCTACGACGGCGCCAAGGTGGCGATCCTGCCGATGGGGCTGTGCTACCCCGGCCGGCTGCCCAACGGCGGCGACTGCCCGCCGCGGCCGGAATGCGCCCAGCTGTGGCGCCCCCGCCTGCTTGGGCTGATGCCGCAGTTGCGGCTGACCCTGCTGGTGGGCAGCTACGCCCAGGTGGACGCGCTGGGGCGGGGCGGCACGATGACGGACCGGGTGCGGAACTGGCGGGACCACCTGCCGCGGTATTTCCCGCTGCCGCACCCGTCCTGGCGCACCGGGGTGTGGGAGCGGCGCAACCCGTGGTTCGTGACGGAGGTGCTGCCGGCGCTGCGGGCGGAGGTGGCGCGGGTGCTGCCGGGCTGAAGCCGCGGTCCCGCTAATCCGCCAGGAGATGCAGCAGCACCTCGCGCTCGTGCGGGGCATCCCGGTGCTCCCACACGTACAACCCCTGCCATGTGCCGAGCGCCATCTGGCCGCCGATCACCGGCACGCCGAGCGTTGCCTGCGTCAGCGCACTGCGGATATGCGCGGGCATGTCGTCCGGCCCTTCCGCGGAGTGGCGGTAGCCGGCATCTTCCGGGACCAGCCAGCGGAAGAACGCCTCCAGGTCGGCGCGCACGGTCGGGTCGGCGTTCTCCTGGATCAGCAGGGAAGCCGAGGTGTGCCGGATGAACACGGTGAGCAGCCCGGTGACCAGGCCCTGCGCCTTCACCCAGGCGGCCACGGGCGCCGTGACCGGCACCAGCCCCTTGCCGTGCGTCCGTACCGTCAGCGTGTGGACGGCCTGCTTCAAAACACGGCCACGCAGATCAGGCCGGCCACCATCAGCGCGGCGCCGATCAGCCGGCCCGGGCCGGCGGTGTGCTGCTCGAAGCCGACCAGGCCCCAGTTGTCCAGCGCGATGGACATGAGCACCGCCGCGCTGACCGTCAGCCCGGTGAACAAGCCGGAGCCGAGCTGGCCCGGCGCCACCAGCATGGACACGATGTAGAGCGCGCTGACCACCCCGCCGGTCCAGGCCCACCAAGGAACCTGCGCCGCCTGCCCGGTGGGAAACGGCCCGGCCAGGAACAGGGCGGCCACCGCCAGCAACCCGATCGACAGCAGGGAGAACAGCACGGCGGCCCACCACGGGCCGCCCAGCGTCTTGGTCAAGGTGGCGTTGCTGCCCGCCTCGACGGAGGTGAGCGCCCCGGTGGCGGCGACGAACACGTAGAGCAGGGCTTTCACGCCAGCCCAACGCCCGGTGCTGCCCGCCGGTTTTAGCGCCGGCCGAACAAGCCCTCGATCTCCGCCCGGCTGAGCCGCAGCACGGTGGGGCGGCCATGCGAGCAGGTGGCGGCGCGCGGAGTCGCTTCCATCTGCCGCAGCAGGGCGTTCATCTCCGCCCCGTTCAGCCGGCGGCCGGCGCGCACGCTGCCGTGGCAGGCCATGCGCGCCAGGGCTGCTTCCAGCCGGGCTTCCAGCGCCGAAGCCTCGCCGCACTCAGCCAGCTCGTCGGCCAGGTCCCGCAGCAAGGGCGCCGGGTCGGGCGCGCCGCCGGTGCAGAGCAGGGCGGGCAGCGCGCGCACCAGCACGGCGCCCGCGCCGAACGCTTCCAGCTCCAGCCCCAGCCGGGCCAGCGCGCCGGCCTGCGCCAGCAGCCGGGCGGCGTCGGACGGCGAAAGGTCCACCACGGCGGGCAGCAGCAAGGGTTGCGCGCGCACGCCGCCGCCACGGTGCTGGGCGGCGAGCGCCTCGTGGGTCAGGCGCTCGTGGGCGGCGTGCTGGTCCACCAGCACCAGGCTGCCGTCGGACGCGACGGCGATGACGTAGGTGTCGAGCACCTGCGCCACCGCCGCGCCCAGCGGATGGGCCGGGCCGGGCGCGGCCGGCTCCGCCTGCGGGCGGGCGGCGGGGGCGAGCGGCGCGGGGAAGCCGAGGCTCCGCTCCGCGAACCCTTGCGGGCTGGCGGGGGGCGAGGGCGGCACCAGCCGCAGCGAAGGGCGCGGCAGGGAACGCGAAGGGCGGAAGGCGGCGAACGGGGCGGCGGCGGTGGCGCCCCCGGACAACGTCCGGCGCAGGCTGCCGATCACCAGGGCGCGCACCGCATCGGGGTCGCGGAAGCGCAGCTCGGTCTTGGCCGGGTGGACGTTCACATCCACCGAGTCGGGCGGGACGGTCAGGTGCAGCGCCACGGCAGCGTGGCGCCCGGCGGCGATCACGTCGCGGTAGGCCACCCGCACGGCCGTCCGCAGCACCGGGTCGGTCACCGGGCGGCCATTCACCACCAGGGACTGGCCGGCCGGGGTGGCGCGGTGCAGCGCCGGCCCGGCCGCGTGGCCGCCCAGCGCCATGCCGTCCCGCGCGCCTTCCACGGGAAGCAGCGCCCCCGGTTCCAGGGCCGTCCCGGCGCCCCCGAGCAGCGATGCGGCGCGGGCGGCGCGGTCCTGCGGCGGCAGGTCGAACACCAGCCTGCCGTCGCTCATCAGCCGCATCGCCACATGCGGGGCGGCGAACGCCAGGCGGCGCACGGCCTGTTCGGCGTGCTCCGCCTCCACCCGCGGCGATTTGAGGAAGTTGCGGCGCGCCGGGGTGGCGAAGAACAGGTCCGCCACCAGCACCTGGGTGCCGGCCGGTCCCGCGGCCGGCGTCACCGCCCCCGCTTCCCCGCCTTCCACCCGGATGCGGTGGGCGTGGGCGGCGCCGAGCGGGCGGGAGGTGATCTGCAACCGCGCCGCGGCGCCGATGGAAGGCAGCGCTTCGCCGCGGAAGCCCAGGGTGGTGATGCGCACGAGCTGGTCGCAGGCGAGTTTGGAGGTGCAATGCCGCTGCACCGCCAGCGCCAGCTCCTCCGGCCCCATGCCGACGCCGTCGTCGGTGACCTCGATCCGTTCGATGCCGCCGCGCTCCAGCGTCACGGCGACCCGCCCGGCCCCGGCGTCAATCGCGTTCTCCACCAGCTCCTTGACGGCCGCCGCCGGCCGCTCGATCACCTCGCCGGCGGCGATGCGGTCCACCAGCGCGTCCGGCAGCCGCCGCAGGCCGGACGGCAAGGTCCGGTTGTCAGGCATGGGGATGGCCTCCGGCGTCCGACACGGCGCGGGCGCAGGCGGCGGTGCCGCCGCGGACGCCCCACACCGGGTTGCCGGGCTCGGGTTCCGTGTCGCCCCAGGTGCCGGTGAAGCTGCCGCCATCGGCGGCGAAGACCACGGCTTCCACGCCTTCGCCGTAGCGGTCGGTCCAGGTGAAGCGCCCGCCGCCCTCGCTGGCCGGCACGAAGCCGGTCAGCTCGCCCTCGAACGGATCGGTGCTGTCGATCCAGTAATGGCCGACCAGCTTGCCGTCCCGCAGCGAGAACACGGTGCGGTGGCATTCCATGCGGCCCTCGTTGCGCACCGAGCCGGCATAGAAGCCCACCACGCTCGCAGTCCAGGCAGGATCGGGCGCAGGCTGCGCCAGGGCGGGATCGGGCGCAGGCTGCGCCAGGGCTGGAACGGCAAGCCAAACGGAGGCGAGAAGCGCCGCCCGCCACATGGGGAGACCCTCGCCGAGGCTAGAACAGCGAGTCGAGGATGCCCTGCTTGCGCCGCTGGATGATGGGCGTGTCGCCAGTGGCGGGCGCGTCGCCGAGCGCGGCGTTCTGCCGCAGGCGCTGGCTTTCCCGTTGCGGGTCCACCGAGGTGCCGGCCTGCGGCGCCGGACGCCAGAACATGAGCCGATCGGAGAAGGATTGCCCTGGCTGGTCAAGCTGCGCTTCCGCGTCCACCTGGTTGCGGATGTCGTGCGGGGCGGGAGGGCCGGCGGCATCCACCAGCGACTGCTGCCCGGGCGAGGTGCCGGCGGGGACGCCCAGCGCCGTGGCCGGCGACAGCGCCGCTTCGGCTTGCTGCCGTTCCGACAGCTCCTGCGGGCGGGACGCGCCCGGGCGGGGCGGCCGGATGGTCAGGTCCGGCGGCATGGAAAGCGGCGCGCGGGTGGTGACGATGAACTCGTCCGGCGCGTCCCGGCTCAACCCGATGGTGCGCGACAGGTCGTCGCCGCAGCCGGCCAAAGGCAAGAGGAGAATGGCCGCAAGGGCGAGCGCGGGGCGGCGGTGGGTCATGGGCGCCTCATAGCTCCGCAGCGCCGGGCGGGGCAAGTTGTTCGTTACGGCGGGGGCGCAGCCCGTCCAGCACCAGCGCCGCCACCCCGCAAACGATGGCGGCGTCGGCCACGTTGAACACATACCAGCTCCAGCCGCCAGCGTGGAGGTGGATGAAGTCCACCACGGCGCCGAAGCGCAGCCGGTCCAGCACGTTGCCGATCGCCCCGCCGGCGATGGCTCCCAGCGAGAGCGCGACCAGCTTGCCTTCCGCCCGGCGCAGCCAGACCGCCAGCGCCGCCACGATGGCGACCGCGACGGCGACCAGCAGCAGCGGCCCCCAGGTGCCGTCCGCCTTGAACAGCCCGAAGGTGACGCCCTGGTTCCACACCATGGTCAGGCTCAGCACCGGCAGCAGGTCCACCCGGCCCAGCTCGGGCAGGCGCAGGCCTTGCAGGATCCAGGTCTTGCTCGCCTGATCGGCGGCCAGCACCAGCACGGCGGCGGCACCCCCCCAGGCAGTCAGGCGGTTGCGGGTCATGCCGCGTGCGGGCGCGGCTGGCCAACCAGGCCGCTGTCCACCGCGTCGGCGCAGCGCAGGCACAGCTCCGGATGGGCGGAAAGCGAGCCTACCTCCCCGAGCATCTTCCAGCAACGGGCGCACTTCCCGCCCGCGGCGCGGGTGACGGCGAGCGCCGGGCCGGACGCGGCATGGCTGACGATGGCGAAGCTTTCCCAGCCGGCCGGGTCCAGCAGGTCCAGCATCGGCGCGGGCAGGCTCACCGCTGCTTGCAGGGACGAGCCGATGGCGCCGTCCCGCCGCGCCGCTTCCAGCGCCGCCGTCACGGCGCCGCGCGCATCCCGCAGCCGGGCGATGCGGGCGCCGAGCGCCGGGTCGTGCCAGGCGGGCGGAATGGCCGGGAAGTCCTGCAAGTGGACGCTGCCATCCGCGTCGCCGGAGCGGGCGGCCCAGGCTTCCTCCGCGGTGAACACCAGCACGGGGGCGAGCCAGGCGAGGAGGCAGCGGTGCAGCGTGTCCAGCACGGTGCGGGCGGCGCGGCGCGCGGGCGTGTCCGGGCGGTCGCAGTACAGCGTGTCCTTGCGGACGTCGAAGTAGAAGGCGGACAGGTCGGCGGCGCAGAACGCGTGCAGCTCCGGGTAAACGCCGGTCCAGTCGTGCGTGCGCAGCGCCGCCTGGACCCGCGCATCCAGCTCCGCCAGCCGGTGCAGCACCCAGCGCTCCAGTTCCGGCATGGCGGACGCCTCCACCCGCTCCGCTTCCGCCCAGCCATCGAGCGAGCCCAGCAGCCAGCGCAGCGTGTTGCGCAGGCGGCGGTACAGCTCCGCCTGCTGCTTGAGGATCTCCGGGCCGATCCGCAGGTCTTCCGTGGTGTCCGCCATCATCACCCAGAGCCGCAGGATGTCCGCGCCGTACTTGTCGGAGACCGCCTGCGGCGCGGTGACGTTGCCGAGCGACTTGCTCATCTTGCGCCCGGCCTCGTCCAGCACGAAGCCGTGGGTCACCACCGCCTTGAACGGGGCGGCGCCGCGCGTGCCGATCGCTTCCAGCAGGGAGGACTGGAACCAGCCGCGATGCTGGTCAGACCCTTCCAGGTAAAGGTCTGCGGGCCAGGGCAGGCCGCGCGCTTCGAGCACGAAGGCGTGGGTGGAGCCGCTCTCGAACCAGACGTCCACGATGTCCGTCACCTGCTCGAAGCCGGCGGGGTCGCGCTCCGGGCCGAGAAAGCGGGCGGGGGGCGAAGCGTACCAGGCGTCGGCCCCTTCGGCGGCGAACGCTTCCACCACGCGGGCGAGCACCGCCGGGTCCCGCAGCGGCTCGCCGGTGGCGCGGTCCACGAACACCGGGAGCGGCACGCCCCAGGCGCGCTGGCGGCTGATGCACCAGTCGGGGCGGCCGGCCACCATGGCGGCGATGCGGTTGCGGCCCTGGGGCGGCACGAACGGGGTCGCGTCGATGGCTTGGAGCGCGCGGGCGCGGATCTGCTCCGGGCCGTCCATGCGGATGAACCACTGCGGGGTGGCGCGGTAGATCAGCGGCGCCTTGGACCGCCAGGAATGCGGGTAGGAGTGCACCAGCTTGCCGCGGCCGATCAGGCCGCCCGCCGCTTCCATCGCCGCGCCGACCGGGCCGGCCGCCTTGAACACATGGAGGCCGGCGAACAGCGGCACGGCGGGCAGGTAGCGCCCGTCCTCCCCCACGCTTTCCGGCACCGGGATGCCGTGCGCCCGGCACAGCGCGAAATCCTCCTCGCCGTGCGCAGGGGCCATGTGCACCAGGCCAGACCCTTGCTCGGTGGTGACGAAAGGGCCGAGCAGGATCGGCGCGTCGTGGCCGTAGCCCTGACTACGCAATGGATGGGCGCAGCGCGTGCCGGCGAGGTCCGCCCCGTGCACCACCTGCTGGAGGTGGTGGGTGGCGATGCCCAGCGCGGCGCACACGGCACCCACCAGGTCCAGCGCCACAAGGATGCTCTCGCCCGGCCGGGCGAGCGAGCCGTCCGCCACGCTGTCCACCCGGAGCTGGGCGTAGTCGATCGCCGCACCGGCGGCCAGCGCGCGGTTGCCCGGCATGGTCCACGGGGTCGTGGTCCAGATCACGGCGGCCGTGCCGGCGAGCGGGCCGTCCAGGATGGGGAAGCGCACCCAGACGGTGTCGCTGGTGTGGTCGTGGTACTCGATCTCCGCCTCGGCCAGGGCGGTCTTCTCCACGGTGGACCACATCACCGGCCGCAGGCCGCGGTACAGCGCGCCGTTCAGCAGAAAACGGCCGATCTCGGCGGCGATGGCGGCCTCGGCCCCCGGGTCCATGGTGGCGTAGCGCGCGGCCCAGTCGCCGGTGACGCCCAGGCGCTTGAACTCCGCCGTCTGCACCTCCATCCAGCCCTGCGAGTAGGCCCGGCACTCGGCGCGGAAATCCAGCACCGGCACGGCGTCCTTGTCGCGGCCGGTGCGGCGGTACTCCTCCTCCACCTTCCACTCGATGGGCAGGCCGTGGGCGTCCCAGCCCGGAATGTAGCCGGCGTCGAACCCGGCCATGCGGTGGGCGCGCATCACCACGTCCTTGAGGATGCGGTTCAGCGCGTGGCCGATGTGCAGGTGGCCGTTGGAGTAGATCGGCCCGTCGTGCAGCACGAAGGGGGGGCGGCCCGCCGCCGCCTCGCGCAGGCGCCCCCACAAGCCGATGCGCTCCCAGCGCGCCAGGATCTCCGGCTCGCGCTGCGGCAGGTCGCCGCGCATGGGGAAGGACGTCTTGGGCAGGAAGACGGTGTCGCGGTAGTCGGTCATCGGCGCTGTCCGGGGCGGCGGCGGAAGGTCCATCGGAAAACCTACCGCGCCCGGCGGCCCGCGCGCCAGTGCAAGGACCTCATGGGTGCGCCGCGAACGGAGCCTCAGCGCGAAGCGACGACGGCCGCGCCGCCAGCGGGACGGGGCTCGATGAAGCCGAAGGCAGGGTAGGTGCTGGCGCCAAGCACGCCGGACGGCGCCCACCAGACGCGAACGGCAGTCCAATCGTTGCCGGGCGAGACGTCGATCACCGGTTCGCTGCGGGCGACGCGGCCGGGCACCCAGTTCGCCTGCGCGACCAGGATCTCGCGCGCCGAGCGGAGGCGGGCGACCACCGAGACGTGCCCCTGCGGCAGCCGGGCGGTGCGCTGGAACACCAGCACGGCCCCCGGCACGGGCTCGGACGTGCGCCGGTAGCGGCCGGCGGCGGCGTCCCACCAGTCAGCGGCGTTCCCGTAGAGCTGGATGCCGCTGACTGCGCGTGCGTAGGAGACGCACTCGACCCCGGACGCGCCGGCGCGGGAAGCGCCACCGCCGCCCGCGCAGGCCGACAAGGCGGCGGCGAGCGCCCAAGGCAGGCCCAAGGCAGAAGCCATGCCGGACGCACGCCGGAGGCCCGTGCGGGCATCCGGCCGCCGCACCCGGCTACTTTGCCGCTGGCGTGGCCGACCCTGCGGCGGGTGCGGGCGCGGGCGCGGCGGAGGCGGTTGCCGGCCGCATGCGGTGCGCCGGCATGTGCCGGCGCACCGGCATGCTTTTACCCGGCATGGCGGCCCGCCCGCTGAAATCCGTGTAGGGCACGGGCGCGGTGCTGGGCCGCAGCGCCATCGCCGCAGCCGCGGCGCGGCCGGCCGGGGTGGGGGCATCGGCGGCCCCGGACGCGGGATTGGACGAAGGCGCGGCGTCGGCGGGAGCCGCTGCAGCGGTCTTGGCATTGCGACCGCGCGGCTGGACGGTGGTGGTCACGCCGCCGGACGGCGTATGCTGCGCCATGCTGCCCGTATCCCGCCCGCTGGGCGGGGCTGCGTGGACTTGGCCCGATGGAAGCGAGTCGGGGAAGGCCATCGATCCGCCGCCGCCGGTCGAGGCGGGCTGGGCGTATGCGGCGCCTGCGGCCAATAAAGCGAAGGCGGGGACGAGCCCGGTGAAGCGGAATGACATATCGGCTCTCCTGAAGGTCCCCGAACAGGGAATTACCGTTCAGCGTAACAGCATGACGTGCGCCCGTCTTCAACGGATCGTGCCTTTCATGCAACAATAGCTGGTAAATTCGCCTCACCTGCGCCTGGCGTCTCGCGCTGGCCAGGCGCGCCGGCTTCAGGAGCGCCGTGCTCGGAGCACCACAGCTTCTGCTTCGCCGGTGGAAAGGCTGAGCGCGCGGCCCGCGATCGCGGCGGTGAAACCGGCGCGGGCCAAGCGGGCCAGGTCCCGCATGCGGTGTGCGGGGTCGGGTGATGGGCCAGACTCCGGGCGGAACGGCCCGATGCGGCGGCGGCTGGCATAGAGCAGCGCGGCTTCCAGTTCCGCCGCCGGGTCATCCGGAGGGGTCGCGAGTTCGGACGGCACACCCTTGGCCTGGAGGTGCGCCGTGATCGCCCGGCGCGACCGTCCGGCGCGGTGCAGGGAGCGGGTCCGGCTCTCGGCAAACAGCGCGTCGTCCACCGCGCCCACCTCGGCAAGCCGGGCGACCACGGCGCGCGCGGCTGTCATGGCCTGCTCCGCCTGCTCGGCCGGAGCGTCCGCGGCCCGGACCCAGCGTTGCACCCGGCGCGCCAGCACCCGCAGCAGCCCGGCCTGCGTCGTGCCGTAACGGGCGAGGTGGGTCAGCGCCGCCTGCCGCAGGGCGGCCTCATCGGGCGGCGGACCGGGTGGGCGCGCGGGCGGTCGCATGGGGACGAGTTTGCCATGTGCCCGGCGGCACTGGAACCCATGGGGCAGGAACCGGCCTCGCGGCGCTGGCGTTCCCGCAGCAAAACAGGAGCGCCGTTCCGTGAGCACTGCCAACGATCCCAGGGCCGCAGCTTCCTTTGCCGCAGCGTTCCTTGCCGCCCTTCTCGCCGCCACGCCGCTGCGTGCCCAGGGAGCAGCCCAGGGACCAGCCCAGGGACCAGCCCAGAAACCACTTCAGGGACCAGAAACGCGAACGGGGGCGCCGAGCCTGTCGGTCGCCAGCGTGCGGGTGGCCGACGGGGTGCGGGCGAGCCGGGTGATCGGCGCGGCGGTGAACGGCGGCGACAACACGCAGCTCGGCTCGGTGGACGACCTGATCCTGACGCCCGACCACAAGGTGGCGTTCGCCATCGTCTCGGTCGGCGGCGTGCTGGGCGTCGGCGGCAAGCTGGTGGCGGTGCCGATCGCGCAATTGCAGGCGGCAGGGGACGGCCGGTTCACCCTGCCGGGCGCCACCAAGGACTCGTTGGGCGCGATGCCGAATTTCGTTTACGAAAAATAAGCCCGGTCCTGTTTGACTCTGGTGGGCACGGCGCTTCATGGTTCGTGTTCCCCCCGGCGCCCGGCCGCGAAGGGTCGCGGTTCCGGCGCGTTGGGGGCCCACCAAGGTGAACTGGCCGCCATGATCGCCGCCCTGATGCCGACCTACAACCGCGCCAACCTCGCCTTCGAGCGGGGCGAGGGCGCTTGGCTGTACACGGAAGACGGCCGACGATTCCTGGATTTCGGCGCGGGGATCGCGACCTCGTCGCTGGGCCACAACAACCCGCATCTGGTCGGCGCCATTGCGGAGCAGGCTGCCCGGGTCATGCACGTCTCCAACCTGTACCGCGTACCGGGGGCCGAGCGGCTGGCGGCCCGGCTGGTGGCGGCGACGTTCGCGGACAGCGTGTTCTTCTGCAACTCGGGCGCCGAGGCGAACGAGGGCATGGTGAAGATGATGCGCCGGGCCATGGCCGACACCGGCCGGGCCGAGCGGTTTCGCATCATCTGCTTCGACGGCGCGTTCCACGGCCGCACCCTTGCCATGCTGTCCGCAACCGGGAATGCCAAGTACCTGAAGGGGTTCGGCCCGGTGGTGGACGGCTTCGACCACGTGGCGTTCGGCAACATGAATGCCGTGCGGGACGCCATCGGGCCGGAAACCGCCGGCATCCTGGTCGAGCCGATCCAGGGCGAGGGCGGCGTCCGCCCGGCCACCCTGCGTTTCCTGCGGGAGCTGCGGGCGACCTGCGACGAATTCGGCCTGTTGCTCGGCCTGGACGAGGTGCAGTGCGGCATGGGCCGCACGGGCAAGCTGTTCGCCCATGAGTGGGCCGGGATCGAGCCGGACGTGATGTCCGCCGCCAAGGGGATCGCCGGCGGCTTCCCGATGGGGGCGGTCCTGGCGAAGGAGCCGGTGGCGAGACACCTCGTGCCCGGCACGCACGGCACGACGTTCGGCGGCAACCCGCTCGCCTGCGCCGCGGCCAACGCGGTGCTGGACGTGGTGCTGGCGCCGGGCTTCCTGGCCGAGGTGGACCGCAAGGGGCGCGTGCTGTGGGACGCGCTGACGGCCCTGGTGCGGGATGAGCCGGAGGTGTTCGCCGATGTGCGCGGCGCCGGGCTGATGCTCGGGCTGAAGTGCTGCGGTTCCAACATGGATGTGCAGGCGGCGTTCATGGCCGAGGGCTTGCTGAGCGTCGCGGCCGGCGACAACGTCGTGCGCCTGGTGCCGCCGCTGGTGATCACCGACGAGGATGTCGGCGCGGCGCTGGAGATGATGCGGCGCGGCGCGCGGCGTTGCCGCCCCAGCCAGGCAAGGGACGCCGCCAAGTGAGCGGGGCGCTGCGCCGGGCACGGGCCGGGGAAGGCGCCGCGGCTGAGGCGCAGGAGGTGCGCCACTTCCTGGACATCCGCCATCTCGAGCCGGCCGTGCTGCGGCAGATGCTGGACGTCGCGCGCGTGTTCAAGCAGGCGGGAGTACCCTCCTCCCGCCCGCTCACCGGCCGCACGCTGGCGATGATCTTCGAGAAGCCGTCAACCCGCACCCGCGTGTCGTTCGAGTTGGCGATGCGGCAGCTGGGCGGCGAGGTGGTGGTGCTGCAAGGCGCGGAGATGCAACTGGGCCGGGGTGAGACGGTGGCGGACACGGCCCGCGTGATGTCACGCTACGTGGACGCGATCATGTTGCGGACCGACGATGCCGGAAAGCTGGCCGAGCTGGCGGCGCATGCGACGGTGCCGGTGATCAACGGGCTGACGGACAAGTCGCATCCCTGCCAGCTCATGGCGGACGTGCTGACGTTCGAGGAGCATCGCGGGCCGATCGCCGGCCAGGTCGTGGCTTGGGTCGGGGACGGCAACAACGTCGCCTGCTCATGGATCGAGGCGGCGGTGCGGTTCGGGTTTTCGCTTCGCATCGCCTGCCCGGCGGGGTTGCGGCCCCCGGCGGAACTGGTGGCGTGGGCGCGTTCGGAGGGGGCGGACGTCGTGGTGGGCGAGGACCCGGAAAAGGCGGTCTCCGGCGCCCGCTGCGTGGTGACGGATGCTTGGGTGAGCATGGCCGATGATCCGAACGCCAGCCGGCACAACCTGCTGGCGCCCTACCAGGTGGACGGGCGGTTGATGCGGCAGGCGGCGCCGGATGCGCTGTTCATGCATTGCCTGCCTGCCCACCGCGGGGAGGAGGTCACTTCGGATGTCATCGACGGCTCCCAATCCGTGGTGTTCGACGGCGCCGAGAACAGGCTGCACGCCCAGAAGGGCGTATTGGCCTGGGCATTGGGCGCGGCGCGGTGACCCGCTCCTCGCTGACGGAGGAAACACCGTCCACCCCGGGCTGGGTCGACCGCCGGGTCCGGCAGGTTTTCGAACCGTACGGAGAGGCTGTGGCCGGTACGCGGGACGCCTACGCCGATTGCCTTGCAGGCGTCCGCGGCGGGGTGGACGTGGATGGCGGCCACGACCGTTGCCGGCGGGCGGCGCTCGGGGCGCTGGAAGGCGTGGTGGACGACCTTCCGGCGCTGGACCGTGAGCTTCAGGCGCTGGAAGCCGAGATCAGCCGCGACACCTGACGGCGGGCTTCAGGCTCAAGCCAGCTTGACAGTTCCGTGGCCGCCTGGGTCAGGAGACTTGCCGGTCAGCGTGGCCTTCACGTAGCCGTATGCATGCAGCATGGTCGAGGAAGGCGCGTCCCAGTACTCGGCCTGCTGGACGGTGACCTTGAGCAACGCGATGTCCGGATCATCCTTGCCCTTGGGGAACCAGGTCCGCAACAGCTCCGACCAGTGCTGATCGATGGCGGTACGGTCGCGTACCAAGCTGGCTCGGCCGGACACTGACACGTAGTCCTGCTTGCCGGGATGGGCGTAGGAAAGGTTGACCCGGTGTTCCTGGTTCACTTCGGCCACCTTGTGCGCGCTGGCCCGGGTGAAGAACCACAGCGTGCCGTCGAACTCCTTCTGCGACATGGCCATGGGACGGCTGCGAAGGTGTTCGCCATCCTCCGTCACCAACATCGCGATCTCGACTGCCTTGATGAGATCCCACAGCTTGGCGACGTCCTCGGTCTCGGTCATTGCTCATCCTCTCTGATCACGCGGCAAACGACCGTGACTGGACGTTGGTTCCGCGCCGTCTGGTCTCATGCTGGCCTTCTCCTCGCCTGCACGGTGGTGAAGCGCGCGGCAGCATCCTATCTCTGGCGTCATGAACGAGACGCCAGCCTTTCTCGACGGCACCCGGCCGGACGTGCCCGACATCGTTGTTCCGCGCGGCATCACCCCCTTCTACCTGCCTGGCCGGCCGGTGCGCGGCCGCCTCGTGCGGCTCGGCCCCCTGGCCGATGCCCTGCTGACCCGGCATGACAACCACCCCGCCGTGACGCGCGTGGCGGGCGAAGCGCTGGCGCTGGCGGCGGCCCTGGCAACCGCGCTGAAGTTTCGCGGGTCCTTCAGCCTGCAAGCCAAGGGGGACGGCGCAGTCCCGATGCTGCTGGCCGACTGCACCGAGGCGGGGGCGTTGCGCGGCTATGCCAGGGCAGAGCCGGAGAAGCTGGCGTCTGTGCTCGGTGACTTGCCGGGCGCCGACGTGCATCCAAGCGCGTCCACCCTGCTCGGGCAAGGTTACCTTGCCTTCACGGTGGACCAGGGTCCGGACCGGGAACGCCACCAGGGCATCGTCGCGATCGAGGGCGACGGGCTGGCGGACATGGCGCTGCACTATTTCCGCACCAGCGAGCAGTTGCAGTGCATGCTGAAGCTGGCCTGCGATCTTACCCCGGGTGGCTGGCGCGCCTCCGCATTGATCCTGGAGCGGGTTGCGGCCGAAGGCGGCACTCAGGACTTCGATGGCCAGGATGCGGACGAGGCCTGGCTCGCCGCGACGACGCTGGCCCGCACGGTGACGGAAGGGGAGTTGCTGGACGACGGCTTGCCGCCGGACCAGCTCATCTGGCGCTTGTTCGCCGCGGAGGGCGTCGCGACCGACCGCCCCCGCGCGTTGGCCTACGGCTGCCGTTGCTCGCGCTCCCGCTTGGCAGGGATCCTTGAGGCCTTCGTGCCGGACGACCTGGACCACATGGCGGTGAGCGGCGACATCGTGATGACGTGCGAGTTCTGCAACTTGGATTTCCGCTTCAACCGTGACGAGGTACGCGGGCGCGACTGAGGCGGTCTTTCGCGGAACGGCGGCAGCGAAGAGTTGCCTCGCGCGCATCACCTGCCCGGCTGCGGGCTGGCCTACCCCGAGGAGGATTCATGATCGCACGCCGGTCCGTGCTGCTGCTGCCGTTCGTCGCCGCCGCATGCGGGGACGATGAGGAGGCGCAGCAGACCTACACGCTGCCCGGCTATAGCTTCCTGACTCCGATCAGGCTCAATGTCGCCGGCATCGAGGTTGATGACCGGTCGCCGCCAGCGGGGGGCGGCTCGCTCGATGCAGCCGCACCCGTCCGGCCGGTGGATGCGCTGAAACAGATGGCGAACGACCGGCTGGTCGCGGCTGGAACAGCCGGGCGTGCGGTGTTCGTGATCGACCAAGCGAGCCTGACGCGCGCCGGTGGGGGGCTGGATGGCCTGCTCGCGGTGCATCTGGACGTGTTTGCAGGCGATGGCGGCGAACGGGTGGGCTATGCCGAGGCGCGGGTTGCGCGCCGGCGTACAAGCACTGACACCGACGAGAACACGCGCGGGGTCCTGTACGACTTCACGTTGCAGATGATGAACGACATGAACGTGGAATTCGAGTTTCAGGTAAAACGGTCATTGAAGGATTGGCTACAGGCCACCGCGGGCATCGCGCCGCCGCCGCCACCCGTTCAAACCGAGGATCTCGGCGCGCCGTCGGTCGAGTTGCCGCCCCGCAGACCCTGAGCCCCCGACCCTGGAAGTCAGGTGCCGAGCTTGGTGACCTGGTCCAGCACCGTGCTGCGTCCCAGGACTTGAGGAAGCACGGCCGGCGGCTGGCCTGGCGGGTAAAACAGGTAGAGCGGCACGCCATCGCGCCCCTGCTGTTGCAGGAAGGCCGAAATGGCCGGGTCTCTGCGGGTCCAGTCGCCCTTGAGATAGGCAACGTGGGCATGGGCGAAAGCATCGCGGACCGGCTGCGAGGAAAGCGCCAGGCGTTCGTTGACCAAGCAGGACAGGCACCACGACGCCGTCATGTTGACGAACACTGGCCGGCCCTCCCGACGCAGTTCGGCGAGGCGAGCGGGTGTGAATGGCTCGCTGGGTTCGGTTGGAGCACCCGGCCAGGGCAAAAGGAGTGCAGCCGTTGCGAACAGGGCCAAAGCGGCGGCGCCTCGGCCAAGTCGGCGGCCAAGTCCGGCGCTGGATTGTGCGGCGCCGTAAGCCCAGGCAACGAAGCCTATGCCGACCAGACCAACTGACGCCGTGAGCACGCCCTGCGATCCAACCTGCTGGCTGACGACCCACACCAGCCAAGCGACGGCGCCGTAGATCGGAAATGCGAGGGCCTGCCGCAGCCTCTCCATCCACAAGCCTGGCCGGGGAAGCCGGCTGGCAAGATGCGGAAAGACGGCCAAGCAGGCGTATGGCAGCGCCAGGCCGAGGCCCATCGTCGCGAAAACCAGCATTGCGGTGCCCGCTGGAGCCGCAAGCGCTCCGGCTATCGCGACGCCCATGAAGGAGGCGGTGCAGGGCGTCGCCACCACGACGGCGAGTAGGCCAGTGAAGAAGCTGCCGGCGTGGCCACGCTTGCTGGCCAGGCGCTGCCCGGACCCGGCGAACTGGCCACCGACGGCAAACACGCCGGACATGTTCAATGCGGTCGCCAACAGTATCCACGCGGTCACAGTCACGAAAACGGGCGATTGCAGCTGAAATCCCCAGCCGACTGCCTGCCCGGCGTGGCGCAAGGCGACCAGGCCCGCACCCAGTGCCATGAACGCCAGCACGACCCCGAGCGTGTAGCTTCCTGCCTCCGCCCGGATCGTGCGGTGGGCTGCACCGGACAGCCGTGACAGCGCCATCGCCTTCATCGCGAGCACGGGGAAGACGCACGGCATCAGGTTGAGCAGGAGACCGCCGCCCAGCGCTGTCAGGAGCAGGAAGATGACAGGCTTGTGGTCCTGAACCACCGGGGTAGGCGACAGCACTGCCAACGAAGGCTGGGCTGTTATGTCGAACGCGGCCGTTTCACCGTCGCTGCCCGTCATCTCGACGACGCCGGAGAGCGGAGCATGAAGATCCGCGGCAGGCTTGAACTGCAACGCCAGCGCAAGAGTGCCGTCACCGCGGTGCAGCGCCTGACGCCCCCGCGTCTCAACCAGGCCGTCGCTTGCTGGAATGAATTCCGCCGTGCTGATCGAGGGTGGGAGGCCTGGGCCCGACAAGGTCAGTGTTCCATCAGGCGCAATCACGCCCTGGAACGACGCTGCCATCGGCGTCCGGGCCTCGGCTTGTGCAAACAGCTTGGCTTCCGATGAAGGGCGGCTTGCACCCTCCGGTAGGGTGAGCGCGAAGTCCCCTTCCTCCGGCACACAGATGTCCCGGCAAACGAGCCAGGCCGCGTGTGCACCGAGCGCCAGCGGGGCTTGGTTCGCGACGATGGTGACCGGGAGAACGACCTGTTGCTGATAGGCGTAAGCGACGAGCGGACCTTCCGCCATGCGCTCGGGCATGGGCCAGGCAACCTGGCTGGCTGTTGCGTCAGGGGGCAAGCGGAAGTCGAGTTCGGGCGCAAAGCCCGCGTCGCCGGCGTTCTTCCAGTATGTGTGCCATCCTGGGGCCAGTTGGAGCCGCAACGCGGCTTTGAACGGGTGTCCCGGCTCAATCGTGTCCGTGTCGGTGACCAGGGTAGCCGTCGTATGGCTGGTCGCCACCGCGGCACTCTCGCGCGCTGCGGAAACATGCGGAAGGATCGTTGCTCCCCAGCCGACTAGGGCAACCAGCATGCCGCGCGTCAGCTTGGATGGCTTGAGCATATGTCCTGTTAGCTGCCGGATGCCATGGGAGCGCGCTGCCCGATCATCGCCATCAGTTCGCGCCGGGTTTCTGGGTTGGTGCGAAACGCGCCAACCATCCGGCTCGTCACCATGCTGACACCCGGTTTGTGCACTCCGCGCGTTGTAAGGCATTGGTGGGCTGCCTCGATGACGACCCCCACGCCCTTTGGCCGCAATACGTCGTTGATGGTGTCGGCTATCTGGACTGTAAGTTTTTCCTGGATCTGGAAACGCTTGCTGAATGCTTCCACGACCCGCGCCAGCTTGCTGATCCCGACAACACGGACATCCGGCAGGTACGCGACGTGCGCCAGCCCGACGATGGGCACCATGTGGTGTTCACAGTAGCTTTCCAGACGGATATCGCGCAGCAGGATGATCTCGTCGTAGCCATCGACCTCTTCGAACGTCCGTTCCAGCAAGGCCACCGGATCGACTTGATAGCCAGCGAACAGCTCACGATAGGCACGCGCCACTCGAGATGGCGTGTCCCGCAGGCCTTCCCGCGTGGGGTCGTCTCCGGCCCAGCGCAGGAGGGTTCGGACGGCCGCTTCTGCTTCCGCCTGGGTTGGCTTCGAGGCAAGACCGGTGTCCAAATCAATTATCCTGACATGCGAGCCGGACCTCAGGGCCTGGCTGTAACGAAGTCCGTTCTGGTTATGTCACGGCTTAGTGCATTCGGCCATGCGGGCTGTCGAGGCTGAAGGGTGGAATGACGGCGTCGAAGTTTTCACCCGAAGCGGCATTGACCATGTGATAGAGGCCTTGCATCAGGCCGGAGGGTGTTTCCAGCGGCGTGCCTGACGTGTATTCGAAGCTCTCACCTGCTTCCAGCACCGGCTGCTCCCCAACAACCCCTTGCCCTTCTACCTTGATGGTTCGACCTCGTCCGTCGGTGATCTGCCAAGTCCGCCCCAGCAACTGGACAGTGTCCCGGCCTTTGTTGTGGATCGTGACCTGGTAGGCCCAGACGAACCGGTCTTCATCCGGATCTGACTGGTCTTCCAGAAAGCGAGCCTGCACGGTGACCATCACCGAGCGAGTGGTTTGCGAGTATTCCACAGCCGCTATTCCGCCGCCCGGTCATGAACATCAGCGACGCTGATCCTGTGCAGGGCCGTTGTCAGGTCGTCAATGATGTCATCGACATCCTCAAGGCCTACCGAGAGGCGAAGCGCTCCATCACCAATCCCGAGTCGCGCCCGCTCTGCTGCGCCGATGCGCATATGCGTGGTTGTCGCCGGATGGGTGATGAGGGATTTCGTGTCACCAAGATTGTTGCTGATGGCAATCAGGCGGAGTGCGTTCATCATTTGAAACGCGGCCTGTTTCCCGCCAACCAGATCAAACGTGACGAGCGTGCCCCCCGATGACATCTGCGACATGGCGAGGGCGTGTTGAGGGTGGTCGGCTCTGGCAGGGTAGAGCACTTTTCCAACGCTCTCCTGAGCTGCCAGGTAGTCTGCAACTCTTGCCGCTCGGTCACAGGAAGCCTGCACCCGAAGCGCGAGAGTCTCGAGGCCCTTCAGCAGCAACCACGCGTTGAAGGGTGACAGGGCTGGACCCGTGTTGCGAATGAACGGCTCCAACGTGCCCTTGATCCAATCGCGACGTCCCAAGACCGCTCCTCCCAGAGCGCGGCCTTGTCCGTCAATGTGCTTGGTGCACGAGTACACGACGATGTCCGCCCCAAGCTGGAGCGGTTGTTGCAGCAACGGCGTCGCAAACACGTTGTCGACGATAACCAGTGCGCCCGCATCGTGGGCCAAGGCACAGATGGCACGAAGGTCCAGCACATCGAGCATCGGGTTGGAGGGGCTTTCGACCAGGACGATCGATGCCGGATCTCGAAGGGCGCGGCTCCATGCTTCCAGGTCGGTGCCGTCCACGAACTCTGTGACGATGCCGTAACGCGGCAGAAGGGTCGACACGATCCAATGGCAGGAGCCGAACAAGGCGCGGGATGCAACAACGCGGTCCCCTGCCTTCAACTGGGCGAGCATCGCGCCGTGGATCGCCGCCATGCCCGTCGCGGTCACCCGGCACGCTTCGGCTCCCTCGATGGCGGTCAACCGATCTTCCAGCATGGTGACGGTGGGGTTGCCGAAACGGGTATATTGATACCGCGGCTGGGTCCCGTCGAAGGCCGCTTCGGCTTGCTCGGCTGAGTCGTACACAAACCCAGAGGTGAGGAAAAGCGCTTCGCTGGTCTCGCCATTGGCGGTTCGGGTTGTGCCTGCATGAACCAAGCGTGTGGCAGGTCGAAGTTGTCTCATGTGTGACCGTCTCTGAATGGAATGATCTGCATGACAGCCTATGACGAGCTGGGCATCATGCATCCTCGTGGCAGGCTTGCCAGAAACGCGCCTTATTGGCGAATCCGCCTCGCTCTCCGGACGTGGGGCTGTGGGCGCGGAATCCATTGATCAACTGCGGTTGCGCGGACCATTCCGCGGCGATAAGCTCTCGCGACACTATGCGGGTGTAGTTCAATGGTAGAACGGCAGCTTCCCAAGCTGCATACGAGGGTTCGATTCCCTTCACCCGCTCCAGCGCACTAGCGCATGTGTGTTTCACGTGAAACCAAGATGCAGCAGTACTTCGGCCTGCTTGAAAGCTGGAATGCGACGATAAACCTGCTGTCTGATCGGGGCGGGCTGAAACTGGAAGCACACGCGCAAGACAGCCTCACGCTGGTCCCGCATCTCCCGCCAAACCTCGATCGAATGATCGATCTGGGTTCAGGCCAGGGTTTTCCCGCTATCCCCGTGGCAATTGAAACAGGCATTGCCGTTGAGATGATTGAGGCGGATCGACGCAAAGCAGCCTTCCTGACGACCGTACTGGCAAAACTGGCGCTGCCGGGCCGCGTATGGGCTACCCGCATCGAGAAAGCCGCCCTGCCGCCCGCCCGATGCGTGACGGCACGTGCGCTCGCGCCATTGCACACCCTTGTCGAACTCGCCCGCCCGCTTCTTGCTGACGGAGGGGTGTGCCTATTCCTGAAAGGGCCCGCAGTGCACGCCGAACTGGCTTCAAGCCGAATGCCCCAATCAGTCGAGGCGAACATCATCATGGGGCCAAATCCCGCATCTTGTCTCGTCAAGGTCACCCAGTTCGGGTCGGCGGCGCTGTGAGCAACGCCTCGGGCGATACCGCCCCGCATGTCATCGCGATCGCCAACCAGAAGGGCGGCGTTGGTAAGACGACCACAGCCGTCAATCTCGGGACCGCCTTGGCGATTTCTGGTGTTTCCGTTCTGATCGTCGACCTTGACCCGCAAGGGAATACCTCGACTGGTCTGGGCATCTCTCGGCGGGACCGGTTTCCCGGCACCTATAATTGCATTACGGGCCGCGCTGAACCTGCCAAGTGCGTGCGGCCAAGCGGCATCGCCAATCTCACGATTATTCCTGCCGAGGCCGATCTTGCCGGGGCTGAGATCGAACTCGTGGGGGTGCAGCGGCGGGAGTACCGGCTGCGCGATGCACTGCCCCTATCGCGCTCAGCAGCGGACATCGTCCTGATTGATTGCCCACCGAGCCTGGGGCTGTTGACGCTGAACGGTCTTGTTGCGGCGACCTCCATTCTCGTCCCATTGCAATGTGAGTTCTTCGCCCTCGAAGGGTTGAGCCAACTCGCGCAGACCATCGATCGTGTCCGCGTCACCCTCAACCCGAATGCCTCGATAGAGGGCATCGTGTTGACCATGTTTGATCGACGCAACAACCTTTCGGAACTGGTTGCCGCGGACGCGCGCAGCTTTTTCGGTGACCGTGTCTATCATACGACGATCCCCCGGAGCGTCCGGGTTTCCGAAGCGCCCAGCCATGGCCAGCCAGTGATCCTGTACGACCCGAAATCCGCGGGAGCGCAGGCCTACAGCCGCCTTGCGCGCGAATTTCAGAGCCGGTTCGCGCTAACGTCACAGCTGACCGCAGCGCAATGAGAAGCGCGAGCCCACGCTTAGGCCGCGGGCTTGCCGCACTGCTGGGTGAGGAGCGTCGGTCGCACGAGCAAGAGGTGGCGCTCAAAGCGGTTCAACTGCTTGAACCAAGTCCGTTCCAACCCCGAAGCGCCATTCAGAACGCCGATCTGGAAGAACTCGCCTCGTCGATCCGAACGCAGGGCATGTTGCAGCCGATCCTTGTGCGCCCGCACGGACATCAGGAAGGGCGGTTTCAAATCATTGCCGGCGAGCGGCGCTGGCGTGCCGCGATGCTGGCCGGCCTTGCGGAAGTGCCCTGCTTCATCCGGTCGTTGTCCGACGCCGATGCGAGCGCAGCCGCCCTGGTGGAAAACCTCCAGCGTCAGGACCTGAACCCGATCGAGGAGGCCGAGGGTTTCCGCCGCCTCATCGAGGATTTCGGGCTGACCCAGGAGCGACTCGGCGCCGCAATCGGCAAATCGCGCAGCCATGTGGCAAATGCGCTCCGGCTCTTGAACTTGCCAGACGGGGTTGTGGCCCATGTCCGGGGTGGAAGGCTGACGGCGGGCCACGCTCGTGCGGCACTCGCGTGTTCTGACCCGCTTTCCGCCGCCCAGACCATGATCGCGCAGTCCATGAGCGTGCGGCAGGCCGAGGCGCTGTCGTCAGCGTCAAGCGAAGCCAAGCCAGTCACGCGAAGGCCCGTTCCGACCGATCCCGATATTCACGCCGTAGAAGCCGACCTCGCAGGGCAGCTCGGCCTGCATGTTTCCATCAGCTTCAACGGCCGGGGTGGAACAATCAGCCTTCGCTACCGGTCGTTGGACCAATTGGACTACGTGGTCGCGAAGCTGGGCCGACCCTAGGGCAGGCTAATGTGGCATGGTCCGCCAATTGGCGACGGTGGCGAGCAGCCGAGCGGCAATCGCCGAGTCGGGCGACGAAGCCCTTTTGCAAGCGATATCCGCGTCGTGCACGGCTTGTCCAAGCACTGCCAGATCCTTGGCCGTCCAACGCCTCACCTCCTGCATGAAGCTTGCCATCTGCGATGGGTAAACCGGCGGCTGGAGCCGACGAGCGGCGTCCTCGACCGGCTGACCGGAATCCATCGAAACGCGGACTTTCAGCAGCCGATGAAGCTCGTTGGACAGCACGGCCAAAAAGCCCGGTCCCGTCACGCCTTCACGGATCAGCTCCTCGACCAGCGCGTCGCACGACGCCGCCTCTCCAGAGAACGCGGTGGATACCGCCATGCCGACGGATGCGTCCAGGTTCGTGGTGCAACATGCCTGCGCGTCCGCAAGGGACACCACACCCCCGTCGCTTCCATGGAGAACGAGCTTTTCCAGTTCCCGCCGCCGCCGGGCAGTGTCTCCCGCAAGTTCCGCCGAAAGGTAGGCAAGCGCGTCGGGCGTCAAACCCAGCCCTGCGTCCCGCATGACCCGAGTGATCTCCGACGCGACCGCGCTTTCGCGCTCCGGGTAGCAGGCGATTGCCGCCCAGTGAGGATGTGCCTCTATCGCCGTCCGGAGCTTTGAGCGCGGCGTCAGCAGCCCGGCTTCCAGGATCACCAACGCGTCGGCGCGATGGTCGCCGAGCTTGCCGAGTGTCCCAGCAAGACCGTCGACGGCATCTTGCACCCGGATCACCCGGCGACCACCGCCTAGCGCGATGCCGGTCACCTCGCCAGGCAATCGCCCGTGCTCCTCCCGCGTGAGAACGGTGAGCCGGAACGGGTCACTGGCCGAACCGAGAACGGCCCGCGTCGCCATTGCCACCCGGTCGCGGACCAATCCCCCGTCCTCGCCGTAGAGCAGGATGCCGGCCCAGCGCGACGGGTCGTGCAACACCGTCGCGACCTGGCCGGAAGCGACCTTCATTCGGTCAGGCAGAACCACGCCGGGCAAAGAAGGACGCGACTTGCAGCGTGATCTGGTCCGCGACATTCTCCGCGATCCGCCGTTGCACCGTCTCGCTCTCCAGATCCGCGGCGAAATACTGCTGATCGATGATGCTCAACCCGTCGATGGACCGGGCCACGCCGCTGGTGACGAGCGTGTTGGTGGTGTCCAGCGCCTTGAGCGACCAGGTCGCGGTGCCAATCTCCCGCAGCCGGGTCGGCGTCGTGTCCTGCTGTATGTTGATCGCGTCGGCAGCGATGCCAAAGCTGACCGAGAGGGTATAGCGCTTGGCCAGCGCCATCCCCGGTCCATCGAACCTTCGCTGCAGAGCCTGCCTCAGGAGCTGCCCGGGCCGCTCGGGTATCAGGCCCACGTCGATCGTGCCGAGCGCGGCCTGCGCCACGCTGGGATGGCCGTTCAGCTTTGCGTAGAGCGGGTGAAAGCCGCAGCCCGACAGAGCCAACAGCGCTGCCAGCAACAACGGCCGGCGGGCCGCATCCCTGATGTAGCGGCCCGTCACGCTTTGTCCCCGACGACGAAGTTGACGACCCGGCCAGGCACATAGATCCGCTTGAGCACCGGCCGCCCAAGGAGCAGCCGGGCGACGTTCTCCTCAGCCGCCGCCGCCGCGATGACAGCGTCGGCGGACGCGTCCGCAGCAACCTGAAGCGTCGCGCGCAGCTTGCCGCCGACTTGCACGGCGACCGTCACCATCGTCTCGGCCAGCAGGGCCGGGTCCGCCTTGGGCCAACTCAGGTCCGGCAACACGGCACCGCCCGGGTGAAGCTTCGCTGCGATCTCGGCAGCCAGGTGGGGCGTCATCGGCGCAGCCAGCCGTGCGAAGATGTCCAGCACCTGCCTCAGGGTTCCGGCCGCTTCCGCCGAGGCCGCCCTGTGCGCATCGTGCAGCGCGTTCAGCAACTCGTGCAGCCGTGCAACGGCCACGTTGAAAGCGAAGTGGTCGAGCGCGTGGGTGACGCTGGCGATCGTGCGGTGCGCCGTCCGCAGCAGCGCGCTGTCTGCTTGCGGCGCAGCAGCAGGGCTGTCCCCGATCGCGAGCGCCAACCGGTGCACGCGTTGGAGGAAGCGGGACGCGCCGGCAATCCCCGTCTCGGTCCATTCCATGTCGCGTTCCGGCGGATTGTCAGACAGGACGAACCAGCGCGCCGTGTCCGCTCCGTAGCGTGCGATGATCTCCTGCAAGCCGACCGTGTTGCGCTTGGATTTGGACATCTTGTCGGTCGCACTCACCGTCACGGCGCTGCCGGTCGCCGTCTCCACGACCGCGCCGTCCGAACCGGGCCCGACCTCCGCCGGGTGCAGCCATCGTCCGTCAGCCGCGCGGTAGCTCGCGTGCGTCACCATGCCCTGGGTGAACAGCCCGGCGAACGGCTCGTTCACCTCCACCATCCCCGCGTCCCGCATCGCCCGGGTGAAGAAGCGGGCATACAGCAGGTGCAGGATCGCGTGGTCTATGCCGCCGACATACTGGTCCACCGGCAACCAGTGCGCGGCAGCCTCGGAGGATACGGGCTCCTCGGCGGTGGGACTACAGAACCGGGCAAAGTACCAGGAACTGTCGACGAAGGTGTCCAGCGTATCCGTTTCCCGTTCCGCCCGGCCACCGCAGCGGGGGCACTCCGTCACGCGCCAGGCATCGTGCCGATCGAGCGGGTTGCCCGGCCGCTTGAAATCCACATCCTCCGGCAGGATCACGGGCAAGGCGGACTCTGGCAGCGGCACCACGCCGCACGCCGGGCAGTGCACCACCGGGATCGGACAGCCCCAGTAGCGCTGGCGGCTCACGCCCCAGTCGCGCAAGCGCCAGTTCTCGACCGCTTCGCCCTGCCCGGAGGCGGCAAGGCGGCGGATCACCTCCACCATTCCCTGCGCCGTCGTCAGGCCATCGAGGAACGACGAGTTCATCAGCGTGCCCGGGCCGTCGTACGCCTTGGCGCCGACGCCGAACGTCGCCGCAACCTCGCCCGGCGGCAGGACGACGGGCACCGCCGGCAGGTGGTACTTGCGGGCGAAATCGAGATCCCGCTGGTCGCCGCACGGACAGCCGAAGATGGCGCCCGTGCCGTACTCCATCAGCACGAAGTTCGCGATCCAAACCGGAACGGAGCGGCCCGTGAACGGATGGCGCACCGCCAACCCGGTGTCGAACCCCTTCTTCTCGGCCGACTCGATCGCCGCCTCGCTGGTGCCCATCGCGCGGCATTCCGCGACGAAGGCGGCAGCCCCCGCATTGGCTGCGGCCACCGCGGCGGCAACGGGATGTTCCGGCGCCACGGCCAGGAAGGACATGCCGAACAACGTGTCCGGCCGGGTGGTATAGACCTCTATCTCTTCCGAGCCGGCCACCGCCTCCACCAGCGCGAACCGGACCCTTGCTCCTTCGCTGCGGCCGATCCACTTCGATTGCATGAGCCGGACACGTTCCGGCCAGCGGTCCAGCCCATCCAGCGCGGCCAGGAGCGCCGGCGCCTGCTTGGTGATGCGGAACACCCACTGCGCGAGCTGCCGCTTCTCGACGGGAGCGCCTGAACGCCAGCCGCGGCCATCCACCACCTGCTCGTTCGCCAGCACCGTCCCGTCCACCGGGTCCCAGTTGACCCAGCTCAGCTTGCGGTCGACCAGGCCCATGCGGTGGAAGGCGAGGAAAAGCTTCTGTTGCTGGCCGTAATAGGCCGGGTCGCAGGTGGCGAACTCCCGCGACCAGTCCAGCGAGAAGCCCATGGATTGCAACTCGGCGCGCATCGCGGCGATGTTGCGCCAGGTCCATTCGGCCGGGTGCAGGCCACGCTCCCTGGCCGCATTCTCCGCCGGCAAGCCGAAAGCGTCCCATCCCATCGGATGCAGCACGTTGTAGCCGCAAGCGCGCTTGTACCGGGCGACCACGTCGCCGAGCGTGTAGTTGCGGACGTGGCCGACGTGGATGCTGCCGCTCGGATACGGGAACATCTCAAGCACGTAGTATTTCGGCCTGCCGTCCGTGGGAACGTCCTCGACGCGGAACGCCCCGGTTTCGTCCCACAGGCGCTGCCAGCGCGCCTCGATGGCGGCGAAATCGTACCCCGGGCTGCGATCGGCGGCGGAGATGACTGGTTGGTCCTGCATTCGTGGCTCACACCCTCAAGCGATGTCTTGCCAAGGCCTGATCTCGGCATCCACGGCGCCCCCGGGCGAAGCATCGGCGGGCTGCGACAAACGCCGCGGGACAGCCTGGGCTGCGTCAACCCTGCGTATGGCAAGGCCGGACCCCGCCATGACGCTAGGGGCGGGGCCGTGCAACGCGGCCCGGCGGCAGTGGGTCACTGGCTGGCGGTCTGCGCCCTCAGTTCGCGCGCCCGCGCCAGCACCTTGTTCTCGATCTCGCCCGTCGTGGTCTGGCTGACGGCGGCGTCCGTCCATTGGCCATTCTGCTGCACCTGCCGGAATATCGACACCCGGACGCCGTCGGCCCGCAACTGCCGGCCGAGGATGTAGGCGGTCGCCTTGAACCGCTCCCCTGCGGCGGAGGGGGGCTGGTACCAGTCGGTGATGATGACGCCGCCGAACGGGTCCGCCGAAGCCAGCGGCATGAAGGCCAGCGTGTCGAGCGCGCCGCGCCACAGGTATGCGTTGACCCCGAGGGCGCTTCCGTCGCCGTCACGGCGGCTGTTGCCGCTGCCCTTGCCCACGCCGAAGACCAGCCCCTGGTCGCCGGCCAGCTTGCCGCGGTCACCTTTGGTCCGGTAATCATTGTACTCGCTGTCCGCCACGGGCCGAACGTTCGGATTCCCCTCGCATGCCGAAAGCCCGAGCAGGCCGGCCGCGAGGGCAAGGAAGGCAAGTCGGCGAGCGTGCATCGGAAACCCTGTGAAAGACGCCGAGCAGATACAGCGGTCGCTCTCCTTACCGTGTGTCCGCCGCCTCGCCAAGGGTTGCGACGCGCCCCCAAACGAAGACGGGCGGCAGATTGCTCTGCCGCCCGTTCCCACGCCGCCAGATAGGCTGTTTCACCAAGCGAAGGAGGTGCCCACCGCGTACACCGTTCCGGTGGTCTTGTTGTTGAGCGGGTTGTTGGACTGGCCGGACAGGAAGTTGTAGCCAGCCTGCCGCCGCGCTTCCCAGATCTGCTCCAGGTAGATCGAGACGCCGGGCGCCAGCGAGTAGGTGCCGCCCGAGGCGATGCCCTGCTCCATACGCTGCCCGCCGCGCGTGCCGCCGGCCAGCCCGCCGAAGGTGGTGCGGTTGGTCGCGGTCTGCTGGTCACCCTCGGTGAAGGAGCGCAGGTAGTGCGCGCCGACGATGACCGGCCCGATGGTGTAGGTCGCGCCTGCGATGAAGGCGCTCGCATTCGGTTGACCGCGCGCGATCAGGGCCGAGGCGCCACCAGCAGCGGTGTTGTAGCGCCCGTATTGATAGTTGCCGCCGACCGAGAAGCCGCCATAGGTCAGCACCAGGCCGAAGTCGCCGACGCTCAGGTCCTCCAAGCGGTAGTGCCTCGGGTTTGTCGTGGAGCCGGCGACGCCGCTGTCCTGCACCCGCCCCGATCCGTCATAGGACGCGGTTGCCGCGATGCCGACGGGGCCGAAGGTGCCGCGGTACCGGATCAGCGCTTCGTAGGTGTTGCGGCGGCGCTGCACGTCGTTGGTGGAGGTGGAGGACAGGAAGTTGCATCCGACGGACGCCACGGCGGGTCCGCTCGCGATGAACTGGCCGGGGCCGGCCGTTGCGCCGCATTCGTTCGCGTCGCCGCCGACAGAAGCCGTGCTCGGCTCGAAGGACACGCCGCCGTCGAAGCCGTAGAACTGCGGCGAAAGGTAAACCGCCTTGTTGGTGGAGTAGAGGGCGCCCTGGTCGGCAAACGGGAAGTTGACCGTGTTGACGCCGTTGAGGAAGCCGAACGGCACGTCACCGTCGAGACCGCCCGAGTTGAAGTTTTCGAAGGTTCCGGTCAGGTACAAGCTTCCGGGCTGGTCGGACGCGCCGAGCCGTATCGTCCCGAACCGGTCCGTGCCGAGATAGCCCCACTCACGGCGGATGTAGAACAGGCCCTGCTTGCCGTTCTGCCCACCGGGAGAGCCGAACACGCCGCCACCGGCGCCGTAGTTGTTGTCCTGCCGGAACTCCGCCGAGGCGCCGTACTTCAGCCCGTTCGCGGCGACGCCGTCGAAGCCGGGGTATAGCCGCAGGTAGTTGATGAAGCCGTAGTTGGCTTCCTTGTTGATGCCGGCGCTCGTGGAGTTCGCCGTCACGGTCGAGGCACTGGTGCTCGCGGCGGAGGCGGGGTTCGCAGCGACGGTGTGATCCGAGCCGTTGTTGCTGACCTCGCCGGCGTAGAACCGGAAGCGGCCGTTCAGGCGGACCGTGACCTGGCCCGGCGTCGGGAAGGCCTGGCCGTCCGTGTCGTCGACGATCTGGGCGTCGGCGTAGGACGCCGCCCCCATCGAGGCGCCTAGTGCGGCCACCGTGGCCAACAGGAGCTTGCGCATGAAGTACCTCCTCATATCACCGGAGCACCGGCAGAATTACAGGGCCCGCCTCGAGGGGGAACCCGCCTGCCACAAGGCAGAGCGGGCGCGCATCCGACGGGGCGGGGCAGCCAGACCTGGACACAATATTGCTTCCATGTTGGAAATCTCGCAATCCGGTGATCTCGCCCGACATGGCAATCGCGAAACACTGTGTCCACATCGCCACATGACGCACTGCCGCGCCCTTGCGACGCCTGCTTCGCTCCCCAGCTAGTGCTGCCACGTCAGCCGGAGCCGCCAATGCCTGGCCTGCCCCCGATCGCGGACAGCCTGCAAAACATCCGTGACCGCATCGGCGAAGCCGCGCTGGCTGCTGGCCGCCGCCCCGAGGACGTCACGCTCGTCGCCGTGTCGAAGACGCATGGCGCGGACGCGGTGGAGGCGGCTATCGCCGCTGGGCAGTTCGTATTCGGCGAGAACCGCGTGCAGGAGGCCGAAGCGAAGTTTCCCGCGCTCCGCCGGGCGACGGACCGGCTGCGGCTCCACCTGATCGGCCCGTTGCAGACCAACAAGGTTCAGGACGCCATGGCGGTGGCCGACGTGATCGAGACGCTGGACCGCCCCCGCCTGGCCAACGCGCTCGCGGCGGCGCACGAGAAGGGGGGACGCCTGCCCCGGTTGCTGGTGCAGGTGAACGTCGGCGAGGAGCCGCAGAAGGCGGGCGTCGCGCCGAGGGACGCGGACAGCTTCATCCGTGATTGCCAGGCCCGCTTTGCCGACCACCTAGTCGGGCTGATGTGCATCCCGCCGTTCAACGAGGACCCCGGCCGCCATTTCGACGCGCTGGCGAACATGGCGGCCCGGCATGGCCTGCCCGTGGTGTCCATGGGCATGTCCGGGGATTACGAGGCTGCGGTCCGCCACGGGGCAACGCACGTCCGCGTCGGAAGCGCCATCTTCGGCGCCCGCCCGGCGGCCTGACGGGGCGGCTGACCACGGGCGATCGCCCTCGCGCTGACGCAGGGTTGCCTTGAACTCCACCGGGCGGTCCTGCTTTATCCCGCTTTGATCTCTGGCCATGGGCGGCGCCGCTGCGCGCCCGAGCCTGCCCGAGCCTAACGGAGTGGTAGAATGAGCGTCGTCGTCACCGCCAATGGGGCTATCCGGACGCCTGTCCGGGCCAGCGCCCTGCTGGCTGTCCTGGGCATCGTCTATGGGGACATCGGCACCAGTCCGCTCTACGCCTTCAAGGCCAGCCTGGACCATTTCACCGCGACCGGCGTGGCGGAGGGGGAGATCCTGGGCATCCTTTCGATGATCTTCTGGTCGCTGATCGTCATCGTCACCCTGAAATACGTCTTCCTGGTCATGCGCGCGGACAACAAGGGAGAAGGCGGCATCCTCGCCCTCATGGCGCTGGCGCAGCGGGCCAGCACGGACGGGCGGGGCCGGGCGGTGCTGGCCACCATCGGCATCATCGGCGCCGGGCTGTTCTTCGGCGACGGGATCATCACGCCCGCAGTGTCCGTCCTTTCGGCTGTCGAAGGGCTGGAAGTGACTACGCCGGAATTGCAGCCCTATGTGGTGCCGATCGCGTGCGCGGTGATCGTGGGGCTGTTCGCGGTGCAATACCGCGGCACCGGCCGGGTCGGGCAGGTGTTCGGCCCGGTCATGGCGGTCTGGTTCACCGTCATCGGCATCATGGGCGCGCGCCAGGTGGTCGCCCAGCCGCACGTGCTGTCGGCGCTGCTGCCCCAGCACATGGCGCTGTTCTGCATGCACCATGGCTGGCTTGCGTTCGTGGCGCTCGGCTCCGTCGTCCTGGCGGTGACGGGGGCGGAGGCGCTGTATGCCGACATGGGGCATTTCGGCGCGGCGCCGATCCGCCGGGCCTGGGTGTGGTTCGTGCTGCCGAGCCTCGTGCTCAACTACTTCGGCCAGGGCGCGCTCATCCTGGAGAACCCGTCCGCGATCGCCAACCCGTTCTTCCTGATGGCGCCGATGGCGTTGCGCCTTCCGCTGGTGGTGCTCGCCACCGCCGCGACGGTGATCGCCAGCCAGGCGCTGATCTCGGGCGCCTACTCCATCGCCCGGCAGTGCATGCAGATGAACTTCCTGCCGCGGATGAGCGTGACCCACACCAGCATCACCGAGGAAGGGCAGATCTATGTTCCGCAGGTGAACACGGCGCTGTTCATCGGCGTGCTGCTGCTGGTGCTGGCGTTCCGCAGCAGCGACGCGCTGACCGCCGCGTACGGCATCGCCGTCACCGGCACGTTCCTGTGCACCTGCATCCTGGCCGCCTTCGCCTTCCGGCGCCGGTTCGGCTGGTCCCGCCCGCTCGCCCTCCTGGTGTTCGGCGGCTTCTTCGCGGTGGACAGCCTGTTCTTCGCCTCCAACATGCTGAAGGTGCCCGAAGGCGGGTGGGTGCCGCTGGTCATCGGGCTGGGGCTGATCGCGCTGATGACCACTTGGAAGCGCGGACGGGACCTGATGCTGGCGCGCTGGAAGCAAGACAGCTTGCCGCTCGCGTCCTTCCTCAAGCGGTTGCCGCAATCGCGCACCTTGCGCGTGCCCGGCATGGCGGTGTTCCTGACCGGGACGCCGGATTACGTGCCTGCGGCACTGCTGCACAACCTCAAGCACAACAAGGTGCTGCACGAGAAGGTCCTGTTCGTGACCGTCAGCAACGAGGACGTGCCCGAGGTCAGCGCGGAACGCCGCACGGAGGTGACGGAGCTGGCGCCGGGCATCCACCGCGTGAAGCTGCACTACGGCTTCATGGAAAGCCCCAACATCCCCCGCGCCCTGGAAGACCTGCGCGGCCGCGGCGTCGACTACGATCCGATGCAGGTCAGCTACTTCCTGGGCCGCGACGTGCTGGTGCGCGCGCTGGTGCCCAAGCTGCCGATCTGGCGGCTGTGGCTATTCCTGGTGATGGTCCGCAACGCCGTCCCGGCCACCGTGTTCTTCCGCATCCCGAGCGACCGCGTGGTGGAGCTGGGCGTCCGCGTCGCAATCTGACACAATTCTGCAACGTTCGATACAAACGTGCGTTGGATCGGGACGTGCTGGCGGAGGATCCCGGTTTGGTGAAAGTGACCTTGGTCTTGGCGCGGGGGCCGCGCCACCCCGAGGGCAATCTGGACGACCGCATGCGCTTGCAGGTCTTGCTCACCCCGCAAGGCCACTTGGACGTGTCGGCCTGGGAGACGGACACGCTCCCCTGGCCGACATCCCGGGAGCTTGCCGGCCATGCCATCCGCGCGGGCGAGCTGGTCAAGATCGAGGAGGGCTGGGCTTTGCGGGAGCTGGGCAGCGCGGACGAGCCGCTCTACAGCTTCAAGGCCGCGATCATCCGGCCCGGCGAGCTCATCCGGGTCGGGCGGCTGGATGGGGACGAGATGCTGTACCGCATCGTGGCCGTCGATCCGGATTGACGTGAAGCGTCAGCCGAAGCTGCGCGACGCCATCTCGAACGTTCCCCGGCTCAAGCCGGGCGTGTCCCTGATCCGCCGCAACTCGGCCTGCATCAGCGCCTGGCGTGCCGCGTCGTAGCGCCGCCAAGCGCCCAGCGGGGTCACCATGCGGGCCGCGATCTGGCTGTTGCGGGGGTCGAGCGCCAGGACCGTGTCGGCCAGGAAGGCATACCCGGCGCCGGATGCGGCGTGGAACTGCGCCCGGTTGAACGCGAAGCTGCCCACCAGCGCGCGCACGCGGTTGGGATTGCCGGCGTCGAAGTCCGGATGCTCCGCCAGCGCCTGCACCGCCGCCAGCGTGCCCGGCAGCGTGGAGGACGCTTGCAGGGCGAACCACTTGTCCAACACGAGGCCGTCATTGCGCCACTTGGCATGGAACGCCGCCAGCGCCGCATCCCGTTCGGGGCAACGGATCTGCACCAAGGCGCCGAGCGCCGCCAGCACATCCGTCATCGTGCGTTCCGCCGTGAACTGCGCCCAGGCCAAGGCCGCTCCGGCCACGGGGTCGGACGCCGCCAGCGCGCCGAGGCAGAAGTTCCTGAGCGCGCGCCGGCCTATCGCCCCCATGTCGATGCTGGTCTCGTCAAGGGCGGCGAGGCGGTCGTACGTCTCGCGCAGCTTGCCGGCCAGCACCTGGCCCCACTCGGTCCGGGCGGCCTGGCGCACGGCATGGATGCCATCCACGTCCACGACAGCCATCTGGTCCCCGAGGAACGCCTCGCCGGGCAGGGCGAGCGCCATGGCGGCGAAGTCAGGGTCCGCATCGGCGCCGGCAAGGGTTGCCGCTGCGGCCTCGGTCACCCCGGGGTCGAGCGGCATGGCGGCGCCAGCCGCCTGGGCAGCGACCATCGCCAGCAACGCACGCGCCGCATAATGCTGGCCGGATGCCCAGCGCACGAACGGGTCGGTGTCGTGCGTGGCGAGGAAGCGCAGTTGCGCCGGGGGCGTGCCGGAGAGCTTCACCGGGGCGGAGAAGCCGCGCAGCAGCGAGGGCACCGGACGCGCCGGGACGTCCACGAAGGTGAAGCTCTGCTCCGCCTCCTTGAGCGCGAGCACGCGGGTGCCGGGGGCGGCCACCGCTTCGTCCGCCAGCCGCATGGGCAGCGGCGCGCCATCGGGCGCCAGCAGGCCCATGGCGACCGGGATGAACAGCGGCGGACCTTTCGGCCGCTTCGGCAGGCTCTGGCGCAGGGTGAGCGTGTAGCGGCGCGCGGCGGGGTCGTATTCGTCGGAAACGGCGACCTCCGGCGTGCCGGGCGTGGCGTACCAGAGCTTGAAATGGCTGAGATCCGTGCCGGAGGCGTCCTGCATCGCCGCCACGAAATCCTCGATCGTCACCGCCTGGTTGTCATGGCGCGCGATGTAAAGGTCCATGCCGCGCCGGAACGCCGCGGCGCCGATGATCGTCTGGATCATGCGCACCAGCTCGGCGCCCTTCTGGTACACCGTCGCCGTGTAGAAGTTGTTGATCTCGATGTAGCTTTCCGGACGGACCGGGTGGGCCAGCGGGCCGGCATCCTCCGGGAACTGGCTGGCGCGCAGCCCGGCCGCGTCCGCGATGCGCTTGGTGGCGCGGCTGCCCTGGTCGGCCGAGAACTCCTGGTCCCGGAAGACCGTCAGGCCCTCCTTCAACGAGAGCTGGAACCAGTCGCGGCAGGTGATGCGGTTGCCGGTCCAGTTGTGGAAGTACTCGTGGGCGATGACGCTCTCGACGCCCTGGTAGTCGGCGTCGGTCGCCGTATCGGGCCGCGCCAGCACGTATTTCGTGTTGAAGACGTTCAGGCCCTTGTTCTCCATCGCGCCCATGTTGAAGTCCGACACGGCGGCGATGTTGAAGACGTCCAGGTCGTATTCGAGGCCCCACACCGCCTCGTCCCACGCCATGCTGGCCTTGAGCGAGCGCATGGCGTAGCCGCAGCGATCCTCGTCGCCGCGACGGACGTGGATGCCGAGATCCACGGCGCGGCCGGACCGGGTGGTGAAGCTGCCGGTGACCGCGACGAGGTCCCCCGCGACCACGGCGAAGAGGTAGGACGGCTTGGGATGCGGGTCGATCCAGCGCGCCCAGCGCCGGCCGCCCGACTCGCCGCTGCCGCCGGGATTGCCGTTGGACAGCAGCACCGGGCAGGCGGCGGCGTCGGCATGGAGCGTCACGGCATAGCGCGCCATGACGTCCGGACGGTCCGGGAAGTAGGTGATGCGGCGGAAGCCCTCCGCCTCGCACTGGGTGAAGAAGTTGCCGCCGGACAGATACAGGCCGGACAGCTCGGTGTTGTCCCGCGGCGAGATACGGACGGTGATGGCGAGGGTGAACGCGTCCGGCACGTCCGCGATCGTGAGCGCGTCGTCCGTCAGGGCGTAGCGGTCGGCCCCGAGCGCCGCGCCGTCCAAGGCGATCGACAGCAATTCCAGCCGCTCGCCGTCCAGGCGCAACGGGCCGCCCTGGCCGGCCGGGTTGCGGCGCACGGCCAACCGGGACGTCACCACGGTCGCCGCCGGGTCGAGCGCGAAATCCAGGTCCACCTGGTCGATCAGGTAGTCGGGCACGCGGTAATCTGCCAGGCGCACGGTGCGGGAAGTTGACGCCGGGCCGGCGTCACGCTGCATGTCGGCTGGGGTCATGGACGAGTGTATCGTGTCACCGGGTAGGGGGCGCAAGCCTGTCTAGAGCATCATCCGACCGAACGGGATCACCTGTCGGATAGAGATGCTCGTGGAAACAACTGGCTAGAGCATCAGCCGTGCGCCTATCAGCACGGATGATGCTCTAGCGGACAAGCTCCGGAGACCATATCGCCATTGGCACGCCTGCGCCGAGGTCCAGCCCGAGCCGCTGGCTGAACAAACCCAGGGTTGCGCCGAGCGTGCGGTCGTAGAAGCTGCCGAACTTCAGGTCCTCGATCGGCAGGTCAGCCCCGACGCGGCGCTCCTTTTCCAGCCAGGCGCGCGCTTCCGGCTCGCCGCCGATCTCATCCACCAGGCCCAGTGCCAAAGCCTGCCGCCCGGTGTAGGCCCGGCCGTCTGCCAAGACGCGGACTTGCGGCTCGTCGATCCGCCGCGCCTGCGCCACCATGGTGACGAACTGGCCGAACAGGTCCCCCACCAGCTTCTGCAGGTAGTCGCGCCCGGCCGGCGACAAACCATGGGTGAAGGACGGCTGGTCCTTCAGCGGGCCGGAAATGATCGCCTCGGCAGACAGGCCGAGCTTGTCGAGCAGCCCGGCGGCGTTGCCGGTTTCCAGGATCACGCCGATGGAGCCGGTCAGGGTTGCCGCGCTGGCGAAGATGCGCGCGGCCGGCAAGCTGATCATGTACCCGGCCGAGGCGGCCGTGCCTTCCATCACCGTGACAACGGGCTTGACCTGGGCCACCCGCGCCAGGGCGTCATGCAGGCTCTCGCCGCCGGCCACGCTGCCGCCCGGGCTGTCCACCGTGAGCACCACGGCCGCCACGTTCGCGTCCTTGGCCAGCGCGCTGACGGCTTCCAGCAGGCGGCGGTTGGATGTGATGACGCCATTTACCGTCACCCGGGTGACGTGACGCCGGCCCGGGATGGCGGCGCCCCCCCGCGATGCCACGGCGTAGGCGACGACGCCGAGCAAAGCCAGCACCGCCAGCAGGCGCCAGAAGACGAGGCGGCGCTTGAGGCGCCGCCTGTCCAGGAGGAGGTCCGCTTCGAGGCTGCCGGACAAGCCTTACTCGGTGGTCTGCTGGTTACGGCGGCGGATCGCCGCCCCCAGGATATCACCCAACGAAGCGCCGCTGTCGGAGGTGCCGAACTCGGCCACCGCCTGCTTGTCTTCCTCGATCTCGCGCCCCTTGATGGTGAGCGAGAGCTTGCGGGCGGCGCGGTCGATCGCGGTGATCTTGGCGTCCACCTTCTCGCCGACGGCGAAGCGGTCGGGCCGCTGGTCCTGCTTGTCGCGGGCCAGTTCGGCGCGGCGGATGAAGCCGGTGAGCACTTCGTCCACCTTGACCTCGATGCCATTGGCCTGGATCGCGGTCACGATGCAGGTGACGACCTCGCCCTTGTGGACGCGGCTGAGCGTGTCGGCCGCCGGGTCGTCCTGCATCTGCTTGATGCCGAGCGAGATGCGCTCCTTCTCCACGTCCACGTCCAGCACCTTGGCGCGGACGACCTGCGCCTTGTCGAACTTGGCCATCGCCAGCTCGCCCGGCTCGTCCCACGAGATGTCGGACATGTGGACCATGCCGTCGATGTCGTCGGACAGGCCAACGAACAGGCCGAACTCGGTGATGTTGCGGATCTCGCCTTCCACCACGGAGCCGACCGGGTGGGTATCCAGGAACTCCTCCCACGGGTTGCGCTGCACCTGCTTGAGGCCCAGCGAGATCCGGCGCTTGGAGCTGTCCACGTCCAGCACCATCACGTCCACCTCCTGCGAGGTGGAGACGATCTTGCCGGGGTGGACGTTCTTTTTGGTCCAGCTCATCTCGGACACGTGGACCAGGCCTTCCACGCCCGGCTCCAGCTCCACGAAGGCGCCGTAGTCAGTGATGTTGGTGACGCGCCCGGTGTACTTCGCGCCCGGCGGGTACTTGGCGGCCACGCCTTCCCACGGGTCGGCCTCGAGCTGCTTCATGCCGAGGCTGATGCGCTGGGTTTCCGCGTTGAAGCGGATCACCTGCACGCGCACCTGCTGGCCGATCTGCAACGCCTCGGACGGATGGTTGATGCGGCGCCAGGCCACGTCCGTCACGTGCAGCAGGCCGTCCACGCCGCCGAGGTCCACGAAGGCGCCGTAGTCGGTGATGTTCTTCACCACGCCGTCCAGGATCATGCCTTCCTTGAGGCCCTGGATCAGCTCGCTGCGCTGTTCGGCCCGGGTTTCCTCCAGCACCGCGCGACGGGAAACGACGATGTTGCCGCGGGCACGGTCCATCTTGAGGATCTGGAACGGCTGCGGCGTGCCCATCAGCGGCCCTACGTCGCGCACCGGGCGGATGTCCACCTGGGAGCCGGGCAGGAACGCCACGGCGCCGCCGAGGTCGACGGTGAAGCCGCCCTTGACC
>CAXTLC010000033.1:0-51408 GCA_964245075.1 uncultured Acetobacteraceae bacterium
TTCGAGTTCTACGACCTGTTCTTCACCGGCTACGTGGCGCCCGGCCTGGTGCGCGACCACATCCTCGCTCCCGTGCCTCCCGTGCTGGACGCGGGCGTGCTCGCCTTCCTCGCGTCCCTGTTCAACACGTCGAGCATCGCCAGCTTCGTCGCCTCGCTGTTCGCCGGGCTGTTCTTCGGCACCCTGCTGTTCGGCTTCGTGGCGGACCGGTTCGGGCGGCGGACGATCTTCACCGTGTCGCTGCTGTGGTACGCCGTGTCGTCGGCGGTCATGGCGTTCCAGAACGATGCGTTCGGCCTCAACCTGTGGCGGTTCGTCGCCGGGCTCGGCATCGGCGTCGAGCTGGTCACCATCGATGCCTACATCAGCGAACTGGTGCCGAAGGGCATCCGCGGCCGGGCCTTCGCCGTCAACCAGACGGTCCAGTTCGCCGTGGTGCCCGCCGTCGCCTACCTGTCGTACCGGCTGGTCCCGCTGGCGCCGTTCGGCTGGTCCGGCTGGCGCTGGGTGGTGGCGATCGGCTCGGTGAGCGCGGTGGCCGTCTGGGCCATCCGCCGCGCCGTGCCGGAAAGCCCGCGCTGGCTGGCCGCCCACGGCCGGGCGGCGGAAGCGGACCGGGTGGTCGCGTCGCTGGAGCGCCGGGTGGCGGCGGAGTACGGCCGCGCCCTGCCGCCGCCGGGCCGGCCGGAGCCCGTGACGGCAGGCGGCACCCTGATGGAGGCGTTCCGCCCGCCGTTCCTCGGCCGCACGGTCATGCTGATCATCTTCAACATCTTCCAGACGGTCGGCTTCTACGGCTTCGCCAACTGGGTGCCCACCCTGCTGATCAAGCAGGGCATCACCGTCACGTCCTCGCTGCAATACACCTTCATCATCGCCATCGCCGCGCCGTTCGGCCCGTTGCTGGCCGCCTCGGTGGCCGACCGGGTGGAGCGCAAGTGGCTGATCGTGACCGCGGCCGGGTGCATCGCGGTGTTCGGCCTGCTGTTCAGCCAAGCCGCCGCCGCGGCGGTGCTGATCGGGCTCGGGGTCGGGCTGACGCTGTCGTCCAACATCATGTCGTTCTGCTTCCACTCGTACCAGGCGGAGCTGTACCCGACGCGCATCCGGGCGGTGGCGGTGGGGTTCGTCTACTCGTTCAGCCGCATCTCGGTCGTGTTCAGCGGCTTCCTGATCGAGTTCTTCCTCAACGAGTTCGGCACGCTCGGCGTGTTCGTCTTCATCGCCGGCAGCATGGTGGTGGTGGTGGCCTCCATCGCGACCGGCCCGGCGGTGAACAACCGGTCGCTGGAAGCAATATCCGGCTGACCACGCGAGCTGGTTTGCTGCCTCCGTTGACGGCCTGTGGCGCTGCTGGCGCCGTACCTGCTGCGGACAGGGGGCGAGCCTGCCGGACGCGATCCGCTGGTATCAGCCCGAAGAAGGCCAACACATCGCAGTCGGGCGGATCAAGGCGCGCAAACACCACGATGGGTGGGTCGCTGAGACGTTGGCACACGACGTCAATGGACCGCACCTGAGTTCCACCGCCGCTCCGCCTCCGTGTCAGCTACCGACCACGGGCAGGTCTGACGCCCGGATCGATCCCTTCTGGCTGCTGAAGCTCAGTTCCTGCGTGCCGCTCTGCTGCTGCGACACCCCGGAGATGCGGTGGTCGCCGCTGTCGTACAGCGTCACCGTGCCGGCCTGCTCCACCGCCACCCGGCGCGCGTCCGGGAAGCAGGCGTAGCGCATCCCGTTCTGCGACCCGCTCGCGGACGGGCGGCCCAGCCCGTCCGGCCACCAGTCCCGGTTCCCGCCGCCGCTCGGCACGCGCTCCGGCGCCGGCTCGGCCGGAGGGGCCGAGGCGAGCGCGGCGCAGATCGCGTTCACCTTGTCCTTCAGCGCCGTGTTGAACATGTCGCCCACCTGGGTCATCCCGCCGGCGGACCATTGGCCCATGCCGCCCAGCTCGGGGTGGCTGAACTGCGCCTGCCTGCCGCCACCCCGGCGCACTGCGTCCTGCAACACCCGCACCGCGTCGGCGCTCACGCCGTGCTGGCGGGCCAGGTCCTCCGCCGACGCCATCAGGACCGCTCCCCCGCGTTGGTCTGCTTCGGGCCGTTCGCCGCTTCCTCGTCCGGCGCCGGGTGGTTCTCCAATCCCTTGAAGTCCTCGGTCGCGTCGCCGGCGCCGAACTGGCCCTTGTTGCCGGGCAGCCCGGCCGCCTTGTCCTCCGGCTTGTCGTCGTCCATGGCGCATCTCCTTCTGCTCGGAACACAGACGCCCGGAGGAATGCAGAGTTTTCCCCAGGCGTGCCAAGAGGCGTGACATAGGGGGGCCATGGGGTGCCAAGCGGGGTGCCTTGGGGGTGCAAGAGGGCCGGGGGCGGGACAAGCCGGCCAAACTGCGCTATCGCTCCGCGCATGCCCCGGTCTGCAACCCTGTCCCGCACCACCACCGAGACGGACATCCACCTTGCCCTCGAACTGGACGGCGCCGGCCAGTCCCAGATCGTGACGGGCGTCGGCTTCCTGGACCACATGCTGACGGCGCTCGCCCGGCACGCGCTGTTCGACCTGGAGGTGCAGGCGGCCGGGGACCTCCACGTCGATGACCACCACACGGTGGAGGATGTCGGCATCGTGCTGGGCCAGGCCTTCGCGCAGGCAATCGGCGACAAGCGCGGCATCCGCCGCTACGGCCAAGCGTTGGTGCCGATGGATGAGGCATTGGTGGAGGCCGCGGTGGACATTTCCGGACGCCCGTTGCTGCTCTGGTCCGTAAGCTTCGGCGCGCCGACGATCGGCACCATGGACACGGAACTGTTCGAGGAGTTCTTCCGCGCCTTCGCCCACAACGCGCTCCTCACCCTCCACGTCACCGCCAAGGCCGGGCGCAACGCCCATCACATCGCGGAAGGCTGCTTCAAGGCGCTCGCCCGCGCCCTGCGCATGGCCGCCGAGCCGGACGGGCGGACGGACGGGGTCATCCCGTCCACCAAGGGATCGCTATGAGGACCTACACCGCCCACCTCCACCCCGCGCAGCCGCCGGTGCTGGTGCCGGAAGCGTTCAGCTGGGGCGCGCTGTTCTTCGGCCCGCTCTGGCTGCTGCGGCATGGCGCGTGGATCGCCGCTGCCCTGGCGCTCGCGGCCCTGGTCGGGGCGGCCCTGGCGGTTCCGCCGCCGCTGCGCCCGGAAGCGGCGTTCGCGGTGCTGCTCGTGCTGGCCACCTTCGGCAACGACATCCGGCGCTGGGCGCTCGGCTTGCAGCGATTCCAGCTCTGCCACGTGGTCGCAGGCCGGTCGCACGACGAGGCGCTGCTCCGCCTGCTGTCCTACCGCGCGGACATGCGGGCGCGGGTGGCGTGATGCGCGTCGCGGTGGTCGATTACGGCAGCGGCAACCTGACCTCCGCCGCGCGCGCCCTGTCGGAGGCGGCAAGGGAGGCCGGGCTGGACGCCGCCGTCGCCGTGACCGCGGACCCGGCGCAGGTGGCCGGCGCCGACCGCGTCGTGCTGCCGGGACAGGGGGCCTTCGCCGATTGCGCCGCCGGGCTGGCCGCCGTGCCCGGCATGCGGGACGCCATCGGCCACGCGGCCGGCGCCGGCCGGCCGTTCCTCGGCATCTGCGTCGGCATGCAGCTCATGGCGGAACGCGGGCTGGAGCACGCCGTGACGCCCGGCTTCGGCTGGGTGGCGGGCGAGGTGGCGCGCATGGACGCCCCCGGCCTGCGCCTGCCGCAGATGGGCTGGAACGCGCTGGACTTCGAGCCCGGCGCCCATCCCCTGCTGGATGGCCTGCTGCCTGGCGACGACGTGTATTTCGTGCACAGCTACGCCCTGCGCGGCGCGCGGCCGGCCGAGGTGGTGGCCACGACCGAGTACGGCGGCGCCGTTCCCGCGCTGGTCGCCGCGGGCAACCGGGCCGGAACCCAGTTCCACGTGGAGAAGAGCCAGCGCGCCGGCCTGCGCATCCTCGCCAATTTCCTGCGCTGGTCGCCATGAAGGTGGCGCCCGGGACAGCCGGCCTCGCCGCCCTGCCCGTGACGCCCCCCGCCTTGGCAGTGGAGCGCGCGTCCGACCTCGCCGACGACGACTTGCAGGCGCTGTGCGAGGCGGCGGACGCGGCCATCATCGATGGCGGCGGCTTCGGCTGGGTCGCGCCGCCGGGCCGCACCGCACTGGAAAGCTACTTCCGCGGCCTCCTGCTGGTGCCGGAGCGCCAGCTTTTCGTCGCCCGGCTGGACGGGGTGATCGTCGGCAGCGTGCAACTGGTCCGGCCGCCGCGCAACAACGAGGCGCAGGCCTTCGCCGCCACCCTGATGCACAGCTTCGTCGCGCCATACGCCCGCGGCCACGGCCTGGCCCGGCTGCTGACCCGGCGGGTGGAGGAGTCGGCGCGCGCCCTGGGCTTCCAGGTGCTGAACCTGGACGTGCGGGAAACCCAGGAAGCGGCGATCAAGCTGTACGAGGGCGCCGGCTACCACCGCTGGGGCGAGCACCCGGCCTATGCCCGGGTCGGCGGCGCCACCGTCCGCGGGCTGTTCTACTGCAAGCGGCTGCGGGACGGACGCTGAGCGCACGCGAACCGGAGACACCTGATGCCCTTCGCCACCCGTGACGGCATTCGTCTGTATTGGCGCGCGGACGGCCACCCCGGCCGGCCGCCGCTGCTGTTGCTCAACGCGCTCGGCACGGACCACGCGATCTGGAACGGCGTGGTCCGCGCCCTGTCCGGCCGATTCCACCTGTTGCGGATGGACACGCGCGGCCACGGCGCGTCCGACTCCCCGCCGGGCGACTACACGATCGCGGACCTGGCGGCGGACGCGCTGGCCGTGCTGGACGCAGCCGGCGCGCCGCGCGTCGCGGTGGCGGGCCTGTCCATGGGGGGCATGACGGCGATGCAGCTCGCCGTGACCGCCCCGTCCCGGCTCAGCGCCATCGCGGTCTGCAACAGCTCGGCCGCCGTGCCGCCGCAGCCCTGGCTGGACCGCGCCGCCGCGGCCCGCGCCCACGGCATGGCCGCGCTGACCGGCCCGGTGATCGCCCGCTGGTTCCCCGCCGCCGTGCAGGCCGCGGACCCGGACTACCTTGGCGCCGTGCGCGCCACGTTCGAGGCGCTGGACCCGCAAGGCTATGCCGGCTGCTGCATGGCGATCGCCCGGCTGGCGGTGAAGGACGCCCTGCCCGGCATCGCCGTGCCCACCCTGGTCGTCAACGGCGCGCTGGACGAGGCCACCCCGCCCGCCACCGGCGGCGAGCCGATCGCTGCCGCCATCCCGGGCGCGCGCATGGCCAGCCTGCCGACCGGCCACATCTCGGCCCTGGAGCGCCCGGACGCGCTCGCCGCCCTGCTGGCCGGGTTCCTGCTGGCGGATGGCGGCGCGCTCGGAGCCGGGCGGGACGCGCTGTTCGACGCGGGCATCGCCAACCGCCGCGCCGTCCTGGGGGATGCCTACGTGGACCGCGCGCTCGCCAAGCAGGGCGGCTTCGCGTGGGAGTTCCAGCAGCTCATCACCCGCTTCGCCTGGAGCGAGGTGTGGGGCCGCCCCGGGCTGGACGGCCGCACCCGCCGGGTGATCGTGCTGGCGATCACCGCGGCGCTCGGCCGCTGGGAGGAGTTCCGCCTGCATACCCACGCCGCGCTGGAGCAGGGGGGCCTGACGGAGGACGAGGTGCGGGAAGTGCTGATCCAGGCCGCGATCTACGCCGGGGTGCCCGCCGCCAACACCGCCTTCGCCATCACGGAGGAAATCCTGGCCGCGCTGCGTCCGGCATGAGCCTCACGCTGTACCCCGCGATCGACCTCAAGGACGGCGCGTGCGTCCGCCTCCGCCGCGGCGTCATGGACGACGCGACCGTGTTCAACGAGGACCCGGCCGCGCCGGCCCGCGCTTGGCAGGCGGCCGGCTGCCGCTGGCTGCACGTGGTGGACCTGAACGGCGCCTTCGCCGGCCGCGCCGTGAACGGGGACGCGGTGGCCGCCATCCTGGCCGCCGCGTCCGTCCCCGTGCAGTTGGGCGGCGGCATCCGCGACATGGCCGGGGTGGAGCGCTGGCTGTCCGCCGGGGTCGCCCGCGTCATCCTGGGCAGCGCCGCCGTGCGGAACCCGGCGCTGGTGCGCGACGCCTGCCGCCGCTTTCCCGGCCGGGTCGCCGTGGGGATCGACGCGCGGGACGGGTTCGTGGCGACCGACGGCTGGGCCGAAACCTCCACCCTGTCCGCCGCCGACCTCGCCGCCCGCTTCGCCGGCGCCGGGGTGGCCGCGGTCATCTACACCGACATCGGGCGGGACGGCATGCTGGGCGGGCTGAACCTGCCGCAAACCGCCGAGTTGGCCACCAGTTGCGCCATCCCGGTGATCGCCAGCGGCGGCGTCGGCAGCCTGGAGGATCTGCGCGCCTTGCATTCGCTGCGGCACCCCAACATCGAGGGGGTGATCGTCGGCCGCGCGCTGTATGACGGCCGCGTGGACCCGGCAGGGGCGCTGGCTCTGCTGGACCAATAGGCTCGGGAAAGGGAACGACGATGCTGAACAGCTTCCGCGGCCTGGATTTCGGCCTGGGCGAGACGGCCGACGCCCTGCGTGACCAGGTGGCCGCGTTCTCCGCCGACGAGATCGCCCCCCGCGCCGCCGCCATCGACCGCGACAACGACTTCCCCGCCGACCTGTGGCGCAAGTTCGGCGGCCTGGGCGTGCTCGGCATCACCGCGCCCGAGGAGTACGGCGGCGCCGGCATGGGCTACCTGGAGCATTGCGTGGCGATGGAGGAGATCAGCCGCGCGTCCGCCTCCGTCGGCCTGTCCTACGGCGCGCACAGCAACCTGTGCGTCAACCAGATCGCGCGCAACGGCAACGAGGACCAGAAAGGCCGCTACCTGCCCAAGCTGATCAGCGGCGAGCACGTCGGCGCGCTGGCGATGAGCGAGCCCGGCGCCGGGTCCGACGTGGTGGGCATGCGGACGCGGGCGGAGCGGCAGGGGGACCGCTGGGTGCTGAACGGCTCCAAGATGTGGATCACCAACGGCCCGGACGCCGACACGCTGGTGGTGTACGCCAAGACCGACCCGGACGCCGGTTCGCGCGGCATCACCGCCTTCCTGGTGGAGCGCGGGTTCAAGGGCTTCAGCACCGCGCCCAAGCTCGATAAGCTGGGCATGCGCGGCTCCAACACCTGCGAGCTGGTGTTCGAGGACTGCGAGGTGCCGGCCGAGAACGTGCTGGGCGCGGTGGGCCGCGGCGTGAACGTGCTGATGAGCGGCCTGGACTACGAGCGCGCCGTGCTGGCCGCCGGCCCGATCGGCATCATGCAGGCCTGCCTGGACGCCGTGCTGCCGTACGTGCACGAGCGCAAGCAGTTCGGCCAGGCGATCGGCGAGTTCCAGCTCATGCAGGGCAAGCTGGCGGACATGTACACGGCCATGAACGCGTCCCGCGCTTACGTGTACGCGGTGGCCCGCGCCTGCGACCGCGGCCAAGCCACGCGCAAGGACGCCGCGGGCGCGATCCTGTATGCCGCGGAGAAGGCGACGTGGATGGCGCTGGAAGCGATCCAGGCGCTGGGCGGCAACGGCTACACCAACGACTACCCGACCGGGCGGCTGCTGCGGGACGCCAAGCTGTACGAGATCGGCGCGGGGACGAGCGAGATCCGGCGCATGCTGATCGGGCGGGAACTGTTCGCCGAAACCGCATAGACAACCCTGCCGCGCGTTGAAGAGCACCTTCCCTACCGCCGCCGCTCCGTGAACAGCACCCCGTCCGCCACCAGCCCCGCCACCTCCGCCTCCGAGTACCCGTGCTCCGCCAGCACCGCCGCCGCGTCCGCGCCGAACCGCGGCGGCGCGGAGCGTGCGCCCCCCGGCGTGCGGCTCAGCTTGATCGGCGTCGCCACGCTGCGCACCCCGTCCACCTCCGCCACCATGCCCCGCGCCGCCGTGTGCGGGGCGGACAGCGCCTCGTCCACGCCCAGCACCGGCCCCGCCGGCAGGCCGAGCGCCGCCAGCCGGTCGCTCAGCGCCAGCCCATCCTCGGCGGCGAACACGTCCAGCAGAACCGCCGTCAGCGCCGCCCGGTTGGTGATCCGGCCCGAGTTGCGCGCGAAGCGGAGGTCCTCCGCCAAGCCGGGCTGGCCGATCGCGGCGGCGAGCTTGCGGAACTGGCCGTCGTTGCCGATGCCCAGGAACACGTCGCAGGTCGCGGTCTTGAACGTGTCGTACGGCGCGATGTTGGAATGCGCGTTGCCCGTGCCGGACGGGCGCTTGCCGGTTTGCAGGTAGTTGGCGCCGGAGGGGTGCAGCAGGGACATGCCGCAATCGTGCAGCGTCATGTCCAGGAACTGCCCGCGGCCGGAGCGGGCGCGCTCGTGCAGCGCCATCAGGACCGCCACGGCGGAATACAGCCCGGTCGCCATGTCCACCACGGGGGTGCCGATCCGCAGCGGCCCGGTCGCCGGGTTGCCGTTCACGCTCATCAGCCCAACCATCGCCTGCACGATCGCGTCGTAGCCCGGCAGCCCGCCCAACGGCCCGTCCGCGCCGAAGCCGGAGATGCGGCAATGCACCAGGCGGGGGAACATCGGCTCCAGCGCGGCGTAGCCAAGGCCCCAGCGCTCCATGCTGCCGGTCTTGAAGTTCTCCACCAGCACGTCCGCGCCGTCCAGCAGGCGCAGCAGCACCGCGCGCCCGGCCGGCTTGCCCAGGTCCAACGCCAAGCCGCGCTTGTTGCGGTTGATGCCCTGGAAGTAGCTCGCGTCGCCTTCCGCGTCGAAGGGCGGGCCGTAGTCGCGGGTCTCGTCCCCCTGCGGCGGCTCGACCTTGATCACGGCGGCGCCGTGGTCGGCCAGGATCATGGTGCAGTACGGCCCACCCAGCACACGGGCCAGGTCCACCACCTTCAGCCCCGCCAGCGCGCCCCCGCCGTCCGCCATGGTCTTGCCCCTTTCCCGCTCCGGCGCAGCATGAAGGCCCGGCGACGGCTGCGCCAGGCGGGATTTACTCGCGCCCCAGCCCCTTCTAGCGTCGCGCACCAACGCCGGGAGAACGCCGGCCGTCCAAAAACAGGAGCCACGTCCCGACATGCCTCCCTTCCGCCTCCTCCCGGCGCTCGCGGCTCTCGGCCTGCCCTTCGCCGCCGCAGCGGCCGACCCGGTCAAGATCGGCGTGATCGCCGAGAACTCGGCCATCTCCGGCATCGCGATCCCGAACGCGGCGCAGATCGCGGCTGACGAGATCAACGCCGCCGGCGGCGTGGACGGCCGCCCGGTCCAGATCGTGGCCTACGACGACCACAACTCCGCCGCCGACGCGGTGCGGGCGATCCAGCGGCTGTCCAGCCAGGACAAGGTAAGCGCCGTGATCGCCAGCTACACCAGCGAGGTGGCGCTGGCGCTGGAACCCTGGGCCGGGCGCTTGAAGCTGCCGACGATCACGCCGGGCGCCGCCAGCGACGACATCAGCAAGCGCATCCACGCCGACTACGACCACCTGCGCTACTTCTTCCACGGCTACCTCGCGTCCTCCTTCCTGGCCAGCGCCACCTGCGACGCCGCGAAGGACCTGTTGGTGGACAGCAAGTACCACATGAAGTCCGCCGTGATCATGAGCGAGGACGCGGCCTGGACCACCCCGCTCGACGCCGGGTTCATCGCCTGCCTGCCCACGATCGGCGTCAAGGTGCTGGACCACGTCCGCATGTCCCCGGACACGACCGACTTCACGCCGATCTACAACGGGATCGAGGCGAAGCACCCGGACATGATCATCACCGGCATCAGCCACGTGGGCGTGCAGCCGACGGTGCAGTGGGCCAACCAGCAGGTGCCGATCCCGCAGTTCGGCATCTCGTCGCAGGCCACGTCCAACACGTTCTGGAAAGACACCAACGGCGCCACCGAGGGCATCGTGCTGCAATTGATCGCGGTGGACAGCGTGCCGACCACGCCCAAGACGGTGCCCTTCGCGCAGGCCTACATCAAGCGCTACGGCATCAGCCCGGCCTATACCGGCTACACCGCGTATGACGAGGTGTACTACATCGCCGACGCCATCCACCGCGCCGGCGGGACGGACCCGGAGAAGCTGGTGGACGCGCTGGAAAGGACAGACTGGCAAGGCACCGTCGGCCGCACCGCCTTCTTCGGCAAGGACGACCCGGCGACCCACGCCATGCGCTACGGCAAGGATTACGTGAGCGGGCTGTTCGTGCAGTGGCAGGACGGCAAGCAGGTCCCAGTCTGGCCCGCCTCCGTCGCGAACGGCAACACGCTGCGCTTCCCATCTTTCGTGAAGCCGACGAACTGAGCAGCAGAACCCGAGAAGGCAAAGCCCGCTCCCGAAAGCAAAGGGAGAAGAAGCAGGGGGAGTGAATGCTAGCCTGGCAAATCCTCATCGACGGCTTCGCGATCAGCGCGCTCTACGGCCTGGGCGCCGTCGGGTTCACCCTGATGTTCGGCGTTTCCGGCGTGCTGAACCTGGCCCACGGCGGCACGGTACTGGTCGCCGCCGTGGTCGCCTGGCTCGCGGCGGACGCGATCGGCGCGCTGCCCGGCGCCCTTGCCGGGCTGCTGGCCGGCATCGCCACGGCCTTCGCCACCTACGCCCTGGTCGTGCGGCCCATCCAGCGCTCCCGCTCCATCCCCCGGGAAGAAACGGAGATCTTCGTGCTCACCGGCACCCTGCTCTGGGGCATCATGATCCAGGAAGCGGTCGCTTACTTCACCACCACCAGCCCGCACACCGTCCGCCCGCTGATCGCCGGCGTGACGGACATCGCCGGCGTGCGCACGCCTTCCAACGAGATCCTCACCGCCGTGCTGTGCTGGGCCGCCATCGGCGGGCTGTGGCTGCTGGTCAACCGCACCCGCGCCGGCAAGGCGCTGCTCGCCGCCTCCATCAACCCGCGCGGCCTGACCCTGCTGGGATACGAGCTGTCGCGCATCTACCTGCTGGTCTGGGCGATCTACGGCGTGCTGGCCGGGATCGCCGGGGTGCTGCTGGGCGCGTTCCTCGGCGTCTCGTCGGACAACGCCGGCACCCTCACCGCGTCCGCCTTCTCCATCGTGGTGCTGGGCGGCCTGGGCAGCGTGGCCGGCTCGCTCCTCGCGGCCTACTGCGTGGGCTACCTGGAAACCCTGACCTCCTACCTGGTCTCCCCGGCGTTCCGGAACATCCCCGCCCTGGTCCTGCTGATCATCGTGGTGTACGTGCGACCGCAGGGCCTGCTGGGGCGCCGGTAGTGTTGCGGTCCAGGCTGTTCTGGGGCGCGCTCGGCTTCCTCGCCGTCGCCGCGCTGCTGCCGCTCGGCGTCTCGCCTTACATCATCGGCGTGGCGATCCCGGCCTACTACTTTGCCGTCTTCGCCATGTCCTGGGACCTGCTGTTCGGCTTCGCCGGCGAGGTCAATTTCGGCCCCACCTTCCTGGTCGGCCTCGGCGCCTACGGGGCCGGCATCCTGAACAGCGAGACCGGGCTGCCCGTCCCGGCCTGCGTCGCGTTCGGCGGGCTGCTGGCGGTGGCGGGCGGCGTGCTGCTGGCCCTGCCCGCCCTGCGCCTGTCCGGCCCGTACTTCGGCCTGATCACCCTGGTCGCGGTGCTGCTGCTGCAACAGATGGTGACCGTGTTCGCGCACTGGACCGGCGGCGAGATCGGCCTTTCCGTCCCGGACGTCCTCTCGATCGACGACACGTTCAACTACTACTTCGCGCTCGGCTTCATGGCGCTGTCCGGGCTGGTCCTGTTCGGCCTGTCCCGCTCCCCCGCCGGGCTGATCCTGCAAGCCTGCGGGCAGGACCCGGTGGAAGCCCAGGCGCTCGGCTTCAACGTGGCCAAGCACAAGCTGGCGGCATTCTGCGTGTCCGCCCTGTTCAGCGGCCTGTCCGGCGCGCTGCTGGTGTTCTACGAGAGCACCGCCTCGCCCGGCACCGTGATCGACATCGCAGTGGGCGTGCAGGTGATCATCGCCGCCGTGCTGGGCGGCCGCCGCACCATCCTGGGGGCGGTGCTGGGCGCCATCTTCCTGGTAGCCGCGGGCGAGGTGCTCCGGCCGCTCGGGCAGCTCAGCACCTTCGTGGTGTCCGCCGTGGCGCTGGTGGCCATCCTGTTCGTTCCCGCCGGGTTGCTCGGCACGGTGCTGCACCGGAGGGAGCGGGCATGAACGTGGACGTCCCGCCGCCGCGGCCCGGCCCCCGCGGCGGGGTGCGCGGCCTGCTCGAGGTATCCGGGCTGTCCAAGCGCTTCGGCGGCCTGGTCGCGGTGAAGGACATGGGCTTCTCCATCAAGCCCGGCGAGATCCTCGGGCTGATCGGCCCGAACGGCTCGGGCAAGTCCACCGTCATGAAGCTCATCATGGGCATCGAGCGGCCGAACGCCGGCCGGGTGCTGATCGACGGCGTGGACGTGGCCGGGCAGCCCTCCCACCGCATCGCGCGCCAGGGCGTGGGCCTGGTGTTCCAGCATTCCCGCCCGCTGCACCGGCAAACGGTGGGGGAGAACATCAAGCTCGCGCTGCTGCCGGACTCGCTGCTCAAGCTGCTCGCCGATCCGTCGGTGGAGCGCCGTGCCCGTGCCATCGCCGAGCGCGTCGGGCTGGGCGCGGTGTTCGACCGCCGCCCGGCCACCCTGCCCTTCGCCGACCTGCGCCGGCTGGAGCTGGCCAAGGCGATCGCGCGGGACCCGAAGGTGGTGCTGGTGGACGAGCCGTTCGCCGGGCTGACCGCAGGGGAGGTCGCGGCGTTTTCCGCGCTGATCGCCGCCTTCCGCGCGGAAGGCCGGGCCGTGCTGCTGGTGGACCACAACGTGAAGGGCGTGGCCGCCCTGGTGGACCGGGTGCTGGCGATGTACCTGGGCGAGTTCGTGGCCGAAGGCAGCGCCGAGCAGGTGATGGCGAACCCGACGGTGCGCCAGGTTTACCTCGGCTCCGGCAGCATCGAGACCGCGGCACGGCCGGAGATGGACCGCAAGCCCGGCCCGCCCTTGCTGGACGTCCGGGACCTCAGCGTGCTGTACGGCAAGGCGCAGGCGCTGGACCGCGTGTCCCTGCACGTCCGCGAAGGCGAGTTCGTTTCCGTCGTCGGCCTGAACGGCGCCGGCAAGACGACGTTGTTCAACGCCATCTCCGGCCTGGTGCCCTACGCCGGTGCGGTGTCCTGGGACGGGGAAAGCCTGGCCGGCCGCTCGGGCGCCGCCATCGCGCGCGGCGGCATCGTGCAATGCCCCGAGAGCCGCGAGTTGTTCGGCACCATGAGCGTGCGGGAGAACCTGGACCTGGGCGGCGCCCACCACGGGGCGGCCGAGCGCCGCCGCCAGTTGGACTGGCTGTTCGGCCTGTTCCCGATCCTCAAATCCCGCGCCGGCCAGGCCGCCGGCAAGATGAGCGGCGGCGAGCAGCAGATGCTGGCCATCGCCCGCGCGCTGATGATGCAGCCCCGCCTGCTCATCCTGGACGAGCCGACGCTGGGCCTGGCCCCGGTGATCCTGGAGCAGCTCAGCCGCGCGCTGGAGCTGCTGCGCACCACCACGCCCATCACCGTGCTGCTGGGCGAGCAGAACGTGACCTTCGCCCTGCCGCACGCGGACCGGGTGTACGTGATGGAGCACGCCCGCATCGTGTGGGAAGGCGATCCGGCGCGGTTCGCGCGCGAGGCGGGCCGGGATTTCCTGTGAGGTGCCGCCCATGCAGGCGAACGGCGTCACGCTGCATTGCGAGGAGGCGGGCGCCGGGCCGCAAACGGTGCTGTTCCTGCACAGCCTGCTGCTCAGCGGCCTGATGTGGCAAGCCGCGGTCGCCGCACTGGCACCCGCCTACCGTTGCGTGACGCTCGACTTCCGCGGCCAGGGCCGCAGCCCGGTCACCGCGGACGGCTACGACATGGACACGCTGGCGCAGGACGTGGCGGCGGCCATCCCGCAGCTCGGCGGCCCGGTCCACCTGGTCGGCTTGTCCATGGGCGGCTACGTCGCCTTGCGCATCGCCGCCCGGCGGCCCGACCTCGTGCGCTCGCTGGTGCTGATGGACACCGCGGCCGAGGCCGAAACGGCGTGGGACCAGCTCCGCTACCGCCTGCTCGCGGTCTTCGCCCGCCTGATCGGCTTCCGGCCGATGGCCGGGCGCGTGATGCCCCTCCTATTCGGCCAAACCTTCCTGCGCGACCCGGCGCGTGCCGCCGAGCGGGACGCCTGGCGCGCGCGCATCCTGGGCAATGACCGGACCGGCGCCTTGCGCGCCTTGGCCGGCGTGCTGGCGCGGCCCGGCGTGGAGAAGGAATTGCGGCAGATCCGGGCGCCTACCCTGGTGATGGTCGGCGAGGAAGACGTGGCGACCCCGCCGGCGCGGGCGAGGCGCATCCAGGCAGGCATCGCCGGGTCGGACCTGGTGACGATCCCGCGCGCCGGCCACAGCGCGCCGATCGAGCAGCCCGGTTTCGTGAACGCCGCCTTGCAGGATTTCCTGCGCCGGGTAGAAGGGAAGGCCCCATGCGCTTCGTGATCCTGCCCGTCCTGCTCGCCCTGCTGGCCGCCTGCCAGCCCGTGTCGAAGGGACCGGGGGAAACAGGACAGCCGCTCTGGTACGATCCGCAGCGCGCCGCCGGGGCGGGCTACGAAAGGGCTCAACCGCGTTAGCGGCAGTCCGCAACAGGCACGCCGCACGAAGCAGGCCTCGTCAGGCACCCGTGATGCGGAGGAAATCAACCAACGCACGCAGGGCGGGTGCCGTGTGGCGCCGCCCTGGATAGTACAGGAAGAAGCCTGGAAACGGCTGGCACCAGTCATCCAGCACGCGCACGAGGCGTCCGGCGGCCAGGTGGTCCGCGACGCAGCCTTCCAACGTGCATGCCAGGCCTACCCCCTCCAGCGCCGCCGTGACGATCAGGTCCGCGTCGTTCATCGTCAGCGGCCCTTCGACCGTGGCGTCGAGCACTTCGCCATCCTTCTCGAACATCCAGCGGAACAGCGCGCGGCTTCCCGCGTAGCGGTAGTTGACGCAAAGATGGCTGCGCAAGTCGCGCGGCGTGCGCGGCGGCGGCCGGGCCGCGAAGTAGCCGGGCGAGCCGACCACCGCTGCGCGCAGGTCGGGCGTCACCCGCACGGCCACCATGTCGCGCTGCACGCGCTCGCCTGGGCGGATGCCGGCGTCGAAGCCGCCCGCCACGATGTCGGTCAGCCCGTCATCCACCGTCAGCTCAAGCCGCACGTCCGGGTAGGCGCACGCAAAGCGCCCGAACACCGGGGCCAGCGCCATGCTGGCCGCCAGCTTGGGCACGTTGAGCCGGACGGTGCCGGCTGGCCGGTCCTGCACGGCCCGCACCGCCTCGACCGCGCCCGCGATGTCGGCGAATGCCGGCGCAAGCCGGTTGAGGAGGCCCAGCCCGGCGTCGGTCGGGGCGACGCTGCGCGTCGTGCGGTTCAGCAGCTTGGCTCCAAGCCGCTCTTCCAGCTCCCGGATGGTGTGGCTCAGCGCCGAAGGCGACAAGCCCATCCGGGCGGCGGCACGCCGGAAGCTGCGCTCCTGCGCCACCGCGACGAAGGCGGCCAATTCCGCGTAGTCGGCTCCACGCACGATTGTTGGCTCCTGCTCAGCAAGCCATGCCGATCATAGCGCATTATCGGGCATAGTAGGGGGACCTACCTTCCGGTTTCCAAACACGGTTGGAGATCACGATGCCTGAAACCCTGACGTCCACTGCTTCCCAGGATCAACCCGCGGCCGGCCACGGACGCCTGGCGGGCAAGGTGGCGCTCGTCACCGGCGCCGGCACTGGCATTGGCCGCGCGGCGGCGCTGTCCTTCGCGCGTGAGGGGGCGGCCGTTGTTCTGGCCGGACGGCGGGAAGCCGAGCTGCAAGCCGTGGCACGGGAGATCACCGCGGCGAACGGCCGTGCCGCCGCCATCCCGGCGGACGTGTCCGACGAACAGGCGATCGCGGCGCTGGTGCAGGGCGCCGTTGACCGCTTCGGACGGCTCGACATCGCGTTCAACAACGCGGGCGCGGTAGCCGGCTTCGGGCCGATCACGCAGAACACGGCAGCCGACTTCGATGCCGTGATGTCCGTCAATCTCCGGGGCGTGTGGCTGCTGCTCAAGCACGAGGTCACGGCCATGCTCGCGGGCGGCAACGGCGGCGCGATCGTCAACACCTCGTCCGTCGCCGCAACCGGGGGCACGGCCGGGCTGGCCATCTATGGCGCAAGCAAGGGGGCGCTCGACTCCATGATCCGCCACCTGGCGCTGGAGCTCGGGCCGCAAGGCATCCGCGTCAACAACGTCAGCCCCGGCGTCATCAGGACACCGATGACGCTGGCGTATGGCGAGGAGTACCTTGCGCAGTTCGGGCCGGCTGCCGCCCTGAACCGGCTGGGCGAGCCGGAGGACGTCGGCGATGCGGCCGTTTGGCTGTGCACGCAGGAGGCGCGGTTCATCACCGGCCAGAGCATCCTCGTCGATGGCGGCTTCAACATAGCCGGCAAGCGGTGACGCATCACGGGGGCGACCACCCTTCGGGGGCCATCTCGAAGCCCGCGAACTCGAAGGCGGGGGCGACGATGCAGCTCACCAGGCTCCAGGCGCCGAGGCTGCGGGCTTCCTGCCACGCCCGCTCCGGCACGACGCCTTGCAGGGCTTCGCCGTTGGCAAGGTCGGGGCCGAGACGCAGCCCGGTGTCCGCCATGCCGAGCAGCAAGGGCGCCCCGGCCTGCCACAGCCAGATCTCGGCCGCGTCAACCCGGTGCCAACGCGACCGCTCCCCTGCGGCCAGGAGGAACAGGATGCTCGAGGCCGCACCCCGGCCGCCCGAAGCCGGAGCGTCGCGCCACACCTCGCGGTAGTGCCCTCCTTCCGGATGCGGCGACAGGCCCAGCGCCTCGCGCACGGCGCGGGCATCGGGGGCGAGACGGAGGTCGGCCGTCATCCGCGCACCTTCGCGCTCGCCCCCGAGATCTCGCCGAGCTTCTCGCCGGCTGCGACGCGCGCCTGGGTCGCCAGCCCGCTTGCCTGCTTCTCGATCGCCATGCGTGCTTCCGCCTCGGCCTCGTGCGGGGGCAGCACCAGCACGCCGCTGTCGTCGCACAGCACGGCATCGCCGGGCATCACGACGACGCCGCCGATACAGACCGGCATGTTGATGCGCCCGCCCAGGTCGTACAGCCGGGTCGTGATCGGCGCGAGGCCGCGGCACCAGAGCGGGAAGTCGGACGCCTCGACCTCCTCCAGGTCGGTGCACGGCCCGTCAACCACGCCGGCCACGGCCCCGGCCGCCTTCGCCGCCACCGTCACCCCGCCGCCCCAGCACGCGTTGCGGCCGTCGCCGAGCCGGTCCACCAGCAGCACGTCGCCGGGCCGCAGCAGGCCGAGCGCGTGATGCAGCGCCGTCGAGTCCTGGCCCGGGATCGCCACCGTGACGGCGGTGCCGGCAACGCGTCGCTTGCGCAGCAGCGGCTGGATCTGGCGCTGGCAGAACCCCCACTGCCGCCAATGCCCGACCGTCGCCGTTTCCGCCTGCTGCAACAGCCCGATCACCTCCTTGCTGTTCTGAGGCGGCATCCCGCCAATCTCGTACCGGGCCATGGCTCTATCCTTTGCGGTGGAGGGGCGTCAGACTAACGTGAACGTGTGAGGAAGGGCCATGGTGGCTGAACCGGCGGGCCGGCTGCGTTGGCTGATGGTCTTCGGGCTGATCGCGCCCATCACCTTCGTGATGTCGCTGGACCGCACGGCGATCGTGGTCGCAGCACCGACAATCCAGCACGAATACGGCCTGTCGCTAGTCCAGATGTCGCTGGTGTTGACCAGCTTCTCCTGGACCTACGCCGCCTTGCAAGTCCCGGCAGGGTGGCTGGCGCAGCGGGTCGGCCCGCGGCGGGCCTTGGCGGGGGCCAGCCTGCTGTGGTCCGTCCTGACGCTTGCCACTCCCTTCGGCCATGGGGTCAGATCCTTCATCGCCATCCGGATGCTGCTCGGCGCCGGACAAGCGGCCGACTGGCCTGCGTCCGTGCTGGCGCTGCGGCGGTGGTTCCCCCGGCAGGAGCGTTCCAAGGGAAATTCCGTGCTTCTGGGCGGGCTCTACCTCGGGCCGATCGCCGCCGCGCCGCTGACGACGGCCGTGATCGCGAGCCTTGGCTGGCGGTGGGCATTCTACCTCTTCGGCGCCGCCGGCCTCGTGCTGGCCACCGCCTGGTGGCGCTGGTTCCGCGACAGCCCGAAGCAGCACGCCCGGATCACGGCTGCGGAAGCCGCCTACATCGCCGCCGGGCAGGATGCCGAGCCGCCCGGCGGCCGCAACGGGTCGTTCGCGCGGTGCCTTCGCTCGTTCCGGTTCTGGGCGATCGGGATGCAGTACTTCTGCCTGGTGCTGGTGCAGAGCTTCTACACCACGTGGCTGCCGACCTACCTGATGAGCGAGCGGCATATGTCGCTGGCTCAGATGGGCGTCTTCGCGTCACTGCCCTGGGTGGCGCTGTTCGTGATGGTGTTCGTCGCGGGCGCCCTGGCTGACGCGGTCGAGCGGGCGACCGGATCGATCTGGCGGGCGCGCGTGCCGGCCGCGATCACCGGTTTCGTCGTCAGCGCCGGAGGGCTGATCGCGGCGTCGCGGACCGGCGACGTGACGGCCATGATGGTCCTGCTCTGCACCTCGCTGGGTGCGGTCGGGTTGACCCAGGTCTCCATCTGGTCCGCCACGCAGGACCTTGGGCGCGGAGCCACGGGCGTCGTGTCCGGCTGGGCCAATTGCTGGGGCAACTCGGCCGGCTTCGTGGGCCCGCTGCTGACCGCGCTGCTGGTGCGCTGGACCGGCGGGTGGACCGGCGCGCTGCTCGGCATCGCCCTTGCCGGCGGCGCGGGCGCGGTGCTCTGGCTCTTCGTCCAGCCGCAACGCCCGCTTGGCGCATTGGCCGACAGGGCGCCGGAGCCGGCGTTTGCACACCGTCAGCAAGCATGAGGAGAAAGCCCACGGCAGGAACGCAAGTCATCCGGCAAGTCTTGGCGACTCCGGATCGATACCTTTACGACTGGCTTTCAAACAAAGGATCTGACTTATGACCATCCGTCTTCTCGGCATTGCAGTTCTCGCCTGCGCCGGGCTTTCCGCCTGTGCAAGCGTCGACTCGCGCCCTGCCACTCCAGCATCCAGCGGCGTCACCTCCTCCAACGGGGGCGGCCAGCGCGCCTTGGGCGATATCCCGAGCGTCGGCGTCAACACCGGCGGCGGAGCGAATGCGACGGGCGTGTCGAGCAAGAAAGGCGACGCCTACTAACTCACATAGGTCAGGCGCCGCGGGCTACTTCGTCAGTTGCCCGCGGATCTCCCCGCCCGGATTGGCCGCGGTGTGGATGTTTGCATAAACCTTGCCGGCCATCAGGTCGGCGATCTGCTCATCCGTCAGGAGCGCCGCGCCGTGGATCGGGCTGCTCAGGGGCGGCGTGAAGGGCACAAGCACCCCGGCATTCTCGCCTGGGTCGGCAGGGCCATGCAGGTGGCCCATGGTCGCCGGGCCGGTCAACCCGGAATAAGTCATGTCGTAGGTCAGCAGCTTGGATTCGGTTTCCAGGATGGCGTCCAACGTGCCGCGTCCGTCCGTCGTCCTCGGCGGCACCTCGTTCGCGGTGCTCATCACCCCATGGAACCGTATGTACTCGGCATGGGCCGCGCCCCCCGTGAACAGGACGGCAATCGCAGCGGCACGCAGGGCGCAGCGCATCATGTCGGAATCGTCCCCCATTTTCGTGGTTCGTTTCGCGGGAATGAATATGCCCGCGACGGGACCACTCCGCCAGCCGGGCCGATCAGCCGACCCCGTATCCCTCGGCCTCGATGGCGGCGCGAAGCGCGGCGAAGTCGGGTTCGCCGTCGACCCGGACCTTGCCGCTCCCGAGGTCCACGGCCACGCCGGCCGTGCCCGGCACGGCTGACACGGCCTCGGTGACGGCACGCACGCAGTGGGCGCAGGTCATGCCGGTGACGGTCAGTTCCACCATGTCAGGTGCGTTGCGCCGTTTGATGGCTTCCCTCGTCCGGCTTCTGGTCCGGCACCTTCACCTTGCTGCCGTCTTCCAGCAGGGTCGGCGGGCTGAGCACGACCGTTTCGCCGCCGCTGAGGCCGCTGCGCAACTCGATGCTGGTGCCGAAATCCCGGTAAACCGACACGTCGCGCATGTGCACCACGCCGCCGTCGCCAACGGTCGCCACGCGCAGGCCTTGGCCATTGAAGACCAGCGCCTCGGCAGGAATGGTGACGCCCGGCGCCGTGCGGGGAATGGCGATGTCCGCGGTCACGTACAACCCGGGGCGCAGGATGTGATCCGTGTTCGGCACGTCCACCTCGGCCTGCATGGTGCGGGATGACTGCGCCAGGGCCACGGCGCTGCGGGTGACCGCGCCCTTGAAGTCATGGCCGGGCAGCTCCGCCACATGCACCGTCGCCGGCAGGCCGTCATGCAGGCCGATCGCGCCGCTCTGCGGCACGTCCATCTGAACGCGCACGACATCGTCGCCCACCAGGGTGAACAAGGTGTTGCCGGTCCCGTTGCTGTCGGCGCTGACCAGGTCGCCGATGTCCACGGAACGGCTGGTGATCACGCCGTCGAACGGCGCGGTGACGTCCTCGTAGCCTTTGAGGTGCTGCAACCGCTGCACGTTCGCGTAGGCCGCCGCCAGGTTGGCTTCCGCCACCTTCACGTTCGCTTCCGCGGCGCCCCGGCTGGCCTGCGACCCGGCCAGCCCGAGCCGGGTGTTGTCGGCGTCCTGCTTGGTGCTCCAGCCAAGGTCGGCCAGTGTCGAGGTCCGGCTGTTGGTGATCTTGGCGAGATCGGCGCTCGAAGCCGCTTGCTGAACCTGGGCGTTCGCCTGCACCACCGCTGCCTGCGACTGCACCATCTGCGCGTTGGCCTGCGCCAGTTGCTGGTCGAGGTCGGGCGCGGAGATCTGGATCAGGAGATCGCCTTTCTTGACCCGGCTGCCGATATCCACCCGGCGCTCGGCGATGTAGCCGGTCGCGCGGGCATACAAGGTCGCCTGGTCGAACGCGCTGATGGTCCCGGGCAAGGTGAACGGCACCGGCCCGTCTTCCCGCTTGGCCTGCGCGACCCGCACCGTGGGCACGAAGTCCCGCGTCTGCTCCTGCGTCTGGGACGCCTCGGCCGCTTGGTTGTAGTGCCCCCAGGCACCCCAGCCGAGCAGGAGCGCGGCGCCCACGACCGCTCCGGCGAGCACGCGCCACGGCACCGGGCCGGGCTTCCTGCTCCCCTCGTCCCGCGCCTCGCTCCTTGCGGGATGCTGCTCCGAAGCGTGATCAGGGGCGTGCCCAGGAGTGTGTTCGTCCGTCATGCGTAATCCTCCAGCGGCTTCACCTCGGCCCGGCGCAGCACCGAATACAGGAATGGCACGAACAGCAGCGTCGAACACGTGCCGACGGCGACACCGCCGAGCACGGCCCGTGCCAGCGCCGCGTTCTGCTGGCTGCCGTCGCCCAAGCCGAGTGCCATCGGGATCAGCCCCACGAACATCGCCCCCGCCGTCATCAGGACGGGGCGCAACCGGGTCTCGCCCGCTTCCAACGCCGCCTCGACGGCGCTGCACCCGGTCTGCTCCCGATGCTCCTTCGCGAACGTCACAAGGAGGATGGAATTCGACGACGCCACCCCCACGCTCATGATCGCGCCCATCAGCGAGGCGATGGACAGCGTGGTTTGGGTGATGAACAAGGACGCGCAGATGCCGCAGAACGCCAGCGGCAGCGCCAGCAGCACCACGAGCGGGTCCCCCCAGCTCTGGTAGTTGACCGCCATCAGCAGGTAAACCGCGGCCATCCCGATCAGCAGGCCGAGCCCGATGTTGGCGAACGCCTCGTTCTTGGACAGGATCTGCCCGCGCACGCTGATGGTGTCGCCCGGCGGCAGCTGCTTCTGCATCTCGTGCACGATCGGCATGATGTCCGCCTCGACGCTGCCGAGCGCCCGGTCCTGGACATTGGCCATCACGTCGAAGGTCGGCGCCGTGTTCTCGTGGTTGGACACCGTTTGCAAGGGGCGCCGGGTCAGGGTGGCGACGTTGGACAGCAGGTTCGGCGGGCTGGCGCCGTTGTTGGACACCAGCAGCGGCGTGTTCTGCACGGCGCTCAGCGAATCGGTGCGGTACTCGGGCGTTTGCACGGCGAACTGGTAGGCGATGCCCGTCTTCACGTCCGTCCAGAAGTTCGGCTCCACCTGGTAGGAGGAGGACAACGAGACGTTGAGGCTCTGCGCCACCTGCTGCTCCGTCAGGCCGAGCATGGCCGCGCGCACCCGGTCCACGTCGACGAAGAATTCCGGCGCGTCCACGATCTGCTGCAAGTGGACGTCGGCCGTCCCCGCGATGCCGCGCAGCCTGGTGACCAGGGCCTGCGCCACTTGGAGGTCCTTGTCCCGGTTATGGCCCGAGACCTGCACGTCGATCGGCGAGGATACCCCGAAGTTGAGCACCTGGGTGATGATGTCGGACGGCTGGAAGTAGAACACGGCGCTCGGGAACCGCTCGCGCAGCGCGGTCCGCAGCGTGCGCCGGATGCCCGGCACCGCCGGATGGTCGTCCTTGAGCGAGATCAGGATCTGCCCGTCGTTCAGCGCCACCGTCGATCCGTCGGTGTAGGCCAGGTTGTAGTTGTTCGACGGCAGGCCGATGTTGTCGAGCATCAAGGACACGGACGGCACCTGCTGGCGAATCGTGTCCTCGACCTGCGCGAACAGCCGCTCGGTTTCCTCGATCCGTAGGCCGGCCGGCCCGCGCACGTGCAGCGTCAGTTGCCCGGCTTCGATGGTCGGGAAATAGTCCTGCCCCAGGAACATGAACAGGGTGCCGCCGACCGCGAGCGTGCAGCCCACGGCGCCCAGCGTCACCCAGCGGCGGTGCACCGCCGCGTGCAGCACGGCGGCGTAACCGCCGCGGAACCGCTCGAACCCGCGCTCGAACCCGGCGTGGATGCGCCCGAACAGGCCGGGCTTGCGGTTCTCGTCCTGCCGCTTCTCCTTGGCATCGTGCTCCCCCTTCACCAGCACGTCCACCAGCACCGGAACCAGCGTGCGGGAGAGCAGGTAGGAGGCGAGCATGGCGAACACCACGGCCAGCGCCTGGGGCGTGAACAGGAACTGCGCCGCTCCCTGGAGGAACAGCACGGACACGAAGGCGCAGCAGATCGCCAGGGTCGAGATCAGCGCCGGCTTGGCGATCCCGGCCGCGCCCTCCACCACCGCGTCCCGGAACGGGCGGCCTTCTTCCAGCAGCCGGTAGGTGTTCTCGATCGCGACCGTCGCGTCGTCCACCAGGATGCCGACCGCCAGCGCCATCCCGCCCAGGGTCATCACGTTCAGCGTGTCGCCCAGCACGGCCAGCACCGACAAGGACGCCAGGATGGAGAGCGGGATCGAGATCAGCACGATCACCGTCGAGCGCCAGGACCCCAGGAACAGCAGGATCATCATCCCGGTGAGCGCCGCGGCGGTGACGCCTTCCCGCAGCACGTCGTTGATCGCCTCCGTGACGAACACGGACTGGTCGAACAGCGGCGTGATCACCAAGCCCTTCGGCGCCGCCGCCCGGATGCCCGGCAGCAGCGCCTTGACGTGGTTGACCACGTCCAGGGTGGACGCGTTGCCGTTCTTCAGGATGGTCAGCAGCACGCCGCGCTTGCCGTTGTCGCGCACGATGTTCTGCTGCACCGCGTAGCCGTCGCGGACGAAGGCCACGTCCCTTATCAGCACGGGCGCGCCGTTCACGACCTTGATCGGCAGCCGGTTCAGGTCGTCGATCGTGGTGGGCGTGGCGTTCAGCTCCATCACGTACTGGGTGTTGCCGATCTTCGCCATGCCGCTCGGTTCGGTCAGGTTCTGCGCCTGCACGGCGTTGACCACGTCCAGCGGCGACAAGCCGAGCCCTTGCAGCGCGTGGAGGTCCAGATCCACCATGATCTGGCGTGACTTGCCGCCATACGGCGCAGGCAGCGTGGCGCCGGGCGTGGAGGTGATGGCCTGCCGGATGCGGTACTGGCCGTAGTCGAACATCTGCTGCTCGCTCAGCGTGTCCGAGGACAGGGCGAGTTGGATGACGGCGACCGCGGACGCGCTGTAGCGCACCACGCTCGGCGCCTGGATGTTCGGCGGCATCACCGCGCGGATCGAGTTGGTGGCCGAGACGATCTGGGCGATGGCGAGGTCGATCGACACGTCCGGCTGGAAGTACACCTTCTGGATCGCCACCCCGTCCAGCGTCTGGCTCTCGATGTTCTTGATGCCGTTGACGTTGTTGGACAGCGAGAACTCGGCGTACGTGGTGACCCGCTGCTCCATCTCCCGCGTGTCGAGCCCGGTGTAGGTCCAGATGATCGAGACGACCGGGATGTTGACGTTCGGCAGCGCGTCCCGCGGCATCGTGATGATCGCGCCGATGCCGCCCAGCATGATGAGCAGCGACATCACATAGACCGTGATGCGGAACTTCAGCGCGAACTTGACGAGGCCCATCCATGCTCCTTCCGCGGTGCAGCAAGCCGTCCCCTACATAGCGCAACCATCGTGGTTACCACATCGCCGGTCACGAAAGATTGCGGGTTCGCCGCGGGCGCGGCATCCTCGCGCCCGCGGCGAACCCTGGATCGCACCGGGCGTTCACGCTTCCGGGAACACGCCGCAGACGCTAGCGTGCTGTATTCGCCCGAGTCGGGCGGCCATGGCGGTTGAGATTGGGTGGGCATGACGGGTCGGGTGCTGATCACGGGCGGAGCAGGGTTCATCGGGTGCCACCTGGCCCGGGCGTTGCTGAAGGCGGGCTACGAGGTCCGCGTCCTCGACAGCCTGATCGAGCAGGTCCACCGCCGTGACGGGCCGCGCAACCCGGTCCTGGCCCATACCGACCTGATCGAAGCGGACGTGCGCGACCGCGCCGCGGTGTCTGCCGCCGTGAAGGGCGTGGACAAGGTGGTCCACCTGGCGGCCGAGGTCGGCGTCGGCCAGAGCATGTACGCCATCGAGCGCTACGTGGACGTCAACGACGTCGGCACCGCCGTGCTGTTCCAGGCATTGATCGAGAACCCGGTCGAGCGCGTGGTGGTCGCGTCCTCCATGAGCATCTACGGCGAAGGCCTCTACCAGAACGCCGCCGGCGAGGTGCTGGGCAACGTCGCGCGCCCCCCGCGCCGCCCGGATGCCGGGTGGGACCCCGTGGACGCGGACGGCGTTCCGCTGCGCCCGGTCGCGACCCCGGAATGGAAGCAGCCGGATCTCGCCTCCGTTTACGCGCTGACCAAGTACACCCAGGAACGGCTGACCCTCACCGTCGCCCCCGCCTACGGGATGGAGGGCGTCGCGTTGCGCTTGTTCAACGTGTACGGCCCGGGCCAGGCCCTTTCCAACCCCTACACCGGCGTGCTGGCGATCTTCGCCTCCCGCCTGCTGCACCGCGAGCGGCCCCTGGTGTTCGAGGACGGCGAGCAGCGCCGGGACTTCGTGCACGTCGATGACGTGGCCCAGGCCTTCATGCTGGCGCTGGAACGGCCGGAAGCGGCGGGCGGGGTGTTCAACATCGGCAGCGGCCGGGACGTCAGCATCCTCGGAGTGGCCGACGCCATCGCCCGCGCCATGGGGCAGCCCCACCTGCAGCCGGAACTGGTCGGCAAGGCGCGCACCGGGGATGTCCGGCACTGCTTCGGCGACATCGGCCGCGCCAGCCGCGTGCTGGGCTTCACCCCGCGCCGCTCCTTCGACGACAGCCTCGGCGAGCTGGTGGAGTGGGTCCGCCGTCAGCAAGCGGTGGACCTGGTCGCCCGTGCCCGGCAGGAACTGGAGCAGCGGGGCCTGGTGGCGTGACGCCTTCGCTTCCCGCCGCCCCGCCTAACGGTCATTCGCCGGGCGCCCCGGCCATCCTGCGGTCCCGTCCGGTGCTGGTCACCGGCGGCGCCGGGTTCATCGGCGCCAACCTGGCCGACCGCCTCGCCCGCGACGGGCAGGACGTGCTGGTGTTCGACGCCCTGCTCCGCCCCGGCGTGGCCCGCAACCTCGACTGGCTGCGCCGCCGCCACCCCCGCCGGGTCGCCGCCGCCGTGGCGGACGTGCGCGACGAGGGCGCGGTGCGGGACGCCGCCATGCGCTGCTCCGGCGTGTTCCACCTCGCGGCGCAGGTCGCGGTGACGACGTCCCTGGCAGCGCCCATGGAGGACTTCGACGTCAACGTGCGCGGCACGCTGCACCTGCTGGAAGCGCTGCGCCGCCGGGCGGACCGGGTGCCGCTCGTGTTCGCCAGCACCAACAAGGTGTACGGGGACCTGCACGACATCGCGCTGGAGGAAGGCGACACGGCCTACCTCCCCCTCGACCCGGCGTTGCGCGCGCACGGCGTGGGGGAAGGCCGCGCGCTGGCGTTCTACACGCCCTACGGCTGCTCCAAGGGCGCCGCGGACCAGTACGTGCTGGACTACGCCCGCTCCTTCGGCGTGCCCGCCTGCGTGCTGCGCATGAGCTGCATCTACGGCCCGCGCCAGATGGGGACGGAGGACCAGGGCTGGCTCGCCCATTTCGTGATCTCCGCCCTGGAGGGCCGCCCGGTCAGCATCTACGGCGACGGCCGCCAGGTGCGGGACGTCCTGTTCGTGGACGACGCGGTGGACGCCTACCTGCGTGCCGCCGCGCGCATCGGTGACGTGTCGGGCCAGGCGTTCAACCTCGGCGGCGGCCCGGCCAACGCCGTGACCCTGCTCGCCGTGCTCCGCGCCATCGAGGCCGCCACCGGCCGCACGCCCGATGTCAGCTTCGACGCCTGGCGCCCCGGCGACCAACGCTACTTCGTCGCCGACACGCGCAGGGCAACGGCCGCGCTGGGCCTGCCTCCGGCGCTCGGCTGGCGCGAGGGCCTGGCCCGGCTGGCGCGTTGGCTGGTCGCCGAGCGCGCCGCCACGGCGGAACTGGCCGGCGCGTGAGGGTCGCGCTGGTCAACCCGCCCTGGAGCTTCGAGGGCAGCATCTATTTCGGCTGCCGCGAGCCGCACCTACCGCTGGAACTGGGCGCCTGCCGCGCGCTGCTCCAAGCTGCCGGGCACCAGGTCCTGATGCTGGACGGCCACGGCGAAGGCCGCTCGCACGCTGAGCTGGCGGACGCGGTCGCCGGGTTCCGCCCGGACATGACGGTGGTGGCGACCGCACCCTCCTACCTGTTCTGGCGCTGCGCCCAGCCGGAGCTGCGCGTGCCGCGCGCCACCCTGGACGCGATCGGCGGGCGCGGCGGCAGAACGGTCGCGGTCGGCCCGCACGGCTCCGCCACGCCCGGCCCGGCGCTGCGCAAGCTCGGCTGCGACGCCGTGGTGCGCGGCGAGTGCGAGGAAGCGGTGCTCGCCCTTGCCGAAGGCGGCCGGGCCGGCGACGTGCCCGGCACCGCGGTGCTCCGTGACGGCGCGTTGCGCGGAACCGGCGGACCGCGGGCGACCCGGTTCACCGACCTGCCCGCCCTGCACTGGCCGGACGCCTGGGTGCGCCGCCACCGCCATCACCACCACCGCTTCGACCGCCCCCCCGAGGGTCCGGGCGCCGAGGTGGAGGCGTCCCGCGGCTGCCCGTTCACCTGCTCGTTCTGCGCCAAGATCGACTTCCGCGACCAGTACCGCCGCCGGAACCTGCCGCCCCTGCTGGCGGAGATCGACGCGCTGATCGCCCAAGGCGTCACCTACCTGTATTTCATCGACGAGATCTTCCTGCCGCGGGAGGACCTGCTGCGCGCCCTCGTGTCCCGCCCGGTGCAGTTCGGCGTGCAGACCCGCATCGACCTGTGGAAGCCGGCGGCGCTGGCCCTGCTGGGCGAGGCCGGCTGCGTGTCGATCGAGGCGGGCGTGGAGAGCCTCACCGCGGACGGCCGCGCCGCGCTGGACAAACGCTGCAAGATGACCACCGATGAACTGGCGGACCGCCTGGTGCTCGCCCGCCGTCACGTCCCCTTCGTCCAGGCCAACCTGATCGAGACCGCGGCCGACGAGGCGGCGCTGGTGGCGGCCTGGCGCACCCGGCTGCGGGACGCCGGGGTGTGGGCCAACGACCCGGTGCCGCTCTACCCCTATCCCAGCTCCCCCGACTACCGCCGCCTGTGGGGCGAGCCGGACGACCAGGCCTGGGAACGCGCCCATCGCCACTACCTGGCGCAGTTCACCCGCTTCAGCGACATCCAGGAGGAAGCGCCGCTCGAACTCTCCGCGCTGGAAGCCGCGTGCTGCCCCCACTAGAGGCCGTCCCTTCTACGAAAGACTCACTTCCAGAAGGAAAAGGAAAGGAAAGAGAGACTCCCCGCCGCATCCTGATGAGCACGGACGCCGTCGGCGGCGCTTGGCGCTACACCGTCGAGCTGTGCCGCGGCCTGTCCGCGCGGGGCTGCACCCCCGAGGTCATCGTGTTCGGGCCGCAACCTTCCGGGGTGCAGCAAGGGGAGCTCGCCCCCCACGCCCATCTCGTCACCACCCCGGTGCCGCTCGACTGGCTCGCCGAGAGCCCCAGCGACCACGCGTCCGCCGCCAGCCTGCTCGCCGGCTCCGCGTCTAGCGCCGACATCGCCCTGCTGCACACCCCGGCCTTCATCGGCCACCGCCCCTGGCCCGTGCCGGTGACGGTGATGATGCACTCCTGCCTGACCACCTGGTTCGCGTCGGTCCGTGGCGGCACGGCGCCATCCGATTACGCCTGGCGCGCCGCCGCCGCCGCGGACGGGCTGCGGCGCGCGGACGCCGTGGCCGCCCCGACCCGCGCCTTCGCGCAGGCCGTGCGGGACGCCTACGGACTGGCGGAGGTGACCGCGATCCACAATGGGCGCCGTCCCCTGGCCCTGCCGGACGTGCCGCGCGAGCGTGCGGTGCTGACCGCCGGCCGGCTGTGGGACGACGGCAAGAACGTCGCCGTCCTGGACATCGCCGCCGCCGGCTTGTCCGCCCCGCTGCGGGCCGCCGGGTCGCTGCGGCACCCGGATGGCTGGTCGGTCCCGCTCTGCAATGCCCACCCTCTCGGCAGCCTGGACGAGGCCGGGATGGCGCGGGCCTACGCGAGCGCCGCCGTGTTCGCCTCCGCGTCCCGCTACGAGCCGTTCGGCTTGGCGGTGCTGGAAGCGGCGCAGTCCGGCATGGCGCTGGTGCTGTCCGACATCCCATCCTTCCGCGAGCTGTGGGACGGCGCCGCCGTGTTCGTCCCGCCGGACGACCCGGACGCCTGGCGCGCCGCGCTGGAAGCGACGCTGGCCGCGCCGGCGCCGTGGGCCGCCCGCGCCCGGCAGCGCGCTGCCCGTTACACGGCGGATGCGTGCGCGGACGGCACGCTCGCCTTCCTGTCGCGCGCGATGGCGGCGGCTTGATGCGCTTCGCCTACTTCACCCACTCGCTCCAAAGCTGCTGGAACCACGGCAACGCGCATTTCCTCCGCGGCGTGCTGCGCGCGCTGGTCGCCGCCGGGCACGAGACCGTGGTGCTGGAGCCGGCGCGATCCTGGAGCCGCGACAACCTCGTGGCCGACGCGGGGGCGGCGGCGCTTGACGGCTGGCGTGCCCACTACCCGGGCCTGGAAAGCCAGCGCCTGGCGGACGGGGCCGCCCCCCCGCTGGACGGCGCCGACGTGGTGATCGTCCACGAGTGGACCGCGCCGGAGCTGGTGGCCCGGCTGGGCGCCATGCGGCGCGCCGGCGCCCCCTGGACGCTGCTGTTCCACGACACCCACCACCGCGCCGTCAGCGACCCGGACGCCATGCGCGCCTTCGACCTGTCCGGCTACGACGCCATCCTGGCGTTCGGCGAGGCGCTGTCCGCCATCTACCGCGGCTGGGGCTGGTCCGGCCGCGTGTTCACCTGGCACGAGGCGGCCGACACCGCCCTGTTCCGTCCGCCCGCCGAGCCTGCGCCGCGCGACGGCGCCGTGTGGCCCGTGGCGCGCAGCGGCGCTGTGTGGATCGGCAACTGGGGCGACGGGGAGCGTACGGCCGAGCTGGAAGCCTTCCTGCTGGCCCCGCTCGCCCGCGCCGCCATTCCGCTCGACGTCCACGGCGTGCGCTACCCGCCGGACGCGCTCGCCACCTTGCGGCGCCACGGCGCGCGCTACCACGGCTGGCTGCCGAACCACGCCGCCCCGGCCGCCTTCGCCCGCCACGCGCTGACCGTGCACGTGCCGCGGCGGTTCTACCGGACGCACCTGCCAGGCATCCCGACCATCCGCGTGTTCGAAGCGCTGGCCTGCGGCATCCCGCTGATCTCCGCGCCGTGGGACGACGCGGAGACCCTGTTCACGCCCGGCGAGGACTTCCTCGTGGCGTCCGACGGCGCCGCCGTGGAGCGCCACGCCCGCACCCTGCTGCGCGACCCGGACCGCGCCGCCGCGCTGGCCGCGCACGGGCTGGCGACGATCCGGGCGCGGCACACCTGCGCCCACCGGGCCGAGGAGCTGCTGGCGATCGTGCGCGCGCTGGCCGCCGCATGACCCGCAAGCGCCTCGCCTTCTACGGCTCTTCCCTGCTGTCCTCCTACTGGAACGGCGCGGCCACCTACTACCGCGGCATCCTGTCCGCCCTGGCGCCGCTCGGGTGGGACATCACCTTCTACGAGCCGGACGCCTTCGACCGCCAAAGCCACCGCGACATCGATCCGCCGCCCTACGCCCGCTCGGTCGTGTACCCGGCCACGCTCGGGGCGCTCGCCGCCGCCCTGGCGGAGGCGGCGGACGCGGACGTGGTGGTCAAGGCAAGCGGCGTCGGCGTGTTCGACGACGAGCTGCTGGCCGGCATCCTCGCCGGCGCCCGGCCCGGCGCCGCCCGGGTGTTCTGGGATGTGGACGCCCCGGCCACCCTGGCGGCGATGGAGGGCCAGCCGGATTGCCCGCTGCGCCGGGCGCTGCCGCGCCTGGACGCCGTGCTCACCTACGGCGGCGGCCCGCCCGTGGTCGCCGCCTACACGGCGCTCGGCGCCCGCGCCTGCACGCCGGTGTACAACGCGCTCGACCCGGCCACCCACCATCCGGCGCCGCCGCAGCCCCGCTTCGCCGCCGCCCTCGGCTTCCTCGCCAACCGCCTGCCGGACCGGGAAGCCAGGGTGGAGGCGTTCTTCCTCGCCTCGGCGGCGCAGTTGCCGGACCACCAGTTCCTGCTCGGCGGGCTGGGATGGGATGGCAAGCCGATGCCGGGCAACGTCCGGCGCATCGGCCATGTCGGCACCGCGGACCACAACGCGTTCAACTGCACCCCGCTCGCGGTGCTGAACGTGGCGCGGGACAGCATGGCCGCCACCGGCTTCTCCCCCGCCACCCGCGTGTTCGAGGCGGCAGGTGCCGGCGCCTGCCTGATCACGGACGCCTGGGAAGGGCTGGAGCTGTTCCTGCGGCCGGGCGAGGAGATCCTGGTCGCCCGCGACGGCGCCGACGTCGCCGGGCACCTCCGCACCCTGACGCCGCAGCGCGCCCGCGCGATCGGCGCCGCCGCGCTGCGCCGGGTGCTTGCCGAGCACACCTACGCGCAACGCGCCGTGATCGTGGACCGGCTGCTGCGGGCATTGTGACCATGCGTCCACCTCGCCGTGCCATCTCCCTCTCGGGGAGGGTGGGATGAGCGGCCAGCGGCGCCCATCGGAACTTCCAACGCCACCCCTCACCCAACCTTCTCCCGGAAGGAAAGGGCTTCCTTCAGGGCGGCAGCGGGGAGGCTTCGACGGCATCCAAGCCCTCCGCGCCCTCGCCGCCCTCGCGGTCGCCTTCCTGCACATCGCGGACGAAGCGGGAACGCTCGCCGGCACGCCGGGGCATTCGCCGTACCGCATGGTGGACGCCGTGCCGCTGGAAGCGGGCGTGGACCTGTTCTTCGTCATCTCCGGCTTCGTCATGGCCTGGTCGTCCTGGAACGCGTTCGGCGCGGCGGGCGCCGTGACGCCCTTCATCGGGCGCCGGGTCCTGCGCATCGTGCCGCTGTACTGGCTGCTGAGCCTCGGCACGGCCGCCACGGCCCTCGCGGCGCCGGGCGCGGTCAGCGACGGGCTGCGCGACGGCTGGGGCTACGTCGCCGCTTCCTTCGCCTTCTGGCCGTGGCGGCGGGCGGACGGGTTCGTGCAGCCGATGCTGCGGCTCGGCTGGACTCTCGAATACGAGATGCTGTTCTACGCGATCGTGGCCGCCGCCCTGCCCCTGCGCCGCCCCGCCGCCTTGGCCGCGGTGCTCCTGGCGATCGCCGCCCTCGTCGCGGCCGGCCAGTCCGTCCCCTTCACCGCCGTCCCCCTCGCCTTCTGGACCGACCCGGTGGTGGCCGAGTTCGCCTTCGGCGTGCTGGCCGCGATCGCCGCGCGGCGGGGATGGCGGGCGGGCTGGGGCGGCCTGCTCGCCTGCCTGGCGGCCGTGGCCCTCGCCGCGCAGATGCCGGGCGAGACCCCGCGGGCGCTGGCCCGGGGGGTGCCCGCGGCGCTGCTGGTGTTCTCCGCCCTGTCCTGGCGCGGCCTGCCGGGCTGGCTGCTGCTGCTGGGGGACGCGTCCTACGCGCTGTACCTGGCGCATCCCTTCCCGATGCGGGCGCTGCGGGTGGCGTTCGCGCGCCTGCCGGCCTCGGCGGCAACGGTGCCTGCCTACCTGGCCGCAGCCACCACGACCTGCCTGCTGGCCGCCGTCGCGCTGCACCTGCTGGCCGAGCAGCCGATCCTGCGCTGGGGCCGGCGGCGCTTCTCTACGGCCCGATCCGGCTGAAGAACCCGGCGATCTCCGCCGCGGCACGGTCCGGGTCCTCGCGGTGCGGAAAGTGCCCGACGCCCTCGAACATGGCGAGGTCCAGGTCGGTGAAGGTTTCCCCCAGCCGGTCCGTCCAACTGAACGGGAAGATCGGGTCATGCTCCGCCCAGCGCACGCAGGCGGGCAGGCTGATCGGCGGCAGGGGCGCCGCCTGCTCCGTCATCACCTTCAGCCGCTGCTCGTGCGCGGCGCGGTAGTAGGCGAACCCGCCACGGAGGTTGCCCGGCGCCATGAAGGTGTCGACCCACTGCTCCAGCACGTCGTCGAACGCGTCCTTGCGGTATGACCAATGCCGCAGGAAGTGCCCGATATAGGCCCGGCAGGCCTCGCGGCTGGCCCCCACCAGCGCAGGGGCGAACGGCATCTGGTGGAAGGACTGGTACCAGATCTCGTTCAGCCGGTCGGGCGTGCCCATGCGGCGGCCGATGCCGGGATAGGCGAAATCGAAGAACATCAGCCCGCTCAGCCGCCCGGGCGCCCGCCGCGCCAGGGCCAGGCTGACCGCGCCGCCCACGTCATGCCCGGCCACGCCCACCCGCCCGTGGCCCAGCGCGTCCAGCAGCGCCAGCATGTCCGCCGCGTGCTGCTCGGCACCCCATTGCTCCCCATCCGGCTTGTCGCTGCGCCCGAAGCCGCGCAGGTCGGGCGCCAGGAGGGTGAAGCGGTCCGCCAGGCGCCGCATCACCGGCTCCCAGGTCAGGGAAAACTCCGGCCACCCGTGCAGCAGGAGCAGCACCGGTCCCGACCCTGCCGTCATGGCGTGGAAGGACGCGCCGGCGGCGCGCACGTCCATGTGTTCCATCATCGCCTCCATCGTTCCTCCAGGTGAGCAAACCGCGGAACGCCGCCGCGTTCCATCGCCCAACCACGGAGCAACCCCGCCATGCCCCCATTCTCCCGCCGCGCCCTGCTCGGCACCTCGGCCGCCGGCATCGCCGCCGTCGCCGGGCAGGCGGCGCAAGCGGCCGACCAGCCCGCCGACCAGCCTCCTGGCCTGCTCGGCGCCACTTCCGGCGGCAAGGTCAACTTGCCGCCGCTGATGAGCCCGACGGAGGCGGAAGGGAGCGTCCGGACCTTCGACCCGCCCGGGCGCCGGCTGGGCGTGGCCGTCGTGGGCCTCGGCCACCTGTCCCTCTTGCAGATCCTGCCCGGCTTCGGCGAAGCGGCGCACGTCCGCGTCGCCGCGCTGGTCAGCGGCGAGCGCGCCAAGGCGCAGGCGGTCGCCGCGCAGTACGGGGTGAAGGAGCAGAACCTGTACGACTACGCCAGCTTCGACCGCCTGCGCGACAACCCGGACGTGGACATCGTCTACATCGTGCTGCCCAACGCCATGCACGCCGAGTTCACCGCCCGCGCCGCGCAGGCCGGCAAGCACGTGCTGTGCGAGAAGCCGATGGCCACCTCCGTCGCGGACGCGCAACGCATGGTGGACGCCTGCAAGGCCGCCGGGCGCAAGCTGATGATCGCCTACCGCTGCCAGTACGAGCCGCACCACCGCGCCTTGATCGCGGCGGTGCGCAGCGGGGAGCATGGCCCGGTCAGGCTGATCGAGGCGGTCAACGGCCAGAACAACGCCGACAACGGCCAATGGCGGCACGACGCCGCGATGGCCGGCGGCGGCTCGCTGCCCGATGTCGGGCTGTACTGCCTCAACGCCGCACGCTACATCACGGGGGAGGAGCCGGTGGAGGTGTCCGCAACGCTCACCCGGCCGACGAACGACAACCGGTTCAAGCAGGTGGAGGACATCTGCTCCTTCTCCCTCCGCTTCCCGTCCGGCGTGATCGCTTCCTGCTCCTCCGGCTACTCGTTCCACGAGAGCCGCTGGCTGCGGACCCACATGCCGGAAGCTTCCATCAGCCTCGACCCGGCGTTCGGTTACGATAACATCGCCATGGCCATCGGCAAGAAGTCTGGCCGCGGCAACTCGACCGAGCAGGTCCGCTTCGCGCCGCGCAGCCAGTTCGCCCGCGAGATGGACCATTTCGCCCAGGCCCTGGCCGCGGGGGTGGAGCCGCACACGCCGGGCGAGGAAGGCTTGCAGGACCAGAAGCTGATCGCCGCGATCTACGGGGCGGCGGCCGGTGGCAGCCCGGTCAAGCTGCCGGTGGTGACGGGCCTGGACACCACCCGCGGCCCGGCGCCGCAAGGGGAGGGCTGACGCGCGGCGGTTATGGGAGTAAGGCTGACCCATGCCGCCGCCCCAAGCCGCCGCCCTGGACATTTCCCTCGACCCTGGCCCGGCCAGCTTCTCCCACCAGCAGATCCTTCGCGTCATCAGCGGCATCCTGCTCTGCATCCTGCTGGCGGCGCTGGACCAGACGGTGGTGATCCCCGCCGTGCCGACCATCGCGGCGGAGCTGAACGCCTTTGGCCACCTGTCCTGGATCGTCTCGGCCTACCTGCTGACCTCCACCGCGGCGACGCCGATCTACGGCAAGCTGTCGGACCTGTATGGCCGCCGCGCCCTGTTGCTGCCGGCGCTGGCGATCTTCATCGTGGCGTCCGTCCTCTGCGCGCTCGCGCAGTCGCTGGGCCAGTTGATCGTGTTCCGCGGCTTGCAGGGCCTGGGCGGCGCCGGGCTGATGGCTATGGCGCAGGCCGCCATCGCGGACGTGGTTTCCCCGCGGGAGCGCGGGCGCTACCAGGGCTACATGGCCGGCACCTGGGGGGTGGCGTCCGTGGCAGGCCCGGTGGTGGGCGGCTGGCTGACGGATCACCTGTCCTGGCAGTTCATCTTCTGGATGAACCTGCCGCTCGGCCTGGCCGCGATGTGGCTGTGCAACCGGGCCTTGAAGATCCTGCCGGTGCGCCGGGCAGGCGGCCGGATCGACTACATCGGCGCCGCCGTGCTGACCGCCGCGGTCACCGCCTTCCTCCTGGTGCTGAGCTGGGGCGGCACCGAATACCCCTGGATCTCGCCCCTGATGGGCGGGCTGGTCGCGGTCACGGCCGCGCTGTTCGCCGCCCTGGTGTGGCACGAGCGGCGGGTGGCGGACGCGATCCTGCCCACGCGCATGTTCCGCGAGCCCGTGTTCGCCCGCGGCGTGATCCTGGCGTTCCTGACGACGGCCGGCTTGCTGGGCACCAGCTTCCTGCTGCCGCTGTTCTTCCAGCTCGTCCGCGGGGCGGACGCGTCGCGGTCCGGCTTCCTGGTCATCCCGTTCCTGCTGTTCAACACGGTGGGCGCGTTCACCGGCGGGCAACTGTCCCGCCGGTTCGGCCGGACCAAGGCGGTGATCCTGTGCGGCCTGGCCGCGGCGTGCGTCGGCTTCGCGGCGCTGGCGCTGGTCGGACAGAGCACTCCGCTGGTCCTGGTGATGCTCGCCATGGTGGTGGTCGGCATCGGCATCGGCGTCTGCCTGCCCAACGTGCTGGTCACCGTGCAGAACGCGGCCGACCCCCGGGACGTCGGCACCGCGACGGGGGCGCTGCTGTTCCTGCGGTCCATGGGCGGCGCGTTCGGCGCCACGCTGGTCGGCACCCTGCTGACCGGCGCCTACGGCGCCCGGCTCGCCGCGCGCGGCTACACGGGCATGACCGACCTGGGGGCGTTCAAGCCGGGCGGGCAATTGGCGGCACTCGGCCCCGCCGCGCACGCCGCCGGGATCGAGGCGCTGTCCGCCGGGTTCAGTCTCGCGTTCGGCGCTTGCGTGGTGCTGTTCGTGCTGGCGCTGGCCACCGCGGCAGGCTTGCGGGACATCCCGCTCCGCGGGGCTTCGGACAGCGCTCCGGAAGAGCCGGCGCTTGGGCACTAGACCTTACGGCCGCGCAGCCGCCGTGACCGGGGCGCAGTTGGTGCGGCCCGCCATCACGCAATCCTGGATGCGCGCGTCTGCCCGCAAATGCTGCGCCAGCCAGAGCCCGGCAGCCACCAGCACGGCCACCACGATAAGAGCCACGATCGGTCCGCGGTTGCTGTCCATGTCCCCGTCCTGAGAATGTCATCAAACTGTGGTAGGCGGCGCCGGGAAACCTCGTTCTAACCACGCCCGCGTGAAAGCGCGGCCGGTCATCCGTGAACGGTCCGTTTACTCCGGGTCAGGTGGTGTGGGACGATATGACAGCCAGACAGTTTTACAGACAATCATGCGCGATGCTGGCGACGGCCGCGCTGTTGCAGCCTGCCGCCGCCTTCGCGCAGGCCGCCCCCGAAGCCGTCACGATCGCGCCCAGGAGCAGCGAGATGGTCGCCCGCTACGCCACGAACATGGCGCAGCAGCCAGCCCTGACGACGGCGCAGAAGGTTGCCCTGTTGCAGCAGCGCGTGAAGTACGTGTTCGTCCTGTTCCAGGAAAACCGCTCGTTCGACTTCTATTTCGGCACTTTCCCCGGCGCGCACGGCCTGTTCAGCCAGCCTGCGTCGCAAACGCCGGGCTTCACCCAGCCGATCGTGGGCACGGATGGCTCGGTGGGAACGGTCTCGCCCTTCCTGATCCCCCAAACGGTCACGGCGCCTGGCGGCGTCACGGTGCCGATCTACCCGGCCGACACCGCATCGGTTGACCACTCCCACGCCGGCATCGTCAACAGCCAGCATTTCGTGAACGGCGTCACGCAGAACGACCGCTTCGCGCTGGACGAGGAAGGCCTGACCACCGACGCGTCGGGCAACATCGTCAGCAAGGCCACCGGCGCCGCCCCCGCGTCGAACCCGACGTTGATCCAGAAGCAGATGGCCGAGGTGGCGATGGGTCACGTCGACTGCGACACCGCCCCTTACCTCTGGCAGTTCGCCGACCGCTTCGCCCTGTTCGACAACTTCCACATGACCGTCACCGGGCCGTCCACGCCCAACGCCCTGGCGCTGATCGCAGGCCAGTCCGGCCTGACCCAGTGGGCGCTGCACCCGGGCCAGGGCAGCAGCAACACCGCCAGCCCCACCGTGGCGAAGAGCGGCGGCGTGCCGATCGTGGCCGACCCCGGCCCCTTCCCCGGCTCCAACCTCGACTTCTCGCCAACCAAGCCGGCCTACAACCCCGCCGACGAGAACCCGAACAGCCCCGGCCTGAACCAAACCTACGCCAGCCTGCCCCTTTCGTTCATGGGCGCCGACATCAAGGCCACGGTCGCCAGCGACCCGAACCCGGCGCTCGACCTGCTCGACGTCCAGCATGACATCCAGCGCATCGCCGGCGACGGCATCGCGCCCACCAACTGGGGATGGTTCCAGGAAGGCTACGACGCGGAGCCGACCGACTCCACGGCGCTGCCGCTGCACAGCTCCTACATCGTCCACCACAACGGCCCGCAGTACTTCGGCTATGTCGGCGACAACCCGGCCGTCGCTGGCGCACACCTGCACGGCCTGAACGACTTCTTCACCGCCGTGGGCAACCAGCAGCTCGGCAGCACCGGCGGCGTGTTCTACGTCCGCGGCGGCTACGACAACAACGACGGCCTGGTGCCGCTGGACCCGAACCCCGCCGTGCGGGCGGCATTCCCCGGCAGCGACGACCACCCGGGCTACTCCGACGCGCAGATCTCCGAACAGCTCCTGGCCGACGAGGTGAACGCCATCGCCGCCAGCCCGTACTGGCCGGACAGCGCGATCATCATCACCTACGACGAATCGGACGGGCTGTACGACCACGCCGCCGTCACGTCCCGGGTGAACGATCCGGAAGGCAACCCGCTGGAGCCGTCCTCGCGCATCCCGGCGATCGTGATCTCGCCCTATGCCAAGGCGCACGCGGTCGTCCACCAGAACGCCGAACACAGCTCGGTCATCAAGTTCATCGACAAGCTGTTCAACCTCACCCCGCTGGCCGACCTGCCGGACGAGACCCGCGGCTTCGCGCTCGGCCAATCGCAGCTTGGCCAGGCCTACGTGGGGCCGGCCGACGCCAAGGTGCCGGACATCGGCGACATGCTGGCCGCCTTCGACAATTCGCGCCTGCTGGGCTACGCCGCCCCGCTGCCGGCCGAGTACGCCCAGATCCTGCCCGGCGCCAAGCCGGCCCTGCCGCACTACCCGCTCGGCGGCTGCTACGCGCTCAACATCGTGCCGACCGACTACGTGGGCGGCAAGCTGATCGACCCGGCGCCCGCCGACTTCAATCCGCGCCCGTCAACCACGCCTGGCATCCCCACCTCGGGCGCCTGGACGCCCTGAGGACCTGCAACAAACCTACGAAAAGGGGAGCCGGAGGCATCCTGCTCCCCTTTCTACGTACCTGGAGCGAAGCATACGACGATGACCGCAGCCACACCGCTGGCCCTGTTGACGGCCGTCCTGCTCGCCTGGCCCAGGCCCTCGGTGGCCGGCGAGACCCTGGATGCCGTGCGGCAGGCCGGGACGCTCGCTTGCGGCGTGGTGGAAGACGTGGACGATTATTCCGAGGCGGACACCCACGGCAACCTGTCCGCGCTCGGCGCCGATGGCTGCCGGGCCATGGCCGCGGAGATCTTCGGCGATCCCGGCAAAGCCCGGATCGTGTCCCTGCCGGACGAGCCGAGCGGCCTGGCCGCGGTCCGCGACCGCAAGGTGAGCGTGCTGTTCGGCGCGACCCCGAACCCGGTGGTCGGCGCCGCCTACGACGCGGGCTTCGGCCCGCCAATCTTCTACGACGGCCAGGGCTTCCTGGTGGCGAACGACAAGAACATCGCCTCCCTCGCGGATCTGGGTGGCCGCCGCGTCTGCTTCATCAACGCCTCGCCTCCGGAACAGGGCCTGTATGACGCGCTCGAACCGCGGTTGCAGCAGAAGGAGCTGCGCTTCCCGTATTCCGAGCGCGGCGAGATGGAAGCGGCGCTGGTGGGCGGCCATTGCGACGCCATCACCGGCGACGTCTCCTGGATGGCCAACGCGCGCGCCGCCTTCCACGCCCAGACCGAACGCTTCACCGTGTTGCCGGACACGATCTCGCTCGATCCGCTGTCGCCGGCCTACCACACGGGGGACCCGCAATGGGCCTCGCTGGTGGACTGGACGGTGTGGGCGCTGCTGCAAGCCGAGGAGCACGGCGTCACCCAGGCGAACGTGGACGGCATGCGGGAGAGTTCCGACCCGGCGGTGCAGCGCCTCACCGGCGCCGTGCCCTGGATCGGCAAGGCCCTCGGCGTGCCGGACGACGCCTTCCGCCACGCGGTCCAGGCGGTGGGCAACTACGGCGAGATGTTCGACCGGGACGTGGGCAGGGGTTCGAGGCTGGGCCTGCCGCGAGGGCGCAACGCCCTGGCGTCGAGAGGCGGGTTGATGTGGGCGCTGCCTGTCGAGCCGTTGCAGTGAGCGCGCGTGGGGATGGTTTGGCTTGTTGCCGCCTCATGTCTTGCGCCTTGCCCCCTTCACGAAGACATGAGCGGCAGGGTGCATAAGGGAGCGTCATGCGCCGCACGGCCCACATTCCGGAGGCGGTGCATGACGCTGCGCTCACGCACTCCTCAAAGAGTTAGGGTTGTCCTTACGAAGACGCATCACTGACACTCTTGCGATTACCTTTGTGACGACGGCTACCGCAGCGGCGCATCACCCGGCGTAGCGCGGACGGCAGCCAGCGCCCGGGTCGTCATCGCTGAATGGCCGGGCGCATCCACGCCTGGCTGAACCGCATGCGCCGCCCCACCCTGCGCTGCGAGCGCCGTGGCGGCATCCACCAAGCCTGAAGACAGTTCGAATTGACAGCATGCTTGGTGCCGATCCTTGGTAGGATGCCGTCACTGATCCGATGGAGCAACGCCAGGTGCTGTCCAACTTCGAACGTTACCCTCTGACCTTCGGCCCCACTCCGATCGAACGGCTCGCCCGCTTGACGGACCATCTGGGTGGTGACGTCGAGATCTACGCCAAGCGCGAAGACTGCAACTCGGGCCTGGCGTTCGGCGGCAACAAGCTCCGCAAACTGGAATACATCGTGCCCGACGCGATCGCGAGCAACGCGGACACGCTGGTTTCGATCGGCGGCGTGCAATCCAACCACACGCGCATGGTGGCCGCGGTTGCGGCCAAGATCGGCATGAAGTGCCGCCTCATCCAGGAAAGCTGGGTGCCGCACGAGGATGCCGTGTACGACCGGGTCGGCAACATCCTGCTGTCGCGCATCATGGGGGCCGAGACGCAACTCGTGGACGAAGGCTTCGACATCGGCATCCGGGAAAGCTGGACCAGAGCGTTGGAGGATGTGAAGGCCAAGGGCGGCAAGCCGTACGCCATCCCGGCTGGCGCTTCCGTGCACAAGTTCGGCGGCCTGGGTTACGTCGGCTTCGCCGAGGAAGTGCGGGCACAGGAAGCCGAGCTGGGCCTGCGCTTCGACTACATCATCGTCTGCACCGTCACCGGGTCGACCCATGCCGGCATGGTCGTGGGCTTTGCCGCCGACGGCAGGGCGCGCAACGTCATCGGCATCGATGCGTCCTGCACGCCGGCGCAGACCAAGGCCCAGGTGCTGGACATCGCGCAGAGAACGGCGGACCTCATCGGCCGCCCGGCCGTGGCGGAGGACGATGTCGTCCTGCTGACGGACTACGCCTACCCGGTTTACGGCGTGCCCTCGAAGGAAACGGTGGAGGCGATCCGCCTGTCCGCCCGCCTGGAAGGGATGATCACCGACCCGGTCTATGAGGGCAAGTCCATGCAGGGCATGATCGACCTCGTGCAGAAGGGCTTCTTTCCCAAGGGATCAAGGGTGCTGTACGCCCATCTGGGCGGGGCGCCCGCTCTCAACGGTTACAGCTACACCTTCCGCAACGGCTGAGAGCCTGCTCAATCACGCCAGCGTCGTCTCCGGCATCTGGCGTGGCCTCGGCCCCCGCAGGATGCGGGGCAGCCGTCATCGAGGGAAACCACGCATCCGGCCAGGCGCTCCCTTCCGCTGGTCAACGAGGCTTGCCGTGCCGGGAACACGGCGCCTCGAAGCCGGCTCGGTACGCTTTGTGCGCTGGAACCGGATCAACGATGCCTACAGCGCCAGCTTCAGCCGCGCGCCCAGTTCCCCGATCACCCCGCGCCGGAACGCCAGCACGCAGAGCACGAAGATGCAGCCCTGCACGATCGTCACCACGTCGCCGAAGCTTGCCAGGTAGTTCTCCATCGCCTTCAGCACCAGCGCGCCCACCGCCGGGCCGAAGATGGTGCCCATGCCGCCCACCAGCGTCATCAGCACGATCTCGCCCGAGGTGGTGAAGTTCACGTCCGTCAAGGTCGCGATGCCGAACACCAGCGCCTTGGTGCCCCCGGCGATCCCGGCGATGAAGCAGGACAGGATGAACGCGATCAGCTTGTAGTCGTCCGTCCGGTAGCCGAGCGAGGTGGCGCGCGGCTCGTTTTCCCGGATCGCCTTCAGCACCTGGCCGAACGGCGAATGCACGACGCGGTGGATCAGCAGGAAGAAGAACAGGAAGATCGCCGCCACGAAGCAGTACATCGCTCCGTCGCTGCTCAGCGGGACCAAGCCGAACAGCGCGCCGCGCGGCACTTGCTGGATGCCGTCCTCGCCGTGGGTGAACGACGCCTGCAAGCAGAAGAAGTAGTTCATCTGCGCCAGCGCCAGGGTGATCATGGCGAAGTAGATGCCCTGCCGCCGGATCGCCAGGCCGCCGAACACCGCGCCCAGCGCGCCGCCGACGACCCCGCCGAGCAGCACGGACAGTTCCGGCGTCAGCCCCCACTGCTTGGCGGCGAAGGCGGACACGTAGGCGCCCATGCCGAAATACGCGGCGTGGCCGAAGCTCATCAGGCCCACGAAGCCGATCAGCAGGTTGAACGCGCTCGCCAGCAGGGCGAAGCACAGCACGTTCATCAGGAACACCGGGTACAGCACGAACGGGCACACGGCGATCAGCGCCAGCAGCGCCACGAACGCGAAGCCTTGCGGCCGGGAGAAACCGAACATTCAGGCCGCCTTGCCGAACAGCCCGGCGGGGCGCGCCAGCAGCACGATCACCATGGCCACGAACACCACCGTGGCCGAACCCTGCGGGTAGAACACCTTGGTCAGCCCTTCCGCGACCCCCAGCCCGAACCCGGTGACGATCGACCCCAGGATGGACCCCATGCCGCCGATCACCACCACCGCGAACACGACGATGATCAGGTTGGACCCCATGTTCGGGTTCACCGAGTAGATCGGCGCTGCCAGCACCCCGGCGAACGCCGCCAGGGCCACGCCGCCGGCGTAGGTCAGCGTGATCATCCGCGGCACGTTCACGCCGAACGCCTGCACCAGGCCCGGATTCTCCGTCGCCGCCCGCAACTTGGCACCCACCGACGTCTTCTCGATCACCAGCCATACCGCCAGGCAGGTGACGAGCGCCACCGCCACCGCCCAAGCGCGGTAGTTCGGCATGAACATGAAGCCGAGGTTGGTGCCGCCGGACAGCGACGGCGGGATCCGGTACGGCAGGCCGGAGGAGCCGTACTCCTTGCGGAACACCCCTTCCAGGATCAGCGCCAGGCCGAAGGTGAGCAGCAGCCCGTACAGCGGGTCGATCCGGTAAAGCTGGCTGATCACCGACTTCTCCAGCAGCACGCCGAACAGGCCCACGATCAGCGGGGCGAGCAGCAGCGCCCACCAGTAGTCCAGCCCCAGGTAGTTCTGCAGCATCCACGCCACGAACGCGCCCACCATGAACAGCGCGCCGTGGGCGAAGTTGATGAGGCCCAGCATGCCGAAGATGATCGCCAGGCCCAGCGACAGCAGCGCGTAGAACGCCCCGTTGATGAGCCCCAGCAGCACTTGGCCGAACAGCAGCGGCGCCGGGTAGCCGAAGATGGTGAACATTGCGGGCGCCTAGCTGTGGACGAGAGAGCAGCCGCCTTCGGCGAGCGGGCGCCAGGCCTCGCTGGCCGGGGTGGTGGCGAGCAGCTTGTAGTAGTCCCACGGCGCCTTGCTTTCCGCCGGGCTCTTGACCTGGAACAGGTAGGCCGGGAACAGGCCGCGCCCGTCTTCCCGGATGGAGCCGCGGCCGAACGCGTCGTCGTCGGTGGGCAGCGCCTTCATGCCCGCCACGGCGGCGCGCCCGTCCGCCTTGGCCGCCGCCGCCCCCATCTGCGCCGCCACCTTGAGGTAGTGCAGCGCCGCCCCGTAGCATCCGGCATGGTTCATGTTCGGCCGCCGCTCCGGCGCCAGGACGCGCAGCCGCTCGGAGAACGCCCGGGTGCGGGGGTTGAGGTCCCAGTAGAAGCTCTCGGTCAGCACCAGCCCCTGCGCCGTGGGTAGCCCGAGCCCATGGACGTCGCTGATGTACATCAGCAGCGCCGCGAACTTCATGCTGCCGGACAGCCCGAACTCCACCGCCTGCTTCACCGCGTTGATCGTGTCCGCGCCCGAGTTGGCCAGGCCCAGCACCTTGGCGCCGGAAGCCTGCGCTTGCAGCAGGAAGGACGAGAAGTCCGACGTGGCGGGGAACGGGTACCGCGTCTCCCCCAGCACCTTGCCCCCGGCGAGCTTGACGAACCGGCCGGTCTGGTCGGCGAGCTGCTGGCCGAAGATGTAGTCGGCGGTGATGAAGAACCAGCTATCGCCGCCGCTCTTGACCATGGCGCCGCCGGTGGACCTGGCCAGCATGTACACGTCGTAGGTCCAGTGCACCGTGTTGGGCGAGCACTGCACCCCCGTCAGGTCCACCGTGCCGGGGCCGGACGCGAGCAGCACCTTGTTCTTCTCCCGCGCCACGGTGCTGACCGCGAGCGCCACGGACGAGGTCGGCAGGTCCAGGATGACGTCCACCCCGTCCTGGTCGAACCATTGCCGGGCGATGGACGCGCCGACGTCCGGCTTGTTCTGGTGGTCGGCGGCGATCACCTCCACCGCGAAGCCGTGATCGCCGAAATCGCGCACGGCCTGCCGCGTGCAATCGGCGGACAGCGTGCCGCCGGTGTCCCGGTACGGGCCGGACAGGTCGTTCAGCACGCCGAGCCGGACCGGCGCGCCTTGCGCCCGGGCGCGGGACGAGGCGGCCAGCGCCGCCCCGCCGGCAAGCAGCCCGCGGCGGCGGATCATGCGTGCACCAGCGGGCAGCCGCCCTCGCCCAGCGGGCGGAACGCCGCGTCCGCCGGCGTGGTGGCGACCAGCTTGTAGTAGTCCCACGGTGCCTTGCTTTCCGCCGGCGTCTTCACCTGGAACAGGAAGGTCGGGTGCAGCGCGCGTCCGTCCGCGCGGATCGACCCGGCGCCGAACGCGTCGTCGTCCGTCGGCATGGACTTCATCTTGTTCACCGTGGCCGTGCCGCTCTTCTTCGCCTCCGCCGCCCCCAGCGCCGCCACCGCCTTGAGGTAGGCGATCGTGCCGCCGTAGCAGCCGGCCTGGCCCATGCCGGGATGGTAGCCGCTGGTCTTCTTGATCACCCGGGCGGTGAAGGCGCGCGTCCGGTCGTTGAGGTCCCAGTAGAAGCTCTCCGTCAGGTTCAGCCCCTGCGCCGTTTGCAGCCCCAGGGCGTGCACGTCGCTGATGAACACCAGCAGCCCGGCCAGCTTGATCCCCGCCTGCGTCAGCCCGAACTCGCCGGCCTGCTTGATGGCGTTCACCGTGTCCGACCCGGCGTTGCACAGCCCGATCACCTTGGCCCCGGACGCCTGCGCTTGCAGCAGGAAGGAGGAGAAGTCGCTGGTCGGGAACGGCGCGCGCACGGCGCCCGCCACCGTGCCGCCGGCCCCCTTGACGAAATTGGTGGTGTCCCGCTCCAGCGCCGTGCCGAACGCGTAATCGGCGGTGATGAAGAACCAGGACGTGCCGCCCGCCTTCACCAGGGCGCCGCCGGTGGAGCGGGCCAGCGCCCAGGTGTCCATGGTCCAATGCACCGTGGTGGGCGCGCATTGCGGGCCGGTCAGGTCCGCGGTCATGGCCGCGCTGTTGACGTAGGCGCGGTCCTTCTCGCGGCACACGCTGCCCACCGCCAGCGCCACCGCGCTGTTGGGGCAGTCGATGACCATGTCCACCCCGTCCTGGTCGAACCATTGGCGCGTGATGGAGGCGCCGATGTCCGGCTTGTTCTGGTGGTCGCCCACCAGCACGTCCACGCTCGCCCCGCCCAGGTGCGGCGCCATCTCCTCGATGGCCTGCCGCACGCAGGCGACCGCCACCGGGCCGCTCAGGTCCCGGTAGAAGCCGGACTGGTCCCCCAGCACGCCGATCTTGATGGCGGGGGCGGCTTGGGCGCGCACCCGGCGCAAGGGCAGGATTGCAGCGGCGGAGGCGGCAAGCAGGAGGGTGCGGCGAGGGGTCACAGGAACCTCCTACGTGACGAGGGAGCACTTGCCGTCCGCCAGCGGGCGGAAGGCCTGGTCGGCCGGCGTGGTCGCGAGCAGCTTGTAGTAGTCCCACGGGCCCTTGCTCTCGGCCGGGGACTTCACCTGCCACAGGAAGGACGGGTGGATCACCCTGCCGTCCGGGCGGATGCTGCCCGGGCCGAACGCATCGTCGTCCGTGGGCATCGCCTTCATGCGGGCAACAGTGGCGGCGCCGTCCTTCTTCGCCTCGGCCACGCCCATGCCCCGCACCGCCTTGAGGTAGTGCAGCACGCTGGCATAGTCGCCGGCATGCACCATGCCGGGCCGCACGTTCGGCGCCTTCGGCTTCAGCCGGTTGGCGAACGCCCGGGTGCGGTCGTTGCCGTCCCAGTAGAAGCTGTTGGTCAGCACCAGCCCCTGGCCGATCTCCAGCCCGACCGCGTGGACGTCCGAGATGAACGCCAGCAGCGCCGCCATCTTGATGCCGGATTGCGGGATGCCGAACTCGTGCGCCTGCTTGATCTGGTTGCTGGTGTCCACCCCGGCGCTGGCCAGCCCGATCACCTTGGCCCCGCTGCTCTGCGCGGCGAGCAGTTGGGAGGAGAAATCCGTCGTGGTCGGGAACGGGTAGGCGGCGCTGCCAGCCACGCTGCCGCCGGAGGCGGTGACGAACGCGGTGGTTTCCCGCTCCAGCGTGTGGCCGAAGGTGTAGTCGGCGGTGATAAAGAACCAGCTCGACCCGCCCGCCTTCACCAGCGCGCCGCCGGTCGATTTGGCCAGCATGTAGGTGTCGTAGGCCCAATGGATCGTGTTGGCGTTGCACTGCGGCCCGGTCAGGTCGGAGGTCGCTGCGCCGTTGTTGACGTAAACCTTGTTCTTCTCCTTCGCGACCCCGGCGATGGCCAGCCCGCAGGCGGAGTTCACCCCGTCCACGATCAGGTCCACGCCGTCGCGGTCGAACCACTCGCGCGCGACGGAGGCGGCGACGTCCGCCTTGTTCTGGTGGTCGGCCGAGAGCACCTCGACCGCCAGGCCGCTGCCGCCGCCCACGCCCGCTTCCTCCAGCGCCTGCCGCACCGCCAGCACGGCGAGCGGGCCGGCCACGTCCCGGTACACGCCGCCCATGTCGGTCAGCACGCCGATCTTGAGGCCAGCCGCCTGCGCCCGTGCGCGCCCGCCTATCGCCGCCGCCCCTGCCGCGCCGAGCAGCAGCCGTCGTTTCAGATCCATTCCCGTGCTCTCCCCCGCGGCGTCAAACGCCGAGATATTCGTGCAGCTTGCCCATGTTCGCCTCGATCTCGCTGTTCGGGATCATGTCGATCACCCGGCCATGCTCCATCACGTAGTGGCGGTCGGCGACGGTGGCGGCGAAGCGGAAGTTCTGTTCCACCAGCAGCACGGTGAAGCCGCTCTTGCGCAACTCACGGATGGTGTGCCCGATCTGCTGCACGATCACCGGCGCCAGCCCCTCCGTCGGCTCGTCCAGCAGCAGGAAGCGGGCGCCGGTCCGCAGGATGCGGCCGATCGCCAGCATCTGCTGCTCGCCCCCGGACAGCTTGGTGCCTTGCGACGTGGCGCGTTCCTTGAGGTTGGGGAACAGCGCGTAGATGGTGGGCACGTCCAGCCCGCCGGGCGCGATCACCGGCGGCAGCATCAGGTTCTCCGTCACGTTGAGGCTGGAGAAGATGCCGCGCTCCTCCGGGCAGATGGCGATGCCGGCGCGCGCCACCTCGTCGGGCCGCATCCGGACGGTTTCGCGCCCGCGGAACACGATGGAGCCGGCCCGGCGCGGCACCAGGCCCATGATGGACTTCATGGTCGTGGTCTTGCCGGCGCCGTTGCGGCCCAGCAACGTCACCACCTCTCCCTCGCCCACGTCGAAATCCACGCCGTGCAGCACGTGACTCTCGCCGTACCAGGCATGGAGCCCCCTCACCTCAAACATGCGCGGGCGCGTCGGTGCCGAGATAGGCGGAAACCACATCGGGGTTGCGCGACACGGTGGCGTAGTCGCCTTCCGCCAGCACCCGGCCGCGCGTCAGCACCGTGATGCGGTCGCACAAGCCCTCCACCACGGACAGGTTGTGCTCCACCATCAGGATCGTGCGCCCGGCCCGGATGCGGCGGATCAGCGCCACGATGCGGTCCACGTCCTCGTGCGTCATCCCCGCGGTCGGCTCGTCCAGCAGCAGCATCCGCGGCTCAAGCGCCAGGGTGGTCGCGATCTCCAGCGCGCGCTTGCGGCCGTAGGACAGCAGCACCGCCGGGGTCTCGTGGTGCTCGGACAGGCCGACGTCATCCAGCAGCGCCCGCGCCTTGTCATCATACACCCGCAGCAGCCCCTCGGCCCGCCACCAGTCGTACGAGCCGCCGCGGGCGCGTTGCAGCGCCAGCCGCACGTTCTCCAGCGCGGTCAAGTGGGGGAACACGGCGGAGATCTGGAACGACCGCACCAGCCCCAGCCGCGCGATCTGCGCCGGCTTGAGGCGCGTGATGTCCCGGCCCTCGTAGCGGATCGTTCCGCGCGTCGGCTGCAGGAACTTGGTCAGCAGGTTGAAGCAGGTGGTCTTGCCCGCGCCATTCGGCCCGATCAGCGCGTGGATCGTGCCGGGCATGACCTGGAGATCGACGCCGCCCACCGCCACGAAGCCGCGGAATTCCTTGGTCAGCCCCGTCGTCTGCAGGATCGGCTCTGCCATCCTGGCGTCCCCTTTGATTGATCGGGTGATTTGCATATCGCGCCCCGCCGCGCAAGATTGTTCCAAGGTCGGGCCAAGGTCGGGAGGATGCGGCAGGGTGGCGGGATTGTTCTTCGAGGAGTTCCGGCCGGGCCAGGTGATCGACGCGGAATGGACCCGCACGGTGACCGAGTCCGACAACGTGCAGTTCTGCGGCATGACGATGAACGTGGCCCGGCTGCACCTGGACGCCGAGTACATGAAGGGGACGGAGTACGGCCGCCCGCTGGTCAATTCCCTGCTCACCCTGGGCCTGCTGGTGGGCATGACGGTGCACAACACCACCAACGGCACCGCGGTCGCCAACATGGGCATGACGGACGTGCGCTTCCCCGCCCCCGTCTTCCCCGGCGACACCCTGCGGGCGCTCACCACCGTCGTCGGCGTGCGCGACAGCCGCTCGCGCACGGACGCCGGCATCGTCACCCTGCGGCACGAGGCGTTCAACCAGGCCGACGTGCTGGTCGCCACCTGCGAGCGCGCCGCCCTGATGCGCCGCCGCACGCCGGCGGTGATGAAGGCATGAAGCTGCGCTCCCTGCTGTTCGCGCCAGGCGACTCCGAGCGCAAGGCCGCCAAGGCGCTCGCCTCGGACGCCGACGCGGTGATCCTGGACCTGGAGGATTCGGTGGCGCCGGGCCAGAAAGACGCCGCCCGGGGCATGGTGGCCGCCATGCTGCCGGTCGAGCGCCCGGCCGTGGTGCGGGTGAACCCGCGCGGCACGCCGTGGTACCTGCCGGACCTGGCCGCGATCGTGCCGGCCCGGCCCCGCGCGCTGCTGCTGCCGAAATGCACCGGCCCGGCCGACCTGCTGGCGCTCCACCACCACCTGGAAGCGCTGGAAGCGTCGCACGGCCTGCCGGCCGGCGGCATCGGCGTGCTCGCGCTGGTGACGGAAACGGCGGCTTCCCTGCGGACGATGGACTACGCCGGGTCCCCGCCGCGGCTGCTGGCGCTGTGCTTCGGGGCGGAGGATCTGTCGGCCGACCTCGGGGTGGCCCCGCGCGGGCCGGACGGCTACGGGGCGGCGGTCGCCGCGGCGCGCGCCGCGACCCTGCTGGCCGCCGCGTGGGCCGGGGTGCCGGCGGTGGACACGCCCTGGCCGGACCCGAAGGACGCCGCGGGCATGGCGGCCGAGGCGGCGGCGGCGGCCCGCGACGGGTTCGCCGGCAAGCTGTGCATCCACCCGGCGCAGATCGGCCCGGCCAACGCGGCGTTCACCCCGGCGCCCGCCCGGGTGGCCTGGGCGCAGCGGGTGGAGGCGGCCTTCGCGGCCAACCCGGACGCCGGCGTGCTGACGCTGGACGGCGCCATGATCGACCAGCCGCACCTGAAGCTGGCCCGGCGCATCCTGGCGGCGTCATAGGCTAACGGCGGTTGGCATTCCCGTGAGCCGGCGAACTGGCCGGTTTGCCTGGTGTTTCGGCAAGCGGCGGCGATGGGAGCCGGGCGCCCGGGCAACCCGGCTGCGAGGGGTTGCCCGGCGCAGGCTTGAGACGCTCAAGCTGCCGAGCAGCCTTGCGGTGTGCCCGGATGGCGTCACGGTGCCTGGCGAGCGGCGTCAACGGCGTATGTCCAACAAAGCAACTGCTGAGTATGCGATGGCGGCCAGCTTGGGTTTGGCTGCCGCTTTGTGGCTGTTTCCGCTTCGAACGCTGCTTGGATGGGACGCGACCTCCTTTGCGTTCCCGGAAGACATTGGCCAGCACATCGTCGGCCAGCGTTACTTGCTGGCGGATGCTTGGCGCTGGCCCCCGCTCGTCGCCAAGGGGCTTGGCTGGCCGGACGGCACCAACATCGCCTTCAGCATTGGACTTGCTAACTACATAGCGGCAGCTTCAGGGCATGTTGTAGTGATCGGTCATAGCTATGGAGGAGACACTGCTGCTACGGTAGTGGCTTCATCAGGAGTAAAGGTTGACGCTCTGATTACATTAGATCCTGTTTCGTATTTTACGCCGAGTTATGCAAATGTAGCGTCTCATGCAAACACCTGGATTGACCTAAATGCAGCCGGAGGCAATCCGGCAGAGTTTAGCAATGATGTGGCTGGTTTGGGTGGCGATTGGGGCCAACCCGTCTCTAAATTTACAACGTATTTTGCTAATGTGAACCTAACCCACGGTCAAATTGGAGGGCAAGAGGTGATAACACATCTAATAGGCCCGTGATGTATCAGCACAAAAGGTGCGTTATAGAATTGGGAGTGCTGGCAGTTTTGCTACAAAGTTGTGCTTTACCTTTAGCGGCGCACATCTCGGATGCTGGTCTTGAAAAAAGCCAGCGGACTATTCGTACGCAAAATGGGCGATTTATTAGAATGTTAAGGGTAAGTTTTCGTATAGAAGGTTTGACTAACAACGAATACGATATGTCAGCCAACGGTTACAAATGCGGTTCAGACCCGTTTCTGGATAATGTAGGAGTAAATTCAGTAGAAAAATATGGCGATGGTTTCTATTACTTGGATTTTCCGGTGAAACGTTCGCAAAACATAAGTTTTTCTGACTTTAATTTGGAAAACTCTCCATTCGACATTTGTGTTTTTCTTTCAGTTCCATCTTATCCGTTGCGTCGAACTTCAAATACACTTCGCATATCAGCAGAAAGTGTGTCAAAAGTTATTGGTAAATGAAATCTCTTTTCATTCAACATATTGATTCCTGCATTTCTTTTTTTTGCGATACCTGCCCTGTCCCCGAGCTAGAGCATGACCGGCTGGTTTTGAGTCGGGGGGTTCTGGTGCGGGCGGTTTTCTGATTCAAGTTGCTGGCTGGGTTGGAGGCCAGCAGCTCATG